>NZ_APNH01000001.1:0-600000 GCF_040361275.1 Salinisphaera sp. T31B1 | reverse complement strand
AGCACGTCCAGCCCGCCCGAGCCTTCGAACCGATTCTGGGGCCCTGACGACATCCCCATGCCGAAAAGCGTCGTTACGGCCGCTGCGGCCGGAAACGCGAGCAGGAAATAACACCACTTGGCCCCCACCAAGGAGTCGGATTGCTGCGGCTCGGTCGTCATGGGCGTGTCAACTGGTCACGTATTGCGCCGAATAATTTATCACGTGCTGTCAGGGCGTTGCTGGCCCATACGCGCGGCGACGGCGGTTCAGCGGCGCGGCGCTCGATCCGGTGTCGGCTCATCTAACACGCTTTGGGTCGCGGGCGAAATCGAGGCGAGGCGGGCGTCGATTCATCTAACACCCTGCCCCGAGCCGACCACTGCGCATCTGCAAGCGAGATAGATATTGATCATCATAAACAAATACTTGGCACCCATTCTCCTGTCTCATCCACGATCGGAACGATTCTTGCCCTACGAGGCGCCGAGTCGGACGGCCGCAACCATTCGTGGCCGGCTGATGAGTCAATGATATTCAAGGAGAATTAATGCAGTTCAAGACAATCGCCGTGACCTCGGCCGCCGCCCTCGCCTTTGGCGCGAGCCTTTCCGCTTCGGCGGCCGTGGTCAATTTCGACCAGTCCGAGGCCCAGTCGCCGGAAGGTTCGGTCAGCTATGACGGCAACGGCGGCGCGCTCGTGGGTTCCGGTATTTCCTTCGGCGAGATCAGCCTCAACGGGGCCACCGCCCCGCAAGGCAACCAAGGCACCCTGACCTGCTCGGGCTGCATGATCGATTTCCAGACCGGCAACAACCTCAGCGAAGGCACGGAAAACAACATCTGGACCTTCGCCGGCGGCGGCAACCTGACGCTCAGCGGTTCGGCCATCGACAGCAACGGCAACGAAGTGGCCAGTGGCAACCTGTTCAGCGGCAGCTTCGACGGCGGCGCCGATGCAGCCCCGCAGCTGGTCACCGGCAATGGCCAGGACAGTCTGACCGCCACGCTTTCGGGCAGCGACGAGTTCAACGCCGACCTGGCGCGCTACTTCGGCCTATCCGAAGACACCAGCTTCGATTTCACCAACACCGTGATCGCGCTGGGTAACGCCAGCTTCGGCGCCGATGGCAGCTTCGACAGCGGCCAGCTGCAGAACGCCGACGTCACCGTGGAATCCAGCCAGGCCGTACCGGAACCCTCCGAGATGGGCATGTTCGCGGCCGGCCTCGCGCTGGTGATCGGCGCCCTGGGCTTCCGTCGTCGTCAGAACGCCGACGCGGTCTAAACCATCGGACCACAGGCCGGCTGCTCGACGCCGGCCCGACCGATACGGGCGGCTCCGCACGCGGAGCCGCCTTTCCAATGCGCAGCGATCCCGAGCTGCCCCATCATGAATCCGCCTGGCGCGGGCATGCCTTACCCCGTGGCAATCGGGCCCGTATCCAGAACACGGCCGAGTTGCGTACGGAGATAGTCGACAAACACACGAACCTTCGGCGCCGGATGTCGCCCGGCCGGCCTGAGCGCATGCAGCATGGCGGTACGTCCGGCCCGGCCGGGCAGCATCGGTCGCAAGCTGCCGCGGTCGAGCGATTCGCGCACCACGAAATCCGGCAGGCAGGCGATGCCCAGCCCGTCGAGCGCCAACCGCGGATGCGTCTCGATATTGTTGCAGGTCATCGTGACCGGCACGGCCGCCGGCTCGGCCAGCGGCCAAGGCTCGAGCTTGCCGGAATGCGGGTAGCGATAGTGCAGACAGCGGTGATCCGCCAGATCGCTCGGCTGCCGAGGCTTACCGTACCGTTCGATATAGCCCGGCGAAGCCACCAGCCGGATCGCGAACTCGCCCAGCGGGCGGCTCGCCAGCCGCGAATCCACCGGTCGGCCGACCCGCAGAACCACATCGAAGCCCTCGTCGATGACGTCGACCATGCGATCCGAGAAATCCAGATCGAGCTGGATATCCGGGTAGGCCTGCATGAAATCCGACAGGACCGGCAGCACGAGCGAGCCCATCAACGGCAGACTCACCCGCAGCCGGCCGCGTGGCGCGTCCCGCACCTGCGCGAGTTCGATTTCCGCGGCCTCGGCTTCGGCCAGTATGCGGCGGCTGCGCGCTAGAAGCAGCCTGCCTTCGGCGGTGAGGGTCATGCTGCGAGTACTGCGATGGAACAACCGCACGCCGAGCCGCTTTTCCAGTCGCGCCACGCTCTTGCCCACAGCGGATGCCGACAGTGCCAGGTGACGGCCGGCGGCAACGAAGCTGCGTGTGTCGGCAACCTGCACGAACAGGGCGAGTGAGTTGATGCGGTCCATGCCGGTCCCGATTGCGGACATATATGTCCGGAGTACGCGGACGCTAACCCCGGTTTTTCCGTGCGGCAACCCTCATTAGGGTGCGCGCTTTCCTAATCGCGCCCCTGCCATGGGCCTCTGTACCCCCAGGATGCCCATGACGCCGGGACGCCCTTTGTCGTTCATCGCACTCGGACTGTTCGGACTCTATGTCGTGGAGTTCGGTGTCGTGGGAGTATTGCCCTCCATCGTCGACCGCTACGACGTCAGCGTCGACCAGGCCGACCGCGTGGTGGGTTTCTTCGCGCTGATCGTGGCCGCCGCCGGACCTGTCATGGTGGTTTGGCTGGCTTGTCTTGATCGGCGTCGGGTGCTCACTGGCACCCTCCTGGTGTTCAGCCTCTGCAGTCTGCTGAGCGCATGGGCACCGAACTATGCCGTTCTCATGGCGCTGCGCGTGCCGTCGGCGCTGCTGCATCCGGTGTTCTTTTCGGTCGCGTTTGCCACGGCCGCTTCGCTGTACCCGCCCGAGCGCGCGACCCACGCAACGACCATGGCCTATATCGGCACCAGCATGGGCCTGGTGCTGGGGGTACCCTTGTCGACCTGGATCGATGCACGGATTTCCTATGCCGCGGCGTTCTATTTCGCCGCCGCGGTGAACCTGGTCGCTGCACTGGGCCTTTGGTTCATGCTGCCAGCTGCCCCCGGGCCCGGCCCCACCGAACGCGCCGGCGCGCTGCATGTCTTGCGCAGCAACCGTGTCTGGCTATCGATCGGCGCCACCGTGGCGGTGTTTGCAGCGATGTTCTCCGTATACAGCTACGCGGCCGCCTACCTGAGCGAAAAGACCGGGCTGGACGGTGAACTGATCAGCCTGCTGCTAGTAGTCTTCGGCATCGGCGGCGTCGCCGGCAATCTTCTGGCCGGGCGCTGGCTGAGCCGGCGGTTGGTCCCGACCGTGCTCACGTATCCGGTCATGCTCGCCTTCGCATACGCAGTGCTCGCGTGGTTCACCTCGAGTTCGCTGTGGGACATGCTGCCGATCTGCCTGCTGTGGGGCGCGGTTCATACCAGCGGGCTGATTGTCTGCCAGGTCTGGTTGATCTCGGCCGCCCCGGATGCGCCCGCGTTCGCCACCAGCCTGTTCGTGTCCTCGGCAAATTTCGGCACGGTCTGCGGCACTACCCTCAGCGGCCGCTTGATCGAATGGCACGGCCTGGATGGCACGCTTTGGAGCGGCTGGCTGTTCGCCGCGATCGCTGTCGGCCTGGTACTCGCCCGTAGCATCCTGCCCGCGCGCTACAACACCGCCTAGGCTCGACCGGGCCGACACGCCCGGGCGGGACAACCTGATCGTCGCCGCTGTCTTCCCAGGAATCACACGACGAGGGCGCCACGAGGGCGCCGGCGCGCGTGCTCTTGAGCGGGGTCGTGCACAATAGCCGGCCCGGCGCGCGACCGAGCGGCTGCCGAGCGCGTTTTTAGGGTCTCTTCCAGCCACCGGCGATTCGATACCATGGGCTCCAAGCAGAAATCCCAGCAGAAGCTGCCCCGGCAGACTCTCAAGGCCATCAAGTACACCGCCTACGGCAAGGCGCGGCCCAATCGTGGCGACAAGGGACCTTTCAAGGGTCATCGTTGACACGGGCGCTCGCTTTGGGCGCGCAGGCCATACGGTGTACGAATCGACGCGCAGCGCATTTGCGGGGCCGCGGATCGAAAAAGGTGATCGGGCGGTGGCCGCCCGGCCTATCCTAGGCCGGCGTTTCATCATCACCCAGCCAGTGGAGCCGACCCGATGCGCTATCCCGTGCCGGCCGCGAGCATCGATCACCCCCATGTAGCAACGCTCGAGGTCCAGAAAAGCCGCTTCATCGGCTGGTGTGCGAGCGTCGACGACGCCGAGCAGGCACAACAGCTCCTGACCCGGGCGCGCCGACGATACCCCGACGCATCCCACCACTGCTCGGCGTTTATCGCCGGCGCACCGGGCGAGGATCAGGCCATCGGCTTTGCCGACGACGGCGAACCCGGTGGTACTGCCGGTCGCCCGATGTACCAGGTACTTCACGGCAGCGGTATCGGGCGTATCGCCTGCGTGGTCATTCGCTACTTCGGCGGCATCAAACTCGGCACCGGCGGCCTGGCCCGTGCCTACGGCCAGACGGTCAGCGAGATGCTCGCCACCCTGCCGAGACGGCAATACATCCCCCGCGCGCGCCGATCGCTGGCGCTGACCTTCGCCGATGAGCAGCCGGCCCGAGCCTGGCTGGCGGCCCACGACGGCACGATCGTGGACGCGGCTTACCACGCACGCGGCGTCACGCTGGCCGTCGACTGGCCGCTGGACGCCGGCGTCGAGCTGGCCGAACTCAACACGCGCCTTGAGGGCCGCATAAGGATCGTCGGCGACGATATGCATCGGCCCATGTCCGACGGCGAGGCTAGCTAACGCTCACCGCGTGGCCCGCGGGTGGGTGCGTTGTGCCGGGCAGGCGGCCCGATCGGCTGGCGCGCAACGAAAAGACCCAGGTCGAAGTTCGTCTGCGTGGTCGATTCAAGACGCCTGGGTTCAAGCCGCGCGTCTTCCGGCGCTCACGAGTTAGACGCCACTTTGGTTTCGCGCTGCAGCGCGAGCTACTTCTCTTTGCTTGTCCAAAGAGAAGTAACCAAGAGAAAAGACACCCGGGTTGCGCGCCGGCTAACGCCGGTGCACTGCGATGCTCGCCCACAAGGGATGCGGCCAGAACTCACGTCGCTTGGGCGATGCTCAGACAGGCTGGGCGCACCGGCGCAGTGCGCCGGACACCCTTGGGCGCTGTGCGTCTCGTCGCTCCACACGGGGCCCAAATACAGACGCCGGTCGGTGGTGTCAGATGCTGTATTCGTCCCCTTGGGCGTAGCGCCGAGCAGCGGAGCCCGGCCGGGGATGAAGCAGCCGGGTGTCTGAGGCGCGCGCAGCGCGGCGAGTTCCGGCTGCGCCCCGGAGGGGCGAGTAGCGCAGGGCATCGATGCGAAGCATCGGCGCAAGACAGGGTGTCCTTCGCTTGGGTGACTTACCTGGACAAGCAAATGAAAGTCACTCGCACATCGGTGCGAAATCCCAAGCGAGAATTCGCCTGCGTGGTCGATTCAAGACGCTGGGTTTAAGTCGCCCGTGTTGCGGCGCTCAGGAGTTCGACGGCGCGACGACTTCGCGTCGCAGCGCGAGAACTCCATTTTCAATTCGCCTGTCTCGCTGATTCGAGACTCGGGCGGACCAGGCCGCGCGTGGCCCGGTCCGCCGGCAATCACGGTGCGGACGCCTCGTCATCAAGCACGTCGGCGATACCGATGGGAAAACGCCGGATGCGCTTGCCTGTGGCATGCCAGACGGCGTTGGCGATGGCTCCGGCCGTGCCGGTCACACCGATCTCGCCCACACCCTTGATACCGAGCACGTTCACGTGGGGATCGTCCTCTTCGACGATCATTGCCTCGAGCGACCGGATATCGGCATTGACCGGTACATGATATTCGGCCAGGTCGGCATTCATGATGCGCCCCGTACGGGTATCGACATCGGCTTTTTCGTGCAGCGCGAAACCCAGCCCCCAGATCATGGCACCAAAGAACTGGCTTTCGACCATACGCGGATTGATGACCCGCCCGGCTGCGAACGCACCCACCAGGCGCGTGACCCGGATCTGGCCCAGGTCGGGATCGATCTTGACCTCGGCGAACACCGCGCCGTGTGCGTGCATGGCGTAGCGCTCGGCCACATCGGCATCGGCTCGCCCACGGCCATGGCCAACGATCTCGCGCAGGCCGGCACGCCGGAGAATATCGGCATAGCGCTCGCCCCGGGCCCCGTCATCGATCATCTGCAACCGGCCCCAGCGTGCGACCACCTGTTCGGCGGCCGCGCCGTACAGAGGCGACTGGTCGTCGGCCACGGCGCGCTCGATCAGTTGGGCGATCGCATCGCGACCGGCGGCGTCGATGGCGTTGCCGACCGTGGCGGTATGCCCCGAGCCGCCGGCAACGCCGCCGTCGGGCAGGTCGGAGGTCCCGGCCCGAAACACGGTTTCGTCCAGCGCCAGATGCAGGCTATCGGCCGCGATCTGGGCCAGGGCCGTCCATGCGCCCTGCCCCATGTCCTGGGCGCCGGTCTCGACCACCCCGGTGCCATCGGCACGAATGGTCGCGCGCGCCTCGGCTTCGAACATCACGACGGGGAAAGTGGCCGTGCCCACGCCCCAGCCAACACGCAGGCCGTCGTCGTCGCGCATCGAACCGGCCTCCAGCGAGCGCGCCGCCCAGCCGAAGCGTTCGGCGGCCTGGGCATAGCAGGCGTACAACCGTTTGGACGAGAACGGCTTGCCGGATATCGGCTCCAGGTCGGCATGATTGGCCAACCGGAAGGCGAGCGGGTCCATGCCGCAGGCATGCGCAGCCTCGTCGATCGCCGACTCCAGTGCGATCGAACCACTGGCCTCGCCGGGGGCGCGCATGAACATCGGCGTGCCCGTATGCACCCGTACTGCGTCATGGGTGGTCGAAATCGCCGGACTCGCGTACAGCGTATGCGAGATGTTCGAGGCCGGCTCGAAGAATTCGTCGAACACGCTCGAACTCGTGCGCGTGTGATGCGCCAGGGCGGTGAGCTTGCCGGCCGCGTCCATGCCCAGGCGCAGCGTCTGGCGCGTGGGCGCGCGGTGGCCGAGCGGACCGTACATCTGGGGCCGCGTGGGCACCAGCTTGACGGGGCGATCGACCAGTCTTGCCGCCAGGATCCCCAGCACCTGCGGGCTCATCATCGCCCCCTTGCAGCCGAAGCCGCCGCCCAGGAATGGGCTGCGAATGAGGATGTCGTCGGCGTCGATGCCGAACAGCCCGGCCAGACGCCCGCGCGCGATGGTCATGGCCTGGCTCGGAGTATCGACGACGAGCCGCTGTCCTTCCCAGCGCGCCACGATGGCATGCGGCTCCATGGGGTTGTGATACTGGGCCGGCGTCTCGTAGGTGGCCTCGATCTGGCGTTGCGCAGCCGTCAGACCCGCCTCGATATCGCCGACCACGGTTTCCGACGGCGCGCCCGGGCCGACGGATTCAGGCACGAACGCCTCTCCTGCGTCCAGACCGACGCGCGGCGGCTCTTTTTCGTACTTGGGTGCAAGCAGCGCGGCGCCCTCGGTCGCGGCCTCGAACGTCTCGGCGATGACCACCGCGATCGGCTGATGCACATAGCGCACGCGATCGTTCTGCAGCACGTCCAGGCGAAACATGAACGGGTTGTCGCGATCGTCCGGATCCTTGGCCAGCGACGGCCGATTGGCGGGCGTCATGACCTCGACTACGCCGGGATGTGCCTTTGCCGCATCGATATCGAGGCCAGTGACGCGGCCGTTGGCGATGGTCGAGACAGCCATCACGGCATGCAGCATGCCGCCCGGATGGTGGTCGGCCGCGTAGGTGGCGCTGCCGGTGACCTTGGCGACGCCGTCGCGCCGCGTGATCGGCTGGCCGATGCTGGCCTGGCGGCGCTGACGCGCCGGTGCAGTGACTGGGGCGAACTCAGACATGGGCGAGCTCTCCGGCTTGAATGGCAAACGGCGAAGCCGGCAGCGCCGGCAGCTCCCTGGGCGTGCCGGCGGCCGCACGCGCAAGCACTCGGGCCACGACGCGCGCGCCCAGCGTGATCTTGTGGGCGTTGTCGCCCGAAGGCCTGGCAGCGGCCATTGCCGTCCGGCCGGCTGCAGCGAATGCGTCGGCGTCGGCCTTGCAGCCGATCAGCCCTTGTTCGGCCGTCCGCGCCCGCCATGGCTTGGGCGCCACACCGCCGAGCGCGATCCGGGCATCGGTGATCGTGCCGTCGTCGTCGATGGCCAATGCGGCCGCGGCGGAGACCAGCGCGAACGCATAGGAGGTGCGCTCACGCACCTTCAGATAGCGCGCATGGGCTCGCAGGCCCGCGGCCTCGGCCGGCAGACGCACGGCCACGATCAGTTCGCCCGGGGCGAGCACGGTTTCCTGGTCGGGCGTGTCACCGGGCAGTCGGTGGAACTCGTCGAGAGCGACATCGCGCCGACCGTTTTCGCCGGCGATCTCGACCACCGCATCGAGTGCGACCAACGGTACGCAGAAATCCGACGGATGAGTCGCGATACAGGCATCGCTCCAGCCGAACACGGCATGGCCATCGTTGTGGCCACCGAGCGCATCACAGCCAGTACCGGCCGTGCGCTTGTTGCAGGCGCTGGCCGTGTCATAGAAATAACGACAGCGCGTGCGCTGCATCAGGTTGCCGGCCACCGTGGCGGCGTTGCGCAACTGGGCCGACGCACCGGAAAGCAGCGCTTCGGCCACGGCGGGAAAATCGTCGGCAAACGCCTCGTCGTGGGCGAGGTCCGCGTTGGTCACCAGCGCACCGATACGCACACCGCCGTCCGGGTCGCGCTCGATCGCATTCAGCCCCGGCAGATAACTGATGTCCACCACCCGCGCAGGGCGCGTCACGCCGGCCTTCATCAGATCCAGAAGGTTGGTGCCGGCCGCCAGATACACGGCATCCGGCGCACGGGCAGCGGCCACGGCCTCCTCGATGGACGTCGGACGAACATAATCGAACGGCTTCATGCGGCACCCCGCTTGCGCTCGCCGAGCGTGGCACGCTCGGCGTCCAGCACCGCCTCGACGATGCCGGCATACGCCCCGCAGCGGCAGAGATTTCCGCTCATCTGTTCGCGCACGCGCTCCGGGTCGCCGTGCACGCGCGCTTCGCGCAACAAGCCGATCGCGCTCATGATCTGTCCCGGCGTGCAGTAGCCGCACTGAAAGCCGTCGTGATCGATGAACGCCTGCTGGACCGGGTGCAGGTTCGCACCGTCGGCCACGCCTTCGATGGTCTCCACGCTCGCCCCGTCGAGGCTGGCCGCCAGCGCCAGACAGGCATTGATACGGCGCCCGTCGACAAGCACCGTACAGGCACCGCACTGGCCACGATCGCAGCCTTTCTTCGTGCCGGTCAGTTCGAGCCGCTCTCGCAGCAGATCCAGCAGCGTGACGCGTACATCGTCGAGCTCGACGGCCACGCGTTTGCCGTTGAGAGTAATTTGGATCGACAAGGCCATGCACTGCCTCCGGTAGAATGACGCAGGAAAAACCGGGCTCGCAGAGCAACGCATACAGGCGGCTCCGCGGCTGATGTCGAATATACGGAGGGATCCTCCGCTTTGTAAAGAGCACGTCTCCGATGGCTATTGACCAGGGAACACCGCGCAGGCGAGCGCAACGTGTCGATGCCCGACGCAACCGCGAGCGATTGCTGCACGCCGCGCGTGCGGTGTTTGCCGCCGATGGCGCGCATGCCAGTCTGCAAGGCATCGCCCGCGAGGCAGGGGTGGGGATCGGCACGCTCTACCGCCACTTCCCGTCGCGCGAGACTCTCTACACGGCCGTTTACGAGCAGGAAGTCGACCATCTCGTCGCCATGGCCGCAGAACTCGCTGAACGCCACGAACCGATCGCCGCGCTTCGCGCGTGGCTGCATGCGCTGGTGGCGCTGGTTGCCACCAAGACCGGAATGGCGTCCGCGCTGGCGATCACGGCCGAGACCAAGTCAGCGGTCTCGCAGGCGACCTCGGAACGGCTGGTCACGGCGATTGGGGCATTGCTGGCACGGGGTCGGGATACGCACAGCATTCGTCAGACGCTCGCCCCGCGCGAGCTGCTCCATGCGGTCGTCGGCATGTGCCTCATCCAGGACTCGCCGGACTGGCAGGACCGTGTAGCCGCCCTCATCGATATCCTGATCGACGGGCTGCAGATGCCGGCATCGTCCTGAATGTGCCCGGCCCCGGCGTGCGGCCGCAGCCGCGCGACCGGGCTGTGCCGCATCCGGTGGACAGAACGGGGCCGGCACGCCAGGTGCACGGCCCCGCCCGCGTCATCCGCGCTCGGTGACTTCCAGCAGGTGGTAACCGAACTGGGTCTTTACCGGACCCTGTACTTCGTTGACGGGTGCGCTGAACACCACCTCGTCGAACTCCGGCACCATCTGGCCACGGCCGAACGTGCCGAGATCGCCGCCCTTGCGGCCGGACGGGCAGGTGGAATGTTCACGGGCGAGCTCGGCGAAATCGCGGCCGCCTTCGATCTGATGCTTGAGTTCGATGCACTTGTCTTCGCTGTCGACAAGGATATGACGGGCACTGGCTTTGGCCATGGGACAGGTCCTGATTGGAAATGACGGCTGGCCATATTACGGCAATCCAGCCGTAGGCACTTGCAGCGTTGCCGCCCTCGCCACACCGTCGCAGACATCGCCTGCAGCGCCCGCCCGGGTGGTGCGGGTTGACGATCAGTCGCCGCCGCCGGCCACGGGCAGCACGTCGCGCCGCAGCGCCAGATAATCGGGTCGTATCTCGCTGCGCGCCGGCAGCGCCAGACGGGCGCGGGTGACGGTCTCGTCCTGATCGCCGGCACGCGCGTTGAGTTCGCCATCGACCGACACGGCCATGGAGCCGCCGGTGAACACGAACTGTTCGCCCTTGCCCACCTGGTTCACATAGATATGCGGCAACCCGTTCTCCACGGCGCGGGCGGTCGCGAACAGGTGGTGATCGAAGCCGAACGGCGTCATGTTTGCCGATATCGTGACAAGCGCCTCGGCGCCGGCCCGGGCCAGCGCGCGGGCGACTTCGGGAAACTCGATATCGAAACAGATCATCACGCCCAGCCGGTGGCCGGCCACGGTTATCAGACGCAGTTCATCCCCGGGCACGAAGGCCGCGCTCTCGTCGCCGAACAGCTGGGCCTTGCGATAGGTGCCGCCCGGCCGCCCCTCCTGATCGATGAAGAACGCCGAATTGGCAAAGCCGTCTTCCACCGCCTCGGCGCCGCCGAACAGCACCGCCGTGCCATGGCGGGCCGCACATGCCGCCAGCTCGGCGAACGCGCCGCCGTGCGGATCGCAGGCCAGCGGCTCGAGCCCGGTCGTCGTATAACCGCCCCAGAACAGCTCGGGAAACACGACCAGGTCGGTCTCGGCGTGTGTAGCAATGACATCCTGCATACGGGCGAGATTGGCCGCCGGATCGCGCAGGGCGGGTGTCAGCTGGGCCAATGCGACCGTCAATTCGTGTTGGGCCATGATCGAACTCTCTACGATGAGGACACGTGGGCGCCCGGCATCGCGCCCGGGCGGATTGTCTGGCCGTGCGGCATCAGTTCAGCGTCTCGCTGTCCAGCGACAGCTTGGGCGGCGGCTGGCGGAACCCGCGCGTGAGCACGGCCAGCCACAGTACGCCCAGCGCAAGCCAGACCACACCGATGATGCGGGCATCCGCGCCCAGGCTCAGCAACAGGTAGCCGTCGATCAGCACGCCGGCCAACGGCACGACGATCCAGCCGACGACCGCCCCGATGCCCCGGCTCGGCCGGTGCCGCCCGTAGTGCACGATGGCACTCAGGTTGACGAGCGTGAAGGCGCTGAACGCGCCGAAGTTGATGAACGATGCCGAGGTGGTGACATCCACGAACAGTCCGGCGAGCCCGGTCAGGCCGATCAGCACGATGCTGACCACGGGTGTGCGTCGGGTCGGCGATACATAAGCCAGCGCTTTGGGCAGCGTGCCGTCACGGCCCATGGTGAACAGCAGACGCGACGCACCCGCCTGAATGGCCAGACCACAGGCGAACTGGCCGACGATCAGCCCCGCCAGCACCACGGCGTTGAACAGATTGCCGCCCACCATGCGGGCCAGCTCGAGCGCGGCCGAATCGACGTTGGCGAATTCGACGCCGGGATGGATCAGCTGCGCCGTCCACGACACGCCTACGAAAAGCACGCCGAAGAACACCACCACGATCAGCATCGCCCGCGGTATGGTGCGTTTCGGGTCGATCGTCTCCTCGGTGAGCAACGTCAGCCCGTCGAAGCCGATGAAGGAATAGGCCGCCACGGCCGCCGCGGTCGCCAGGGCAGCGATCGTGGTCGTATCGTTGGCGAACGGCGAAAGCAGCGTGCTGCCGGTGTCGTGGCCGGCGAAATAACCCAGGCTCAACGCCACGAAAATGGCGATCACCAGCAGCTGGAACGCCACGAGCAAATAGTTCGCCCGTGCGGTCACCTGAATTCCGATGACGTTGAGCAGCGTGGTCGGCACGATGAAGGCCACGATCCAGACCCCCATCGGGATGATCGGAAACTGGGCGGCCAGGTAGGCGGCGCCGATCAGCCATACCACCAAAGGTATGAAGAAATAATCCAGCAGGATCAGCCACCCGGTGAGAAAACCCAGGCGCGGGCCCATCTCCTCGCCGACATAGGTATAGGCCGAACCCGCGCTCTGATAATGGACCGACGCCATGCGCCCGTAGCTCCACGCCGTGCACACCATCGCCAGCAGCGTGATCAGATACGCCGTGGGTGCGGTGCCGTTGGACATCTGGATGATGATGCCGATGGTGGCCAGTGCGATCAGCGGCGTGACCCAGGCCACCCCCAGAATCACCACCGACGAGAGCGTCAGCGTGCGCTTGAGCGCGGGATTGGAATCCGATTCATTCGTCATGACACTCCCCTGCAACCACGGCGCCGGCACCCGGCACAATGCAACAATCGCGGTCGGCCGGATTCCGGAACTCCACCGGCCGGTGGTAACGCAATACGGCCAACTCTTGCGAACGAACAACCCGACCAGACGGCTCGGCAGCCGATCTGCGGTAACTATATCTACCACGCAACATAGGGTGCCGTTGGGACGTATGTCAACGCACGCCCAGCTCGCAACGGCTTGCGCCGAAATAGCGAACCCCAAGTTGAAATTGGCCCGCGTGGTCGGTTCCAGACGCTGGGTTTAAGCCACCCGTTTTCCGCACTCACGAGTTAACGGCACTCTCGTTTCGCGCTGCCGTGCGCCGAACCACTCCGATGCTCATACCGAAGGGATGCGACCAGAACTCGCATCGCTTGGGCGACGCTCAGACAGGCTGGCCGCACCGGCGCAGTGCGCCGGACACCCCTCGGCACTGCGCTTCTCGTTCGCTCCACACGGGGCCTAATACAGACGCGCGTCGGTGGGGTCAGATGCTGTATTCGTCCCCTCGGGCTTAGCGCCGAGCAGCGGAGCACGGCCGGGGATAAAGCAGACGGGTGTCTGAGTCGTGCGCAGCGCGGCGAGTTCCGTCTGCGCCCCGGACGGGCGAGCAGCGCAGGGGATCGATGCGAAGCATCGACGCCAGACAGGGTGTCGTTTGCTTGGGTGACTTACCTGGACAAGCTAATGAAAGTGCCTCGCACAGCCGTGCGAAAGCTCAAGTGAGAATCCGCCTGCGTGGTCGACTCAAGACGCGGGGTTTAAGCGGCCCGTCTTACGGCTTTGACGAGTTCGGCGGCGCGACTACTTCGCGCTGCATCTCACGCCAGAGCACCAGGACATTCGAACAGATCCGCTCTACACGCCCGCGCCGACCAGCAACAGGGTCACGGCAAACACTAGGCCCGAGGCGATCAGGGTCACCATCGTATAGCCGAGAATATCCCGCATGTTCAGCCCCGCGATCGCCAGCACGGGCAACGCCCAGAACGGCTGGATCATGTTGGTCCACTGATCGCCATACGCGAGCGCCATGATCGTGACCGACGGGTCGACGCCCAACGCCTTGCCCGCCTCGAGCATGATCGGACCCTGCACCGCGAACTGGCCGCCGCCCGAGGGCACGAAGAAATTCACGATGCCGGCCGAGAGGAATTCCAGCAGGCCGAACGTGGCCGGCGTTGCAATGCTCACCATGGCGTTGGAGAACACCGTGATCAGCCCGGTGGTCGTCATGATGCCCATGATTCCGGCATACAGCGGGAACTGCAGCAGAATCTCGCCCACGTTGGAGGCGGCGTTCTTGATCAGCGCGGTCAGCTCGAACGGGCTGCGCACCAGCAGGAAGATCAGCGCGAGAAACGTCCAGTTGACGATATTCAGGCTCGCCGTTCCGCCGCCGGCATAGTGGATGACGAGATAGGCCACCAGGGCAAGCCCCAGCAGCGTGGTCACGATACGACTGGCATCCACGCGATCGGCCGGGGTGGCCGTGCCATGCGCCCGGGCGCCCGGCGTCGAGTCATCGGCTCGAGCACCGGGGTCGAGTTCTATGACCGGGTCGTCGCCGCGCGGTGCGACCAGGGCCAGCGCGGCGCCCACGACGATGATCGTGGCCACGATGGCCACCAGGTTCCACCACACGAAGATCGTGTCGCTGATCGGTATGGTATAGCCGAGCTGTTCGGCGATGAACGAGCCCTCGGTAGCGGCAGCCAGCGTACCGGAGCCTGAGTACCCCATATGCCAGATTACGTAACCGGAATATCCGGCAGCGATCAGCATGGGGAAATGCAGTTTCAGCCCTTTCTGGCGGCCCTGGGCCGCCACCTCGGTCGCCAGCAGCGCACCCACGACCAGCCCCAGACCCCAGGTGATCAGCGACGCCACCGCCGCGATAACGAACACGAACAGATACGCCTGCAACACGGTTGCCGGCACGCCGCCAAGCGCGGCCAGCAGCCGTCGCACCGGGCCGGTGTTGGCCAGCGTATGCCCAAGCAGCAGGATGAGCGACATCTGCGTCATGAACGCCAGCAGGCCGCTCAGCCCCTCGCCCCAGCCGGTCACGATCGCCAGCCCGCTCGAATCGGTCAGCAGCCAGGCCAGCAGGGCGACCACGAAGGTCAGCACGATCGCAAAAACCAGCGCGCTGGGGATATAGCGTTCGACGAACGTGTTCACCGGCCGCATCACCGCGGCCACGCCCGAACGTGACCGGGATCTTTCATTGGACATGTCGGCTCCCCTGACGACGCCGAAGCGTCTTGATGATGAGCTATTTATAGCACTCGCCGCCCATTGAACCGATACGACGTTCTGCGAGTGTCGACACCGCGAACAGCGCGCATCTGGCGCGACGTGAACAGGCCGGCGCGCACGCTACGCGTTCCAGGCTCGACCGCGCATGGCGTCGAGCCGGGCCCTATTCCGACCGAACGGCTAACCGCGGCGTTGGTTATCCGCCGAAGTGGGAGCCGGCTCTCTCGTCGGTTGACGGGCCGCTGTCGACGGGTGTCGCAGCCGCGATCACTGTCCGGTGGACGCACGCCGACGCAGACTCGGCGGGAGTTGGTTCACCGGACAACGCCGATATGCATGCGCTGCCGTATCCGAGCCAATGACGAAATGATCGGCATCCACGAACGTCAGTGTCAGCGGCCGCGTCGATACAGCGGTTGGCCAGTATGACCCGGTCTTCGTCTTCAAAGATCACACGCGCCCGGCACGCATGCGAATGGGCGCCGTCGAATCCGTTCCCGTTGTAGACCCGCAGTGCGGCAAACGGCGGGGCGGCGCAGGACGCCTTGGCACCAACGAAGGTGCCCGGGTGCAATGGGCGTGTGGTCGCCACCGGGTCCGAGGCACTGGTCGATGCCTTTGCGATCGATCCACCGTCATGCACCGATGAACACGCCGCTAGCAGGCCGGTCACGGCGACCCAGACATCCCTGCGTCGTCGATACTGCCGCTGTCTGGAAAGGACACCCGAGGCCGGGCAACGCCTTGGGCGCTCGGCGTTGGCGATTCGGTCGGCGACCTGGCCCTCATATTCGGGCAAGCGCGATGACGAAGATCACAAACGCGACAATGCTGGCTCCAATACGCAATGCATGAAGACCAGACCACCTGCCGAGCAATCTGTTCGCTTCTTCGGACGAGCCATCCAGGCCGGGATCTTTCAGTCGGTCGTTGGTGGGTTTGATAACCACAAGCGTGAACGGCACGACGGCGACCAGGCAAACGGCACCGATCAACCAGAGCCAGCCATTGCCCAAAGAACACGAAACCAGGGCGGATAGCGTGCCGATGAGTGCCAGCGAAGCCTGAAAGGGCGCGGCTCTGGCGTACATGGGGCCGAAGAATCTGACTGCCCCGGCCGTACCGAGCGTTCGCGCGGCTGGCTGCTGCACGAGGCTTATATAGGCTGCGGCCCCGGCGAAAAAACCAGCGCAGAGGACTGCGAGAATGCCAAAGAACATATTGAATGCCTGGTGGATACCGACCGCCCATTAGACGCCATATATCCAGAACTATATAGCGACCTGAATCCGGCAATTCTCCCGATTCCGGCAATCCGGTCGTCATGGCCAGGTGCCCGTCGGCGCGGGCATCCGCCGATCACCACTCCGGAATCGCCCGCTCGCTCAGCACCACCCGGCCCCCGTCCGAGTCGAACCGCGTCAACTCCTGGCGGCCGTGGCGGCAACGAACATAGGTCGAATTGATCACCCCGTGGGATTCGCTCAGGCAGTCCGCCTTGGTTCGAGGCTCGATGGTGACCCATCGCGCCTGGTTGTCACGGACGCTTTGTATCGCGGCTTCCCCCACGCCGCCGCCGAAATCGCCAAAGACGCGGCCAATCGTATGGGCAAGACCATCCGCATAGGCGACGCCGGTCGTACCCAGAACGATGGCGACTGCCAAACCGGCTCGAGTCATCAATTGAATACGCCTCTCATGCATCGTCGTCGCAGCCGGCCGTCTATTCGCCCCGGCCGGTTCGGCATGCCGAACCGGCCGGGGCGATGGTAGGGTTTTCAGCGTTGCAGCACGCGCATGCGCACGTCTGTTGTGTACATGTTGTCGGCCTCACGCACGGGCGCTGAAGCCCAGCCCGCCGGCGATGGCCGCAATCGCGAAGCGGGTATGACACACCGATGGGCGCGCCGGCGTGGGAGGCACCCGGCCCGCAAGAGACAACATCGCGGACGCGTCAGCGCCCGCGTATCCATACCGGTTCGGTAATCGGCCTGTCCGTTGCTAGATTGACTGCCTGTTCGTTTTCATCGCCCGCGCTGTTGCGCGGCGCGCGGACCGCCACCGGAGAATCGTCATGCTCGACCAGATCAAGGGCGTCCACCACATCACCTCGCTGGCAGCCGATGCCCGCCGGAACAACCGCTTTTTTACCGATACGCTCGGGCTACGGCGGGTCAAGATGACGGTGAATTTCGATGCCCCCGAGGTATATCACCTGTACTACGGCGACGAAGTGGGCACGCCGGGTTCGGTGATGACCTATTTCCCCTTTCCCGACGCCGCACGCGGACAGGCGGGCGTGGGCGAGGTAGCCGATGTCCGGTTTGCGGTGCCCGAGGGCGCGCTGGATTACTGGCACGAACGCCTGGCCGGGTGCGGCGTAACGGCACTGGCGCGCGAGGCGCTGTTCGGCGTCGGGCGCCTGCGCTTCGAAGGCCCGGACGGCGATCGTTTTTCGCTGGTCGAAGCACCCGGCGATACACGCACCGGCTGGACCGGCGACGTCGTACCGGCGGAGGCGGCCATCCGCGGCTTTGCCGGCGCACAGTTGTGCCTGCGCGATATCGGCGCCGAGCGTGAACTGCTCGAGTTCATGGGCTATGAAAAAACCGAGTCCGCCGGCCATACCACCCGCCTCGTGCTGCCGGGCGGCAACGGCGCCGATACGATCGACCTGGCCGCGCAGCCGCAAACAGCGGCCGCGCGCCAGGGCGCGGGCTCGGTACACCATATCGCCTTTGCCGTGGCCGACCGGTCGGCCCAGGCGGACGTGCGTGCCGCCCTGCTGGATACCGGCTACCAGGTGACGCCGGTGATCGACCGCGATTATTTCTGGGCGATCTACTTCCGTACGCCCGGCGGCGTGCTGTTCGAAGTGGCCACGCATGAGCCGGGCTTCGACCGCGACGAAGACACCGCGCATCTCGGACAGTCGCTCAAACTGCCCGCGCGCTACGAGCCGATGCGCGAGCGGATCGCCGCCGGCCTCGCGCCGATCGATGATGACGACCACGGCGCCGGAGCGCCCGAATAAGACCTGCGCCAAACGATAGGCGCCGGTTAGACACGCCGGACAGTCGACACGGTTACGACAAACGGCGACGCGGTGTCTTGTACGCTCCGCACGGTCGACGCCCGGCCCCGGTGGATGTGCGACACGAACCTCACGCGGCCGTGCTCGCAGGTCGCCGGTTGGTGCCGCCGGGCCGCTGGATCGAGTGATGCACAGCGGGCTGGCAACGACCTGATAGGCTGTCGAGGCTATTCAATCACGCACAATCGACGTTTTTCATCATGGCTATCTCCGACACCGCTGCAACGCCGCCGGCGGACATGAGCCTCGATCTGGCGCTGGTCCGGGTCGAGCACTGGATAACGGGTGCGATCCGTCTGTTGCCCAATATTCTGGTGGCTGTGGTCATCATGCTGTTGTTCTGGGGCCTGTCGCTCCTGGCGCGGCGGCTGATCATCCGGCAGCTCGGCCGGGCCGATCGCGAGAATCTGGGCGACGTGCTCGGCGGCTTCATCCGTTGGGTGGTGTTGATCGCCGGTTTTCTGCTCGCCGCGACGGTGGTCATTCCCACCTTGCACCCCGGCGACCTGATCGCCGGCCTTGGCGTGAGTTCGATCGCGATCGGTTTCGCCTTCAAGGACATCCTGCAGAACTGGCTGGCCGGACTCCTGCTGCTGCTGCGCCAGCCCTTCCAGACCAACGACCAGATCGAGGTCAACGGGTTCGAAGGCACGGTACAACGCATCGAGACGCGTGCCACGATCATTCGTACCTACGACGGGCAGCGAGTCGTCATTCCCAACAGCGATATCTATACCAACGCGGTCCTGGTCAAGACCGCCCACGAAAAACGCCGCAGCCAGTACGATATCGGCATCGGCTACGGCGACGACCTCGACGCGGCCTGTGACGTCATCCGGCGAGCGCTCGCCACCGTCGACGAGATCGAAGCCGACCCCGCGCCCGAAGCGTTGCCCTGGGAGCTGGCCGCCAGTTCGGTGAATATCCGGGCCCGCTGGTGGACGGACAGCCGTCGCGCGGATGTGGTGAAAGTCCGAGCGCAGGTGATTCCGGCAGTCAAGAAAGCGCTCGACGCGGCCGGGATCGATATGCCCTACGATACCGAGGTCCAACTCGTGCACGACCAGACCGAAGTGCACGACGGCAACCGCGCCGCGCAGCGCGAGGGCTGGCCCGCCGCGACCAGCGGCCCGACCGAGCCGCGCTGGCAAGCACAGCGATCGGCCGATACGCCGGCCACGCCCGACACTTGAGGCCGCGTTTGTCGGGCTGCCGTTGGCGAGTTGCGGGCGTCGATGTCTACACGACACCATCCGCCGCCGCTTGACGCTCAACGTCCCGGGCGCATTCGCCCGGCAGCGTGTCGCCCCGGCTAAACGCAGCCGAACGATCGGCACGATGGCCGGCCGGCAACGCTCTTAGCAGGCGGCGGCCGGCTCTTGGACGCAGTCGACCGGCCAGGTTCGCAGGTGACATCGGCCGCATTGTCGCTGGACCGGCCCGCGATCAACACAGCCAGCAGGCACGGCTGAGCCAGCCTCGCTCAGAGCCGGTCGAGCAACGCCTGCTTCTTGGCCGCGAACTCGGCCTCGGTGAGCACGCCCTGGCGCTGGAGTTCGCCCAGCCGTTCGAGCGCGCTGAGTATCTCGTCGGTGGACTGGCCGGTGGCGGAGCCGGCGCGCGGGGCCGCGCTGGCCTGGCTGGTGTCTTCGTTGCCACTGTCGCACCGGGCGAGCGAACCCAACGAGACTTCCCCCAGTTGGCTGGTGAACACCGTCTCCGCCCGTATGTCGGCATCGGCTTGCGCGACGCCTGTGATGCGGTGGTCGCCGGTATCGTAAACGGCGATCCGCTCGCCGCGGCGGATCGCCAGCCGACGCGCGGCATCGAAATACGCATACGCCAGGTCATTCTGGCGACCGCTGACCGAGGGCTCGCCCAGCTCAGACGGCCACCAGTGATCGTGCACGGCCGGGCCGGTATCCCAGGCGCGCGCATCCGGCTCGATACGGCGGTGTCGGCGAGTGGCGCCGGCATGGGTACGGCGCAGCTGTTCGGACAGCGCGTTGCACAGGGCATCGATCCGGTTCTTGAGCACGTGGTTCGCCGGGTCGGTGATCATGATCAGCCCGCCACGCATCCACTGCCCGGGCCCGGCGAACTCAGTGTGATCGAACATCGCCATATCGCCGCCGCCATCGGAGACCGCGTCGGACAGATGACGAACCGCCGCCTGACTGAACCCGAACCGTTCGGCGAAGTCCGCCAGCTGCGCGTCGTGTTCCGGATCGGTATCGGCCATGATCGTATTGCTCGGCAGGACGTTCGGCCGATTCTACGACAGCTCGACGGCGGTCATGGGCGTGGGGCTGCAGCTCATGGCCCCCTTCGGTATCGTGCATGCAATATGCATCCGGCGCGACGCGCGTCGTATCGTCGACGGCGGGCCGCCAACCCCATAGGCGCGTCGGCTTGCCGCGGCGCGATCGCGCGATATCGAACCATGTATCGGGCCGTCGGCCTGTGCCCAACCGGCGATACGCGCGTATGCCCATGCCTGAATGCACGCACGATCGTGCTGATTCGACAGAATATTAATGCCGCGGGATACGGCTCGGCCGGGCTTGCCGAAACCGGTCGCATACGGGCTCAATAGGACTTGGGCAGGCCCAGTACTCGCTCGGCGATATAGCACATGATCAGTTGTGTACTGATCGGCGCGATACGCAGCAGCATCGCTTCGCGAAAGAACCGTTCGACGTGGTATTCCTTGGCGTAGCCAAACCCGCCATGGGTAAGCACGGACGCTTCACAGGCCTTGAAGCCAGCCTCACCCGCCAGGTACTTGGCGGCATTGGCCTCCGCCCCGCATTCCAGGCCCTGGTCATAGCGCGATGCCGCCTTCATGACCATCAGATCGGCCGCTTCCAGGCCCATCCAGCACGCGGCCAGCGGATGCTGGATGCCCTGATTCTTGCCGATCGGCCGATCGAACACCTCGCGCTCGTTGGCATAGGTGGCCGCGCGATCCAGCGCGACGCGGCCGAGGCCCACCGCGGCCGATGCCGCCAGCACACGTTCCGGGTTCATGCCGTGGAGGATGTTTCGAAACCCCTCGCCTTCCGCGCCGATCAGATCGGCGGCCGGCACGGGCAGCGCATCGATGAACAGCTCGTTCGAATCGACCGCCTTGCGGCCCATCTTGTCGATTTCCCGTACGTCGATATAGCGACGGTCCAGGTCGGTATAGAACAGGCTCAGGCCATCCGTCGGCCGCGCCACCTGGTCGATGGGCGTGGTGCGTGCCAGCAGCAGCATCTTCTCGGTGACCTGCGCGGTGGTGATCCAGACCTTGTGGCCCGTCAGGTAATACGTATCGCCTTCGCGACGCGCAAACGTCTTGAGCCGGGTCGTGTTGAGCCCGGTATTCGGCTCGGTCACCGCAAAGCAGGCCTTCTCGTCGCCGGCAATGAGCGGCGGCAGAATACGGCGCTTCTGTTCGTCCGTGCCGAACTTGACCACCGGATTCAAGCCGAAAATATTCATATGGATAGCCGATACGCCACTCATCCCGGCGCCTGACGCGCTGATGGCCTGCACCATGAGCGCGGCCTCCATGACACCCAGCCCCGCGCCGCCATATTCTTCGGGCATGCAGATACCCAGCCAGCCGTCCCCGGCGAGCGCCGCATGGAAATCGTGCGGGAAGCCGCCGTGCCGGTCTTTTTCCAGCCAGTAGTCGAGACTGAACTCAGCGCATAGGCGGGCCACCGCGTCGCGTATCGCTTCCTGCTCGGTGGTGAGATTGAAATCCATGGATCACGCTCCGGCGGGTCGGCGTTGGCCAGCATCCCTGAACGGATTCTAGCGCCGCCGGCCGAGTCCTGGATCCTACCCCGTGCAGGCTACGGCAGGAAATTGGTCGCGCTCGCCCGACGGCGGCCAGCAAGCATTTCCTACAGCCTTCAATATCGCGAGCACGTCTGAACCGTACGCCTGCGTCGGCAACGATGTGTGACCGGCTCGCCAGGCGTCGGGTCAGCCGATCTTCTGGGCCACCGCTTCGAGCAGCGATCCATCGGGGTCGAGGCCGGCCGTGATCCCCAGGCCCATGGATTCGTGGTCGCTCTTGTGCTGAATGAAGCGCGCGCGATAGGCGATCAACGCGCCCACACGGTTCGCGCTCGCGCAGTGCAAGAGCGCCGGCAGCGCGCCGGGTACCAGCGCTTCATCAAGCAGGCGCGCGTTCGCGTCGTTGATGTCGTCCGGCCCGGCGACCGGAATATGCACATAGTTCATGCCGGTTTTGCCGACGAGTGCGGCCTCGTCGAAATCCTTCATCTCGCGGTCCGGACGCAGATTGATCACGGTCTTTACGCCCTGCGCCTGGGCGGCCTCGAGCTGTGCCGCGGTCGGCTGACCGGCGGTGATGATGCCGCGCTCGAAGCGGCACGCGTTCACAAGACCTTCGGTGTAGTCGGACATCGAGTTTACTCCTGCCGCGTCGTCGGATAGCTGAAAGCGCCGACCCCAAGTCCGCGCCGATACGGCACCCGTCGATCAACGGCTAGTGAATCGATGCCTCGACATGATACTTATCATTGAGCGATGTGAAAGTCTTTGCCGATGGAAGAGTGCCCCGGCTAGCAGACGCACAACGCAAGACCTGACCCCGAACGCCTGTTCCAGACGACGAGCAGGAACAGGTCGAACAGCACCTACGTACCGGGCGACCATTGGGCGACGATGCGTTTATCGATATAGCAGAGCGGCGACTCGGACGAACGCTGCGTCCGCAAGCTCCGGGGCCGAAGCCTAAGGATCAAAGCTGAGATAAGTATACTGTCCCCGGATATCCTACTTTCTGCTACGTAAGCGGATCTATCAAAGGCTGAGCTATCGAACGTCGCTAGAAGTGGAACAAACGCATCAAGCTGTGGCTTGGTTTACTTGTCCGTGAGAGCTGGGCTAGCTCAGACCGCCCCCAGATGCCTTGCGAACCTGAATCCATTCCATGCGAATTCTGGCCTTGCGTGCGAACCTCCAATACGCTATAAGGAATTTGCGCGATGGAGATATTGGGTGCATAGTACGCGCGCAATTTTTCAGAGCTATAGTCTCTAGCTCTTTACTTAATTATAGAAAAAGATCATTGAACCAATCTCCAGTTCGCTTCTCTAAGTAGAACCGAGCAACAGAGCGCTAGGAGGTAGCAATGCGGGGATGCGAGCCTACAACCCTTTGGAACACTCAAACTGGTATCGAAAATAAGCGTAATCTTGGCTTTGAATCGACTCAAGCAGTGCGCGATGAACTATATCGCTACGCAATTGAGGCATCGCAGAAGTCGTTAGATGATCGGCTAAAGCCCTATGAGACGCCTGTCATGAACGAGGCTCTTCGCTACACAGTTAAATAGAATGGTTTCTTAATTAACGGCGCAACTGAGGCGCCGTTTTTTTATGCCTAATACGCCCAAAAAAATAGTGTTGCGAGAATTCTCAAGCTCAAGCTGCCCATTGGAAGCTCTGCCTGAGACGCGCCAGAAACAGTACTTAAAACGCTATCTGACCGATCTCGGCGCAAAAACAGTTTTGGAAGAGCCGCGATACTTCGATCGCGATTATCTATCTGAGTTCGCAGCCTTCTACAGTAAAAGTGCAGCTGGCTATCCAAACTATTGCAAACGTTTGCATTTTTTCTCTGAAATAGATGTATCTCGGAATAACATACGAGCAGCGGCGGGCGGTAGTCCGGTAATTCAGAAACGCCTACAGCAGCATTACCTAGGTTTCGTAGTCATTCGTCCTATCCCCGCTACTCCTTTCGGACGGACTGTTCTCGTTTGGTATCCAGACAATAGCCCCAACACGCCGCGAGTTACTTCGCCCGCTCGATCTTATTCAGTTCACGTAGCCGGAATTAAACTGTCAGTACATGGTTTAGCGTGGCAACAACAGGATTCCGGCGTCGGAGCGTGCGCGACCGTTGGATTGTGGTCAATGCTTCATACATCCGCTTTAGACGATCATCACGCAATTCCGACCACAGCGGATATAACAAGAGCAGCGCATAAAACTGCTTCTCTAGGCTCACGAGTATTTCCATCCGAAGGTTTACGCATTGAGCAGATTTGCGAGGCAATAAAAGAAAACGACCTGTCACCTATACTTTTAAGTGGAGATATAAATAATTCTCAAGAACATGGTTTCAGTGCGGAACGATTCAATAATTCTTGTGCATCCTTCATAAGATCCGGTTACCCAGTTCTTATTGTGGGGCGTTTAGGCAGCGTTGGTTTGCATGCCATATGCGCCGTAGGCTTTCGCTCCTGTGCTCCGCCTCCAGTCTCGGTTTCAGAATTTAGTCTTCAAGACACATTGATACCAAATTTATATATACATGACGATAATTTAGGACCGAATGTAAGATTTAAAGTTCATGATAACGGTCCAAATAGAGCGGTTGAGTTAATTCCTGATAGCCCAGTATCGACTTCCACGCCTCCTCAGGCCGATCCTCTTTCTGGGTATCCGAGCTTTACTCCCGAATTATTGCTAGTAGCAGCACATAACGACTTACGAGCGTCACCGGATACGCTGAACCGGGCTGGGATAAGGGTGGCTAGCGACCTAGCCCAAATTGTCGGCAATTTTTACGCCCAATACCCGGGGAATGCTTATGGCATCACGTTGAGCACTCGCCATATGATCCTTGCTGAATACATGACTCGAGAGCTTGGCCACTTGTTGCGAGCGCAGCGTAAGACTTTAGGTCGAGTACGTTTGGCTCTCCATGAACAGGTGCAGCCGATGAGTCTACATCTAGGCATCGTTCGAGTTGGGCTTACTAATGGTACGCCTTTAGCTGATGTGCTCTACGACACTACCGATAGCGATCGCAATCATTCAGCGTTCGCCTTCGTGTTTTATCAAAAAGATGTGGGTGCGTTTCTCAACGCCATGGCGCAAGTCGGTCAGTTACACATAGGTATACCAATTGACGCTTGCTGACGCATCAAACTTGGCGCGGACTTGGGGTCAGGTCTTGTCTCGTGCGTCAATGTGACAAGAGCAAGCCCGCTTTCGTGGTTTCGGTCCTAACGTTTCCACGTCGCCGCGCCACAAAGCTGGGTAGCTCGTTCAAACGTTCGATCAAACCCATAGCAAGTCCCCCGACTGCCCTGTTTTATTCACACTACAACGAAGGGTCGTTTTGCGGAACTGTTTGTTGACCCTGCAGCCTAGGAAAATCGTCGAACTTTCTTGCCGCTCAGTCGGCTTTGCGTATCGGTCAATCAACGCCAATCGATCGATTTAATACACATATCGGTTTGAGCGGATTCGAAACAACTGCGCACCTGTTCAGCCTGATGCGAAAACCGCGGGTAATTGAACCCTGCGTCTTTCAAATCGAGGTTTCTGCCGGACTGGTCGAGCCGGGCGAACAGCTTTTGCAGGTAGCCGCGTTGGCTACCGTTGAGCACGTCGTACTCCTGGCCGACGAATACGGTCGACATCATGAATTGATACTTCACGAACCGAATCGTCATTTCGGCAGAATGGGAATGGCCTTTCGAATCTATCAATAGCGATGCGAATAGGGCGACGTCGGCCGTTCGAGCATCTGCAATCATGCCGCGGTCTCTTTCGTACACCAGGTAGGCGAATACGTAGCCAGAGACGGCGACGACGATCAGTACCAGTACAAGCAAGCGCTTTGCTGCCAATTCCATGCTCCCCGTGGATATGGCAAGACTGCCTCAGACCTGCGGTCAGATCTTGCGGTGTGCCTCGACCTCATCATCGAAGCTATTCTGAAACTCCACCCAAAACGAAACCGAGGTTCCGAAATAATTCGCAAAGCGGCGAGCATCGTCCAAGCTCAGGTTCGGCTGACCGGCAATAAGCTGATTGACGCTATCCAACGCCAATCCGGCCTCATCAGCAAACCGAGACACCCTGAGCCCCATCGGCTTGAGAAATTCCTCAAGCAACACGTCACCCGGATGAGTGTTGGCAAGCTCGGTCAAGATTCCCCCCTCGGCATACGATCACTCGATGCCTCATACAGACGTTATGCAATCCCGCCCCGGCTGTAAATAACGCCGCCCACAAAAAAGGCCGGCAAAAAGCCGGCCTTTAGTCCTTAGTAAAAGCAGCCTCGCTACTTTTTCTTCTTCGGAATATACAGATCCGTCAACGTGCCCGCCTCGGCTTCAGCCGCCATGCCGACCGTTTCAGCGAGCGTCGGGTGCGGATGGATGGTGAGGCCTGGATATCCGGGGACAGTATACTTATCTTTCTTGATCAGGCGACTTGGGCTCGTTGTACCTCTTCGAGATAATAATCCGCCTGCAACCCCAACCAGAACTGAACCGACGTGCCAGAAAACTGGCTCAGCCGGCGAGCAATATCGGCATCTACCGGTCGCCGTCCTTCCATAAGCGAAGTTGAATCGTCACGCAGAAGATCACTTGCATCCGCGACATTGCGAAGGCTCAACCCCATCGGCGCGATAAACTCTTCGCGCAACACGTCGCCCGGATGAACATTCGCGAGTTCGGCCATGTCTCCCCCCTAGCAGCGTCGATAGCTACTAACTAGAACAATAGAGAAGCGAATAACCCGAGTAAATGCAAAATGCGTAAAAAAGGCCGGCGAAAAGCCGGCCTTTAGTCGTAGGCAATAACGATTACGCTATTTCTTTTTCTTAGGAATATACAAATCCGTGAGCGTTCCGGCCTCGGCCTCGGCGGCCATGCCGACCGTTTCGGCCAAGGTCGGGTGCGGGTGGATGGTCAGGCCGATGTCGTCGGCGTTCGCGCCCATTTCGATGGCGAGACAGGTTTCGGCGATGAGATCGCCGGCACCGCTACCGACCGCGCCGGCACCGATGATGCGGCCGTCGCTGCCGAATAGCAGCTTGGTGTTGCCGTCGGTGGCGTCCAGGCCGATGGCGCGGCCGTTGGCGGCCCAGGGGAAGGCGCCCTTGGTGTATTCGATGCCGTCTTTCTTGGCCTGGGTTTCGGTCACGCCTGTCCAGGCGACTTCCGGATCCGTGTAGACGACGGAGGGGATGACCTTGGCGTCGAAGGCGGCTTTTTCGCCGGCACAGCATTCGGCGGCGACCTTGCCCTGATGCGTGGCCCGGTGGGCGAGCTGGGGTTCGCCGGAGACGTCGCCGATGGCGAAGATGTTGTCGACGTTGGTACGACACTGTTTGTCGATGCCGATGAAGCCACGCTCGTCGACTTCGACCCCGGCCTTGTCGGCGCCGATCTTGGCGCCGTTGGGCTTGCGGCCGATGGCGACCAGCACGCGATCGTAGTCCTTGGACTTGGGCGCGTCGTCGCCTTCGAAGCTCGCCGTGAGCTTGTCGCCGGCTTCCAGGCCGGTGACTTTGGTGGACACCCAGATATTGCCGCAGCGCTTCTTCATGCGCTTGGTGAGCGGCTTGATGAGGTCCTTGTCGGCGCCAGGGATGAGGCTATCGGTCATTTCGACCACATCCACTTCGGTGCCGTGGGCGGCATAGACGTTGGCGATCTCGCAGCCGATGATGCCGCCACCGACGACCAGCAGGGAGCCGGGAATTTCGTCGGGCGAGAGGGCTTCTTCCGAGGTCCAGATGCGCTCGTCCTCGGGCCAGCCGGGCAGCATGACCGGCTCGGAGCCCACGGCGATGATGGCGTTGTTGAAGGTGAGCTGGTCGGTATCGTCGCTGCCTTCGATCTTGAGCGTGTGGGCATCGGCAAAGGTGCCGGTGCCGTTGACGATATTCACCTTGCGCTTGGAGGCCATGGATTTCAGGCCGCCGGTGAGCTGGTCGATGACGGACTGCTTGTAGTCCAACAGCTTGGCGAGATCGATCTCCGGCTTGCCGAAGGTCACGCCGTGGCTGGCCATGTTGGCGGCTTCTTCGATGACCTTGGCCGAATGCAGCAACGCCTTGGACGGAATACAGCCCACGTTGAGGCAGACGCCGCCAAGCACGCTGTGGCGCTCGACCATGGTGACGCTCAGGCCCATATCGGCCGCACGGAAGGCGGCCGTGTAACCGCCCGGGCCGGAGCCGAGGACGAGCACGTCGCAATCGTAGTCGTGATCGCCGCCGGCGGGATTTTCGGCCTTGTCTTTCGTTTGTTTCGATTCGGACGACTGTTTCTTGTCGGCCGATTTGTCCTTGGAGGCGGACTTCTTGTCGGATTGGGCGGACGATTTCTTGTCGTCCGACTTGTCGGACTTTTTCGATTTCGCCGCCTGGGCGTCCTCGTCCTTCTCGTCGTCGCTTTCGGATTCGCCGTCGTCGCCGTCATCCGCGTCGGCGTCGTCCGAATCGTCGTCGCCCTCATCGTCGCCGCCGTCTTCATCCGCGGCTTCGATGAGCGCGATCACGTCGCCTTCGGAGACGGTATCGCCTTCCGAGACTTTCAGCTCGGTGATCTTGCCGGCGACCGTGGACGGCACTTCGAGGGTGGCCTTGTCGGATTCCAGCGTGATGAGCGGCTGTTCTTCCTCGACCGTGTCGCCCTCGGCGACGAGCACTTCGATGATCTCGACGGAGTCGAAATCGCCGATGTCCGGAACCTTGATTTCCTGCGCCATGGTTTAACTACCTTGACCGGCCCGCAGGCCGGATTGTGCGTTCAAGAAGCGGGCCATCGAAGCGACAGGCTTCAGATCGCCCGGCGCGAGCGATGAGGCTGCAAGCCAAGGCGTCGAGAGCGCTGTGTAGCAACGCTACATAAGCGATCGGCAACGCCGTATTGCAGCCCCATAGCCGCGGCCTAGAGCAACAACGTCCTCAAGTCAGAGAGTTTCTCGCTGATGAATCCCGTAATCCGTGCCGCCTTGGCCCCGTCGATCACGCGGTGATCGTAAGAGAACGACAGCGGCAGAATCAGCCGCGGCTCGAACTCGGACCCGTTCCAGACCGGCTGCCAGCTGTGCTTGGACACGCCCAGAATGCCGACCTCGGGGGAGTTCACGATCGGCGTGAACGCCGTACCGCCGACGCCGCCGAGGCTGGAGATCGAGAAACAGGCGCCTTTCATGTCGTCGCCCTTGATCTTGCCTTCGCGGGCCCGGCCGGAGACCTCGTCCAGATCGCGGGCGATCTCGTAGATGCCTTTCTTGTCGACCTCCTTGATCACCGGCATGAGCAGGCCGTTGGGTGTGTCCACCGCCACGGCGATGTTCACGTACTTCTTGTGCACCAGCGATTCGCCGTCGGCCGTGAGCGAGCTGTTGAGGTCCGGGAAGGCCTTGAGCGCGGCCGCCGAGGCCTTGAGCAGGAAGGCCAGCGGCGTGAGCTTGACCCCATCCGCCTTGGCCTTTTCCTTGTTCGCCTGGC
Organism: Salinisphaera sp. T31B1; assembly: GCF_040361275.1. Classification (NCBI taxonomy): domain Bacteria; kingdom Pseudomonadati; phylum Pseudomonadota; class Gammaproteobacteria; order Salinisphaerales; family Salinisphaeraceae; genus Salinisphaera; species Salinisphaera sp. T31B1. The sequence goes on along the minus strand of NZ_APNH01000001.1, from coordinate 570,489 downwards.
GGAATTCTTCCAGATCGGTGATATCGGCGTTGTCGAACTGGGTGACATGCGGAATGAGCAGCCAGTTCTTATGGACGGCCTTGGCCGAGATCTTGCGGATGCGCTCCAGCGGGACGGTTTCAACTTCGCCGAACTGGCTGAAATCGATATCCGGCTGGGCGGGCACGCCGCCCCCACCGCCGGCCGGTGCCGATGCACCGCCGCCGCTCTGCACCTGCGACAGGGCATTCTTCACATAGGACTGGACATCCTCGGCGGTGATCCGGCCCTTGCGTCCGCTGCCGTCCATTCGGCCCAGATCGGCCCCGAGCTCGCGCGCGTACTTGCGCACGCTGGGCGAGGCATGGGCCTTGCCGAAACGCTCTTCGTCGACGTTGTCGAGCTTGGAGGAATCGCCGCTGTCGTCTTTCGACGCCTGTTTCTTCGGCGCGTCGTCCTTTTTCGACGCCTTGCCGTCGGACTGCTTCTTGTCCGCCTTGTCGGCTTTCTTGGTGTCCTTCTTGGCGCGGTCGGCGCCGCCGGATTGCTTGCTCGACGCCTTGTCCTGTTTGGATTGCTTCTTGTCGCCGCCGGAGGATTTGCCGCCGGCTTTTTCCAGCATCGCGATCACGTCACCTTCGGAGACGGTATCGCCTTCCGAGACCTTCATTTCGGTGATCTTGCCGGCTGCGGACGAGGGCACTTCCAGCGTGGCCTTGTCGGATTCCAGCGTAATCAGCGGCTGTTCTTCCTCGACCTCGTCGCCTTCGGCCACCAGCACTTCGATGACTTCGACCGAGTCGAAGTCGCCGATGTCCGGCACCTTGACCTCGACGGTCTCGCCGCCGGCGTCTTCCTCTTCGTCGTCTTGGTCCAAATCGTCGGTCTCGGCGTCGTCCGACTCGTCGGCGTCGTCCTCGGCCTCATCTGCGGCCTGTGCCTCGTCGTCGCTGTCGTCTTCAGCGGCCTCGTCGTCGTCATCGCTGTCGTCGGCGTCGTCTTCGCCGGCCGCCTCGACGAGTGCGATGACGTCACCTTCGGAGACGGTGTCGCCCTCGGAGACCTTCATTTCAGTGATCTTGCCGGCCATCGTGGAAGGCACTTCCAGCGTGGCCTTGTCGGATTCGAGGGTGATGAGCGGCTGCTCTTCCTCGACCGTGTCGCCTTGTGAGACCAGCACTTCGATGACTTCGACCGAGTCGAAGTCGCCGATGTCCGGAACCTTGATTTCCTGCGCCGCCATAAAGCGTTTCCTTAAGCTCTGGGCGGGAAGGCCCGCAGGCCGTCCCGCCGTATCAGTCGATCATGCGTCGTCCGGTCGTCTCCCGCAGCGATCAATGCGTGATCGGCTCCGGCTTGTCCGGGTCGATGCCGTACTTGCGAATGGCTTCGCCGACGACCTTGCGTTCGATCTTGTCCTCGTCGGCCAGTGCCTTGAGCGCACAGACCGTGATCCAGCGCCGGTCGACCTCGAAGAACTCGCGCAGCGCCTCGCGTGTATCCGAACGGCCGTACCCGTCGGTGCCGAGGGTGTGATACGCCACCGGCATGTAGGGACGGATCATCTCCGGCAGACCGCGGACATAGTCGGTGGCAGCGATCGCCGGACCCTTGGCGTCGGCGAATTTCTTAGCCACGAAGCTCTGGCGCGGGTCCTCTTCGGGATGCAGCATGTTCCAGCGCTCGATCGACGCCCCGTCGCGCTTGAGCTGGGTGAAGCTGGGCGCACTCCAGACGGCGGTGCCGATACCGAATTCGGTTTCGAGCATCTCGGCGGCGGCGATGACTTCGTGCAGGATCGTGCCCGAACCCAGCAGGTTGACCTGCAGATCCTTGTCGGCGCCGGACTGCGAGAACTGGTACATGCCGGCGATGATGTCGTCTTCCACGCCTTCCGGCATCGGCGGATGGCTGTAGTTCTCGTTCATCATCGTCAGGTAGTAGTAGACGTCCTGCTGCTCTTCGTACATCTCCACCAGCCCGCGGTGCATGATCACGGCCATCTCGTAGGAGAAGGTCGGATCGTAGGCCCGGCAGTTCGGTACGAAGTCGAACATCACATGGCTGTGGCCGTCCTGATGCTGAAGGCCTTCGCCGTTGATGGTGGTCCGACCGGCCGTGCCGCCCAGCAGGAAGCCGCGTGCGCGCATGTCGCCGGCGGCCCAGCAGAAGTCGCCCACGCGCTGGAAGCCGAACATCGAATAGAAGGCATAGAACGGGATCATCGTCTTGCCGTGGTTCGAATACGACGTGGCCGCCGCGATGAACGACGAGATCGCGCCCGCTTCGGTGATGCCTTCCTCGAGAATCTGACCGGTGATCGACTCCTTGTAGAAGGCGAGCTGGTCGGAGTCTTCCGGCACGAACAGCTGGCCGACCGGCGAATAAATCCCCAGCGAGCGGAACATGCCTTCCATACCGAAGGTCCGCGCCTCGTCGGGAATGATCGGGACGATGCGGTCCTTGATGTTCTTGTCGCGGGTCAGGATCTGCAGGATGCGGGTGAACACCATGGTGGTGGCCATCTCGCGATCGCCGGAGCCCTGGAGCAGCTTGTCGAACACGCTCAGCTCGGGGATCTCGAGCTTGTCGCCCTGCGTGCGTCGCTGCGGCAGATAGCCGCCTAGCGCGGCGCGCCGCTCGTGGAGATACTTGATCTCCTCGGAGTCTTCGTCCGGCTTGTAGAAGGGCGCATCGGCGATCTTGTCGTCGTCGACGGGGATCTCGAAACGATCGCGGAATTCCTTGAGCGCGTCCTCGCCCATCTTCTTCTGCTGATGGGTGATGTTCTGGCCTTCACCGGCCTCGCCCATGCCGTAGCCCTTGACCGTCTTGGCCAGGATGACCGTCGGGCGACCATTGTTGTTGTTCACGGCCGCGTGATAGGCCGCATAGACCTTGTGCGGATCGTGGCCGCCGCGGTTGAGCCGGCGAATGTCCTCGTCGGACATGGACGCCACCATCTCTTCCAGCTCGGGATACTTGCCGAAGAAATGCTCGCGGGTGTAGTCGCCCCCGTTGGCCTTGTAGGCCTGGTATTCGCCGTCGACGGTCTCGTTCATCAGTTCGACGAGCTTGCCGTCGTGGTCCTGGGCGAGCAGACCGTCCCAGAGCGCGCCCCAGATCACCTTGATGACGTTCCAGCCGGCACCGCGGAACGAGCCTTCCAGTTCGTTGATGATCTTGGAGTCGCCGCGGACCGGGCCGTCCAGCCGCTGCAGGTTGCAGTTGACCACGAAGATGAGGTTGTCCAGACCTTCGCGCGCGGCGATATCGATCGCGCCCATGGATTCGGGCTCGTCCATCTCGCCGTCGCCGCAGAAACACCAGACATGGCGGTCGCTGGTGTCTTCGATGCCGCGGTTGTGCAGGTAACGCATGAAGCGCGCCTGGTAGATCGCGTTGATCGGGCCGATGCCCATCGACACGGTCGCGAACTGCCAGTAGTCGGGCATCAGCCAGGCGTGCGGGTAGCTCGACAGGCCCTTGCCGCCGGCTTCCGAGCGGAAGTTGAGCAGCTGGTCTTCGTCGATCCGGCCTTCCAGATAGGAACGCGCATAGATACCCGGCGCCGAATGCCCCTGGATATAGACCAGGTCGCCGCCGTGCTCTTCGGAGGGCGCATGGAAGAAGTGGTTGAAGCCGACTTCATAGAGCGTCGCCGCCGAGGCGTAGCTGGCGATATGGCCGCCCACACCTTCATGATGGCGGTTGGCCTGGATGACCATGGCCATCGCATTCCAGCGGATGATCGAGCGGATACGCCACTCGATGGCCGGATCGCCCGGGGAGCGCTCTTCCAGGTGCGGCGGAATCGTGTTGATATAGGCCGTGTTGGGCGAGTAGGGGATATAGGCCCCTGAACGCCGCGACCGCTCGATGAGCATTTCCAGCAGATAATGCGCCCGTTCCGGGCCTTCGATCTCGATGACGGCGTCGAGCGCGTCACGCCATTCGGCGGACTCCTGCGGATCGACGTCTTCTACGTCGTCGGCGTGCTCTGGGTGCGAACTCGCCTGGGCCATACGGCGCTCCTTGTTCAAACTCGTGAAAACGATTTGTAGTCGATGTTACGCCCGCCTCCCGAGCGCCGACAACTAGCCGTCGGAGGGCGTCAATGGCATGCTGGCACGGTTTCTTATTTATGCTGCGGTGCACGATACAATGAACGAACCTGAAGACGGTTCCGCCGATGCACCGCTGGACCGGCCATCGCGTATCCATACGACAGCGCACGGACAGCGTCGCGTGGGCGTGGAACTTGAATTTACCGGGCTGTCCATCGAACGCATCAGTCAGACGCTGCAGGCCACCTACGGCGGCGAAATCGTCGCGCACAGCGCCTACGAGTACAGCGTCAAGGACACCGAGCTGGGCGATTTCGCGGTCGAACTGGATTATGCCTACCTCAAGGAACGCGGTCGGCGCGAGCCGGAATCCGGCCTGCTCGAGGATATCGAGAAAGCCTCCGAAGACTTGCTCGGCGCCCTCGCCAAGCGCGTGGTCCCGCGGGAGATCGTGTGTCCGCCGATCGAGATCGACCAGCTGCACCGTATCAACACGGTCATTCGGGCATTGCGCGCCGCCGGGGCCCGCGGTACCAGCGACTCGGCGATCTATGCGTTCGGGTTGCACCTGAACCCGGAGCTGCCGGATCTGGAAACCGAAACGCTGCTGGGTTATATCCGTGCGTTCGCGGTGGCCTACGACTGGCTCAAGCGGGTCAGCGTCATCGATATAAGCCGCCGCGTATCGCCGTATATCCAGCCGTATCCCAAACCCTATGTGCGCACGGTCTGCGATCCGGGCTATCTACCCACCCGATCACGGCTGATCGGCGATTACCTGGCCGAGAACGCCAATCGCAACCGGGCCCTGGACATGCTGCCCGTATTCGCCCATATCGACGCCGACCGGGTGCGCGCAGCGGTTTCGGACGGGCTGGTCAATGCACGGCCAACGCTTCATTACCGGCTGCCGAACTGCGAGATCGAAAAGCCGGGCTGGGATCTGCGCGCCAGCTGGCGCGACTGGCTGGTCATCGAACGGCTGGCGGCCGACCCGGATCGGCTGCTGACAATCTGCGACGACTATTGCAGCGCGCTCGACAAGCCGTTCGGCGACTGGCTGGGGCGTTGGAGCGATGGGTTCGAGCGCTATCTCTGAACCAATGTCACGCCCGCGAATCGCGGTGACCGGCAAGGCCAGCCGCTGGGCGCCCGGCTGGTGGTTTGCCTGGCTGGCGATCTGGCTGGCCGGAGGCCGCGCGATACGAGCCACGCCGCGGCATCCCATGCCGGCAAATATCGATGGCGTGGTCATCGGCGGCGGCGACGATATCGCCAGCGATCTGTATGCCGCCACCGCTGCGTTCGACCGCCATGCCGATCGCCAACGCGACGCCTTCGAGCTGGCCGCCATCGAGGCGGCCATCCGCGACGGTCGGCCGTTGCTGGGCATATGCCGGGGCGCCCAGCTGATCAACGTCGCCGCGGGCGGCACGCTCTATGCCGACATCAGCGAACAACGCCGACACACCTCGAACCGCGCCAACCCGTTGGCCTGCAAGACGATTACGGTCAGCGGCCGGGCCCGGCGAGTGCGGGCGGCGGCCGGCGCCCGCCGAATACGTGTGAACAGTCTTCATCACCAGGCCGTGCACCGGCTGGGCGGCACCCTGTTTGCGGCCGCCCGCGATGCCGACGGCTTCGTTCAGGCGATCGAAAGCCCACGCGACGCGTTCGTGATCGGCGTGCAATGGCACCCGGAATATCTGTTCTACCGCGCCCCCCAGCGACGCCTGTTCGCCGCGCTGATTGCCGCCGCCCGGGCGTTCCGGGCCGGCGGGACGGGCCCGGCCTGTCCATGAAAAAGCCCGCCCGGGGCGAACCCGGGCGGGCTTGAACGATCGCACAACCGCGATCGGCGCGGCTACAGGTACTTGCGTTCGAAGTCCTTGAGCAGCGCTTCGGCGTTTTCCTTGGTCTCGCCGTACTTCTCCTGGAGCTTGCCCAGGAAGTTCTCGCGCTTGCCGCGGGCTTCTTCGACGTCGTCGTCGGTCAGCTTGCCGAAGTGCTCACGCGCCTTGCCTTTCACGCGGTCGAAGCGGCCTTCCCATTTATCATCGGATTCGGTCATGTCGAATATCCATCACTAGAGAATGTGGACGTCATACTGCAACGCAACAACGATGACAGTCAATAATGGCAACTAATCCTTGTCGACGTCGGTTTCGTCCCGGTCGGAGTCGCTGTAGGCCACCTGAGCATAGTTGACCACGGCCACCAGCATGATGCCGCCGATCATGTTGCCCAGCAGCGTGGGGAAGAAGAAGCTGCCGAAAAACGCGCCGATACCGTGCATGCCGGTAAACACGGCATAGAGTGCGGCCACCGACCCGGCGATGATGTGGGGGAAGTGGGCCAGCCCGATCAGATAGGTCACGAGGATGATCACGCCCACGCGCGCGGTTTCGGCGAACGGCATGAGCCACAGCATCAAGGCGACCAGCCAGCCGGCGAATATCGCCCGGATCAGCATCGTGGTGAAGGGGGATTCGTATTCGCGGGCGGCGATCGAGGCCAGTGCTTCGTTGATTTTCGGGTCGAGCACGTCGAAATAGGCCAGGGCAGCGCCGAAGATCGCGGTACCGATCATGTTGCCGATCAGCACCACCAGCCATAAGTTGATGGTGCGGGTGAACACGCTGATCGAGCGTACACGGAGCATCTCCAGTACCGGCGTGAGCGTGTTCTCGGTGAACAGCTGCTGGCGGCCCAGAATCACGAACAAAAAGCCCATCGAATAGCCGAAGCTGGCGATGATCGGGCGCCAGGCCGATTCCGGCGTGTAACTGTAGAGCAACGCTTGGGCGATGAGTGAGAACCCCATCGACAACCCCGCGCCCAGGGCCGAGAACCACAGCCCGGGCAGCGGCCGGGTCAGCTCGGACTCGGCCTCACGACGGATCGCTTCGTAGACCACCGCAGCACTGGGCGCCTCGCGCCGACGGGCATCCCGCTTCTGACGGTGATCGAGATCGTGTTCTGTATGTTGTTGTTCGGCCATGCGGCTCTCGGCGTTTATGATTAAAACACTCTATCTTAAGTGTATGGATGGCCCCGGATGTACGGCGCGCCGTTTTTTTTTCGCAGCATCGCCCGCGCCGGCATGCCGCTATTGCTGGCGGCGATTGCCTTGTGGGCCGTGGCCGGCTGTGCCGAACCCGTGGCCCAGGAGCGCGCGCGTATTCTGGCCAGCTACCCCCACGACCCCGGCGCGTTCACCCAGGGGCTGCTGATCCACGACGGGAAACTGTTCGAATCCACCGGCCAGTACGGGCAGTCGACGCTACGACGCGTGGATATCGACAGCGGGCGCGTGGAGCGATCGGTGGCCCTGCCCGAGACGTTCTTCGGCGAAGGCCTCGCACTGGTCGGCGACCGGCTTTATCAGTTGACCTGGAAACAGGGCGTGGTCCTGGTCTACGACCGGGCCAGCCTGCGCGAAGTCCAGCGGATGCACTATGAGGGCCAGGGCTGGGGCCTGACCTGGGACGGCCAGGACCTGATCATGAGCGACGGTACCGCCACCCTGCGCCGTATCGATCCGAACGGTTTCCGGGTGATCGGGCGGCTGACGGTACGCGACAACGGCACGCCGGTGGAGCGGCTCAACGAACTCGAATACATCGACGGCGAGATCTGGGCCAACGTCTGGTACGAGAACCGGATCCTGCGGATCGATCCGGATACCGGACGGGTCGTGGCGCGCCTGGACGCCAGCCCGCTGGTGTCCGCTCTGCCGCCGGACGGACGCCCGAACGTGCTCAACGGCATCGCCTGGGATGCCGAGGCCGATCGGCTGTACCTCACCGGCAAGTACTGGTCACGCCTGTTCGAAGTGGCGCGGCCGAACACGGCTGCGGCAGCGCCCGGCCAGACAACGCCCTAGCGACGCATGACCGTACCGTCGTCGTCCAGCAGCGGGTAGCTGCCCTGCTCGTCGTGCGATTCAGGCCCGACCAGCGCCGGGGAGAAGGCACAGATCACGGTCATGCCCTTCTCGCTGGAGAGGATGTGCTGCTGGTTCTTGTCCAGCGCGTACAGCACGCCGGGCTTGAGCTCCCATTCCCCGCCTTCGGTCAGGTCCTGGATTTTGCCTTCGCCTTCGATGCACAGCACGGTTTCCTTATGGTTCTTGTACCACATGTGGAGTTCCTTGCCGGGCTTGATATAGGTCTCGTGCATCGAGTGGCCCATGCCGTCGGCACGCAGCGTATAGCGGCGGCTGATCCACTTGTCGTCTTCGACGGCGTCCTGTTCGGCATCCTCATGGGTACGGATAAGCATGGCGTTTTCCCCTGGCTGTCTGATTCGAATCGCCCGCGCCGGCCCGGGGCGTACGCTGACGCCGCCGGCGGGACCGAACCGGGTGGCACCCGGTGAACGGGGCGCCACCCTAGACATCCGAACAGCCCGGCTGAATCCGTTCGACTACGGACGCCCGCGCAGCGGGGCGAATGACGCGGCGCTGGCCATCGACCAATCCTCTCGATAGACGTCGGGAATACGGTCTTCGAGGAAGTCGCCGGCCACCACCGCCGGTTCGATATCGGCGAAGGTCGCCGCATGCCCGTGCTCGGGGCGATGCTGGATATGAGCCAGAGTGAGATCGTCGGGGCTGTCCAGGCCCATGGTGCCGACGATATCCAGGAACGAATCGATCGTGGCATGGTGGAAATTGCGAACATGCAGGGACTTGGCCATGACATCCACTGCCGCGCCGCGATGGCGATCCTGGGTGGCCACCCCCGTTGGACAGGTATCGGTATGACACCGGCGCGCCTGGATACATCCGACCGAGAACATGAACGCCCGGGCGGCATTGCACATGTCCGCGCCCAGCGCGATCTTGAGCACCATGTCGAAGCCCATCACCACCTTGCCGCTGGCGATGACGGTGACCCGGTCGCGTACGCCGATCCCGACCAGACAGGCGTGTACGAAAGGCAGGGCATCGTTGATATAGGTTCCCACGAAGTCGGAAAACTCCGCCGGTGCAGCGCCGGTGCCGCCTTCGGCGCCGTCCACGGTGATGAAGTCCGGCACGATGCCGGTTTCGACCATGGCCTTGCAGATGCCCATGAACTCGGAGCGGCGGCCCAGACATAGCTTGAAACCGACCGGCTTGCCGTGGGTGAGCTCGCGCAGGCGCGCCACGAACTGCAGCAGACCGATCGGTGTGTCGAACTGGGAATGGGTCGCCGGGGACTGACAGTCCTGGCCAGCCTCGATCTCACGGACCCGGGCAATCTCCTCGGTCACCTTGGAGCCGGGCAGAAGCCCGCCGTGGCCGGGTTTGGCGCCTTGGGATATCTTGATCTCGATCATCTTGACCTGATCGGTATTGGCCTTGCGCGCGAACTCGTCGGGGTCGAAATCACCGTCTTCGGTACGACACCCGAAATAGGCCGAGGCGATCTCCCAGATCAGGTCGCCGCCATGCTCACGGTGATGATCGCTGATCGCGCCTTCCCCGGTATCCTGGGCGAACTGCCCGAGCGCTGCGCCGCGGTTCATGGCCGCCACCGCGTTGGCCGACAGCGAGCCGAAGCTCATCGCCGAAATGTTCAAACGCGACGAATCATAGGGCTGGCGACATTGGTCGTTGCCGATGATCAGCCGTGCATGGCGCTTGTCCACCGTTCTCGGCGCCATGGAATGCATGGTGAAGTTGTAGCCGGCATCCTCGTAGTCGCGAATGGTGCCGAACGGCGAGGTATCGCCGCGACCGGCCGCGCGCGAGTAGACGATCTCACGCTGCTCGCGGGAAAACGGTCGGCCGCTGGTCTCGGATTCGAAGAAATACTGGCGCAGCTCGGGCCGCATGAACTCCAACATGTAGCGCAAGTGCCCCAGGATCGGGAAATTGCGCAACACGTTGGCCTGCGAGCGCAGATCGAACGCGCCAACCACCGCCAGCGCGGCCAGTATCAACCACAGCCACAGCCAGTGGGGCGCGAACAGCGCCAACACCAGCCCGAGCAGCAGGGTGGCAACGACATAACCGACATAAATGACCCGCGGATATCCGAACATGGACGGCCCTCTTTTGTAGTGGCGAATGCATCATGCATCGGTTGCCGGGGGCGCTCAATCAGCAGTCGTGCGGAGCCTCGGTCACTTGCCGATACAAAAGCTCGAAAAGATCTCGCCGAGCAGGTCGTCGCTGGTCACGGTGCCGGTGATCTCGCCGAGTGCGTTCTGGGCCTGGCGCAGCTCCTCGGCCAACAGATCGCCAGCCGCATCCTCGAGCAGCCGTCGCCGTCCGGTATCCAGTGACGCCGCGGCCCGGGCGAGTGCTTCCAGATGGCGAGTGCGGGCAACGAACGCCGGCTCAGCCCCTTCGGTCAGGCCGGCGCAGGCCTTCAGATGGCTGGCCAGCGCGTCCATGCCGACACCGTCGACCGCCGATAAACGGACCATCGGCCGACCGTCGCGTTCGGCCAGCCCGGGCGCCTCGCTGCAGAGATCGATCTTGTTGGCGATCAGCGAGACCGGCACCCGGCTGCCGATCTCGGCAAGCAATTCGTGTTCCGCCTCGCCCAGGCCGGTGCGGGCATCGAATACCAGCAGCACCCGGTCGGCACGCGTGAGTTCGGCACGCGCCCGGCGCACGCCCTCGGCCTCGATCGGGTCGTCGGTCTCGCGCAGGCCGGCGGTATCGATCAGCGTCAGCGGCAGGCCGTCGATGGACAACTGCTCTGCCAGCACGTCGCGCGTGGTGCCGGCGATTTCAGTCACGATCGCCGTATCGCGACGAGCCAATCGGTTGAGCAGACTCGACTTGCCGACATTAGGACGCCCGAGGATCACCACCCGCAGGCCATCGCGCAGACGGGCGCCCTGGGCTGCCTCCGAGGTCAGGTCGGCCAACTGGCCACGAATCTCATCCAGGCGTGCTGCGATCGCACCGTCGCCGAGAAAGTCGACGTCGTCCTCGTCCGGGAAATCGATCGCCGCTTCGGTATAGACCCGCAGCGCGGTCAATGCCTCGACCAGGGCATCGATACGCTGCGAGAACGCGCCCTCGAGCGAACGCATGGCCGCACTCGCCGCTGCAGCGCTGCCGGCATCAATGGCGTCGGCGATCGCCTCGGCCTGGTCCAGGCTCAGCTTGTCGTTGAGAAAGGCCCGCTCGGAGAATTCGCCCGGACGCGCCAGACGCGCGCCCAGCGCGACCAGACGCGCGAGCAGCCGCTCCACCAGCACCGGGCTGCCGTGGCCGTGCAGTTCGACGACATCCTCGCCGGTGAACGAGGCAGGCGCGGCGAAATAGAGCATCAGGCCATGGTCGATCGCCTGGCCGTCGGCGTCGGCGAAGGCAGCCAGCCGGGCCTGGCGCGGCTGCGGCAGGCGGCCGGTCAATCCGCGGGCGATGGCGCCGGCCTGAGGCCCGGACAAACGGACCATGGCGACCCCGGCACGACCGGCCGCACTGGCGAGTGCCGCAATCGTGTCGGCGCCGCCGTTCATCCGGACGCGGTCAGCTGCTGGCGGCCTTGTGGCCCAGGCCCTCGGCATCCAGCTTGCGGTAGATATACCACTGCTGGGCAATCGAGAGCATGTTGTTCGTGCACCAGTACAGCACCAGACCGGCCGGGAAGAACGCAAAGAAGACCGCCAGGCCCACCGGCATGATCTGCATCATGCGCTGCTGCATCGGGTCCATGGTGACGTTCGCGGTCAGCCGCTGCTGCAGGAACATGGTCAGACCGAAGACCACCGGCAGGATGTAGTACGGGTCCGGTGCCGACAGATCCTGGATCCAGAGCATGAACGGCGCATGGCGCAGTTCGACGGATTCGCGCAATACCCAGTACAGGGAGATGAACACCGGCATCTGCACCAGCATGGGCCAGCAGCCGGCCAGCGGATTGAAGCCTTCCTTCTTGTAGAGCTCCATCATCTTCGATTGAAGCTTCTGACGGTCGTCGCCGTACTGCTCCTTGAGCTGCTGCATGCGCGGCGCGAACTTGCGCATCCGGGCCATGGCACGGTACTGGGTCTCGGAAAGCTTATAGAAGCACAGCTTGATGAGGAACGTCAGCAGAATGATCGCCACGCCCCAATTGCCCACCAGCGCGTGCAGGTGTTCCAGCACCCAGAAGATGGGCTTGGCCAGCACGGTCAGCCAGCCGTAGTCCACGGCCAGCCCGAGACCGGGCGCGACCGAGTCCAGCTGGTCCTGAAGCTTCGGGCCCACGAACAGCGTGGTCTCGAAGTCGGCCTTCGAATCGGCGGTGATATCGCGCTGTGCGCCGATGAACCCCGAAGCGAAGCCGCCGCTGGCATTGGGCACGTTCTTGGGCGTGGCAAAGAAACGCGCCTGACTGTCGGGCGGCGGAATGGCCGCACCGATGAAGTAATGCTGGATCATGGCGACCCAGCCGCCCTGCTGGGTCAGCTCCAGCGGGTTTTCGGCCAGATCTTCGTGGCTTTCGGTACGGTAGCTGTAGCTGTCGCCGCCGTCCTTCTTCTGGTACCAGCCCACGCCGAAAAAGGCCTGGGCGAAAGGCACGTCGCCGGTGATCTCATAGGGCGCGCGCCAGAAACGAACGTATTGAGAGACCTTCCAGTCGTCGGCGGCGTTGTTGACCACCTCATGACGCAGCCCGATCTTGTAACTGTCGCGATTGAAGGTATAGATCTTGGTGACCTGGTGCCCGGCGTCGTTGGTCCAGGTCAATGGCACGTCCAGCGTGTCCTGACCGTCGGCGAGCCGATACTCGGTCTGGTCGGTCTGGTAGGTGGCGTTGTGGTCGGGCGCCTTGGCGCCCTTGGCAACCAGCCCGCTCTGGGCGATGAAGAAGTTCGGTGCGCTGTCGTTGATCAGGCGCAGATTGGTATCGGGCTTTTCCGAGGACACCGGGACACCGCGCAACTCGACCTTGCGCAAGTCGCCGCCCTTGGTGTCGATGATGACATCCAGCTTGTCGGTGACCACATGTACGCGCTTGGCCTGGGCCACCACCGCTTCGCCAGTGTCCTGGTCGATGTCCGAGGTGTTGCCGGGGGCGGTATCTCGCCCGCTGCTGTCGCCCTGGTCGGTCGAACTGGGCGCCGAATCCAGCGAAGGCACATCATCGGTGTCCGCCTCGGCGTAGTTCTGGCCGCTGCTGGGCTGGTTCGATGCCGTGGCGTCGGCCTCGGTCGGCGCGTAGTCGGTCTGCCACGCCTGATACAGAAAGAAGCAGATGACGCCGATGGCGCACAGCAGGCCGAAACGAATATTTTCCATGCGCGGGTCGATCCCTAACGTTGTCCGGCGCCGGCCGGCGGGCTCCGGTCGCCGTGCGACAGGCCGCCCGACCGGGCGATAGATGGCCAGATGGTGGCCAGTTGAGCGAACAGCTCGGCGTTGCTCATCGACGCGGTACGGCTGCGAGCCAGTACCACGATATCGACGTTGCCCAGCCCCTGCTGATGGCAACGAAACGACTCACGCAGCACCCGCTTGACCCGGTTGCGATCGACCGAACGCGCAATTCTGCGCTTGGCCAGCGCAAGCCCGAGCCGGGCGCGCATGGCGCTACCCGGCGCGAAGATCACCACGAAGCCGGCGCTGACTTTCTTGCTCCCGTGCTTGAACACGGCCCGAAAGTCGCCGGCGTTCCGCAGGCGAGCGGTTTTTGGAAACGCCGCCTGCGTCACCGGACAATCGCTACGGCGTCAGGCGCTTGCGACCCTTGGCACGGCGCGCGGACAGCACGGCACGGCCGTTCTTGGTCGCCATGCGCGCACGGAAGCCGTGGGTGCGCTTACGGTGCAGATTACTGGGCTGGTAGGTTCTTTTCATGGCGGTCACGACCCGGCGCCGGAATCGGCGCTGCTTGGTAAAAGACCGCGGATTCTAGTCGCCTGACTGGCCTGGTTGCAAGCACTGAACAAGGCTGTGGATAACTTGTGATGGGTGCGCTAGGGTAGAGCGCCGACGCGCCCGGATGGCGCGTCTGTTCGCGGTTATGGAGTTCACCCCTTGGCTGATTCGCTCTGGCAACGCTGTCTGGCGCATATCGAAACCCGCCTGCCTGAAAAGGATGTCAATCTCTGGCTGAGGCCGCTGGAAGCTCGATTCGGCGACGACGGGCTGGACCTGATGGCGCCCAACGAAGTCGTCCGCGATCAGGTCGAACGGGAACTTCGAACGCCGATCGCCAACGCGCTGAGCGATCTCGGACAGGTGCCCAAGCGTATCCGCGTGCTCGTGGGTGGTGGTCAATCGCAGCCCGCGGCCAGCGCCGAGCCGGCCCCAGCCCCACCGCCGGCCGCGCGACACAATCTGGACAGCCGCTATACGTTCGAGGCCTTTGTTCAGGGCAAATCGAACCAGATTGCCCGAGCCGCCGCCGAACAGGCCGCCAACCCCGAAAACATCGCCTACAACCCGCTGCTGATCTACGGCGGCGTAGGTCTGGGCAAGACCCATCTCATGCAGAGCGTGGGCAACCGCCTGTTGGCCAACAATGCCCAGGCCAAGGTGGCCTATGTGCGCTCCGAGCATTTCGTCAACGAGATGGTGACCGCGATCCGGCATAACCGCATGGATCGGTTCAAGGCGCACTACCGCTCGCTGGATGCGCTGCTCATCGACGACATCCAGTTCTTCGCCAATAAGGACCGCTCCCAGGAGGAGTTCTTCCACACCTTCAACTCGCTGCTGGAATCCAATCAGCGGATCGTGATTACCTGCGATCGATTCCCAAAGGAAGTCGAAGGGCTCGAGGATCGGCTCAAGTCCCGTTTTTCATGGGGGCTGTCGGTAGCCGTCGAGCCGCCGGAACTGGAGACGCGTGTGGCGATCATGCTCTCCAAGGCCGACTACCACGGCGTGACGTTGCCCCAGGAGGTGGCGTTCTTCATCGCCAAGCGGGTGCGCTCCAACGTGCGCGACCTGGAAGGTGCGTTGCATCGGCTCAAGGCCTCGGCTCAGATTACGGGCACGCCGATCACCGTGGACTTCGCCAAGCAGGCCTTGCACGACATGCTGGCCGTCTACGATCGACTGGTGACGCTGGAAAACATCCAGAAGACCGTCGCCGAGTACTACAAGATGCGGCTGGCCGATCTGCTTGGCAAGAAACGGACCCGGTCGGTGGCCCGACCACGACAGGTCGCCATGGCGCTGGCCAAGGAATTGACCAATCACAGCCTTCCAGAGATCGGACAGGGTTTCGGCGGCCGTGATCATACGACCGTCCTGCACGCCTGTCGCAAGGTCAAGGAGCTCCGCGAAACCGACGCCCGAATCGAAGAGGATTACGTCAACCTGAGCCGTACACTGACGAGTTAGTTGTGGATAAGCCTGGGACAACTGACTGGAACAGGCCAGACACCTGTCCGACGCCGGTTTCGAACACAGTTTGTCCACAACCCGGCAACAGCCTGCACAGCCGTTCTGAACAGACTTTAATGAATCACAAGCAATTGATTTAATTGATTAAAACTGCCTTTTCAACAGGTTCGCGCGAGCCTATTGCTACTATTACTAGCTTTTCTTAAAGACCTTTTAATACAACAAGACTGACCGCCTTCGGAGCCGTCCATGCAATTTTCAGTGCAGCGCAAAGATCTGCTCACCGCTCTACAGACCGTTATCGGTGTCGTCGAACGACGTCAGACCATGCCGATCCTGTCGAACATTCTGATCAAAGCGGAAAACGAGCGGATCATCTTGACCGCGACGGACCTTGAGCTCGAACTGGTTACCGAGTGTCCCGCGGTGACGACCACGCCCGGCTCGGCAGCCGTACCCGCGCGCAAGCTCTTGGATATCTGCCGTGGGTTGCCGGACGACGCCGAAATCCAGCTGTCACAAGATCAGCAGCAGACCCGAGTACAATCGGGACGCTCGCGGTTCACTCTTGCCACGCTCTCAGCTCAGGATTGGCCATACCTGGACGAAGTCGAAGAAGGCCAGCGTTTCAGCCTACCGGAAGGAACATTCAAACAGTTGCTTGATCGAACCCATTTCGCTATGGCGCATCAAGACGTGCGTTATTACTTGAACGGTCTGCTCTTGGCCCTCCGTAGCGATCGGGCCCGGTGCGTGGCCACCGACGGCCATCGACTGGCGTTGAGTGATGCCATGATCGATATCGATCTGGCTGAACCGGTACAGGCGATCGTGCCACGAAAGGCTATTACCGAATTGGTCCGCCTGCTCGATCAGAGCGATGCGGAAATTACCCTACAGATGTCCGGAAAACACTTGCGGCTTCAGCTGCCAGGCCTGGTGTTCACCACCAAACTCATCGACGGTCGTTTCCCGGACTATGAACGAGTGATACCGGAAGCGGCCGACAAACATATGCATGCCGATCGCGACATGATTCGTCAGGCGCTGTCGCGTACTGCCATTCTGTCGAATGAAAAGTTCGGCGGGGTTCGCCTGGCGCTCAGTGACCATACGCTGAGGCTTCAGGCCCAGAACGTCGAACGCGAAGAGGCCGAGGACGAGTTGCAGGTCAGCTACGACAGCGATCCGATCGAAATCGGATTCAACGTGAATTACCTGCTCGAAGCATTGGGCGCCATGAGCGCATCCGAGTTCACGTTGTCTTTATCCGGGCCGGACAGCTCGGGGCTGCTGCAAGCAACGGATGATCCGGCGACACGCTATGTCGTGATGCCGATGCGTCTCTAGCGCATTCATCGACGCCATAAATGATCGAACGCCTTCGCGCGTTGTCGTTCCGCTGCTTCGAGGCGGTGGATATTGCTCCGTCGGCCGGCGTCAACGTCATTACCGGTGATAATGCATCGGGTAAGACGAGCCTGCTTGAAGCGATCTATTTTCTCGGGCGCGGTCAATCCTTTCGGCAATCCGGCCCGCGGCCGGCTATTCGTCGCGGCGCGGCGGCGTTCACCATCAGCGCCGATCTGGCCGTCGACGAAGGACGCGCCCACCGGGTCGGCGTACAGCGAGATCGGCAACGAATCGAGTTCCGTATAGACGGCGAATCGGGCGCTTCGCGTTTGGATCTTGTCAATCTATTGCCTTTGCAGCTCGTCGATCCGAATGTTCACCGCTTATTGGAGCAAGGACCCCGTTACCGTCGCCATTTTATGGATTGGGGCGTGTTCCACGTGGAACACGCCTTTTTTCCGGCTTGGCGGCGGTACCGGCGGGCGCTCAAGCAACGCAACCGAGCGCTGAAGTCACGGCGGCCGAAGACCGACGTCATTGCATGGGACGCGGAATTGGTGCGCAGTGGCGAAATCGTCGATGCGTCTCGACGCGCGTATATAGAGTATCTCGAGCGCAAACTGCCAGCGCAGGCGAAACAGCTGCTAGGTGATGAGGCGGTTCATCTTGATTACGCGCCCGGCTGGTCGGGCGATGATGGGTTCGGCTCGGCCCTGGTGTCGCATCTGGAACAGGACCGACGGGCCGGGTTCACACAGCAAGGGCCGCACCGGGCGGACCTGAGAGTATCAGTCGCGAGTGCCTCGGCACGCGACTGGGTTTCACGTGGACAGCAAAAGATCCTGACGACCGTTCTCCTACTAGTCCAGGCACGGATTCTTTACGAGCGCCGCGGACTCCAGCCGATTCTGCTGATCGACGATATGGCCGCCGAACTTGGCCGACATTACAGGGAAGCGCTTGCCGAGGAAATCGTGGCCGCTGGCGGTCAGTGTTTCCTGACATTTCTCGAGCCGGCACTTGTGCCGGAAGCCCTTGCCGACGCGCGAATGTTCCACGTGGAACATGGGGGTATCGCTCAGGTGAGCCGCCGTCCGACATGCTAAACTTCGACGGTTAGGCACCCGAACTCCACTCTCCGAAGCACGGTCAGCTATGTCAGAATCGAACGGCGACTATAATTCCAGCAGCATTAAAGTTCTCAAGGGACTGGAAGCCGTTCGGAAGCGGCCCGGTATGTATATCGGAGATACCGATGACGGCACCGGTCTGCACCACATGGTCTTTGAGGTGGTTGATAACGCCATCGACGAGGCGCTCGCCGGTTATTGTGATGAAATCCAGGTCGTGATTCACCGTGACCAGAGCATTACAGTGACCGACGATGGTCGCGGTATCCCGGTCGACATGCACGAAGGGGAAGGTAAACCGGCCGCTGAAGTGATCATGACGGTTCTCCATGCCGGGGGGAAGTTCGACGCCAATTCCTACAAGGTATCCGGCGGGCTCCACGGTGTCGGAGTGTCGGTGGTCAACGCGTTGTCCGACCGGCTCGAACTGAATATTCACCGAGACGGGCATCACTACCGCCAGTCTTATTCGATGGGCGAGCCGCAGGATGAACTGACCGAAATGGGTGAAACGACCCGGACGGGTACGTCGATCCATTTCCATCCCAGTGCCGACGTTTTTGCCAATATCGCCTATAGCTATGACATCCTGGCCAAGCGGCTGCGCGAGTTGTCCTTTCTCAACTCCGGTGTGCGTATACGACTGAGCGAAGAGGCCAGCGAGCGCGACGTCGTCTTCGAATATGAAGGCGGTATTCGCGCGTTCGTGGAAAACCTCAACGAAAACAAAACCCAACTCCACGATACCGTGTGCTACTTCACCGCCGAGCGCGATGAGATCGTGGTCGAGGTCGCCATGCAGTGGAACGATTCCTATCAGGAAAGCGTGTTCTGCTATACCAACAATATCCCGCAGCGCGATGGCGGCACCCATCTGGCAGGTTTTCGTGGTGCGTTGACCCGGTCCCTGAACGGCTATATCGAATCCGAAGGGCTGGCCAAGAAAGAGAAAGTCAGCCCGGCCGGCGACGACGCGCGTGAGGGCCTGACCGCTGTGATTTCGGTCAAGGTGCCTGACCCGAAGTTCTCGTCGCAGACCAAGGAGAAGCTGGTTTCCTCAGAAGTTCGTGCGGTCGTCGAGTCGACGGTCAACGAGCACCTCAGTGACTTCCTGCTGGAAAATCCGCGAGAGGCCAAGGTCATTGCCGGCAAGGTCATCGACGCCGCCCGCGCCCGCGATGCCGCCCGCCGCGCCCGTGATATGACCCGACGAAAAGGTGCGCTGGACATCGCCGGCCTGCCCGGCAAACTTGCGGACTGCCAGGAGAAGGATCCCGCGCTGTCGGAACTCTTCCTGGTGGAGGGTGATTCGGCCGGCGGCTCGGCGAAACAGGGCCGGGACCGACATAATCAAGCGATCCTCCCGCTGAAGGGCAAGATTCTGAACGTCGAAAAGGCGCGTTTCGACAAGATGCTGTCGTCTGCGGAAGTGGGCACACTGATCACCGCGCTTGGTTGCGGGATCGGTCGCGACGAGTTCGATCCGGCCAAACTGCGGTACCACCGAATCATCATCATGACGGACGCGGATGTCGACGGGTCGCATATCCGCACCCTGCTGTTGACCTTCTTCTACCGTCAGATGTTCGCTCTGATCGAGGCGGGTTATGTGTATATCGCGCAGCCACCGCTTTACAAGGTCAAGAGCGGCAAGCAGGAATATTATGTCAAGGACGATCGCGAGCTGGGCAACTATCTTCTCCGGCTCGCGCTGAGCAAGGCTGAGCTACGGCTGAGCGCCGATACGCCGCCCATCGCCGACGATGCGCTGGCCGATCTGGCCCATCGGTATATGGGTATGCTCGAGGATATCGACCGGCTGACACGTCGGTTCGATCCGGCCACGCTCAAGGAGATGACCTATCTGTCGCCGATGACGCCGGAGTTGTTCGGCGATGGCGCACGCATCCGTGAGTGGGCCGAAGCGTTGCAGGCCCGTCTCGATGCACGTGGCGAAGCGCGCCACCGTTACGAGGTGCAGATCAATCCCGCAACCGATGAGCGGCCGTTGCATCTGCAGGTGACCCGCTATAGCCACGGTATTCCGCATACGTTCGTCTGGCACGAGGATTTCTTCACCGGCGACGAGTATCAGCGCATGGCAAAGCTCGGCAACGAGTTGCTCGAGCTGTTCGGAGATGAGGCGCAAGTCTCGCGCGGCGAGCGGAGTGAGACCGTGCATTCCTTCGAGCAGGCCTACGACTGGCTCCTGGCCGAAGCCAAGCGTGGCCAGCATGTCCAGCGTTATAAAGGTCTCGGGGAGATGAATCCCGGCCAGCTCTGGGAGACGACGATGGATCCCAACAGCCGCCGGCTGATGCAGGTGAAGATCGACGACGCCGTGGGCGCCGACCAGATATTCACGACGTTGATGGGCGACCACGTCGAGCCGCGTCGAGAATTCATCGAACGCAACGCGCTGATGGTGTCCAATCTGGATGTTTAGCGCCGGGCGGCGGTCGGTTCGTTTGGCCGTTCGGCTATACGCACCTTGCCGCGGTATCGTCAGCTTTGGGTCTTGTGAGCGCGTTCAACAGCGCACGGTGGCCGGGTGAGAGCCGACGGTCGCCTTGGCCGCTTTAGTGGCGTGACAGGGCTGTAAGAGCCGGCAATCGGCTCGTGCGGCCGGCCTGCTAGCGGGTCGCGCGGCGAGCGCTCTTCTTGTTCGATGTTTCGGCGATCAACGCCCGCGCAGCCGTTGCAAGATCGGTAAAGACATCTGCCGTCGGCTGACCCGCCATATCGCGTGTGGATTTACCGCTCTTGACTCGAATCGGCCGCGCGCCGGCCGTTTTAGCGGCCGCCATGTCGCTGGCACTATCACCGATAAACGGGCAGCCGGCGATGGACCGCCCGAACCGGCGCGCAATGTCGTCGAGCATGCCGGTCTTGGGCTTGCGGCAGGCGCAATCGTCATCCGGCCCATGCGGACAGAAAAATATTCCATCCACGCTCGTACCCAGGTCGGCGAGCATCCGCGTCATCTTGTCGTGGATCGCAAACAGCGTGTCGTAATCGAACAGGCCCCGGGCGAGGCCCGATTGATTGCTTGCCACCACCACGCGGTAACCGGCGTGCTTGAGTTTGACGATCGCCTCCAGACTACCGGGAATCGGGCGCCACTCGGCCGGCGACTTGATAAAGTCGTCGCTGTCTTCATTGATGACACCATCACGATCGAGTATGACCAGCTTCATGACGCCTCCTCGGGCTTCGTCCCAGTCTAGCGGCTAATCCAGAGCGATACGCGAGATGTCGGCCACGCGTCGACACAGTGCGTCGAGCTCGGCCAGCAGGGCCAGACGATTCGCCCGCAACGCCGGGTCCTCGTCCATGACCATGACGTCGGCGAAAAAACGGTCGAGCGGGTCGGCCAGTGCGGCCAGGCTGTTCAGCGCCTGTCCGTAGTCACCGGCTGCCGAGGCCTGATCGATTGCCTCACGGTGATCGATCAGCGCGCTGGACAGGGTTGTCTCTGCCGGCTCGACGAGGCGCGCGGTATCGAACGCGCTCTCCGCCAGCGCGTCCGCGTTGCGACGCAGGATATTGCGGATACGCTTGTGGGCGCCGGCCACGAGGTTGGCTTCGGGCAGCGCCGCAAAGCGGTCCACCGCGTGAATCCGCCGGTCGAAGTCGACCATGTCGTGGATTTCCAGCGCTTGAACGGCCTCGAACCGGTCGACTGCAATCCCGCTGTCGACATAGTAGCCACGCAGACGTTCCATGTGGAACATCCAGAGGGCTTCAACGGTATCCGGCGCGGCCGCCACTGGCTGCTGTTCGACAGCAGCGTTCAGCAGGGCGTGAAGATCGGCGACGATCGGCCCTTCGATCAGGGTTCGCAGCGCGCCGAGCGCAGCACGCCTGAGCCCGAACGGGTCCTTGTCGCCGCTGGGTCGACGATTGATCGCGAAAATTCCGGCCAGGGTATCGAGGCGGTCGGCCAGCGCCAGACAACGTCCGGCGGGCTCGTCTGCGATCGGCGCGCCCGCTCGGGCTGGCGCGTATTGGCCGGCCAGAGCCCGTGCCACGGCGTCCGGCTCGCCGTCGGCCTGCGCGTAGTAATGGCCCATGACGCCCTGCAGGTCAGGGAACTCGCCGACCATTTCGGTCAGCAGGTCGGTCTTGGCCAGCAATGTAGCGCGTTCGACAATACCCGGATCGGCGCCAGCCGGCTCGGCCAGCTGACCTGCGATCGCTGCCATGCGGCGGCTCTTGTCTGCGAGCGAGCCCAGCTCCTTTTGAAAACTGACGCGTGCCAGCCCGTCCACATGGGCTTCGAGTCCGCGCTGGCGATCCTGGCGCCAGAAAAACAGCGCATCTTCCAGCCGGGGGCGTACCACGCGCTCGTTACCGGCGATGACCTGGGCTACGTCACGACTGACGAGATTGGCGACCGTGACGAAGCCGGCCAGCAGATCGTTGGCCGTATCCTCGATCGGGAAATAGCGCTGATGGCTCTGCAGTGTGGAAATGAGCACTTCGCGCGGCAGCTCCAGAAAACGCGGATCGAACCGACCCGCGATGCCGACCGGCCATTCGACCAGCGCGGTAACCTCTTCGAGCAGCGAATCATCCATGAGCGCTGCGCCGCCGAATTCCGCCGCGGCACGCTCGACTTCGGCTGCGACCGCCGCCCGTCGTCGATCTGGATCGGCGATGACATGACCGGGGTGCTCCAGCTGCGCGGCATACTGTTCGGCATCGGGGAGCTCGATAGCCTCTGGGTGGTGGAAACGGTGCCCGCGGGTGGTGCGGCCAGCCTGAATGCCGAACACGTCGAGTTCGATTACGCTCGCTCCGTGAAGCGCGACTACCCAGTGGACCGGGCGAACGAAGGCGGCGTCGCCCTCGCCCCAGCGCATGAGCTTGGGAATCGGTAGGCGCTTGAGAGCCTTGTCGACAATCGGCTGAATCAGCGACGACAGTGGCTTGCCGTCTTCGACGCCTCGATATACCAGCCGTTCACCCTTGTCGCTGTCTTCGCGATCGAGCGCGTCGACCGTAGTGCCCAGCGAGCGCGCGAAGCCTTCGGCCGCCGGCGTGGGATGGCCGGCATCGTCGAACGCGATCGCGACGGTCGGCCCGCTTTTTTCAACGGCGACGGGCTCGGTACGTTCGGCGGCATCGGTGAGCGCCACAGCCAGACGACGAGGCGTGGCGTACCGGGCCTGGCCGGAGAACGTCAGACCGGCCTCGCGACATCCGTCCGCGATATGTTCGGCGAAGGCGTCGGCCAGCGGACGCATGGCGTGCGGCGGCAGTTCCTCGACGCCGATTTCTATGAGTAGCGTAGCGGTCATGCGGCCTCGCTTTTGGCGAGCATGGGGAAACCAAGCGCTTCACGCGAGGCGTAGTAGGCCTGTGCGCAGGCGCGTGCCAGGGTCCGTACCCGCAGGATATAGCCCTGTCGTTCGGTCACCGATATTGCGTGGCGGGCGTCCAGCAGATTGAACGTATGCGAGCATTCGAGCATGCGCTCGTAGGCCGGTAGCGCAAGCTTCCGCTCGACCAGTTCGCTGCATTCGCGTTCGAGCCCGTCGAAACGGGCGAACAGCGCGTCGACATCGGCATATTCGAAGTTGTAGGTCGACTGTTCCACCTCGTTTTGGTGAAACACATCGCCGTAGTAGATACGGCCGGCCGGCGAGTCCGACCAGACCAGGTCGTAGACGCTTTCGACGTTCTGTATATACATGGCGATCCGTTCCAGCCCGTAGGTGATCTCGCCGGAAACCGGGCGGCAATCCAGCCCGCCGACCTGCTGGAAATACGTGAACTGGGTGATTTCCATGCCGTTGAGCCAGATCTCCCAACCCAGACCCCAGGCACCGAGCGTCGGCGACTCCCAGTTATCCTCGACAAAGCGTACGTCGTGGATCGACATGTCCAGACCGAGATGCGCAAGCGAGTCCAGATAAAGCGCCTGGATATCCTTGGGCGCGGGCTTGAGCAGGACCTGGAACTGGTAGTAGTGCTGCAAACGGTTCGGGTTGTCGCCATATCGGCCATCGGTGGGCCGACGCGACGGCTGTACATAGGCCGCACGCCAGGGCTCAGGGCCAATCGAGCGCAGGAAGGTCGCCGGGTGGAACGTTCCGGCGCCGACCGGCATGTCCAGCGGTTGGACGATCGCGCAGCCGCGATCGGCCCAGAACTGCTGCAGCCGGAGGATGAGCTGTTGGAAATCCATGCAAACTGTCCTTTATTCGAGCGCGGAGTATAACGGATGGCCCGGCTCGCCCGTTGCCCGCTTTTGGTGCACTGTTTTCGTGCGTACGTGACATATGCACTGTTTTGGTTTTATGGCGCCCTTTTGTGGTGCGTTGACGTGCGTATCTGCCTGATCCCTGGATAACGTGACGTGGCACGGAAACTGCCTTTATAGTGGCTGTCCTCATCGGTCTGCCAGACATGGGCCGATCGGGTTACTTATACAAGGAGTCATCAATGTCGAGTAGCGAAGCGGTCAAGCTGATCAAGGAAAGCGAAGCGAAGTTCGTGGACTTCCGTTTCTGCGATACCCGAGGCAAGGAACAGCACGTCACCATGCCGGCCCATGTCGTGGACGAAGAGTTCATGGAGGAAGGCAAGATGTTTGACGGCTCGTCGATCGACGGCTGGAAAGGCATCAACGAGTCCGACATGGTGCTCATGCCGGATGACTCCACGGCGCTTCTGGATCCGTTCTTCGAAGAGCCGACGGTCATCATCCGCTGCGACGTCCTCGAACCCAACACCATGATGGGCTACGAGCGCGATCCGCGGACGGTCGCCAAGCGTGCCGAAGCCTATCTGGCCTCGACCGGCATCGCCGATACCGCCTATTTCGGTCCGGAAGCCGAGTTCTTCGTGTTCGACTCGGTGACCTGGCAGAACGAAATGAAGGGCGCCGGTTTCGCGATCGACTCCGAAGAAGGCTACTGGAACAGCGCCAAGCAGTATCCGGAAGGCAACATGGGCCATCGCCCGGGTATCAAGGGCGGTTATTTCCCGGTACCGCCGGTCGACTCCCATCAGGACATGCGCTCGGCCATGTGTCTGGCCATGGAAGAAATGGGCCTGACCGTCGAAGTGCATCACCATGAAGTGGGCACCGCGGGCCAGGGCGAGATCGGCATGCTGTTCAACACGCTGGTCAAGAAAGCCGACGAGACGCTGGTCTACAAGTACTGCGTACATAACGTGGCCCACAGCTTCGGCCGGACTGCGACCTTCATGCCCAAGCCGCTGGTCGGCGACAACGGCTCCGGCATGCACGTGCATCAGTCGCTGTCCAAGGATGGCAAGAACATCTTTTCCGGCGACGAGTACGGCGGTCTGTCCGAGGAAGCGCTGTACTACATCGGCGGCATCATCAAGCATGCCAAGGCGATCAACGCCTTCGCCAACGCGTCGACCAACAGCTACAAGCGTCTGGTCAAGGGTTTCGAAGCGCCGGTGCTGCTGGCCTACTCGGCACGTAACCGCTCGGCCTCGATCCGTATCCCGTGGGTGTCCAGCCCGAAGGCGCGTCGTATCGAGGTCCGTTTCCCCGATGCCACCGCCAACCCGTACCTGGCGTTTGCGGTCATGATGATGGCCGGTCTGGACGGTATCCAGAACAAGATCCATCCGGGCGAAGCCATGGACAAGGATCTCTACGATCTGCCGCCGGAAGAGGAAAAGGCGATCCCGACCGTCGCCCAGTCGCTCGAAGAAGCACTGCAGGCGCTGTCGGCCGACCGCGAGTTCCTCAAGAAGGGCGATGTGTTCACCGACGATCTGATCGATGGTTATATCGAACTCAAGATGGAGGAAGTGCTGCGCATGAAGATGAGCACGCATCCCGCCGAGTTCGACATGTACTACTCCTGCTAAGCCGCAGGACCCGCCTCAGGGGAGACCGATGCCGCCCGATCGGGTGGCATCGGTCGGCAGGGCGTATCCGATCGTCGGGTGCGCCCTTTTTTTGCGCGCCGGTTCGGGCATCATGACGTCCATGAAAGCCGTGATCGTCCTTGTGTTGCTGTGTACGGCGATGGCCGCGCACGCCGAGATCTATACCTGGGTGGACGCTCAGGGCGTTCGTCATTACAGCGATAGTGCCGCCACACGCCAGGCAAAACCGGCGGATCTGCCCGGTCTGCAGAACGTCGACGGCGACCCGGACGCGCTCGAGCGTTTGCGTCGACAGGAGCAGGCGATCTCGAACGGGCTCGAGTCGACCCCCTCGGGGGCCGTGGATTCGCGCACGCCCGTGTTGGTCGAACCCCAGTCGGAAGCCACCTTCCGCGATGCCCGGGGGCTGGTGCCCGTAACGCTGACCATCGGCGGCGCGTCGGATCTGCGAGCCGGCGAGCAGATCACCTATTACCTGGACGGCAGCCCCATTCCGCAGTCGCCCACCGAACAGACCCAGCTGCAGCTCGGCAACGTCGCCCGGGGCAGCCACACGTTGAGTGCCGCGCTGCTTTACCAGGGCCGCGAGATCCGTCGTACTCCGCCGGTCACGTTCTACATGCAGCCACCGGCCGCCATTTCGCCGTTGAACTCGGACGCGGCGGACGGCGACAGCGTGCCCGGCGCCGCCACCGCGCCGGCTGCCGGCAATACCGGCGGCGCACCGGCCGCGCCGCGGCTCAACAACAGCGCCACCGGGAGCGCGCCCACCGCGATGTAGATGCACCAATATGGTGCGCCGCGAGCCGGTGTCGGCTAGTGTAGATGACTCGACACTGGCCCAACTCTTGCTTTTGCACCCTACATGAGTCCCCGCGACAGCACCGGCGTCCGCCCGGACACCATTCTCGACAACCTGAAGACGGCGGTGGTCTGTCTGGATGCCGAACTTCGGGTGACCTATCTGAATACCGCCAGTGAAATGCTGTTCGGCGTCTCGGCGCGCCACTGCGGTCGCGAACCCTTCGACAAGGCATTGCCTTATCTCGTCGATCACCGGCACAAGCTCACCGGTGCGCTGGCCGACGGCGCGGCCTTCACCGAGCGCGAGCTGCATCTGCGGGCCGGTGGCGGTGATCCAATGATCGTGGACTGCACGGTCACGCCGTTCACTGATCGCAACGGCGACTCCGCCCTGCTACTGGAGTTCCTGTCGTTGGATCGCCAGCTGCGTATTTCCCGCGACGATCAGATGCGGGTCCAGAATCTGGCCAACCGCGAAATGCTTCGCGGGCTGGCGCACGAGATCAAGAACCCGCTGGGCGGGCTGCGCGGCGCCGCCCAGCTGCTCGAACGGGAGATTGGCGACGACGGCCTCAAGGAGTTCACCACGGTCATCATCCGCGAGGC
The DNA here is from genome assembly GCF_040361275.1 of Salinisphaera sp. T31B1. Classification (NCBI taxonomy): domain Bacteria; kingdom Pseudomonadati; phylum Pseudomonadota; class Gammaproteobacteria; order Salinisphaerales; family Salinisphaeraceae; genus Salinisphaera; species Salinisphaera sp. T31B1. The sequence continues at coordinate 543,379 of NZ_APNH01000001.1, read as the reverse complement.
CGATCGGCTGCAGAATCTCGTCGACGGCATGCTCGGGCCACGGCGGCCGCCGAACAAGCAGCCGTTGAACATTCACGAGCCGCTCGAGCACGTGCGCGCGCTGATCAGTGCCGATCTGCCGGATGGCATATCGCTGGCGCGAGACTACGATCCCAGCATTCCCGAGATCCATGCCGATCGCGAACAGATGATCCAGACCCTGTTCAATCTGGTCGGCAACGCGGTGACCGCGCTGGGCGATTCGGGCGACATCCTGTTGCGTACGCGCACCCAGCGGCTGTTCACCATCGGCGGCAGTCAGCACCGGCTGGTGGTACGCATCGACGTGATCGACAACGGCCCGGGCATCGCCCGCGAGCTGTTGCCACGGATATTCCACCCGATGGTCAGCTCGCGTGCCGAGGGCACCGGCATGGGCCTGCCGATCGCTCAATACCTTATACATCTGCACCAGGGGCTCATCGAATGCGAAAGCCGACCCGGGCAGACGATTTTCAGCGTATTTCTGCCTCTGGAGACGCCCGATGGCTGAGTTGACCGCTTGGGTCGTCGACGACGACGAATCCATCCGCTGGGTACTCGAACGCGCCCTGAAGAATGCGTCCATCGCCGTGCGCAGCTTCCCTGGCGGCGCGGAAATGCTGGATGCGATCGAGGACGACGTACCCGACGTGTTGCTCACCGATATCCGCATGCCGGGTATTTCCGGGCTGGATCTGCTCGAACGCGTACGCGGGGTCTGTCCGGACCTGCCGATCATCATCATGACCGCGCACTCGGATCTGGACAGCGCGGTATCGTCGTATCGCGGTGGTGCGTTCGAGTATCTGCCCAAACCCTTCGATCTGGACGAAGCCGTCGAATTGATCACGCGCGGGGCGCGTCTGGCCCGCGAGGAAGAGCCCAGCACCGGCCAGGCGCGTACCCAGGAGTCGATCATCATCGGCGAAGCGCCCGCGATGCAGGAGGTTTTCCGGGCGATCGGCCGGCTGTCGGCATCGAACATCACGGTCCTGATCACCGGCGAATCCGGCACCGGCAAGGAGCTGGTTGCCCATGCGCTGCACGAGCACAGTCCGCGTGCCGCCCGCCCGTTCATCGCTGTCAACACGGCCGCGATTCCCAAGGACCTGATGGAATCGGAGTTCTTCGGCCACGAGAAAGGCGCGTTCACCGGCGCAGCGGCCCAGCGCCGCGGACGCTTCGAACAAGCCCACGGCGGCACGCTGTTTCTCGACGAGATCGGCGACATGCCGGCCGATCTGCAGACGCGTCTGCTGCGCGTGCTCCAGGACGGCCAGTTCTATCGCGTCGGCGGGCACACACCGGTGACCGTGGATGTGCGCATCATCGCCGCGACCAATCAGAACCTGGAAGCCGAGGTCAAGAAAGGCCGGTTCCGGGAAGATCTGTTCCACCGGCTCAACGTCATTCGGCTACGGGTACCGCCGCTACGCGAGCGCCGCGAGGATATCCCGCTGTTACTGGAGTTCTTTCTCGGCCGGGCGGCCCGTGAGCTGCAGATGGAGCTCAAGACTCTGAGCGCTCAGGCCGCCCGTTTCCTGGCCGCACTGGACTGGGCCGGCAATGTCCGGCAACTGGAAAATCTGTGTCGGTGGCTGACGGTGATGGCGCCGGGCCGCGAGGTCGTGCTCGAGGATCTGCCCCACGAGCTGCGCGACGATCGCGCCCTGCCGGCCGCAGCCGGCGAAGCCCCGGTGGCCGCGGTGGGCGAGCAGGTTCCAGCCATCGCCGAGTCGCCGACATCGACACCGCCGGAGGGTGTGCCGGCCCACAGCTGGGACGCCGAGCTGGCCCGATGGGCGCAACTGCGGCTGGCCGAAGGCGCCGATCACCTGCTCGACGAAGCCATTCCCAGCCTGGAACGCGTGATGATACGGGCCGCGCTCGATCAGACCGACGGCCATCGCCAGGAGGCCGCCCGGCTGCTCGGTTGGGGGCGTAATACGCTGACCCGCAAGATCAAGGAACTGGGCATGGCATCGGAAAAAGCCTGATCAACGACGCCCGGCCTGTGGTCGCCGGACACGTTGAATTCCGAGCCACCGCGTGTCGCCGTGGCACGCGGTAAAGACGATATCCGGGGCGTACGTGCGTGCTGTCGTATTGTTGCCGTGCGATGGGTGTCGCGTCCGGGTTCAACCGTCGCCCGAGTTGGCCTGTCCGGCCGGCTGATGCTGTTCGTGAATACGGCGCGTATTCGGTGGCTGGCCGGTGATCAACCGGTCGCCGGTGCGACGCGTGAAATATTTCCATACCCACTGCAGCATTACCCGAAGACGGCGTTCGCTGCCGATCAGGGCATAAATGTGCACGACCACCCAGAGCAGCCAGGCCGAGAAGCCGGCTACCGACATCCAGGGTAGTTGACCGACCGCACGGTTGCGCCCGATCACGGCCATGCTGCCCTGGTCCTTGTAGGCGAAATCCCGCCCGGTCTTGCCCGCGGCACGCTGCTTGAGCTGCTTGGCCAGATACTCGCCCTGCTGGATCGCGGCCGGTGCCAGCCCGGGTACGGTCTGGCCCTTGCGATCGGTCACCGCCGCCAGATCGCCGATCACGAAGATATCCGGATGCGACGGCAGCGACAGGTCACCGCCGACCTTCAGCCGGCCACCGCGTTCGCGCGCAGCGTCGGTGCGCTCGGCGAGGATCTCGCCGAACCGGGAGGCGCGTACGCCGGCGGCCCACAGCACGGTCCGTGCTTCGATCCGGCGCTCGCCGTCGGGCCCCTTGGCCGTTACGCCCTGCGCGTCGATGGCCGAGGCCATGGTATCGGTGACGATCTCCACGCCCAGCTCCGAGAGCATGTTCTCGGCCTTGCGCGCCAACTTGGCCGGATAGACCGGCAGTACCTGTTCTGCGCCTTCGAGCAGCACGATTCGCGCCTCGCGCGGGTCGATGCGGCGGAAGTCCTCGACCATGGTGCGATGCGCCAGTTCGGCGATCGCGCCGGCCAGTTCCACGCCGGTCGGCCCGGCGCCGACGATCACGAACGTCAGCAGGGCCGTCCGTTCGGCCGGGTCGATGGTCATTTCCGCGGTTTCGAAGGCCAGGAATATCCGCCGACGCATGGCCAACGCGTGCTCGACGGTCTTGAGCCCGGGCGCATCGCCGGCCCATTCGTCGTGGCCGAAATAGGCATGCTTGACGCCGGTCGCCACGATCAGCGTGTCGTAGCCGAGCTCGCCGGACTCGTGATAGAGCAGGCGACGGTCCGGATCGATATCGTAGACGGTGCTCATCAGCGTGCGCACGTTCTTCCGATGCCGAAGCGCCACGCGCAGCGGGGTACAGACATCCCCGGTGGTGAGCATGCCCACCGCCACCTGGTAGAGCAGCGGCTGGAAGGTATGGAAGTTGCGCTTGTCGACCAGGGTGACATCGAAATCGCGGCCGCCGAGCTTGCGGGCGGCGAACAGGCCGCCGAACCCGCCCCCGACGATTACGATACGGTGTTTTTGCCGTGCCGGGCCTGTTTCTTCCATGATGGGCGTCCCCCGTCTTCTTTGAGCAGTAAACGACTCGCATGATATTGCATTCTGCAGCGAGCGAACCGCGTCGCCGATGTGCCTGATCGTATTCGCCTGGCATCGCCATCCGCGTCACGCGCTGGTCGTAGCGGCCAATCGCGACGAGTTCCACGGCCGCCCCACCGAGCCGGCACACTGGTGGTCGGAGCCGGACGGCCTGTTCGCCGGACGCGACCGCCGTGCCGGCGGCGCCTGGTGCGCCATGGGCCGCGGCGGCCGATTCGCGGCGGTGACCAACGTCCGTGAGCCGGACGCATCGAACCCGGAGCTGCGGTCGCGCGGCTGGCTGGTGCGCGACTATTTCGCCGGTGTCGATAGCGCGGCGGATTGGGCCGCCCGTATGTCCGCGGAAGGCCCCGCCTATGGGCCGTTCAATCTGTTGATCGGCGATCTGCATACGCTATGGTTCGTCTCCAACCGCGGGCCGGTGAGACAGCGCCGGCTGCGGCCCGGTGTGCACGCCGTTTCCAACGGTCATTGGGGCGAACACTGGCCCAAGACCGATCGGAGCGAAGCCGGCCTGTCGGCCCGGCTCGACGACGATCCGATCGAGGCCGGCGCCCTGTTCGATCTGCTGGCCGATGCCGAACCGGCTCCGGATGCCGAGCTCCCGACCACCGGTATCGGCACCGAGCGCGAACGATTCTTGTCGGCGCCGTTCATCGTGGGCGAAACCTACGGCACGCGTGCATCGACTGTCATCACGCGGGATCATGACGGCGCCGTCGACGTCCACGAGCGTGGTTTCGGCGTTGCCGGCATGCCCATCCACCAGCGCCACGCGCAGTGGCGTATCGACCCGGACGACAACGCATGACCCAAGCGCTTCCCCACGGCAGCTGGCCGTCGCCGGTGACGGCCGATCACGTGGCCGCGGCCGGGCGCCGCATGGCCGATCTGCGTATCGATACGGCCTGTTCACCGCCACGCCTGTACTGGATCGAAAGCCGACCCGACGAGGCGGGTCGCAACACCGTGATGTATCTGGGTGATGACGGCCAGGCGCAGTCGCTGCTGGACGCACCCTTGAGTGCACGCAGTGCCGTACACGAATACGGCGGCGCGGCGATCGCGGTTCATGATGGCACCCTGTGGTTCGTCAATGCCGCCGATCAGGCGATCTGGCAGCGGGCGGCCGGCGCTGAGCCGACCCCGCTCACCGATACCCGGGACATCACGCGGTTTGCCGATCTGCAGGTCGATCCGGTCAATGACCGTTTGATTGTGGTGGCCGAAACGCCGCAGGCCGATCGGCAGCCGCAAGCGAGCATCGAGACCGTAGCCCTGGCCGACGGACGCCGTCGATCGATTGCCTGCGGGCATGATTTCTATGCCAGTCCGCGGCTGTCGCCGGCCGGCGATCGGCTGGTATGGCTGGCCTGGCAGCATCCGGACATGCCCTGGGACGCTACCGAGCTCTGGCAGGCGTCGATCGATACCGACGGGACGATCGGCGAGCCGGTACGGCTGTGGGCACCGTCGGTATCGCTGTTCGCCCCTGTATTCGACCCGGACGGACGCCTGTATGTGGTCTGCGACGCGGACGACTGGTGGAATCTCTATCGCGAGGCCGTGCCGACGCCGGCAAGCGCCGTGAGCGATGACCGGGTGTTCGAACAACTCACCCATGAAGCCGGCGAGTTCGGTGTACCGCAGTGGGTGTTCGGCCAGAGCACCTACGCCTTCACTGCCCAGGGCCGGCTCTATGCCATGCTCACCCGTGACGGGCGTTGGGAACTGGGCGAAGTCGACATCGACGACGGCACGTTCACGCGCTGGCCGGTCGCGCATGATTTCTTCGAGCACCTGCACGTGCTGCAGGAGGATGTGGTCGTGGTCGCCGCCGATGCGGCCACGCCCAAATCGATCGTTCGTGTGGCCGCCGACGGCTGCCCAACGGTTCTGCGGGCCGGCGACGGCCTGAGCGACGTTGCCCGCCTGTCCGAGCCGCGTTCGCTGAGCTGGCCGACCAGCGACGGCGAGATCGCCCACGGGCTGTTCTACCCGCCCAGCCACGATGAATGGGTCGGCCCGGCGGACGAGCGACCGCCGCTGATTCTCAAGTGTCATGGCGGGCCCACCGGGGCCACCAGCACGGCCCTGGATGCGCGCATCCAGTACTGGACATCGCGCGGTTATGCGCTGCTGGACGTCAATTATCGCGGTAGCACCGGTTACGGACGGGCCTATCGAGCCCGGCTGGACGGTGCATGGGGCGTAGCCGATGTCGCCGACTGTGTCCACGGCGCGGCATATCTTGCCGAACAGGGCGAGATCGATGGTGGGCGGGTACTCATCTCGGGCAGCAGCGCCGGCGGCTACACGGTGCTGTGCGTGCTGACCTTCACCGAGGCGGCCGCCGCCGGTGCCAGCTACTACGGTATCGGCGATCTGCGCCGGCTGATGGCGTCGACCCACAAGTTCGAGTCGCGCTATCTGGACCGTCTGATCGGCGCGGATCCGGCTTTGCTGAGCGAGCGCTCGCCGCTGGCTCACGCCGATCGGTTGTCGTGCCCGGTGTTGTTCCTGCAGGGGCTCAAGGACCGGGTCGTGCCACCCGACCAGGCCGAGACCATGGTCGCGGCCCTGCGCGAACGAGGTGTGCCGGTCGCCTATGTTACGTTTGCCGAGGAACGCCACGGCTTTCGCGATGCGGCCAATATCCGGACCGCGATCGAATCGGAGCGCAGCTTTTATCGTCGGGTGCTGGGTATCGTCGCCACCGAGGATGAGATCGATCTCGCCATCGACAATTTCGATGATTCGGCGCGACAGGGTGCCCCGTGACATCCGGACGGCCGGTCGCAGCGTACACTGGCCCAGGGGCGACTACGATAATCTGGCGTTCAGAGCGGCTCACGGGTCGTGGCCAGGGTATTGATCGGAAGGGGTTTGCCGCGTCTGTCGCGGCACGGTAGAGACAACGTGCGGGTATTTCGGGCCACGTGACACAGCAGCATTGCCATCTTTCGCGCGGCCGGATGGTCCGGCGCATCCTGCCGCTGGCTCTGGTCTGCGTGCTGATTCATCCGGCAATCGCCGATACCGTGAACGTGCGTATCCGTGGTGTGGACGATCCCCTGCTCGAAAACGTCCGCAAGTCGCTGTCGGTGGCTGACAAGCACGAAAAGCCATGGGCCGCGGGCCAGATCCGTCGCCTCTACCGGCTGGCGCCCAACGAGATCAAGACCGCGCTGGAGCCCTACGGCTACTACAACCCCACGATCGAGACCGATCTGGTTGAGCCCGAAGGCGACAGCAAGACATGGCACGCCACGTTCGCCATCAAGCACGGCCCGGCCACCCGGGTCACCGAAGTCACCCTGGGCGTCAACGGCCCCGGCGACGAGCTGTCCGATATCCAGGAAGCGTTGCGAACCACCCGGCTGGCCAAGGGCAAGCGGCTCATTCACGCTGACTACACCGCTACCAAGACCGCGCTTTACAACGCCGCCTACGAGGCCGGTTATCTGGATGCGCATTTCACCGAGTCGGCGATCCGCGTCAATCCGAGCGACAACACCGCCCGGATAGATCTGGTCATGGACACCGGTGAACGCTATTACTTTGGCGATGTCACGTTCGATCAGGACGTACTCAACGACGATCTGGCCCAGCGTTTCGTGCCGTTTTCCGCCGGTCAGCCGTTCAACGCCGAGCGCCTGGTGGATCTCCAGCTGTTGCTGGGCGATACCGACTATTTCAACGAGATCGAGATCTCCGCGCCGCGGGGCAAGGCTGACCGCGAGGCTCCGATCGACGACTGGCTGTTCGATATTCTGTACCCGCCGGAGGATCCGCTGGTCAGTGTCGGCCGGCTGCAGATCCCGGTGACGGTCAAGGCCGCGCCGAGCAAATCGCAGAGCTACAAGCTGTCTGGGGGCTACGGTACCGATACCGGGCCACGCGTGGGTGCCGGCGTGAAGTTCCGTCATCTCAACAAGCGCGGCCACCAGTTCTCGACCGATCTGCGGCTGTCGGCGGTCAAGCAGAGCCTGCAGTCGTCCTACGACATTCCGATCCAGAACGTCGCCCAGGACAAGCTCAGCTTCACCGCCAAGTTGGCCAACGAGGAGTTCGGGGATATCACCTCGATCAACTACGGCCTGGGTGTCGTGCGCGACACCGGCTGGTCGCTGGGGCGTAAACGGGCCTATTTCAACGCCGAACGGGAAACCTACGATCTCGGCGACGGCGCCGGCAATCGTACGTCGACCCTGCTCTACCCGGGCTACACGATCACGCTTCAGAAGGCCGACAACCTCCTGGATACACGCAAGGGCGTGAGTGCGTCGCTGGACGTTCACGGGGCCAGCAAGACGCTCGGTTCCAGTACCGATTTCATCCAGGCCAAGCTGTCGGGTAACGCCGTATTGCCGCTGACCTCACGGTCGCGCCTGCTGCTGCGCAGCCAGTTCGGTGCCACCGAGGTCAGTGATTTCGACAAGCTACCGCCGTCGCAGCGCTTTTTCACCGGCGGCGATCGCACGGTGCGCGGTTATTCGTATCAGTCGATCAGCCCCACCAACGACGATCTCGAAGATATCGGCGGCCAGTATCTGGCGGTCGGCAGTGTCGAGACCGACTATCGCGTCTACAAGCAGTTCGGGGTGGCGGCCTTTTTCGATGCCGGCGATGTCGCCAACGATATCGGCAGCTTCGATTTCAAGCGCGGCGTGGGCATCGGTTTTCGTTATGCCTCGCCGGTGGGCATGATCCGACTGGATCTGGCGCACCCGCTGGATGACCCGGACAGCAACTTCCGTATCCATTTCAGTCTTGGCCCCGACCTTTGAGTAAACAGCCGGACAACTCCGAGCCACGCGCCACGCCGGCCCAACAGCCCGAGGGCGGTAAACACACGACTCGGCGCAAGCGTTCGCGCATCTGGCGTATCGTCAAATGGAGCCTGCTGGTCCTGCTCCTGCTTGTCCTGGTCCTGCTCGGCCTGATCGGCTGGGTCGCCACGACGCGCAGCGGCCTGGATTTCGCCTGGAGCCAGATCGGGCCGCGGCTGCCGGCGGGTATCGAGGTCGCCAGTGTCGAGGGCCGCCTGATCGGGCCGCTGGCAGTGCGGGGCGTCAAGGTTGAAACCGATACGATGGATCTGTCGGTGAATGCCGTGGACCTGGACTGGACGGCCAGCGAACTGCTCTCTCGCACCGTGCACGTGAAGAATCTGGACGTGCGCGGTGTGGACTACACCGTCACCAAGGTGGTCGAGCCCGCGCCCAAACCCGAGCCGAGCGAGCCGTTTTCCCTGCCGGATGCAATCGACCTGCCGGTGGTCGTCCAGATCGACCGGGTCGCGCTCGACGATATATCCGCCATCACCGCGCCCGAGGCCGAGCCGTTCGTCGTCGATACGGCTCGCCTGGTCAATGCTCGCCTGGACGGCGAGGACTGGAAGATCGAATCGTTGACCGGTCATGGGCCCATGTTCGATATCGATGCCGGTGCCCGGCTGGATCCGCGCGGGCGCTATGCCACCAATCTCAACCTGAACGCGGCGCTGCGCCTGCCGGACCTGGCGCCGATCAAGGCAGACGCCGAAATCAAGGGCGATCTGTCCGATCTGGGCATTCAGGCCAATGTGCAAGCGCCGTACAACCTGGCGCTCAAGGCCCAGCTCAAAAACGCGCTGGACAAGCCCACGATCGACGCCACCGTGAAGCTCGACGACACACGTATCCAGAATATCCGCCAGGACCTGCCCGTCGCCGCGATCACCACGACCGTCGACGCAAAAGGGTCGGTGGACGATCTGGCGGTCACCCTGGCCGCGGATGCCGACAGTGCTGACTACGGCAAGGCCACGGTCGATGCGCTGATCCATTACACTCCGGCTGCGGTCATCGTGGACCGGCTGAGTCTGACCAGCCCGGACATGCCCGGCAGCCTAGCGGCCAAGGGTCAGGTGGCGCTCGCGCAGGGCAACGCCATGGATCTGACCGTGGACTGGTCGAAGCTGCAATGGCCGCTCAAGGGTGATCCGGCCTACCGATCGGCCAAGGGGCAGGTGCGGCTCACCGGCGAGATGACCGACTACAAGCTGGCGACCGAGCTGGCCTGGCAGGTCGTCGGTCAGACCGAGGGCCAGCTGAGTCTCGACGGCAGCGGCACGATGGAGGCCTTCGATCTCGCCAATCTGTCCATCAGCGGCGGACCCGGCGATATCAGCGGCCAGGCGCAGGTACGCTGGGCGCCGGCGCTGGATGTGACTGCCCATCTGGAAGGCAGTCATATCAATCCGGGCGCGATCGTGGCCGATGTGCCGGGCGATTTCAGCCTGCTTGCCGATGTGCGCGCGCGCCAGGACGGCGACACGCTCACAGCGGACGTCGACAAACTCACGGCCAACGGTCGCCTGCGTGGCCAGCCTCTGCGCCTGAACGCGAAAGCGCAGTATCTCGGGGACCATGTACAGGTCGACGATTTCACCCTCGTCTCGGGCGCGACCACGGCCAAGATCGGGGGGCGGTTCGGCTGGACACCGGATGCCGCACTGGACGGACGCTGGGATATCGACTCCACCGACCTGTCCACGGCCTGGCCGACGCTGGCCGGCCGGCTGACGACCCGCGGCACCGTCAAGGGCCGCGTCTCGGCGCCGAACGTCAATGCCACGCTCGATGCGAACGATATCGCCTTTGAGCAGAACAAGGTTTCCCGCGCCTCGCTGGATGCCAAGGTCGACTGGTCGGGCAATACGCGCTCGAACGTTGATCTCAAGATCGCCGGCGTGGAGGCGGCCGGGCAGGCGATCGACGACGTGGCGTTGACCATGAACGGCACGCCGTCTGCACACGCGATCACGGCGAGCCTCGACAGCGATATCGCCAAGGCCGATCTCGCCCTCGACGGTGGCCTGAACAAGCAGAGCATGAACTGGCGCTTCACGCTCAACCGGCTGACGGCCGCCTATGAAAAGCTGGCGCCGCTCACACTGGCCGCCCCTGCATCCGGGCGGGTCTCGGCGAGCGCCCAATCGATCGACAATGCCTGCCTGACTTCGGGCGGTTCGCGGGTGTGTCTGCGCGGCTCGCACGATGACCGGGCCAGCGTGGCTCATGTCGAACTCGACGAGTTCGCCTACGACTATGCCAAGCCGTTCTTTCCAGAGAATCTGGATATCGCCGGCGCGATCTCGGGCACGATCGACGCGCGTCTGCCGGCAGCCGGCAACCCGGTCGTGAATGCCGCGCTGACCACCAGCGCCGGGTATGTCGACATGACCCAGCCCGACGAGAGCGTGGTGCGCGTGGTCTCAATGGAACCCGGCCGCATCGCGCTGAGCATGAACGATGCCGGCCTGGACGGATCGGTGAATCTGCCGTTGGCCGAAACCGGTGGCCTGCAGGCCGACGTGCGCGTGGGTGGCGGAGCCGAGCCGTTGACCGAACGGGCGCTGTCGGGCCAGGTCAAGCTGGATGTCACCAGCCTGGCGGTTCTGGAAAAGCTTTCGCCGGAGGTCGATGAGATCAACGGCGGGATACAAGGCGACCTGCGTCTGGACGGTACGCTGGCTCGGCCCAATGTGCTGGGTAACCTGGCGCTCGACGCCTCGCGCATCGTGCTGGTGACCCCGGGCCTGGTGTTGTCGAAAGTGCGCGTCGCGGCCACCGGTCGCGGCGATACCATCGATATCGACGCAGCGGCGACCTCCGGTGGTGGTCAGCTGACCGCCAACGGGGCCATCGCGCTCAACGACAACGGCCAGGATGTGGATCTCACCATCCAGGGTGAGCGCTTCCAGGTGGTCAACATTCCCGATGCGGTGGCCTATGTCAGCCCCGATCTGAAAGTGGCCGTGACGCCCGATCGTATCGACGTGGGCGGCAGCGTCACGATTCCCGAGGCCGCGATCACGCCGCGCGATCTACCGGCCTCCGGCGTGACGACGGTGTCCAGCGACCAAGTGGTGGTCGAGCCGAACGGCAGCGAGCCGGCGTCCGAGGCCGTCTCTCGTGCCATTCATGCCGATGTGAAGGTCATTCTCGGCGACAAGGTCCGTATCGATGGCTTCGGGCTGACGGCCAATCTGACCGGCGATCTGCGTGTGGTGCAGCAGCCGGGCGAAGCGCCGACGGGCAGCGGCGAAATACAGATCGTCGATGGCGCCTACCGCGCCTATGGCCAGAGCCTGGACATTCAGGAGGGCCGTATCCTGTTTGCCGGCGGCCCGGTAAGCTCGCCGGGGCTGGATATCAAGGCCGCGCGCTATCCCAACGAGGATGTCACCGTCGGCGTACAGGTACGGGGCCCGATCAGTCAGCCGACGCTGACGCTGTTCTCGGATCCCGGAATGAGCCAGTCGCAGCAGTTGTCTTGGCTGTTGCTGGGGCGGCCGCTGGATGGTGCCAACAGTCAGCAGGCCAGCCTGGTCGCACGCGCGGCGCTGGCGCTGGGCAGCAGCCGCGGCAATCGTATTCTCAACGATGTCGGCGACCGCCTCGGCGTGGACGAAATCGGAATCGGCGCAGGGGCCGGGGAAGGCAGCGATCAGGCCGCGTTCACGGTCGGCAAGTACTTGTCGCCGAAGCTGTATGTCAGCTATGGCATCGGCCTGTTCGAACCGGTCTCGACACTGTCGATGCGCTATACGCTGTCTTCACGCTGGCGGCTGGAAACCTCGTCGAGCGGCGTGGCCACCGGCGGCGATATCATTTATTCGATCGATCGCTAAGCGATGAGGCCGGGTCCACGGGTTCCGTGACCCGTTCAGCCGCGGTCGATGTCGGTGGATTGCGCTCGCCGGCGGCGACGGCGCAGCCAGTACACGCCGTAGCCCAGCAGCGCGGCCAACACGACGACGATCACCAGTCCCTGCTCGACGCTCTGTATATGGCCAAGCGCGCGCTGCACGGCGCTCGCCAGGTACACGCCGATCAGTGTGATCGTGCCGGCCCACAGCAGGGTGCCGATCGCGTCCAGCAGGAAAAAGCGCAGCGGCGAGATGCCCAATGACCCGAACACGAACGGGGTGACATAGCGCAGGCCGTAGAGGAACCGGAAACCGATCATCACCGGTGCGCCATGACGGTCCATCAGACGCTCCACGCGCGCGACCTTCGGTCGCCAGGAGGGGCGCTTGTCCAACGCCGGCCGGCCCATGTAGCGACCGACATGAAAACAGATGTTGTCGCCGATCATCGTGCCGCATACGGCGGCGATGAAGACGCCTTCGGGTTCCAGAATGCCGCGATGTGCAGCGAAAATGCCCAGCAGGATCGACGTCTCGCCTTCCAGAAAACAGCCGATCGCGACCGCGAAATAGCCGTACTGGGCAATCAGATGCTGCAGTGTCTCGACCATCGGATCAATCGGCCAGCCGCTGCTTGAGCCAGCGGCCGATCTCGGCGATCTGCGGCAGACAGACCTGGTGCTGCATGGGATATTCGTGCCAGGCCACTGCGTAGCCGGCTGTCTCGAGCCGCTCGCGACTGGCCTGGCCGAGGCTGATCGGCACGACCGGATCGGCGTTGCCGTGAGCCATGAAGATCGACACGTTGCGGTTGGCCGGGCTGGCCTCGGCCTCCAGAGTCTCGGCCAGCGGCAGATAGGTCGACAGCGCCATCACACCGGCCAGCGGCCGATCATGGCGCAGTCCGGTATGCAGCGCCACGGCACCGCCCTGCGAGAAGCCGGCCAGCACCACGTGTTCGGCGGTCACGCCGCGTTCTGCCTCGCGTGCGATCAGTGCCTCGATCTGCCCGGCGCTTTCGCGGATGCCGGTATCGTCCTGCTTGTCGGCGATCGCCATGCCCTTGATGTCGTACCAGGCCCGCATCGGCATGCCGTTGTTGACCGTGACCGGGCGGACCGGGGCATTGGGGAACACGAAGCGCACACGATGATCGGTGCCGAGCCCGAGTTCGTCGACAATCGGCACGAAGTCGTTGCCGTCGGCGCCCAGGCCGTGCAGCCAAATCACGCTGGCGGTGGCGGGCTGGTCGGGTTCGAGTTCGATACAGTCGAGCATGGCGGGATCGGGTCGTCAGGGTTCAGGCGCGAAAGTCTGTACAGCGGCGCACGGGCATGCAAGGAAATTTTGGTTGCGTATAAGGATGGCCGATGCGCTAGACTCGATTCCTGTGTTTCATACAAGAACGAATCAGCGCTTTTTGCGTTTACGGAAGGAGAAGCCATGAAATCTCGCGCAGCCGTTGCCTGGGAAGCGGGCAAGCCGCTCAGTCTGGAAGAAGTCGAAGTCGCGCCGCCGAAAAAGGGCGAAGTGCTCGTGCGTATCGTGGCCACCGGGGTGTGTCATACCGACGCCTTCACCCTGTCGGGCGCCGATCCTGAGGGTTTTTTCCCGCGCATTCTCGGGCATGAAGGCGGCGGTGTGGTCGAGGAAGTCGGCGAAGGCGTCACCTCGGTCGCCCCCGGCGATCACGTCATTCCGCTGTATACCGCCGAGTGCGGCGAGTGCAAATTCTGCAAATCCGGCAAGACCAACCTGTGCGGCGCCGTTCGCGAGACCCAGGGCCAGGGTCTGATGCCCGACGGCACGAGCCGGTTCACCTGCAAGGGCCAGGAAATCTACCACTACATGGGGACTTCAACGTTCTCCGAGTACACCGTGGTTCCTGAAGTCTCGTTGGCCAAGGTCAGCAAGGAGGCCCCGCTGGACAAGGTCTGTCTGCTGGGTTGCGGTGTGACCACGGGCATTGGCGCGGTGTTCAATACCGCCAAGGTCGAGGAAGGGTCCACCGTGGCAGTATTCGGGCTGGGAGCGATTGGCCTGTCGGTGATCCAGGGCGCGCGCATGGCGAACTGCTCGCGGATCATCGCGATCGATATCAATCCCGACAAGTTCGAATTCGCCAAGCAGCTCGGTGCGACCGAATGCGTCAACCCGAAGGATTACGACGATCCGATCCAGCAGGTCATCGTCGAACTGACCGATGGCGGCGTCGACTATTCGTTCGAGTGCATCGGCAACGTGAATATCATGCGCAGCGCGCTCGAGTGCTGCCACAAGGGCTGGGGTGAGTCCACGATTATCGGTGTCGCCGGTGCCGGCGAGGAGATCAGCACCCGTCCCTTCCAGCTGGTGACCGGGCGCGTATGGCGCGGCTCGGCTTTCGGTGGTGTCAAGGGTCGGACCCAGCTGCCGGGTTATGTCGAGCGTTACATGAACGGCGAGATCAATATCGATGATTTCGTCACCCACGATCTGCCGTTCGAGAAGATCAACGAAGCCTTCAAGTTGCTGCACGACGGGGAAGCCATCCGTTCCGTGCTGCACTTCTAGGCCCGCCGGCAACACCTCGCGCCGCGGCATCGCTATCGGTGCCGCGGCGTCGTTGCGAAACGACACAGGAAATCGGTGATGGAAAAGATCGACGAACACAAGGCCTTCGGCGGCTGGCAGCGCCGCTATACGCACGCCTCGAAGACCTGTAATTGCGATATGACCTTCGCGCTCTATCTGCCGCCGCTGGCCGATACGCGGCGGGTACCGGTCGTGTACTGGCTGTCTGGGCTGACCTGTACCGACGAGAATTTCGTCAACAAGGCCGGCGCCCAGCGCGTGGCCGCCGAGTTGGGTGTTGCGATCGTCGCCCCCGATACCAGCCCCCGAGGTGACGATGTCGCCGACGAGGACAGCTATGACATGGGCAAGGGCGCGGGCTTTTATGTCAACGCGACCGAGTCGCCGTGGGCGGCGCACTATCAGATGTACGACTACGTCGTGAACGAGCTGCCGGCGTTGCTGGCCGACGAATTCGGCACCACGCTGGACCTGGCTCGCGAGGCGATTTCCGGCCATTCGATGGGCGGCCACGGTGCGCTGGTCATCGGCCTGCGCAATGTCGACCGTTTTGCGGCGATCTCGGCGTTCTCGCCGATCTGTGCGCCCACCGAGGTGCCCTGGGGCATGAAGGCGTTCCCGAAGTATCTCGGCGACGATCGCGAGAAATGGCTGGCCTACGACGCGACCGCGATCATGAATGCGGCTGACAACGGCGAATCGCTGCCCCCGATCCTCATCGAGCAGGGTCTGGACGATCAGTTCTATGAAGAACAGTTGCATCCGCATCGTCTGGAAGAGGCGGCCGACAAGGTCGGCGCCCAGGTGGACGTACGGCGGCGTGACGGCTACGACCACAGCTATTTCTTCATCGCGAGCTTCATGGAAGATCATCTGCGCTTCCTGGCCAAGCATCTGGGGGCGACCGGCTGATCGTCTTGGCGCCGGACGCTGTTAGAATCCGCGTTCATTCAGAGGGCCTGCCACCGATGAAAGCGCGTATTCCGGCGATTGTTCTGGTTGTTGCGACCGTCCTGCTCCTGGCCGGTTGTGGCCAGAAGGGACCGCTGTACTTGCCGGGCGACGAACCGGTTTCACAGACCGACGGCCCGTTCGGGTCGGGCAGCGGCGAGGATTCGTCCTCGACCGAGGCCGATGCACGCAGGACGCGCAGCCCGCTCGACGACTGATCGCCATGGACCATTTCGATTATCGCGACGGCGTTCTCCATGTCGAAGACGTCGCCCTGGCCGATATTGCACATCGTTTCGGCACGCCGACCTATGTCTACAGTGCGGCGACCATTCGGCGCCATTATCGGGTGTTCGACCAGGCGCTGGCGGATATCGATCACGAAATCTGCTTTGCGGTCAAGGCCAACGGCAATCTCGGAGTGCTGGGCCTGCTCGCCGATCTGGGCAGCGGCTTCGATATCGTTTCGGTGGGCGAGCTCGAGCGGGTGATCACCGCCGGCGGCGACCCGGCCAAGGTGGTGTTTTCCGGTGTCGGCAAGCGCGTCGACGAAATCCAGCGCGCGCTGGAAGTCGGTATCGCCTGCTTCAACGTGGAGTCCGAGGCAGAGCTGGACCGTATCGACACGGTGGCGCGCCGGCTAGGCTGTCGCGCGCCGATCTCCCTGCGGGTCAATCCCGATGTCGATGCGCAGACGCATCCCTATATCGCCACGGGCCTCAAAGAGAACAAGTTCGGTGTGGATTTCGAACGCGCCGAGGCCCTGTATGTACGGGCTGCCACGCTCGACGGCATCGACATCCGGGGTGTGGACTGTCATATCGGCTCGCAACTGACCCGTCTTGCACCGTTCCGGGACGCGGTGGAGCGCGTGCTCGCCCTGATCGACCGGCTGGCCGAGCGCGGTATCGTCATCGAACACCTGGACGTCGGTGGCGGTCTGGGCATTCGCTATCGCGACGAGACACCGCCTTCGCCCGCGGAGTATGCCCAGACGATCGGCGCGCTGGTCGCCGGCCGCGACCTCAAGCTCGTGGTCGAACCCGGCCGCGTGCTGGTGGCCAACGCCGGCGTGCTGCTGACCCGCGTGGAATTGCTCAAGCCCGGCATCGCCCCCGACGACAAGCATTTTGCCGTGGTCGATGCGGCCATGAACGACCTGCTTCGGCCGGCCCTGTATGGCGGCTGGCACGAGATTGTCGCGGTCGACCAGGCGTCGACCGCAGATGAGGTGCGCCGCTGGGAGGTCGTTGGGCCGATCTGCGAGACCGGCGACTTCCTCGGCCACGAGCGCGAACTGGCGCTGGCGGCAGGCGATCTGCTGGCGGTGCGCAGCGCCGGAGCCTACGGCTTCACCATGGCCTCGACCTATAACGCACGGCCGCGGGCCGCTGAGATCATGGTCGACGGCGAGGCCGTCTTCGAGGTGCGCAGGCGGGAAACCATCGCCGAGCTCATGCACGGCGAGCAACGGCTGCCGTTCGCCTAGTCGCAGCCGGCTGTGGTGTGCCAGCCGGGCGCGTTAAGCTGTCTGTCTCGATTTCGCCTGGGGGTGCCAAGGTCCCCGGGCTCGTCTACCGATTTGCATGTCCCAAACCGATGTATCGCCCAAGGGCCCTCTGATTCTCATCGACGGCTCGTCGTGGCTGTATCGCGCCTATCACGTGCTGCCGCCGCTGACCAACGGCAACGGCGAACCCACCGGCGCGATCTATGGCATGACCAACATGCTGCGCAAGTTCCTGCGCGAGTACGAGGCCGATCGCATCGTCGTGGTGTTCGATCCCCGTGGGGGTACATTTCGCAACGAGTTGTTCGCCGACTACAAGGCCAACCGGCCGCCGGTGCCCGAAGAGCTGTCGGCTCAGTTCGAGGGCATCAAGGCGGTCATCGAAGCGCTGGGCCTGCCCATGCTGCAGGTCGCCGGCGTCGAGGCTGACGACGTCATCGGCACGCTCACCGCGCGGGACCCCGGCGAGGTGCTGATCGTCACGGGCGATAAGGACATGGCGCAGCTGGTCAACGAGCGCGTGGCCCTGCTCGACACGATGCAGGATCGCGTCACCGATGTGGCGCGCGTACACGACAAATTCGGCGTCGGCCCGGAGCTGATCACCGATTTTCTGGCCCTGGTGGGAGACTCGTCCGACAATATCCCGGGTGTTGCCAAGGTCGGACCCAAGACCGCGGCGAAGTGGCTCAATGAGTACGGCTCGCTGGCCGGCGTGATCGAGCATGCCGACCAGATCGGCGGCAAGGTTGCCGACAACCTGCGTGCCAAGCTCGATGAGCTACCGCTCTACCAGGATCTTGCGACGATCCGGTGCGAACTGGACCTGGCCGACGAGGCCCGCGAGCTGAGCCGCCGCGCGCCCGATACCGCAGCGCTGGCCGAGCTCTACCGACGCTACGAATTCAACAAGTTTCTCGAGGACCTGGATGCCCCGGCGCCGCAGACCACGCCGGCAGCCGCGCTCGAGCAGGCGAGCTATCACACGGTGCTGGATACCGCCGGCCTCGACGCGATGATGGCCAAGCTGGAGGCGGCGGACCTGATCTGTGTGGACACCGAGACCGACGCGCTGTCGGCCATGGCCTCCAATCTGGTCGGGCTGTCGTTCGCGGTCGCGCCCGGTGAAGCGTGGTATGTGCCGGTCGCCCATGACTATATGGGCGCGCCCGAACAGCTGCCGATGGCGACCGTGCTTGAGCGCGTGCGCGGGGTGCTTGAAAACCCGGATATTCCCAAGCTCGGTCAGCACATCAAGTACGACATCAACGTGCTGCGCCGGCATGGCGTGGATGTCCGCGGCGCGGATTTCGACACCATGCTCGAATCCTATGTGCTCGACAGCACGGCCACGCGCCACGACATGGACTCACTGGCGCAGAAGTATCTCGAGCGCAAGACCACCAAGTTCGAAGAGGTCGCCGGCAAGGGGGCCAAGCAGATCACCTTCAACCAGGTCGATCTGGATGTTGCCACGCCTTACGCGGCCGAAGACGCCGACGTTACCCTGCAGTTGCACCAACTGCTCTACGGCCGGCTGTGCGAAAACGCGCGCCTGAAGGCGCTGTTCGCGGATATCGAGATGCCGCTGATGCCGGTATTAGCCCGGGTCGAGGCCAATGGCGTGCTGGTCGATCGCGATCTGCTTGCCCGGGTCAGCCAGGAGATGGCCGAGCGCATGGAGCAGATCAAGCAGGCCGCCTTCGAGGCGGCCGGCGGCGAGTTCAACCTCGGCTCGCCCGCGCAGCTCAAGGAGATCCTGTTCGACCGGCTGGAGTTGCCCGTCATTCGCAAGACGCCCAAGGGCGCGCCGTCGACCGCCGAGGACGTGCTGCGCGAGCTCGCCGACCGGCATGAACTGCCGGCCATGATCGTCGACTGGCGGGAGCTGTCCAAGCTGCGTTCGACCTATGCCGACAAGCTGCCCACCCAGATCAATCCGGTGACCGGACGTATTCATACGTCGTATCACCAGGCGGTGGCGGCGACCGGGCGTCTGTCGTCGTCGGATCCGAACCTGCAGAACATCCCGATCCGTACCGAGACCGGTCGCCGTATCCGTGAAGCGTTCATCGCTCCGGAGGGTCAGCAGATTCTGGCGGTGGACTATTCCCAGATCGAACTGCGCATCATGGCCCATCTGTCGGGTGACGAGGTTCTGCTGGCCGCTTTCAACGATGGGCGCGACGTGCATGCGGCCACCGCTGCCGAGGTCTTCGACACGCCGCTCGATCAGGTCAGCAACGACCAGCGTCGGGCGGCCAAGGCGATCAACTTCGGTCTGATGTACGGCATGTCCGCGTACGGCCTGTCCAAGCAGCTGGATATCGGCCGCGAGGAGGCCGGCGCTTATATCGAGAAATTCTTCGAGCGGTTCGCCGGCGTGCGCCGTTTCATGGACGACACGCGCAGCGCCGCCCGTGCGCAAGGCTATGTAGAAACGCTATACGGGCGTCGCCTGTATCTGCCGGAGATCAACGCCAAGAACGGCCAGCGGCGCCAGTATGCCGAACGTACCGCCATCAACGCGCCCCTGCAGGGGACCGCGGCCGATCTGATCAAGAAAGCGATGATCGACGTGGATGCCTGGTTGAGCGAGACCGGCGAGCCGGCGCGCATGGTCATGCAGGTCCACGACGAACTGGTCTTCGAGGTACCGCGCGATCATGCGCAGCGCCTTGGTCAGGCCATCGGCGACCGCATGAGCCGGGTGGCCACGCTCGACGTCCCCCTGCTCGCTGAAGCCGGCGTGGCGGACAACTGGGAACAGGCTCACTGAGCCCGATCGCCGGGCCCAGAAGTGCGAGCGTCGGGATCGATGGCGATGGGCCCTCGAACCGCCCAAAAATTTTTTTGCCGACTGCGGAACTCGCGATGCGCCGTGCGGTCTCAACACCATAAGCGATGCATAGCGCTTAGCCGCTTTACTCCCTGAGCGGTCATGGAATCCGGTTCTCCCCCAAGACCGGCAAAAATTGACCCTGGCGATACTCCCCCTATCGCCAGGGTTTTTTTTTGCGCTCCAACCGCTTCGCCCCCGCGAATGGTCGTTTGCAACCCCCTGAATTCGAACGCGTCGCTCGATCCCGTAAAACAGGACGAAAATATTTTCGAGTTCATCGGAACTCTGCCGATCGTCCTCGGTCTGATTCTGTGCAAGCAACGCGCTTGCCCGCTTTTCTCCCTGAGCGGTAATCGAATCCGGTTCCCCCCAATGACCGGAATCTTGCCCCGACGGTACTCCCCCTACCGTCGGGGTTTTTTTATGCGATCTGTCTCGATTCCCTGAGCAATCAGGCTGCCCACGGTGTCCGGCTCCCCAGCCGGATCGGGTACGAAAAAAAATTTCGAAATATTTTTCGCAACCGTGGAACTCGACCGAAATAGCCCGGTCTTACCTTACGCAAGCAACGCGCTTGCCCGCTTTTCTCCCTGAGCGGTAAAACCGGTTCGGTTCCCCCCCAAGACCGAACCTGTCGCCCCGGCGGTATTCCCCCTGCCGCCGGGGCTTTTTTTATCCCTGAGCAATCAGCAATCTGCGCTCTTTATGACACAGAAAAACCGCCGCGTCGATCAAACGCGCCGGTTTCCCGACAAGTGGTCGGTCTGGGTCGATGAGCGCGCGTTCAGTTCACGCCTCGGGTGGGCCCGTTTGCCAGATTCTCTCGCACGCTCAGTAACATGAGCTCGTGGAACAACGCCTTAATCTCGCGCGAACGGCCACTGCTCGGTGCCCAGGCAAGACGTATGCTGCCCGAGTCGCGGTCGATGATTTGCAGTTGCGGGTGTCCTTCCCGATCCAGCCATGCACGAATATCGTAGGCCATGTCGATCTCCTGCGAGGATTTCGACACAGAATACATAGGAATGATTCTCATTTGCAATTATGGCGCCGCATCGGGCGTGGCCAGATGCGCGATCGCCTTGCGCGCGATATCGATCCCCTGTTTCTTGCTGGCAGAGAACAGTTGGGCGGTCGGTCCGCTCACTGCCTGCTCGACCGCGCGCAGCGCGTTGACCTGCTGGTTACGCGACAGTTTGTCGGCCTTGGTGAGAATCAGGTGGAAGGCCAACCCGAATTCGCTGCCCCAATCGAGCAGTTGTCTGTCGAAGGGCGTCAGCGGCCGGCGTGCATCCATGACGAGTACGACGCCGGTCAGCGTCTCGCGGCGGCTGAGATAACCCTCGATCAGCGCCTGCCAGGCCGCCTTGGTGGCGGGCGGCACCTTGGCAAAGCCGTAGCCGGGCAGATCGGCGAAGCGCCACGGCCCGCTTTCGAAGAAATTGATCGCCTGCGTGCGGCCCGGTGTCTTGCTCGTCCGGGCCAGCCCGACGCGATCGCAGATCGCATTCAATGCACTGGACTTGCCCGCATTGGAGCGGCCGGCGAAGGCGATCTCTGGGCCTTCCGGCGCAGGAAAGGCCCGGGCATTGGGCGACGAACACACGAATCGCATGTTTCGGAAATCCGTGGGCGTCAAAACGGTCATGGACAGCTACCGGTCGTTGCAAGAGGATGGCCCTAAAAGGCCGGCTTTCCCGGCAGGCTGTGGCAGTCGCACCGGGTGGTATACAATAAATGCGATTTCCAGTGGGCAGCCATGTTCCGGTCTAGCGTCGGATGGCCATCATTGTGCTGCTGTTTTGCGTCGGAGACGAGTACGACATGACCAAGCGCTTTTTTGTGTTGTTCGGGCTGATGATGTGTGCGGGGGCGGTCAGCGCCGATCCATTACTGGACGGCGATGCCGAAGCCGGCCAGCAGAAAGCCGCGGTCTGCGCTGCCTGCCACGGGCCGAAGGGCAATATGGAGTCGGCCCAGTTTCCCAAGCTCGCCGGCCAGGGCGCGCCGTATATCTACGAGCAGCTCAAGCTGTTCAAGTCCGGCGAGCGTAACAACGCCATCATGATGGGCCAGGCCAGCGGCCTGAGCGACGCGGACATGAAGAATCTGGCGGTGTACTTCGCCGCCCAGCAGACCAAGCCCGGCGTGGCCGACGAGACCATCGCGCCGGCCGGCGCGGTGCTTTACCACGGCGGTAATCCTGATAAGAACACCCCTGCCTGTGCAGGCTGTCACGGGCCGTCGGGGCTGGGCAATGCGGCGGCCAAATTCCCGCACTTGTCGGGCCAGAACCCGCAGTACATCGTCACCCAGCTGACCGCCTATCGCGATGGCACGCGCAGCGGCTATCGAAACGCCACCATCATGAATGGCGTGGCCGAACGTCTGTCGGACGCCGACATCAAGGCGCTGGCGTCCTACGTGTCCGGCCTGGCCCCCAGCGACGGGAAGGGCGGTGGCAACGGTCATGGGGCGTTGATGCAGGGCGTCGGCGGCCCGGGTGCTGCGGCGGGCAACGCCGCTGGAGCCGGGGCAGCGGCTGGCGGTCAGTCGCCGAGCAGCGATGACCAGAGCGGCGAACAGCCGCCTGCCGCGGCCGGTCAGGATGAGGCCGGCCAGAGCGAGAACGGCAACGGGGGCGGCGAGCAGGCCGCGCCGAAGC
The DNA here is from genome assembly GCF_040361275.1 of Salinisphaera sp. T31B1. Lineage (NCBI taxonomy): Bacteria > Pseudomonadati > Pseudomonadota > Gammaproteobacteria > Salinisphaerales > Salinisphaeraceae > Salinisphaera > Salinisphaera sp. T31B1. The sequence continues at coordinate 520,579 of NZ_APNH01000001.1, read as the reverse complement.
CGGCCGATCAGGCCGACGCGGCGGCCAAGCAAAAGGCCGATGCCGCAGCCGGCACCGAGAACGGCGCAAACGCCGAGGGCGGCAGCGACAACGCGTCGTCGGACGGCTCGACCGACACTAGCGGCGACGGTGCGAATGCATCGGCCGACAACGCCGGCGACAACAGCCAGCCCTGAACCGGGCCGGCGGGATCTCGACGATGGGTCAGCGTATTACCGTTTTAGTCGCGTTCGGACTCATGCTGTTTGCCGGCTGGGCCAGCGCGCAGTCGCTGGTCACCCGTTATGTCGCCGGCGATCACTACCAGGTCGTCGATCAACCGGTCGCCGAGCCCGACGACGGCAAGATCCACGTCGTCGAGTTCTTCCTGTACAGCTGTCCGCACTGCTTTCATCTCGAGCCCGAACTCAACGAGTGGCGCGCAGGCCTGGGCGACGACGTCGTGTTTTCACGTGTACCGGCCCTGTTCGGCGCGGGCGGCCAGATGTATGCACGCCTGTACTACGCCGCTCAGCAGCTGGGGGTCCTCGAAGACGTGCATGAGGACATATTCGATGCCATCCACGAACAGGGGCGCCGGCTGTTGTCCGAGACCGACATGCGCACGTTCATGGAGGCGCACGGTGTCGACGGTGATCGCTTCGAGCGGGCCTTCAAAAGCGATGCGGTGAGCGCAAAAGTGCGCCAGGCCGGCGAGATCATGCGCGCCATGCATGTCACGGCCACACCGAGTCTGGGTGTCGCTGGACGCTACTACATCAGCGGCCGTACGGCCGGCAGCAATCAGCGCATGTTCGATGTCGCTGATTACCTGATCGCCCAGCAGCGCAGCCAGGCCCGCTAGCGGAGCGGCGGTCTGCCGCCGGCGCTCGGCGCGTGCCGAACTGACGAGCGTCAGTCTTTTTCGGTTTCGAGCACGATCTGCCAGTCGCCCTGATCGTCGAGCTGCCAGTACTGGGCCTTCTGATCGGTTTCGTGATAATTGTTGCTGCGATAGTTCTGGGTGAACATCGCTTTCACCATGTTCGGTTTGCCGGGATAACGGAACAGGCTGATCTGGCTGATATCGACTGCTATATCCGTCTTTTCGGCGTTGAGCTTCTTCTTGTAGGCCGCGAACGTGGGCTTGTCGCGACCGGCGGCGCTGACGAACTCTGGCGCGTAATACGCAAGGTAAGTGGGCGTATCGATGGATTGCCAGCTGTGGCGCCAGCCCTCGATCGCGGCCAGCAGTGACGTGCGCTGCTGTTCGATGCGCGCCACCGGCACCCAGTTCAGTCCGGCGGTCAAGACCACCGGCGTGCGGCCCACGATCACGTGGTCCCGGAGCGTTTCGAAGTCGTCGTTGGCAATGACCACACAGCCTTCGCTGGCGCGCGGCGTACGAGAGTAGGTGGTGCGCGGTACGCCGTGCAGCCAGATGCCATGGCCGGTTCGTCCTTCCGCCCGATCCAGCGCGTTGGGATAGTTGACCGGCAGCGCGCCCACTCCGTAGAGCTCGGGCAGCATGTTGTCGTTGAGATAACGAGTCACGTGATAGACGCCGATCGGCGTGCGCATGTCGCCTTCGACCTGCTTGCCGGCGCCGCCCTGGCCGATGGTGGCATAGAAATCCGATACCAGCCGCGGCACGCCGTTGTCGTTTTCAAACAGATACAAGCGGTTGCTGGATAAATCCACGACAACGACATGTTTGAATTCGGGCGCGATCTGCAGGATCACATCCGGCACCTTGCCCGCGTTGGAGGCCGCCATGCGATGCGCCCAGCGAGTCTTGGCCTCGTCGAGCAGAGCGTCACGCTGGTCGCGCATCTGTGCGCTGATATCCGAATCGATACTTCGTCCGGTGCGGGCGACCATCAATTCGCCGTAGACGAGCTGGGCAAGCCGGAAGTTCGGTCGTGCCTCGATCAGCGCCGATAGATCGTCGAGCGCGCCGTCGTAGTCGCCCTGACGCGCCATGTTGAGCACCGCCAGCAGCTGGGACTCGGCGTCTGCATGCTGGATCGCAGGGGCATTGCCGGCCGGGGTGTCGGCCGCGAACACGGCCGGGATTGCCGGCATCACGGCCAGGACAACGACAAACAACAGACAACGACAGCGGATCACGGGGTGGAGCTCGACTCGCGCACAATCCGCCAGCCGGCGGGCGTGCGCTCCAGGATCAGACGTTTTCGGACCCGGTCACTGTAGCGCGGTGAGTCGTAGTCCTGCACGAAATCGACGCGGGCCCGGTCGTCGGTGAGCTGGGTTATCGACGGATCCTCGATCCGGATATGAATCTTGTCCGGCCGCTCGAGACGAGCGCGGCGCAGCGCAAGCCATTGGCTGCGATCCATCCCGTCGCCGGGTTCGAATTCGGCGCCGTAGAAATCGGTGTAAGCATCGAAGTCCTGCGACGACCAGGCCAGTGCCCAGGCGCGAACGGTCTGAACGAGGCTGTTGCTGGCGTCGGCCGCCGGCAGCGGTGGCGGCTCGGCCGGCGATGCTACGGCCGGCTGCCCGGCATCCGACGGGCTTTCGTGCGCGATCGACTCGGCCGGGGACGACAGCATTTCCGGCCGGGGCCTGGCGGGCGTAGGCGCCGGGGCCGTCGCATCGCCCGGCGCCACCGATTCCTGGGCATAGTAGAGCCGATCGAGCAGCGTCAGTGCGACATCCGCTGTTTCCGTGCCGCTGCCCAGCGCGCGCCGGTAGGCCAGGTCCGCGAGGGCGGTATAGATATCGCCGAGATTGCGATGCGCCACCGCATACGCCGGCTGTGTGGCCAGCGCCTTGTCCAGCCATTGACGGGCGGTATCGTAATCGCCCTGGCGCGCATACAGCACTGCCAGGTTGTTGGCCGGCTCCGGGCGTAGCGGGTAATCCGCGGCAAGTGATTCGAAGGCCGCGATGGCGTCGTCGTTGCGGCCGAGCCCTGCCAGCGCTCTGGCGTGGACAAAGCGGGCATCGCGATTGCCAGGATGCGTCTCGAGATAGGCATCGCTCTGGCGTACGGCCTCATCGAAGCGCTGACTGTCGACCGCCTTCTGCATCGACGCCAGATCCGCACTCCAGCCCACCGAGGACACCAAGGCCAACAGGCCCAGCCCGCAGGCGAGCGACTTGGTGTTGTGTGGTGGTCTCACGAGTTCATTGCCCTGTCCCCCATATGAAAGCACGGCGTCCCCTGGCCGGACGCTTTCGGTTGTCTGCCGAGTACGTTGCCGTGATGATGGGTCGTCGCCGGTATGCTCACAAATTATACTAGAGACGTATACGCGCCTCGTGAGTGCGCGATCGCGGCTTGAACGCCGCTCGCCCCTGCGTCGAATTGTTCCAAGGAGTAGCCCTGCATGTTGATTCCGGTATTGCTCGCAGGCGGAGTCGGCACACGCCTGTGGCCGTTATCGCGCGAGAGTCGTCCCAAACAGTTTCTCGCCCTGACCGGCGAAGATAGCCTGCTGGGCCAGGCGCTGGCGCGTATCGGCGATGTGCAGGATCTGGGCCCGGCGCTCGTGATCGGCAACGACGAACATCGCTTCGTCATGGCCGAGCAGCTGCGCGCGGCGGGGATGCCCGGGCGCGTGATGATCGAGCCGGCGCGGCGCAACACTGCCCCGGCGGTCGCGGCTGCGGCCTTCGAGGCGCTGGCCGAATACGGCGAGGATGTGCAGCTTCTGGTGCTGCCGACCGACCATGCGATCGGCGATGTGAACGCCTTCGTCGAGGCCGTGGAGACCGCCCGCGCAAGCGCCGATAATGGACGCCTCACGCTGTTCGGCGTTGCCCCGGACCGGCCCGAGACAGGCTACGGGTATATCCAGGCCGGTGCGACGCTGGCTGCGGGCGTACGCACGGTGCAGCGTTTCATCGAAAAGCCGGATGCGCAGCGGGCGGCCGAATATGTCGCCGCGGGCGATTATTTCTGGAATGCCGGCATGTTCCTGTTCGGTGCGCGCGATTATCTGGACGCGCTGGCCGATCAGGCGCCGGCGATCCACCAGGCAGTCGCCGCCGCGCATGCCGGCGCGGTCACCGATATCGATTTCCTGCGCCTGGACGCCGATGCGTTCGCGGCCAGCCCGGGCGACTCCATCGACTATGCGGTCATGGAAGGCACCGATCGGGCGGTGATGGTGGAACTCGCCGCCCAATGGAACGACCTGGGCAGCTGGTCGGCGGTGGCCACCGCGGCCGGTCACGACAATCGCGGCAACAGCGCGCGTGGCGATGTCTGGCTCGAAGACAGCGACCATTGCGTGGTCTACAGCCAGTCGCGGCTGGTCGCCACGCTCGGGCTGCGCGATCAGATCGTGGTCGAGACCGACGACGCCGTGCTGGTGGCCGATCGCTCGCGCGAGCAGGACATCAAGTCACTGGTAGGCCGTCTGGCCGCGGCGGGGCGCTCTGAGGCGGTCGAATACCGCAAGGCCTATCGGCCCTGGGGCAGCTACGAGCAGATTGCAGCCGGCGAGCGTTTCCAGGTCAAGCATATCCGCGTCAAGCCCGGCGGACGTTTGTCGCTGCAGAGCCACCATCACCGGGCCGAACACTGGGTAGTGGTGCATGGCACGGCGCTGGTTACCTGCGACGAGCGTCAGATGCTGCTCACCGAGAACGAATCCACCTTCATTCCGCTGGGGGCCGTCCACCGGTTGGAAAACCCGGGCAAGGTCGAGCTCGATCTGATCGAGGTCCAGTCCGGCAGTTATCTCGGCGAGGACGATATCGTGCGCTATGACGATGTCTACGGGCGCGCCGATGCGCCGGCCGCCGCCCCTACCGACAAGGAGTAGTTCCCGATGGGTCAGTATTATCCGTTCTTCAAGGCCTATGACGTACGCGCGCGCGTGCCCGACGAACTCGATGCGGCCCTGGCCGAGCGCATCGGTCGCGCCTATGTGGCCGAGATCGGTGCACGAACCGTGGTCGTGGGCCGCGACATGCGCCTGTCCAGCGCCGAGCTGGCCGATGCGCTGATCGCCGGGCTGAACGCTGCCGGTGCCGACGTGCTGGATATCGGTCTGTGTGGCACCGAGGAGGTCTATTACGGCACCTTCTCGCAGAATGCCGATGGCGGCATCATGATCACGGCCAGTCATAATCCCAAGGATTACAACGGCCTGAAGTTCGTGCGCGAACAGGCGCGCCCGATCTCGGCCGACAACGGCCTGTTCGATATCGAAAAACGCGCCTTCGATGCCGACTTCACCGATGCCGCCACGCCCGGCACCCGGCGCGCGCTCGACCAGCGTGATGACTATATCGAGTTCCTGCTCGGCCAGATCAAGCCGGATCAGCTCGCGCCGCTCAAGGTCGTGGCCAATCCGGGTAACGGCTGTGCGGGGCTGGTGGTCGACAAACTCGAAGCGCATCTGCCGCTGGATATCGTGCGCATGCATTTCGAGCCCGACGGCACGCTGCCCAACGGCATTCCCAACCCGCTGCTGGTCGAAAACCGGGAGTCGACTGCCGCGGCGGTCCGCGAGCACGGCGCCGATTTCGGCGTGGCCTGGGACGGCGATTTCGACCGCTGCTTCTTCTTCGACGAAAACGGCGAGTTCATCGAGGGCTACTACATCGTCGGCCTGATCGCCGAAATGCTGCTCAAGATGAACCCCGGGGAGGCGATCGTCCACGACCCGCGGCTGACGTGGAACACCTTGGCCCAGGTCGAGGAAAACGGCGGCCGTGCGGTACAGTCCAAGTCGGGCCATTCGTTCATGAAGCAGGTCATGCGCGACACCGACGCGCTTTATGGCGGCGAAATGAGCGCCCACCATTATTTCCGTGCCTTTTCCTATGCCGACAACGGCCATATACCCTGGCTGGTCATGGCCCAACTGATCTCGGAGACCGGCAAGCCTTTGTCCACGCTGGTGTCCGAACGGATCGCGGCCTTTCCGGCGTCCGGCGAGATCAACCGCGAGATTGGCGATCCGGATGCCGCCCTGGCCGATCTGGAGTCGCACTACAGCCCGCACGCCGAGTCCATCGAACACGTCGACGGCCTGTCGATGGACTTCGGCGCCTGGCGCTTCAACCTGCGTAAATCCAACACCGAGCCGGTCGTGCGCCTGAACGTGGAAGCGCGCGGCGATACTGGCCTCATGCGCGACAAGACCGACGAACTGCTTGCGCGCCTGGGCCAGCACTAAGGCGCGCTGTGCAGGCCTATGTCCGCAGATCGAACCCGATGGTCGTCGTCGCGGCGGTGTCCGTGGTGAACGGTCTTGACTGTCTTGTCGTTTGAGCTGACGAGAATAGCCGTCATGATCACCTGCTATCTGCGCTACGAGATCGATCCGCACAAAACGCGCGAATTCGAACACTATGCCCGCCTGTGGATACCCCTGGTCGAGCGTTTCGGTGGCCGGCATCACGGCTATTTCCTGCCGCATGAAGGTGCCAACGATATTGCGCTGGCGCTATTCAGTTTCGATAGCCTGGCCGACTACGAAACCTATCGAAGCCGGGCGGCCGACGACGCCGACGGCCAGGCAGCCCTTGCTCATGCGCACCGCACCGGCTGTATCCGCCGCTATGAGCGCAGTTTCATGCGGCCGGTGTTCGACGGTCCCGAGGAACAGGAATCGTTTGTTGTATGAAAGATCGTGAGTGCCTGGCCCTGCGGGTGTGCAGCGGCCGATTGATGCTGCTGGATCAGTCCCGCCTGCCGCATGTGCAGGACTGGTTCGCGGTCGAGGACGTGGCCACCCTGGTCGAGGCGATTCATGCGCTGCGGACCCGCGGCGCGCCGATGATCGCCATTGCGGCTGCGCTGCTGGTCGCGGTGCGCGTCGAAGCGGGTGACGATCGCGAAACCGTGGGCGGTGCGATCGCGCTTCTGCGCGAGGCGCGGCCAACGGCGGTGAATCTCATGCATGCCATGGATGCATTGGCGCGTGCGCTCGAAGCCGACGATTGGCAGGTGGCGGTGGTCGATAGCGCCGAAGCGCTGTTCGATGACGACCGCGCCCTGTGCGATGCCATGGCCGAGTACGGCGCCGCGCTGATTGGCGCCGGCGAGCGTATTCTCACCCACTGCAATACGGGCGGTCTGGCCACGGCCGGGGTCGGGACGGCGCTGGGCGTGATCCGGCGCGCGCACGAACAGGACAAACAGATCTCGGTCTGGGTCGATGAAACCCGGCCGTTATTGCAGGGCGGCCGGCTCACGGCCTGGGAGCTCGGCGAGCTGGGGATCGATTACCGATTGATCACGGACAGCATGGCGGCCAGCTTCATGGCTGCCGGCGAAGTCGACCGCGTGCTGGTCGGTGCGGATCGTATTGCGGCCAACGGTGATTTTGCCAACAAGATCGGCACCTATGGGCTGGCCGTATGGGCGCATCATCACGGGATTCCATTCGGGGTGGTCGCGCCGCATACGACAGTAGACGCCGGCTGTGCCACCGGCGCCCATATTCCTATCGAGCAGCGCAACGCCGCGGAAGTACGCGGCGTGACCGGCGCGGCCGGCGAGCTGTGCTGGGCGCCGGCCGATGCCCGCGTCGCCAACCCCGCCTTCGATGTCACGCCTGCGGCGTTGATCGATCACTGGATTCTGGATACCGGCGTATTCGATCGGCTCGAAGTCGAGGCGGGCGTATTCCAGTTTGGTGGTGCCGCCGTGGTCTCGGCCTAGGCTTCGATCAGCCCGCGCTCGCCGAAGACCTCCTTTGCAGCCGTCATGCCGTTGAGCGCGGCCGGGAACCCGGCATAGACCGCCATCTGGATGATGACCTCGACAATCTGGTCCGGCGTGACGCCCACATTCAATGCGCCGTGGATATGCACCTTGAGTTGGGGCGCACAGTGCCCGAGCGCGGTCAGCGCGGCGACCGTCGCCAGTTCGCGGCTGGCCAGATCCAGGCCCGGCCGTTGATAGATATCGCCGAAGGGAAACTCGATTGTGTAGCGGGCGAGATCGGGCGCGATCGTGCGCAGGCTGTCGATGACGGCTTCGCCTGCCGCCCCGTCGATTTCCTTGAGTTTCGCCAGACCGGCTTCGTAACGCGTAAGTGCCATGCCACTGTCTCCTGAATGATAAAACAGAACGAGAGTGGCCAAGCTACGGCCTGGAGTGAACTCCAGGTCAAGCGTTATGTCAGCTGGCGTGGCTGCGGTCGTAGAACGCGATCTTGGCTTGCATCGCCGCTAAATGATCGCGATCGCGCTGGATCTTTTTCTGCAAGTGCCCAGCATGGGCTTCCAGCATCTGCCGGCGCTCGTCGCATGTGGCGTCACCTTGGGCCCGAAGCTCGGCATAGCGACGAATATCGGCCAGCGGCATCGCCGTATCCTTGAGTCGCAGTACAAAGGCAATCCAGTCGAGATCGCGTACGTCGTACACGCGATGACCGCTGGCATTGCGTGCGATGGTTCGCAATACGCCGATTTTTTCGTAGTAGCGCAGGGTATCGGCGGAAACGCCGCTGCGCGTCGCGAATTCGCCGATATTCACACCGTGAAGACAGCGCTGCCGAATGCGGCGCCCCGAGCGCGATCAGCTCTGGCCGAGCATCTGTTCACCGGCCGGGCGGAACTCCTTGGCGATATCGGTCCCGGTGAATTTCGCCACCCAGCCCTCGGTATTGTTGAACAGCCGAATCACCTTGAAATGTGGCTTGTCGCCCATGTCGAACCAGTGGTGCGTGCCGGCGGGTACGCTGATCAGGTCGTTGGCTTCACAGAGCGTGGCATAGACACGCCCGCCGATATGCAGCGTGAACAGGCCGGCGCCGTCGACGAAGAAGCGGACTTCGTCCTCGCTGTGGCTGTGTTCATCCAGAAACTTGGCCCGCATGGCGTCCTTGTCGGGATGTGCAGGGTGGATACCGATCACATCCCACGTGGCATAGCCGAACTGCGCCTGTAGACGTTCGATATCCGCCGCATAGGCCTCGCCGATCTGTTCGGCCGTGGCCTCGGCGGGCAGCGCATGCTCGGCCGGCCAGCGCTCGAACAGCACGCCGACCCGGTCGAGCTCGGCGGCGATCTCGTCGGCGTCGCGGGTATCCAGGATCGGGGTATCGGTATCGCGGTCGTTATAAACGGTCAGTCGGCTCATCGGACTCACTCTCCTGGCAGATAGGTATGGCCGTCGTGGGCGTCAGATCAGCTCGATGTCGGCAAAGCTGGTCACGATCGGGTGGCCTTCGTGGATTGTAGCTTTTTCATGCGTTTCGTCATCCCGGGCGACCCAGCAGGTCTGCAGGCCGGCCTTGCGCGCGGCGTCCAGCTCGTCGCCGACATCCGATAAAAACAGCAGCGACTCGGGGGGCTCGCCCAGTTCGGCCGCGATCGCGGTATAGCTGGCCGTCTTCTTTTTCGGTCCGACATGGGTATCGAAATATCCGGAGAACAGCCCGGACAGGTCGCCGTGGTCGCTGTAGGTGAACAGCAGCTTCTGAGCGGCCACCGAGCCGGAGGAGTAGACATACAGCGCGCGTCGGTCGTCGGCCCAGGCCTGCAGCGCCGCCACCGCATCGTCATAGACATGGCCGGTGAAATCGCCATCCAGATAACCCTGGCGCCAGACCCGGCCCTGCAGTGCCTTGAGCGGCGTCGCCTTGCGATCGGCGGCCATCCAGTCGTCGAGGATGGCGATCACCGTGTCCAGATCGGCGTCTGGCCGGCGTGCCTGCTCGCGCACCTCGTCGAGAAGTGCTGTGATCTGTGGATCGTCGGCGTGGGCGCGGACGAAATCCGGCAGATACGCCCGTGCGTAGGGAAACAGCACTTCGTGGACGAAGGCGATATCCGAGGTCGTGCCTTCGATATCGGTGATGATCGCCACGACTTCCGGCGTGGGTTCTTCCAGCCGCAGTCGGCTCGGGTCGCTCATGCGTGTGTCTCCAGTTGCCGGCGCGTCAGCTCGCAGCCGAGCAGGAATTCCCAGCCCTCCAGGTGTCGGCGGGCGGCGGCGATATCGCGGCCCCAGGCATAGATGCCATGTCCACGCACGAGAAAGCCGTGCGCGATGGCTGCGGTGTCCATGCAGCCGGCGACCGTGGCCGCGAGCGCGTCCATATCCTGGTTGTTGTCGACCACCGGAAGCACCAGCCGACCCAGATGATCGCTCTGGCCGGTGATCGCCTTCTGCATTTCGTAGCCTTCGAAGACCAACTCGCTCGGCTCTGACAGGCGCGAGAGCAGCGTGTTGGCGATCGAATGGACATGCAGGACCGCACCGATGGCAGCATCTCGGCGGTAGAGAGCCAGGTGCAGGCCTGTTTCGGCCGAGGCTCGCCCCTGGCCGAGCACGGTGCCGTCGAGCGCGACCGGAAGCAGCTGCGCCGGCGTGAGCGTGCCCTTGTCGACGCCCGAAGCGGTGACCAGCACCGAATCGCTGTCGTCTCGACGAACCGAGAAGTTACCGCCGGTGGCCGGGCACAGGCCGCGCTCGGCGAACCATCGGGCACAAGCGCAGAGGGCCTCGGCCAGCGGACGATCGCGCAGGCTGGGAGCGGCAGTCATGGGCCGGACTCGAGAAAAATCATGGCGCAAGCGTAGCGCCGCTTGGCCCGTCGACCAAGCGGTGCGGTTGATGGGCGACCGATGCATGCGCCACAGCCCGGCCGCGGCCGGGCTTCGAGGCCGGTTCGGGCCCGATCAGGCGCTCGCGCTCGCGCGCGCCGAGACCTGCTCGTGCCAGCGGGCCAGGTGTGACTGGTCCTCGCCGATGCGCAGCTTGACCACGCGCGCGAAATCAACCGCGCACAGGGCGGTGATATCCGCCACGGTGAACACGTCGCCGGCGATGTATTGGCTGTCGGCCAGATGCCGGTCCACGAAGCCGAACATCTTCGTTGCCCGTTCGAGGCTGATCTCGCCGAACTCGCGCGAGCATTTTTCGCGGTCCGCGAAGGTGGCGGTGATGTTGCGAAAGGCCAGCGCCACCGGGAACAGCAGCCCCAGTTCCATACGTCGGTTCCACATCTCCACCCGGGCCTTATCGAGCGCGTCGCGGCCCATCAGCGGCGGTTCGGGATGAATCTCCTCGAAATAGCGGCTGATCGCCATCGATTCGGAGATGAAGGTGCCATCGTCGAGCTCGAGTGTGGGCACCCCGCCCATCGGGTTCTTCTGCTTGAAATCGGCCGACAGATTATCGCCAGCGGCCAGATCCAGCTCGATCCGTTCGACGTCGTTCAGATCGATGCCTTTTTCGGCCATGAACATGCGGGCACGGCGCGGGTTGGGCGCGCGGGCGGTTTCATAGAGTTTCATGAAGTCTCCTCGGGGTCGATTGCGGCCGTGGTATCGGCACGCAGGAATCGTTCAGCTGTCGCGGATCACGCGCTCGCACTGGTCGGCGAGTACGCGTACGGAATCGCCGAACGACTTGAAGCGTTCGTCGGTCGTCTTGCCCTCGACATAACGCTTGTAGATCTGCTGCAGGATCGCGGCCAGACGAAACAGCCCGAACACCTGGTAGAACGGCCAGTCGTCGATCGTCTGGCCGGTGGCCTCGCGGTAGCGTTCGAGCATCTCGTCGCGGGTGAGCATGCCGGGCAGCTGGGTCGGACCCATACGAATGGCCCGCAGGGGCTCCGGGTCGTCGGCCTGCACCCAGTAGGCCATCGAGCAGCCGAAATCCATCACCGGGTCGCCGAGCGTGGCCATTTCCCAGTCGAGCACGCCGATGATGCGCGTCAAGTCCGTATCGAAGACCACGTTGTCGAGCTTGTAGTCGTTATGGATGATCGCGGTGCGCGTCACGTCGGGGATGCGTGCGGCCAGCCAGTCCATGATCGCCGTGCATTCCGGTACGTCCTCGGTGCGCGCATTGCGATAGCGCTTGTTCCAGCCGGTGATCTGGCGCTGGATATACCCTTCGGGCTTGCCGAAATCACGCATGCCGGCGGCATCGATATCGGTTGTGTGCAGCGCGGCCTGGACATCGAGCAGCTGCTCGCAGAGCCGGGTGGCGCCGGCCGGCGACAGGACCACATCGTCCGGCAGGTCGCGACGTACGATCGTCCCCCGCAATCGCTCCATGACATAGAACTCGGCGCCGATCACCGATTCGTCGGTGCAGTGGATGACTGGCCGGGGCGCGTAGTCGTAAACCCCGTGCAGGCGCGAGAGCACGCCATACTCACGGCCCATGTCGTGGGCCGAGGCCACCTGACTGCCGAACGGCGGCCGACGCAGTACGTATTCATCGCCGTCGACCTGCAGCAGGTAGGTCAGGTTCGACGCGCCGCCGGGAAACTGGGCGATCTCGATGACACCCTCGGCGGGCACCAGCGACGGCGCATGGTCGCGGCAATAGGCCGTCAGTGCCTGGGCATCGATGGCCTCGCCCTCGCGGATATCGCGGGCCTGGTCGATCGCGGTCATGAGTCGTTCTCCGTGGCCAAGGGCCGGGCCAGCGCCGGCTCTATCGTATGGGTGATCAACGCAGCGTAACGGGTCAGGGTGAGCCCGCGCTCACGGTGCTTGCCATGCTTGAGATACCAGTCCTGCAACATGGCCTTGATCAGACCGGCCGCGACCGCGGCATCGCAGTCGCCATAAACGCCGGCCTGCTGGCCGGCGCGGATGATGTCGCTGAAGATATCTTCCGAGGCCCGCTCCATGGCCACGGCCTCGCGTCGTTCGTCGGCGGCCAGATGGTGGGCTTCCATATAGAGAAAGAAGAACCACTCACGCAGGGCCTCGGTGATCATCAGATGCGCCTGGATCGCGCGCGCCAAGCGCTCGCGTGGGTCGTCGAGATCGGCCAGCGCGGTCTGCATGGTCTCGCCCAGCGTGAGCGCGATACGTCGCTGGATCAGGCGCGCCAGTTCATCCTTGTTGCCGATATAGGCATACAAGCCGCCGAGCGACAGTCCGCTGGCCCGTGCCAGCTCGCGCAGGGTCATGGCGGCAAAGCCCTTGCGATTGGCCAGCCGCAAGGTCGATTCGATGATGCGGGCAAGGTTGTCGGCGGCCACGTCGGGGCTGCGCACCGAAATCTGGCCCTCTCGGGCGGCCACGATGCGACGACACAGCGACGGCGTATCCAGGCCATGCGCACGAACGAATGCCGCCTGGGCCGTATCCGGCGCCATTTCGGTCATCGGAAGGTCACCAGGGCGGCGTCGCCGGCCCGGCGCTGGGCCGAAATATCGTTGAAACCGAGCAGCCGCCAACCGTCCCGGGTCGAGCGCAGGTCGGTAACGGCGGCGTTGTAGAGGCTCCAGTTCAGCTCGAGGGTGGTGGTATCCGGGATGCCCAGCGCCGTGCCTACGGCGACCGCGATCGGCCCGCCGGAGGAGAACACGGCAAACCGTGTATCGCGCGGATAGTCGTCGTGCAGGCGGGCCAGGGCGGCGCTTACGCGTGCCTTGAATGCGGCCCACGGCTCGAAGTCGCCCTCACCCGTGTGGCCGGCCAGCCACCGGCGCATCACCTGTTCGAAAGCACGCTGAAACAACCGACGGTCGGTGTGCAGTTCGTCGCGGCGGGCCGCGAGATCGGGGTGTTCGTCGAGTACGCCAGGCAGATAAGCCCCGAACAGGGCGTCGGCATCGTATTCGTCGAAGCCGGGGTCCACATACGGCTCGCCGGACGCGCCGAGCCGCTCGGCGGCCAGGCGCGCGGTATGCTGTTGTCGCCGCGGCCGGCCCGAGATCCAGGCATCGAAGCTCAGGCCGTGGTCGGCCAGCTGTGCGCCCACCAGGCGGGCCTGGCGCTGGCCGATCGCCGACAGCCGGTCATAATCGTCGGTGCCGAATCGGGCCTGACCGTGGCGGATGAGCAGAAGCTGCGACATGGCGCGACTATAGGCAGGCCCGGTCAAGGCGGTCAACGTCAAACGGACGTTCGTTCGGTATGCTGGGCGATCACACTTTTTCAGGCTCGGGGGAGCGGCAAATGGCAGGCAAGGGCGGACAGGACCGGTTCGAGCACAAACGTATTGCGATCACGGGCGCGGGCAGCGGCCTCGGGCGCGAGCTCGCCCTGTCGTTCGCGCGCGACGGCTGGCGGGTGGCAGTCACCGATATCCAGACCGGCCGTGCACGACGGGTGGCCGGGGAGGTCAACGAGGCCGGCGGCCAGGCGATTGCACAGACGCTAGACACGCGCCGAGACGAGGATTTCGCGGCGTTGTCGAAGCGGCTGGTGGAGGAATGGGACGGCGTGGATGTGTTCGTCAACAATGCGGGTGTTTCCAGTGCCGGCACGGTGGTCGAGACCGCGATCGAGGACTGGGACTGGATGCTCGATATCAATCTGATGGGCACGGTCCGCGGCGCGCGTGCCATGTTGCCGCTGCTGCGCCGGTCGCGTGGTCATCTGGTCAACACCGCTTCGTTTGCCGCAATCGCCAATGCCCCGGGCATGGCCGCCTACAACGTCGCCAAGGCGGGTGTGCTGTCGCTGTCGGAATCGATACGCGGTGAAGAGCATGCCAACGGCGTGGGCGTCACGGTGGCCTGCCCGGCGTTTTTTGCGACCAATCTGCTGGAGTCTTTCCGGGGTACCAACGATCGGCAGAAAGCCATGGTCAGAAAGCTCATGGAGCGCGCCAAGATCAGCGCCTCCGATGTCGCCGCGGCCATACATCAGGCGGTCATCGACGATCGGTTTCTGGTCATCCCGGGGCGCACAGCCCGCTGGCAGTATCGGATGAAGCGTCTATCGCCCGAGACATTCTTCGACGCCGTGCTCAAGGCCACGCGCTCTTTCAACCGGTCCTGAGTGTTCCGCACGCGCGGGGATCGTTGTCATGGCCGATAAGACCTTCATGATCTACGGTGCCTATGGCTATACGGGCGAGCTGATCGCGCGGCAGGCGGTGGCGCAGGGTATGACGCCGGTGCTGGCCGGGCGTGACGATGACCGGGTGCACGAGCTGGCCCGTTCGCTGGGCCTGACGTCGCGGACCTTCGGCCTGAGCGAGGCCGCCGAGATCACGCCGCATCTGTCCGATATCGATGTGCTGCTGCACTGCGCGGGCCCGTTCTCGGCCACGGCGCCGCAGATGATCGCGGCCTGTATCCATACCGGAACCCACTACCTGGATATCGCCGGCGAGATCGACGTGTTCGAACATGCCTTTTCGCGCGATGGGGATGCTCGTTCAGCCGGCGTCGCCCTGTGCTGCGGGGCGGGCTTCGACGTGGTGCCCACCGATTGTGTGGCGGCCTATCTGCATGCGGCGCTGCCCGATGCGTGTCGTCTTGCGCTGGGTTTCGATTCGCGCACCGGCCTGTCGCCCGGTACGGCGCGTACCACGGTCGAGGCGCTGGCCGAGGGCGGGCGTGTGCGCCGTGACGACGAATTGACAGAGATCGCATGGGCCGAAGGCGTGCGTACCATAGATTTCGGCGCTGGCCCGAAGCAGGCCGCCTGTGTGCCCTGGGGCGATATAGCCACCGCCTGGCGTACCACCGGTATCGGTGATATCGCGGTCTATATCCCGGTGTCGCCGGCACGTATCCGTCAGCTGCGCCGGCTCGACCGCATAGGCCCGCTGGTCGCCCTGGGCCCGGTCCAGCGCTGGCTCAAATGGCGCGCCGGTCGCATCGTCGGGCCGGATGCCACCCGCCGCGAGCACACCGAGACACATGTCTGGGGCGAGGTCGTCAATGCCGCGGGCGAGCGTCGGGTCGCCCGGCTGACGGTCGCCAATGGTTATACGGTTACCGTCCACGCGAGTCTGGCCATGGTCGGGCATCTGTTCGAACACGCGCCCAGCCCGGGTACCTATACACCGTCGCAGCTGGCCGGCCGGACGCTGGCCGAGCGGCTGCCGGGCAGCGGTCAGGTCGTGATCGACGATCACTGAACAGGCTGAGTCGGCGGGTATCGGCTCGGTCGCGACACTTGAGCCGGCATATCGTATGCGGTCCGGTGCAGCGCAGCCGACCGCGATTGGCTAGCCATGGACATCCGGGCCGGCAAGAAAGCGGGGCGAACAGGCGGCGGTATCCAGATCGAAGTACGCGGCCATCACGGCATGGAGTGCCGGGTGTGCGCGCGCCAGATCGGCACCGCGCTGGAAGAAGGCCTCCACGGCCACGGCAAAGAATTCGGTCGGGCTCTGTGCGCCGTAGAGGTCGATCACCGGCGAGCCGTCGCGGCGCAGGGTCTCGAACGCCTCGGCGAACGATGAGGACCAGCTGTCGAACCGTGCCATGGGCGGCGCGCCCTCGACGCCGGGGGCGGCAAAATCCAGCAGGTGTGCGAATTCGTGCAACACGACATTGTCGGGGGCGCCGGCCAGCGCCTGTTCGATATCCGCCCAAGACAGGATCACGCGGCCTTCGACCCAGGCCTCGCCCGAGGCCAGCATCGGCAGGTCATCGACCAGACCGTGTTCGTCGGGGGTCTCGCGCGGAATATAGAAGGCGTCCGGGTAGATCAGAATTTCGCCGGGCGGGGTGAACGAATCCGGATGCGCGCCCAGACACAGCATGCTCGCCTGGCCGGCCACCGTCAGCCGCATGGTGCGGGTGATCGCGAGCCCGTCGCAGCCCACGAAACGGACGTCGGCAAGCAGCCGAGCGCTCAGACGCAGCAATTTGTCGTGTTGGCGCGCATCCAGCAGCTCTCGCCAGGGCAGGCGGGCGAGCAGTTCGCGGCGGTCGTCGGCGTCCAGGCGAGCCGGCGGGCGCCAGCGGCGCCGTAGCTGCGGATACGCCATAATCAGGGCCGCCACCGCCAGAGCGCCGGCGATGACCACGAGCGCGCCGAGGCTGTTCATGACAAGGGCCGTATCGGGATGGGCATGCGGCGAAGGGAGCGCGTTTTGATGTCCTGGCTACAGATTCTACAGAGCATTTTCGGCACGGTGATGTCGTTCGTCATCTGGTCGCTGCTGGTGTATCTGTTCTATCTGGCGCGCAACTGGACGCTGGAACGCAAGCTCAAGCAGCTCATCGAGCCGGCGCGCAGCGACCCCGACGAAGATCGTGTACATGTCGTGTGTGCCAACGGCACCGGTGTGCGCGTAACCGTGCGCGACGTGCGGCTGATCACCTCGGGCGACACCCACGTCAGCCTGACTTATCTGGGCGATACCGGCGATGTGATCCGGCCGCGCAAACCCGACGACATCATCGCCCGGCGGCGCAACAAGGTGCTCACCCGACACGAAAAGGCGGGCCAGGTCGAGCGCAATTTCGTGGAGCTGCCGGCCCAGACCGCCGGCATGTGGGCGCTGACGGCCGATCAGGTCGACGATTCGGAATGGCGATTCGTCGAATGCCTGATGGTCATCGACTATCCGACCCTGCTCAATTCAAGAAAGCTGATGACGGTTACCGCCAAGGATCGCATCCTGGAGGACCTCAACGCCGACTTCCGGCAGTACATCGTCTCGCGGGCCGCCCGAAGCCGTAGCTGAGGCGCGGCTACTCGTTGGCCACGCCGTGCGGTACGTGTCCGGCGGCGACCATGGCCGAGGCCTTGCCGATATGACTGGCCTGGTCGTCGAAGAAGATATCCGCGCCGAAAGCGCTCAGAAACGCCGACTTGGTCAAGCCGCCGAGAAACAGCGCTTCATCGATACGGATATGCCAGGCCCGCAATGTACGGATGACCCGTTCATGGGCAGGTGCACTGCGTGAGGTCACCAGCGCGGTGCGAATAGGGCAGTCGGCCGGGTCGAATTCGGCCTGGATACGGGTCAGCGCTTCCAGAAACGCCTTGAACGGGCCACCCGGCAACGGCTCGCCGGCCGAGCTGGCTTCGCTGGCGGTGAATGCAGCCAGCCCCTGCTCCTTGAAGATGCGCTCGGCATCGTCGGAGAACAGCACCGCGTCGCCGTCGAAGGCGATCTTGAGTGCGCCCTCGGCCGCGCTCAGCGAGTGGCCGGGCACGATGGTGGCGGCCGCACAGCCGGCCGACAGCGCTGCGCGCACATCGTCCGGGTCGGCCGAGAGGAACAAATCGCCCCCGAACGCACCCACGTAACGGTAGGGTGATGTGCCGCTGGTGAAGGCCGCGCGGGTGATCGGCAGCTGGTGATGCGCAATGGAGTTGAATACCCGCAGACCGGTATCGGCACTGTTGCGCGACAGCAGGATCACCTCCACCCGCTCGTGCCGATCATCGTTGAGCGCCAGCAGTTTGCGTACGAGACCGAAGGCCACCCCCGGCTCGAGCACGTCCTCTTCGTGTTCGATCTGGTAGGCGCAATAGGCCTCGCGCCCCGATTCCTCGAATACGCGATGACTTTCTTCGAGATCGAACAGCGCCCGGGAGGAAATTCCTACCACCAGTTTGTTGTTTTCTTGGCTCATGGTCGGTTGCCGTGTCGTAATCGCCGCGGTCGGCGCCCTGGCTCGAGTCTTGCAGGCAGTTGCCATGTCGACGCTGCGTTGCTGTTGCCGCTGGCTCGGGCCGCGGTCGACGATTGTTGCATATGTCTGTCCATGGCACCGGGTGCCGTGTTCAGTTACAGTTCACCGAACGGAATCGTGTTGGGGCACGGTTTCGGGGGATTTCAGGTATATCAGGGAGAAAATCATGAGCACGACACCGTTCCGGTCCGCCAGAGTGCGGGCTGCCGTCCGAGGTGTGCTGGGCACCACCATCGCCGTACCGATGCTGTTTTCCGCCATGCCGGCGCTTGCCCAGGGCAGCCAGCAGGATCAGATGCAGCAGCTGCGCGATCAGATTCGCATGCTGCAACAGAAAGTCGACGACATGGCCGCTCAGCAGGATGCGGCCCAGGCCCGTCAGCAGGCCCGCTCCGAAACCGACGCGGCCTCGCAGACCGCGATCGGCCAGGCAGACAAGGAGCCCGCGGACGGCTTCAAGGTCGGCAATACCACCGTCAAGCTCAACGGTTATCTCAAGTTCGACGCGGTCTACGACTTCGAGGACGATCACGGCGCCTCGCTCGGTCCGTCGGACGCGATCGCCACGCTCAATGCCAAAGGCACCGACCACCCCGGTGACGGCAATATCGGCGCGACCGTCAAGCAGACCCGTCTGAAACTGTCCACGACCACCGAAACCGAGACGTTCGGCGAGATCGGCGGCTATATCGAGATGGATTTCTACGGCGACAACTACAGCGACGCGTTCGGCGATGGCCCGGACCCGCGTGTTCGTCGTGCGTATCTGACAGTGGGCAACTTCCTGATCGGCCGCGACTGGTCCACGTTCTCGGACTTCAACTACGGCACCACGCTGAACTTCTACGGCCCGCAGGCTCAGCTGTTCGAGCGTCAGGCTCAGGTGCGCTACACGTTCGACATGAAGGACGCCGGCACGCTCGACGTGGCGCTCGAGACGCCAACCGGTGATGGCGTGGAGAACGGACTGGCGAGCGACGACGGCTCCCCGTACTTCCAGTCGAACCAAACCGGCAACGAGGACTCGCCGCTACCCGATTTCGCGATCCGCTATCAGGGCTCGCAGGGCCCGGTCAGCTTCCAGGTGGCCGGCATCGCGCGCTACCTGAAGGCCGATATCCAGGGTTTCAACGGCGCCGACGACAACGGCAACGACACGACGTTCGGCTGGGGTCTGGATGTGGGTGCGACCTGGTCGCTGCCCACGGGCACGACCCTCATGGGCACCGTGGCCGGTGGTGAAGGCATCGGCAAGTACATCTATGCGCCGGCCGGTGGTGCGGATACCTATATCAATAACAACGGCGAGCTGGAAGCATTCCAGCGCTGGGGTTATATCGCGACGATCTCCCAGGAGCTGACCTCCGAGCTCACGGGCAACGTGATCTGGGGCCAGGCGTTCTCGGAAAACCCGAACAACGTCTCGTATTCGACCGCCGCGTTCCACGACAACTCCGACACGCTCGCGGTCAACCTGCTTTACACGCCGGTCGATCCGTTGACCCTGGGTATCGAATACAACCGGGCGTTCTACGAGCAGCAGGACGGCGTCGACGCCACCGCCCAGAACGTGCAGTTCTCCACGATCTACAACTTCTAGGCGTCATGCGGCGGCCGCGTTCGCGCGGCCGTCCACCGATCGAGGCCCCGGCAATGCCGGGGCCTTTTTTGTGTCCGTCGATCCCTATCGCGCACCGATCGCAGGTAGAGTAACGCCATGACTCGCAAGGCCTCTGTCCGCTCGCACCCCTCGCCCGCTCTGCACCGGGCGCTCGAACTTCACCGCGCCGGGCGGCTCGATGCCGCCGAGGCGGCGTATGCCGCGATCAAGCGCCGCGATGCCGATTATGCCGAGTCGTTGCGGCTGCGCGGGGTGCTTGCCCAGCAACGTCGACAACCGGCGGCCGCGGTGCGTCTGCTGCGCCGCGCCTGCGAACAGCAGCCGGCCAATCCGATCCACCACCACACCCTCGCCGAGGCCCTGCGTGCCAACGGCGACCTGGCGGGGGCCATCGCCAGTTATCGGCGTGCCTGGGCGCTGGCACCGGGCCGCCATGCCACCGGAATCGATCTGGGCGATGTCCAGGCACAGCGCGGCGACGGTGAGGCCGCACTGGCCAGCTATCGGGCGGTGGCCGACGCCGCACCCGATCATGCCCAGGCCAATGAGCGCATCGCCGGCTTGCTGGCCGAGCGAGGCCAGCCCGGGGCGGCGCGCGACCAGCTCGCCCACTGGGCGGCGAATATCGGCGCCGATCGTGCCCAGGCCCATCGTGTAGCGGCGGCCCATGCCGCAATCGGCGATTTCGATACGGCCGCTGCGCGCTATCGTGATCTGCTGGCCGAGGGTGGCGACGACGCCACGGCCTGTGCCGGGCTGGGCAGCGTGTTGCAGAGTCAGGGCGATTTCGCCGGCGCACGCGAATGGCTCGAGCGCGCGCTCGATCTGCGGCCGGATATCGGCTGGGTCTACGCGGCACTGGTCGCCGATCGTGACTATACGATCTCGCCAGCGCGCGAGGCCGACATGCAGCGGCTGGCCGATGCGCCGCAGACCAGCCCGCGATCGCGTATCAGCCTGCATTTTGCGCTCGGCCAGCTGCTCGACCGGCGCGGCGAAACCGAGGCGGCCTTTGCGCATTTCGCGACCGCCAATCGTGCGCACGCCCGCGCCGAACCGTTCGATCAGGCGATCTTCGACGATCGTATGGCGCGGATCATGGCGCAATATACGGCCGGTTTCTTCGAGCGACGGCCGGCGGCCGGGCATGCCTCGGCGCGCCCGGTATTCGTCGTGGGAATGCCGCGTTCAGGGACCAGCCTGGTCGAACAGATCATCGCAAGCCACCCGCAGGCGCATGGGGCCGGCGAACTGGACGATATTCGCCGGATCGCACGTGAGCTGCCGGTCGCGCTCGGCGATCGCCGACGATTTCCCGAATGCGCCGATGCGCTGGCCGATCCGCTGGCCGAGCAGCTTGCGAGCCGGTATCTGGCCACGCTCGAGGCGCTCGATCCGGTCGTCGAACGCGTGACCGACAAGATGCCGTTCAATATGCTCTGGCTTGGTCTGATCGCCCAGCTGTTTCCCAATGCGCGCGTGATCTACTGTCGTCGCGAGCCGATGGACAACTGCCTGTCGTGCTATTTCCAGATCTTCAGCAAGGGGCTGCGCTTTGCCTACGATCTGGGCCATCTCGGCCATGTCTATCGTCAGCATGAACGCCTGATGGCCCATTGGCAGTCGGTGCTGCCACTGCCGATCCTGACGGTGGACTACGAGACCCTGGTCGCCGAGCCCGAGACCCAGAGCCGGCGTCTGATCGATTTCATCGGTCTGGACTGGGACGACCGCTGTCTGGCTTTCCACGAGACCGAGCGCGCTGTCCGTACCGCCAGCGTCTGGCAGGTGCGCCAGCCCGTCTACGCATCGTCGGTGGCGCGCTGGCAGGCCTATGCCGGCCAGCTGGAGCCCTTGCGCAGGGCGCTGGAGCGCGCATGAGCGATCTCATCACGCCGACCGAGCACGGTCTGTACTGTGCGCCCGGGGATTTTCATATCGACCCCTGGCGATCGGTCGACCGGGCGTTGATCACCCACGGTCATGCTGATCATGCACGGGCTGGTCACGGTCACTACTGGGCGGCCCGGCCGGGGCTCGGCATCCTCTATCAGCGGCTGGGCCGCGACATCGCGCTCACCGGTGTGGACTACGGCCAGCCGCTGGATTTCGGCGGGGTGCGCGTGTCTTTCCATCCGGCCGGGCACGTGCTGGGCTCGGCCCAGATCCGTGTCGAGTACGACGGTGAGGTCTGGGTGGCATCCGGCGACTACAAGCGTCAGCCCGATCCGACCTGTGCGGCATTCGAAGTGGTGCCCTGCGATACGTTCATTACCGAAGCGACCTTCGCGCTGCCGGTCTATCGCTGGGACGACACCCCGGCCGTGGCCGCGGATATCCGACACTGGTGGCAGACCAACGCCGAGGCCGGGCGCACCAGCGTGCTGTTCTGCTATTCGCTGGGCAAGGCGCAGCGCCTGCTCGCTGAACTGGCGGGGTTGGCCGACATGCCGGCCGGGGCCATGGCCTATCTGCATGGCGCGCTGGTCCCGTTGACTCGCCTGTATCGCGAGGCCGGCATCGACATGCTGGCCACCGAGCCGGTCAGCGCCTGCGACAAGCGCCACGATTTCGCTCGGGCGCTGGTCATGGCCCCGCCCTCGGCCGCCGGCTCACGTTGGATGCGGCGTTTTCCACGACATTCCACCGGCTTTGCCTCCGGCTGGATGCGGATTCGCGGCAACCGGCGCCGGCGCGGCTACGACCGTGGCTTCGTGTTGTCCGATCATGCCGACTGGCCCGGGCTGATAGACACGATCGAGGCCACCGGCGCGCACCGGGTACTGGCCACGCACGGCCGGACCGATGTGCTCGTGGCCTATCTGCGAGATCGCGGTATCGATGCCGCCCCGCTGGTGACCGAGTATGCCGATACCGCTGAGGCCGAGGCCCGGGCCGATTGAACTCCAGACGCGGCTCGACAATCACGGCCCGGGGCGAGGGTGACGGCATACACGAGGCCTCGGTATGCTGGCCGGCGATCGGAAACCGGCACTGCAGGCGTCATGTTCGACTCCGCTGCCGCCGATACCGGCTGCTGAGGCCGAGGCTTGCCCATTCGGGCGGACGACAGGGTTTGGGGGTATATCCATGAACACGGCGCGCCCTACCGCAACGGCGTTGTCGCGTGCCGACGTCGAACGCGACGAACGCGAGCGGCTGCAGCTCCAGCGTATGGAGCGCGCCCTGGTGCGTGCCTGGCTGGGGGCGCCGTCGGCGATCGCCGATGCCGACTACCAGTGTCTGCGTTATGCCCTGGGTCTGGCCAGACTGCATGTGTTCCGCCCGGCCAGCGGCCAGGATGATGTCACCGTCGACTCCGCCCAGATCGCGCCGCTGCGCGCCTGGCTGCTCGAACATCTATACGACCGGCTGCGCGGTTCGGCGACGGCCGAGGAAAAGCTGGTCTACTGTCTCGAGGCCGTGCCGGGCCTGCGTGCGCGCTGTATCGCGCTGCGGCGCCGGTTGCTGGCCACCCATGGCAACGACTTCGATGCCGCGGCGCTCGACCGCGAGGCCGGCCGCCGGGCCCTGGTCGTGGTTGCCGGTGGGGGCGGCGGGGCCGGCTATGTCTATGCCGGCGCCTTCGCTCGGCTCATGGAAGACAATCTCATTCCGGACTACATCGTGGGCAATTCGATCGGCGCCATCCTGGGCCTGTTTCGTGCCCAGCGACGCCACGGCGATGTCAACGAATACCTGGATTTTGCCCGGCCACTGAAAAACGGCGATATCTTCTCCACCGCGCGTCGGCGTCGCGAGTTCTGTCTGCCGGGGCTGCTGCACCTGCATCTGCGGGCCTTGCACCAGCGCATGTCCACCGGTGATCTGCGCCGGCCCCTGCGGCTCGACGAAATGGAGATCCCGCTGGATCTGATCGTGGCGGGCATTCGCCGACGGCCCTACGAGCGGCTGGCCTCGGATGTACGCGCACCCGAACGTGGCGCCGACCGCTGGCTGCCGATGTGGATGCGTGTGGCCGCACGCTTTACCCGCCTGCTGCAGTTCTTTTCGGCGGATGTGGTCGAGCCGATCGTACTCGGCCGGGATACCGACACCCGGGCAGTGCATGCCGTGGACGCCGCCGGCTTCTCGGCGGCGGTGCCGACGATCCTGCAGTACGAGCCGGGCCCCAGAGCCGGCGTCACGCGCGAGATATTCTCCGAGCTGATGGCCCGACGCGAGCTGGCGGCGATCGTCGACGGCGGTGTAGCCGACAACGTGCCCGCCCGGGCTGCATGGCAGGGCGTGGCCGCCGGGCGGGCCGCCACGGCGACGCGCAATGCCTACTACCTGGCCTTCGACTGTTTCTTTCCCCGGGTGGATGCCAAGAATCTCTGGCTCTGGCCGATCACGCAGACGGTGCAGATGCAGATGCGCATCAATCGAGTGTATGCCGACACGATGGTTCGTTTCGACAAGACCCTGTCGCCTTTGAATATCGTGCCCGGCGGCGAGGCGCTGGATCTGGCCGTCGGCTGGGGATACCGTCAGATGGACGCCCAGATCGACGAGGTGCGCGAGATGCTGCGCCCAGTGGCGCTGACCGGGGCCGATGCGCGGGCGGTGGCCTCGTGAGCCGTCGCGAAAAAGCACCACACGCGCTGGACGCGTTCGATCTGGTCGATCCGAAGCGCAGCCTCGGCGAACGGCTGTTCCTGCTCTGGGATCTGGCCATCATCGTGCTGGTGTCGATCAATCTGGTGCTGATCGTGTTCGACGCTTTGTTCGCGGTCGGCCCGTTGTCGTCGGCCTTCGACGCGCTGTGGCCGGCCGGCCACGACTGGTACGAAAGCCGTATCCACGAAAATTTCGTGACCATCGATCTGATGTTCGTGGCCGTCTTCGTCGCCGATGTGCTGGCCGGCTGGGCGGTGGCGATCTACCAGCAGCGCTACTATCGCTGGTTCTTCTATCCCTTCGCGCGCTGGTACGACGTGCTGGGCTGCGTGCCGGTAGCGGGTTTCCGTTTTCTGCGCATCCTGCGCGTGATCTCGATTCTGATGCGTCTGCAACGCCTGGGCGCGATCGATATCCGCAACTGGGCCGTATACAAGACGGCCATGGTCTACTACGACATCGTCGTTGAAGAGATCTCCGATCGGGTGGTCATCAAGGTGCTGAGCGGCGCCCAGGACGAACTGCAGAGCGGCGGCCGCGAACTGTCCAACCAGGTCGTGCGCGAGGTGATCCAGCCGCGCCAGCAGCGGCTGGTGGCTTCGGCCAGCACCCATATCGAGAACGCCATCATCAGCGCCTACAAGGCCAACCGCGAGCAGCTGCAGGCCTATGTGGCGTCGGTGGTCAATCGCGGGGTGGACAACAACAGCGCGCTGAAGAATCTCGAGCGCGTGCCGATGCTGGGCAGCTTCGTGTCCCGGGCGCTGGACGAGGCGATCACCGATACCGTCAACAATGTGCTCGACGAAGCGGTGGCGGGTCTGTCCTCGGCGGACTTCGACGCGCTGGTCCAGAACATCACCGACAGCGTGATAACCCGCCTGCTGGCCGATGATATCGGCGAGAGCTCGGAGGTGCGCGATGCCGTCGTCGAGATTCTGGACTTGGTCAAGCAGCAGGTCGCGGTCCAGCGCTGGCGCGAGCATTTCGAGTAATCTGAGCAGGTTGTCAGCCACGGTCCGGGAGCGCGCCATGTCGATACGCAGGCCGGGGAGAGTCGCTGCAAGCCTGTTGCTGCTGGCCGGGCTTGCCGTCTTGGCCGGCTGTGACTGGTCTTCGGAACTGGGTGTCGGCAGCGGACACGACGATGGCGTGACCGATACGACCGAGCCGGTGGCCGATACCGATGTCTCGGGGCTTGCGTTGGCCGTATCCGACCGCAGCTTCGACGCGACCCGCGATGCGCTGGTCGCAGCCTACCGCGAGCGCAATCGCTATCTGGCGGATGTGATCGATCACCGCCAGCGCGCAGCCAACGTGACGCTCGAGCTGCGCCCGACCACGGTGTATTTTCTCGACGATCCCAACCGCACCGCGGCACTGGTCGCGGCCGATCCGCGCGTCGGGCTCGACCTGCCGGCACGGATTCTGGTCTATCGCGATGACGACGGCGAAGTGGGCCTGGCGTACAACAGCGGCAATTATCTGGCGGCACGCTTCGATCTCGCCGATGCGGAAGACGGTGCCCTGGACAGCTACGACGACGATCTGCAGGCGCTGGTCGAACAAGCCGCTGACAACGCGGTGGACAATCGCGGGTCGAGTGCGGGCCTGGACGAGGGCGCAGGTATCGTATCGGTGGACAGTCGGGTCGGCTTCGCCGCGACCGTGTCGAATCTGAACACTGCGATCAACGCCGATGCCGACCTGGCCAGCGTGTTCACTGTCGACTTTGCCCAGCGTGCGCTGCAGATCGGGCGTGCGCTCAATCCGAGCACTTTGTTCGTGTTCGGCGACGTCTCGGCGGACTCCCGCCTCATGCAGGCCGGTCAGACCGCAGGCATCGATCTGCCCGAGAAGATGCTGGTGACCCAGGCCGATGACGGTCGGGTCACGATCTACTACGAAAGCCCGCGCTTCGTGGCCGATCGCCACGATATCCAGGGGCAGAGCGATCGTATCGAGGCCATCGCCAACCGGCTGGCAGCGCTTGCCGATACGGCGGCGGGCCGCTCGACGCCCGGGCCGGGCGCAGGGGCCGGCCAGGGCACCGTCCTGACGGCCGGCCCCCAGGCCACACCTTAACGGCCGGCGTCGTCGGCGGGCGTGTTCAGCAGCGCCAGCGGCACGAGATACACATGCTTGTCCTGGGCGGGCACGACCAGATGCTGGCCCACGAGCACCGGCCCGGCGGGAGCCAGCGGCTTGTCGCTGAGCTTGTAGCGCTTGCGCAGCGTGCCGCTGGCCAGATCCACGACCAGGATTTCGCCGGCCGCGTTGACCGCATACACCGTGCCGTCGTGAATGACCACCGGCGCCTTCATCGCACCACTGTCGAGGCGCCATAGACGCGTGCCGTCCAGGGTGAATGCCTGCAGGCTTTTGCTGGTCGGGCTGCCGACCACGACGCGATCCTCGGCGACCACCGGCGCGCCGCTGCGGTTGTTCTTCACCGGTCCGCCGATACCCAGCGACACCTCCCAGCGCCGTTGGCCGGTCGCGGCATCGATCGCATACAGCCGATGATCGAAGCGGTCCGGTCGATCGGTGCCGATCACGCCGGTGGTATAGACGGTATCGCCGGCCACGGCGGGCGGCACGTCGTCCACGCCGCCGATCATGTCCGGGAAATCGCTGTGCCAGACCACGGTCTGTCCGACAGGGTCGATACAAAACAGTCGATACGGATCGCCGCCGCCGACGAACAGCCGGCCCTGTGTATCGAGCGCCGGCGAGGACATGCTCACGAACGATCCCAAGCGAATCAGGCCCAGCTGGCGCCCGGTATTCAGGTCCAGTACATGGACGGCCCGGTCACCGGTGGCCGCGTAGACCCTACCCTGGTCGATCACGGGGGTGGGCATGACTTCGCCGATGGTGCGATAGCGCCAGCGTACGGTGCCATCGTCCAGATCCAGTGCGATCACGCCGGAGGCCCCGGTGCCGCGTACGTAGTTGACCTCGTTCGGATCATCGTCGGAGGGGAAATAGCGATTGCCGTAGCCGACGACGCCGATCTTGCCGGCCCACACGATCTCCGAGTGCACCCAGTTGGGTGCATTCAGCGACCAGCGATCGGTGCCGGTGGCCGGATCGATACGCTGGAGCGCACCGGCCAGATGGTTGCCGACCAGCAGGTCGCCGTCGTAGACGGTGGGCGTCGCGCGCACCTCGTCAGGCGTGGGGAGCGCGCTCACGCGGTCGGTCGGGGCGGCGAGCTGGGTATCGACCACGGCATTGCGATCGGCCCCGTCGCGATACTGCAGCCAGTCCGCCCGGGCCGGTACGGCGAGTGCAAGCCCAATGAGCAACAGGCCGATAAACTGCAGGCGGCAAGACAACACTAACGACCGTAAAAACATCAGCCTGGCTCCGATCAGGACAGAGGAATTACCATCTTACGGCCTGGCCGCGTACGTCAATATGAACGAACGGCCCATGGTAGGCATTGCCCGGGTAGGCGCTCAATCCGCCGGCCAGATCGGGCTCTGTGGCCGTGACGGTTTCTACCAGATCCGCCAGCCATTCGGCGTCGGCAAGCGTGATGGCACCGTCGGCATCGAGATCGTCCATCTCGCCGTCAGCGTCGGCATCCACGAAGATATCGGCCGCGCTGCCGAACAGATGCTGGCTATAGACGGTCGTGTTGCCGATATCGGCGTTGTACCAGGGCGTGCGATAGCCGCTCATGATCACCACCGCGTTCGGGGCCACGCCGGCCGCGATCAACGCGCCTCGGATGTGCTCGAGCTTGTCCAGCAGGGCCGGGCGGATCAGCACGTATTTGGGCCAGTGCTCGGGCTGCTGGTGGCAGAGGAAATCGCCGAGGCTGAAATGCGGCGACACGGCCACGCTCGCGTTCGTCGGCGTGACTTCCACCAGCCCGCGCGGCGGCGCGCTGTGCGGATCCCGTGCCCGGGCGGTCGGCTCGTAGCGACCGATATCGTAGCCGTTGAGCTGGCTTTCGCGAGCATCGAAGGGCGTCTTCACGAAGACGTTGATCCGCATCTCGCCGCCGGTGGCGCGATTGCGCAGGCTGATGGGGTACAGCCCCGGCGTACGCGGTACCTGCCAGCGCCATGCGTCGCCGAGTCGCCGTGGCGGCGGCCCGAAGCCATAGGTGGCCAGGCTCAGATCGGCGGCTGTCGGCACATCGGTCACTCTCAGCGTGACCGATGTGCCCGGCATGACGAACACTGCATTGACCGGGCCCTGCAGAGCGCGCTCGCCGATACGCACGGCAAAGCCGGGTTCGCCGCCGAACAGCGTGCCGTCCAGCGCGCGCGTCATGCTCAAGCGCTGGGCGTGCGCGCCCGCGGCCGCCGCCAGCCACAGCGCCAGCACGAGGCTGGTCGCGAGGGCCGTGCGTGTGGCGCGCGGCCGGCTCAACCGGCGTCCTGCCACCGGCTCGTGCGGTGGCTGCGCTGCATGGCACGTTCCAACTGCGGATCGTGGTTATACAGATCGTTGCGGAACTGCACGCCGTCGTCGTTGACGAAGGCCGTCCAGTAGATCAGATAGACCGGCAGCGGTTCGGCCAGATTCACGCGCTCGCGCCCGCCTTCGTGGAGTGCCTTGTCGATTCGGGCGGCATCCCACTCGGGGCGGCCGGCGAGCACGAAGCCGGCGAGTGCGGCCGGATCGGCCACGCGCACACAGCCGTGGCTGAAGTCGCGCTGGGTGCGCGAGAACAACTGCTCCGACGGACTGTCGTGAAGATAGACCGCATATTCGTTGGGAAACATGAACTTGACCAGACCGAGCGCGTTATGCGGACCGGCCGCCTGGCGCATATGCAGCTGGCCGGATTCGACCCGGTCCAGGTTGGCCGGGGTGGCGGCGAGCGGCTCGGCGTTGGGGCCGAAGGCACGCACGATCTGGTACTGGCGCCGGTCGAGATAGCCGGCATCGGCGCGTGCCTTGGGCAGGATCTCGTCGACCGCGATGCCGTGCGGGATATTCCAGAACGGGCGGAAGATCACGTAACGCATGCGATCCGAGAACACCGGTGTGGCACGGTCGTCGTAGGATTTGCCGACCACCACGTTCATCTCGAGCACGGCCTGGCCATCATCGTAGGCGCGCAGGCGGTATTCGGGAATGTTGACCATGACATAGCGGTCGCCCAGATCGCCCGGCAGCCAGCGCCAGCGCTCCAGGTTGAGCTCGATCTGGTGGGCCCGGCGCTCGGCCGGAACATTCAGTGCGGCCCGCGTGGACGGGCCGACGCGCCCGTCCACGGCCAGCCCGTGGCGGCGCTGAAAGTGCCGCACTGCTGCGGCCAGCTGCTGGTCATAGCGGCGCGAGGTCAGATCGACGGGCGGCTTGTCGTCGAGTCGCTCCAGGCGCGGCACGCCGTCGTCGACGGTGTCGCCGGCAGGCGAGTCTGGCGGCAGATCGCCGGTCACATGCAGGCGTCGCCGCAATGCCGGTACCCGGGCATCGCGCATGCCGGATTCCAGCAGCGGCCCGTCGGCCAGCATGGGCCAGCCGCCGTCGTCGACAATCGCACGATAGTCGGCCAGCGCCTTGACCAGCAGCGTATAGCCGGCATGCGGCGGGCGCAGCTCGGCCAGCGCGTCGTCCACGTTGCCGTCGTCGGTGGCGCGGGCCAGCGCACCGGCGTAATCGCCGGGCGGCAGGTCCTCGTACCAGCGCGGTCGCAGGTCGCGGCCCGGCTCTATTCGGCCTCGGTGCAGATCCACGGCATAGGCCACGAACGCACGGCTGAGGCGGATATCCAGCTTCGCCAGATCCGCGGGCTGGAGCGGGCCGGGGGCGGCGTCGAGGGTCTCGATGCGTTCGGCCAGCCGATCGTAGCCGTAATCGGCGGCGATCAGACCCTGGCGGTCGGCACGGGACAACGCGTCCAGCAGTGACTTGATGGCCGCACGTGGCGCGCGGTCGGGCCCGAACCAGGCTGGCCGATCGTCGCGGGCACCATAGAAATCCGCCACGGCAGTGCCGACGGTGGTATCGGGCAGCGCCGCGAGTTGTGCGGTCATCGCCTGAACCATCGGATCGACGGGCGGCGGCGTATTCGGGGCGGGCTCGGCTTCGGTGTCGCGGACGGGCTGGCTGCTGCAGGCCGCCAACAGCATCACCAGGACAGCACAGGCTGCCCGGCAGGCTTGGCGTTTCACGGGAGAGGGAACTCGTTGATTTTTCTTTTCGCCATGCTATCGCGACACAGCGAAAATAACGACCGCGCCGGCCCGGACCGGCGTTGTCTCAACGCGCGTTTTCGATCTCGACCATGGGTCGGATCCGGCGCAGGCGTTCCAGCGGATCGTTCGTGGCCAGCAGATCGTGCTTGGTGGCGGCATCGAAAGGCAGCAGCTCGGTCAGTCGTGCTGACAGCCAGCTCGCCGAATCGTAGGCTCGGCCCTGAGCCTCGTAAGGCAGGCCGACCTCCTCGATCAAGGCGGCTGCGACCTGCTTGAGCTGTGAGAACTCGATCGGACAGGCGCTGTCGGCGTCTTCAGTGATGACCGATATCGTGCCCCACCACAGGCCGTCGTCGGCTTGGCGGCTGTGGCCGAGCTCGAAGCGCTGCTGGCCTTTCACGGTAATGCCCAGGTGGCCGTCGTCCAGGCGATCGAAGTCGATGATCTCGACCAGCGTACCCACCGCGCGCGGGGTGCTGAAAGAGCCCTTGTCCCTGGCCGGCTGAGCCGCGCACACCCCGAATCCCCGCTGCTCGCGCATGCAGGCCGCGACCATGTCCAGATAACGCGGTTCGAAGATGCGCAGCGGCATGATGCCGCCGGGGAACACCACGGTGGACAAGGGGAACAGGGCGTATTCGGAGTGATCCATAGTCAGTCGCGGCCGATAAAACCAAGCGGGCTATCCGCAACGGGCAGGCCGGGCGGAGCCTGTCCGTCACCCCATCTTACGCGCTCGCGCAGCGCGGCGTTGCAGACGGGCCGGCATGGACGTGGCCGACGTGGCCGGCTATGGTCGCCCACCATGACCGACACCCGCGCGATCGACGGCATCGACAAGAGCGAACCCGAGGTACGGGCCGAGATCGCGCGTCGTTTTCACGACCGTATCCCGCATATCGCCGCGCTCGGGCTGGAAATCGTCGACGTGTCCGGCCCCACGATCGTCGTGGAGCTGCCGTTTCGCGAGGATTTCGTGGGCGACCCGATGGCCGGTCTATGGCATACCGCCGTCGGCACGAGTGCGGCCGACAGCGCGTGCGGCCTGGCGGTGTTCCTGGCGCTGCCGGGGCTGGAAACGGTGGCCACGCTGGATCTGCGCATGGACTACCTGCGCCCGGCGCGGGCCGGTCAATCGCTGGTCGTCGAAGCCGAGTGCCATCACATCACCCGTTGTGTGGCCTTCGTACGCGCCACGCTGCACCAGAACACGCCCGATCGGCCGACCGCGCTGTGTCACGCGGCGTTCATGCGCACCGGCCGATCGGTGCGTCCATGAGTCGTGCCGACCAGACCCTGCGTGCGGCGCTGGACGCGGGCGATCATACGGCCGTGGTCCAGGCCATCCCCTATGCCCGCTATCTCGGCCTGTCGGTCGAGACCGAAGCCGCGGCGCGATTCTATCGCCTGCCGTTTCGGCACGATCTGATCGGCAATGCCCGCAAGGGCGCGCTGCATGGCGGTACGGTAGCAGGACTGCTGGAACTGGCCATGCAGCTGGAGGTGCTGATCGTCGAGGCGCAATTGCGGTTGCCGTATCCGGTCGATTTCTCTATCGACTACTGGCGCTCGGCCGCTGCGCGCGACTGTCTGTGTCGATGCCGGCTGATCCGCTCCGGCCGGCGGATCGCCCAGGTTCAAGCCGAATGCTGGCAGGACGATGCCGAGCGACCGATCGCTTTTGCCCGGGCCGATTTTCTGCTGCGCGCGGTCGACGAGTCCGGCCCCGATTGAATGCCGCGCCGCGCCGACGCAGCCGCCCGTACCGGGCGTCGAGCCCGCGTGCCCATGGACGAATGCCCGGGTTGAGATATCGACAACCGGCTATCCATCTCCTGTCCATCCGTGTCGTCGGGTCGAGCCGGGTTGGCCGAGTGACGATCGGCGCCGGCACGCTCCGAGTCGGGCGGGAACCCCTTGCCCGTCGAAGCGCCGCTATGCCGGGTTGTCCTGGCCGGCTGTAGAATGACGCCGTTCAACGCGCAATTGGGGAATCTCGGATATGGCATCAGACGGCGAACGTCTGGTCGGCGATCTGCTCGACCAGCTCGACCTGGAACCGCTGGAACAGCGACTGTTTCGCGGCAGCTCCCGGGATCTGGGTGGCAAGAGCGTATTCGGGGGCCAGGTGGCCGGCCAGGCGATGGTGGCGGCCACGCGCACCGTCGAGCCCCAGTTCCTGGCGCATTCGATGCACGGCTATTTCCTGCGTCCGGGCGATATGGAAGCCGCCATCGTCTACGAAGTGGACAACATCCGCGACGGCCGCAGTTTCGCCACACGGCGGGTCCAGGCGATCCAGCACGGCCGGCCGATCTTCTCGATGCTGGCGTCGTTCCATATCGAGGAACACGGCTATATCCATCAGATGGCCATGCCGGACGTACCCGGGCCCGAGGATCTGGCCAGCCACGACGAGCTGCGTCGCAACTGGGTCGACCAGCTCGACCGGGTACCAGAGTCACTGCGCGAGGCGGTCGGCCGCGAGGTGGCCATCGACATGCGCGCGGTGCGTCCCTGGAACATGCTCGCCCCCGACAAGCGCGACGCCGTCCAGCACGTCTGGCTCAAGGCCAAGGCTCCGCTGCCTGACAGCCAGGCCGTTCATCGGGCGGTACTGACCTACGCCAGTGACTTCAACCTGCTGGCAACTTCGTTGTTTCCGCACGGCGTGTCGTTCTTCACGCCGGGCATGCAGATGGCCAGCATCGACCACGCGATCTGGTTCCATCGCGATCTGGCCATGGACGACTGGCTGCTCTATTCGATGGACAGTCCCGGCGCCCAGGATGCGCGCGGGCTGTCACGTGGGCTGATCTTCAACCGTGCCGGCGAGTTGGTGGCCTCGGTCGCTCAGGAAGGGCTGATCCGCCAGCGCGAACACGCGCCGGATTAGGCCCGGGGCGACGAGCGGTCATGATCGCGTCATGCCCGATGGTTAGCCTCGATGCGTATCGCGGAGACCTGCCGCGCGCTCGGGGTCCATCATGGCGAGATCGCATCGTATCCGGCAGGCTGTCGATCTTGGCGTGGTCGGGTTGTGTATCGCGCTGGGCCTGGCCGCCGCGCCGCTGTTCGGCGCCCCAGGTGCGCGCCATGCAGGCGCGACGGCGCAGATGTCCCAGCCTCGAGGTGCGCCCGACATGACTCGCGACAAGATCGTCATCGCCCATCGCGGCGCCTCGGGCTATCTGCCCGAGCACACCCTGCCGGCCTATGCCATGGCCTATGCGCTGGGCGCGGACTTCATCGAGCCGGATCTGGTGATGACCGCCGACCATCGGCTGATCTGTCTGCACGATATCCATCTCGAGTCCACCACGGATGTGGCACAGAAGTTCCCCGATAGAGCACGCGACGACGGGCGGTGGTACGCCGCGGATTTCACCCTGGCCGAGATCGAATCGCTCGACGTCGTCGAGCGCACCCGGCCGGACGGCCGCCGCGTGTTTCCGGGGCGTTTCAACGACCGCGCACGCGGTTTCAAGGTGCCGACGCTGGTGGCCGTGATCGAGATGGTGCAGTCGCTCAATCGCGAGACCCGTCGCGAGGTCGGGCTCTACCCCGAGACCAAGAACCCCGCCTTTCATGATGCCCAGGACCTGCCGCTGGAACGGGTGCTGCTCGAGCGGCTGGCCGAATACGGCTATGTCGGACGCGATGCGAACGTCTTCGTGCAGAGCTTCGATGCGAACAATCTCAGGGAGATGCGCGAGGTCTTCGGCTCGGATCTGCCCCAGATTCAGCTCATCGAAGGCAGCGGCGAGGCCTTCGACGCGATGGTCACGCCCGCGGGCCTGGACGAGATCGCGACCTATGCCGACGGTATCGGGCCTGACAAGCGCCGGATTGCCGCGACGGACGGCGCGCTGGTGGTCGCCGCGCATCGGCGGGGCCTGCTCGTACACCCCTATACCTTTCGTGCCGACCAGCTGCCGGCCGGTACACGCCGGCTCGAGGATGAGCTGCGCACCTATTACCATCGCTACGACGTGGACGGGCTGTTCACCGACTTCACCGACATCGCGGTCGGCGTGATCCATCCCGATTATCGTGCCCGCCTGTATCCCGACTAGCGCACGGGCTCAGCGTTCGCCGAGCTGGCGGGCCCGGGCGGCCAGCCGCTTGCGCCATTCCGGCGCGAGTGTGGGCAGTTCGGCGAGCCTCAGCAGGGCCCGGCGGTCGTCCTCGTCGGGCACGCGTGCGGCCTGTATCGACCACAGGCGGGCCAGGGTGATGCCGTGGGTGGCCGTCTCGATACGTGCTAGCCGATCCCCGGCGCGGATGTCGCCTGGCTCGATCACCCGGTACAGCCAGCCGGCCGCACCGGCGGCGGCCACCGCGCGTGCCAGGCCTGCGATGCCGGTACGGGCGCCGATCTTCCAGCACGGTTGGCGCGGTTGGGCAATCTGGACTGTCGCCTGGCCCAGGCGAAATACGTCGCCGATATGCACGTCGGCTTCGGTCATGCCGTGGGTGCTGATGTTTTCGCCCAGCGCGCCGGGCACGAACGCGTCCTCGAAGCCGGGATAGCGCGCCTGCCAAAGCCGGTAGTGCTCGGCCGGATAGTGATTGAGCGCTCGCTCGGGGCCGCCGTGATGAATCGGATCGGCCACCGTATCGCCGGCTACGCCGCCGGCGTCGAGCCAACGCGCATCCGTGACAGGACGCTTGTCGATCGCGCTGGCTGCCCCGTCGCCTGCCAGCGGGCCGATGCGGCCTATGAACAGGGCGTCGACGACGGTATCCGGCACGGTGGACGCAGGGTGGTCAGGCATCGATGGCTCCGGTGGCAGATGAGCAGCGTCGTCGCGCCGTCGAAAACAGCGCGGACCGAGGCCCGATCGTGGCACACTTCCGGCTGTTTTTTGCTGTATGGGACAGCCATGGACACGAATATCAGGCCGGCCGGGCGCCTACGACGATGAGTCAGGTGCGGGCCGGCCTTGGCTCCACGCAGCTGGGCCTGGCCGGCGGGATCGCCACGCTGCTGGGCATCGGTATGGCGCGTTTTGCCTATACGCCGCTGATTCCGGCGCTGGTCGATGCCGGCTGGTTTTCCAGCCATGCCGCGGCCTATCTGGGCGCGGTGAATCTGCTGGGCTATCTGCTGGGTGCGGCGCTGGCCCATCGAGCCACGCTGATCTTCGGCACGCGCGCGGTGCTCGGTGTATGCCTGGCGATCACGGTGGCCAGTCTGGTTGGCTGTGCGCTGGACTGGGGCGTAATCTGGTACGGCATCTGGCGCCTGGCCTGCGGCGTGACCGGCGCGATGCTGGTGGTCGTGGGGGCGCCGGCGGCCTTGTCGCGGGTCGCCCCGGCCGAGCGCGCGCGCACCAGTGCCCTGGTGTTTACCGGCATCGGGCTGGGCGTCATGGCCAGCGGCACGCTGGTGCCGTGGCTCGCAGGGTTCGGTGTGGCGCTGCCCTGGCTCGCGCTGGCGGCGGTCGCACTGGGACTGGCGCTCTGGAGCTGGTTTTCGGTATGGCGACACCTGGCGCCGCTCGATCGCGCGCCCACGTCTGTTGCCGACGACGGCGCGCTGCCGATGTGGCCGATCATGCTTGTCATCGTCGCCTACGGGCTGGATGCCATCGGGTTCGTGCCGCATACGCTGTTCTGGGTGGACTATATTGCCCGTGAGCTCGGCCGCGGTCTGGCCACGGGCAGCGCCTACTGGGTCGTGTTCGGGTTCGGTGCCGCCTGCGGGCCGCTGGTGGCCGGTGCGGTGGCCGCCCGCGTGGGTTTTCGCCCGGCGCTGGTCGGTGCCCTGGGGATCAAGGCGGCCGCGGTCGGCCTGGCATTGGTCTCGGACAGCGCGTGGGCGCTGGCGCTGTCGTCTTTCTGCGTCGGCCTGCTCGTGCCGGGTACGGTGACCCTGACCTCCGGTTCGATCGCCGAACTGTGCCCGCCCGAACGTCAACAGCAGCTCTGGGGCTGGGCGACGTTGTCGTTCGCTCTCGCCCAGACCGTGGGTGCCTATGGCATGTCGTGGGGCTACGAGCAGCTTGGCCGGTACCTGCCGCTGTTCGCGCTGGCTTTCGTGGCCCTGCTGGCTGCCCTGGCGAGCGCGCTCGCCGCGGCTTGCCAACGTACGCCGTGAGTTCCGCCGTTCGCCAGCGACAGGGGCCGCTGCTGGTCTCGGGCGCGATCGCGCTGCTGCTGGGTATCGGCCTGGGCCGCTATGCGTTCACCCCGCTGATACCGTCGCTGGTACAGGCCGGCTGGTTCAGCGCCGAGCAGACGGCCGAGCTGGGTGCGATCAACCTGCTGGGTTATCTGGTCGGGGCGGCGACTGCCCATCTGATGGTGCGTCGTCTGGGTCCGCGGGCCGTGATCGGCGGGGCGCTGGCCGCGCTCACGCTCAGTCTGCTGTCGTGTGCGCTGCCCGGAGGCATGATCTGGTATGGGCCCTGGCGTTTGATCGCCGGTTGGGCCGCGGCCACGCTCACGATCGTGGTGACCCCGATCGTGATGGGCCGCATGCCCGCCGCACGACGCCCGGCCGCGTCGGCGATCGTGTTCACGGGCATGGGCGTAGGCACGATCACGGCGAGCCTGCTGGTACCGCTGCTGGCCGAGGCCGGGATCGCGACGACCTGGATCGCGGTAGGCGTGCTCGGCGGCGTACTGGCCGGATGGAGCTGGCGTGCGGTCTGGCGTCATCTGCCCGCCGGTTCGGCCGCGACGAACACGCAGGACGGCGGGTCGGAGCCTGCGACACCCGAGCCCGCCTCGTGGCCGGTCGTGACGTTGATCATCGTCGCCTATGGGCTGAACTCCGCCGGCTATGTGCCGCATTCGCTTTACTGGGTCGACTATATCGCGCGCGAATTGGGACGCGGTCTGGCGGTCGGCAACGCCTGCTGGTTGGCGCTGGGCGTCGGCGGCCTCCTCGGCCCGGCGCTGGGCGGCTATGCGGCCGCGCGGCTGGGCTTCCGGGCCGCCCTGATCGTGGCGTTCCTGGCGATGACCGCGGCCACCGCATTGCCGCTGGCCTCGTCATCGCTCGCGGCGCTGGGCGTATCGTCGTTCATGGTCGGCGCGATGGTGCCGGCGATCATCACGCTGACTGCCGGAACCGTGGTCGAGATCGCGCCGGCCGATCGCCGTCAGCAGATCTGGGGCTGGGCCACGTTGTCGTTCGCCGTGGCCCAGACGCTGGGCGGCTTTGGCATGTCTGCGTTGTATGCGTCGGCCGACAGCTATCGCGCCACGATCGCGCTGGGTGCGTTGCTGCTGTGTCTGGGAGCGGGGTGCGTGATCACGGCCGCCGTGCTCGGGCGCCAGCGCACTTCGCCGGCCACACGCTGAGATCATTCACGGCCTGCGCCGAGCCTAGCGTTTGGGCGCCCGGATACGCGGGCGAAAACCGGCAGGCTTGTCGGCGATCCATGCAACGAACTGGGCGATCTTCGGGTGGGCGAGCAGATCGGCGCGGGTGTTGTACACCTCGGCGAGCGTCTTTTCATCGAGCACGGCATGAATATGGCTGTGGCAGGGCCGGCAGACGTGCAGAATCGCGCCCAGGCGTTCGTTACGATCGAAACGCTTGCGAATCCGCTTGAGCCGATGGGTTCGGCGCGGAATCAGGTGGTGACGCGTGGTCCGCACACCGCGGCGACCGCACAGCGCACAGCTCGGGCCGTCCGAGCTCGGGCGTGCCGGAGCCATCAGCCGTCAGGCGAGCAGGCGCGACGGCGCTGCCAGCGCACCAGACGAACCAGCGTGTACAGCGTATGAGCGATCCATACGACAAAGGCCGCCGGCAGGCTGGCCAGGATCAGCCAGCCGAACATGCCCGCGCCGTAAAGCACGCCGCCGATATCGGCGCCGAAAAGATAGCAGGGCTGGACGCCGGATTCGTCGACCCGGCAACCGAGGGTCTGACCGAGCGCGCCGGCCCCGGCCGAGATGGCCCACGGTGCGATGGCGGATATGCCGATCGCCAGCTGGACGACGACGAAAGCGACGAGCGGGGCCAACGGGAAGCCCGACGACGGTCGGCCGTTCATCGATCAGCTGCCGTGAACGCTGTCTCCGGCGACGGCGTCATCGGCCGGCTCCAGTTCGTCGAGCGCATCGTCGAGATAAGTCAGCAGGTGCTGCATGGACGGCAACGAGCGTCGGCAGGCGATCAACCCGAACTCCAGCGAATCGCGATAGCTGGCCAGGCTGATGTTCAACGCCTGGCCGTCGAGCACGATCGAGACCGGGTACATGCCCTGCATCTCGGCATCGCCGAAATACAGTGTCTCCCGCGGACCCGGTACGTTGGAAATGACCACGTTGAACGACTGATGACGCGGCGCAAGCCCGGTCAGCAGGTTCAGTCCGGCCGGGGTGGACAACGCAGCGATGAACGCCATGATCTGTTCGGGCGACATGTCCCGATACCGGCGTTTCCAGTGATTCACCGAGCGCTGGATCGCGGCCAGCCGCTCGACCGGGTCCGCGATATGGGTGGCCAGGCTGGAAAAGATCATCGCCACGCGATTGCCGGTGCCGCTGTCGTCGTCATGCAGCGAAACCGGCAGCATCGCGACCAGAGGCCGGTCGGGCAGATCGTTCTGTTCGAGCAGATACGCGCGCAGGGCACTGGCGCACATGGCCAGTACGATGTCGTTGACCGTGGCGTCGAACGCCTTGGCGATCCGCTTGATACGGGTCAGCGAGTAGGACTGGGCCGCAAACCGGCGCGAACCGCTGACCCGACAGTTGAGCAGGCTGGCAGGGGCCTGGGCGATCGAGGTGAAATCGTCGTCGCTGCGGGCATCGTGCCATGCATGCACGATCTCCTGGCCGGCACGCGGCAGTGCAGCGATCTGACGGGTGGTCGCCTGCAGTGTGCGCCAGGCGTCGGTCAACGGCCCGGCGCGGCGGGCCGCGTCTTCGCTTTCGGTGGCCGGCAACTGCCAGGGCACCCGCATCGAGCGCGCGTCCGGGGCGTCCTGGAGCGATCGGCGCAGAATCCGCATGGCGCTGATGCCGTCCATCATCGAGTGGTGGAACTTGCTGTAGATCGCAAAACGGTCGTCGACCACGCCTTCGATCACATAGACCTCCCACATCGGCCGGGAGCGATCCAGCAGCGCGCCGTGCAGCATGGACACCAGCGCCAGAAGATCCCGGATCGCTCCGGGCCTGGGCAGCGCCAGATGTCGAACGTGGTATTCCAGGTCGAAGCTGACGTCGTCGACCCAGAACGGCTGGCCGAAGCGGTATTTCAGGCGGCGATTGAACGGCGGCGTCACATCGTCGAACTCGCGCGCCCGGGCGACGAGATCGCGGACATAATCGGGCCCGGCGCCCGCGGGCAGACTGAAAAGCTGCAGACCGCCGACGTGCATGGGCTGGTTGCGACGTTCCAGTCGCAGAAAGATCTGGTCGATGGGATTGAGAAGCTGCATACGTATCGACTCGGCAGGCCCGGATACGGGCGTTCGCGCGCGACCCGCCGCGCTTACGACAGATCGATAGCGTGTGCCTTCAAATCGGCCATGTCCACCAGCTCCAGGGCAGCTTCGGCAGTAGCCGTCAGAATGACACGGGGCGCGGCGCCGGCGGCGAGCGCCTCGCCCCAGCGTGCGGCACACAGACACCAGCGATCCCCGGCTTTCAGTCCGGGAAAGCCGAATTCAGGGTGGGCCGTCGTCAGGTCGTTGCCGCGCTCGCGCGAGAAGGCGAGAAACGCGTCGGTGACCACGGCGCACACGGCATGGACGCCTGCATCCTCTGGGCCGACCCGGCAATAGCCGTCGCGGTAGAAGCCGGTCATCGGCGCGCTGCAGCACAATGCCAGCGGCTGGCCGAGGACGTTGCGGGCGGGTTGGCTCATTGCTGCATCTCGTTCTGGCGCATGGGCATGCGGTCGATCTCGCCGAACAGCGCCGGTAGATCGAATGTCTCGGTCTGGCGTGTCTTCACGCCGCCATCCTTGCCGATGAGCACGGTCTCGAAGCCGTCCGCGGCGTGCAGGTCGACGAGCGCCTCGCGATCGATACCCTGCTCGATATTGCTGACGACCGGGCCCGTGGGCCCGAGCACGAACCAGGCGATGTCGCGATCGGCGATACCGGCGGACCGGGCCAGCGTGTCGCGATGATCGGCTGCTTCGGTATCGGTCGGGGCGAACACCACGATCACCCGGTACTGCCATTGCAGCTGCGACAGCGAAGCGGCACCGGCGCCGTGCGCCGTGCCGATCAGCCCGGACAGGAGGCCGATCAACAGCACGCTACGCATGAACCAAGCTCCGTGCGAGCACGGGTTCGAGCGTGGCCGAACGCGTGCCCGGTACCGGCGCGTTGCCCGTGCCGTAATAGGTGGCTACCACCGACAGTTTGCGTGCGT
Source organism: Salinisphaera sp. T31B1 (assembly GCF_040361275.1). Lineage (NCBI taxonomy): Bacteria > Pseudomonadati > Pseudomonadota > Gammaproteobacteria > Salinisphaerales > Salinisphaeraceae > Salinisphaera > Salinisphaera sp. T31B1. The sequence goes on along the minus strand of NZ_APNH01000001.1, from coordinate 479,531 downwards.
CGGTGCGGTTGGCGCCCGCCGCATGCAGCGTGTTGGCATCGAAGAACAGGACATCGCCGGGCGCCAGTTCGGCGTCGACCGCGGTGGCGATCAGTTCACGGTTATCAGCCACGTCTTCGCGCAGGAACAGCTCGCTGTCCATGGCCTCGGCGGCGAACTGCATTCGGTGGGTTCCGGGCAGCAGGCGCATGCCGCCGTTGTCCGGCGTCTCGTCGCCGAGGGCGAGCCAGGCGTTGACCAGATGCGGCGTCTCGAAGTGCCAATAGCGCAGATCCCGGTGCCAGGCGGTCGCCGTGGAGAAACGCGGGGTCTTGGTCATCACGCAATTGTGATGATTGCGCGATAGCCAGACTGTATCGGAGCCCAGCAGTTGCGCGACCACGGCGGTCAGGCGGTCATCGCGCATCCAGTCCGCGAAGACCGTATCCCGGTCGAAGGCCTGACGCAGACGGCGTGGGGTGTTGCCGCCGGCGGCCGCACGGCTGGCTGGCGCGCCGGGATAGGCGACGTCGGCTTCGTATTCGATCGGCTCGATCTGATCCTCCGCATGGCGAAGAGCCACCCCGCGCAGTGCGTTGATCCGCTCGGCGTTGGCCAGCTGACGAATCACGAGAAAACCGTCGTCCGCGAAGGCCTCGCGCTGGGCCGGCGTCAGCGCCGGTTGCAGTGTTGTATCCATACCTGCATTCATGACGTCATTGTAGACCGCATCCGGCGTTTACGCCGAGGGCCACGCCGCGGTTGCGGATCCGGCCCTGCGGTGCCCGCGTCGTCGGCTTGCCACCGACCTACGGCGCCCTCATCGTTGTGGTCATGAAGCGACGTACGATCATCGGGGGCGGTCTGGGCGTGGTGGCCGTGGCGCTGGGCGCTCGGCTGGCTGCGGGCGCGTTGCTCGAAGGCGCGTCTGGCACGAGATCAGCACAGGAGTTTGCCGTGGACAAGAGTGATCAGGCCTGGCGGGCCCAGCTGTCGCCCGAAGCCTACCAAGTGTTGCGCAAGGCCGGCACGGAGGCCCCGGGTTCGAGCCGACTCAATTCGGTCAAGGCCGTCGGCGAGTATCGCTGTGCTGGCTGTGATCAGACGCTGTTCGCCAGTGACACCAAGTACGACTCGGGCACCGGTTGGCCGAGCTTCTATGACTACGTCGACGGTGCGCTCGGCTTCAAGACCGATTACAAGATGCTCATCCCGCGGCGCGAGTACCACTGCTCGCGCTGTGGCGGCCATCAGGGCCACGTCTTCAAGGATGGACCGGCGCCGACCGGCCTACGCTACTGCAACAACGGCGTGGCGCTGAGCTTCGTGGCTGCCGAACAGGATCGCACGGGCTAAGCGACCGGCATCGGAGACCGACGGCTGACGGTATCGGCGGTGGGCCGCTCGGCTATGCTGCGGACGGCCCTGGACCAACCCGGCCCGGCTGCAGCGTCGTCGTCGGCGAGCCGTGGCCAATAAGAAAAGCCCCGCCGACGCGGGGCTTTCGCAACGCCGACAGATCTGTGAACAGGCCTATTCGAGCATGTCCTGGTGGACATGCTCGGCCTGCGGATCGATCCGTTTCCAGGTCTGGGACTTTCCGATCAGGCTGATGCCGATATAGCCGCGTGCTTCCAGCGTATCCGGGCCGGTCTGGGTGGCCTTGGCCTTGTAGGTCTTGCCGTTGTTCGGATCGTAGATGGAGCCGCCTTCGTACTCGCCGTCGCCGGCATAGCTCAAGCCCTGGAGCACTACCACGCCGAGCAGCCGACGATCGCGCTTGGATTCGTCCGGGTTCTGCTTGTCGTAGCGCGCCTGGCCGTCGGAAGAGCCCACGATCTTGCCCTGCCAGTGGTCATCGGACTGGTAGATCTGCACATAGCCGCCGCTGGCGGTCTCCCACACGCCGGCGATGTCGTCGGCCTGGTGTTCGGCAGCCATCAGTGGGCCGGCGCAGACCAGCAGGGCCGTTGCCAACAACGCACGTTTGAACATGTTTTTCTCCTTGTTCGTTCAATCGTTGACGATAGCATGGGATAACAGACCGAACCGCAGATGAATGCCACCGGTGGCATCATCATGTCGCGCGGTTCGCGGCCGCTCGGACAGCGCGTGTCGAATGCGCCGCGCCGCCGTTCGCGGGCTGGGCTACTGGCCGCCAGGCCGGCCGTCCGCGGTCTGGCCCGGGCCGATGGCGCAATGCCGCGGGTCTGATGTCGGCGCGCAGACAGCCGCCGGGCGGATTCGCGCCAAAGCTCAATACACCCTAGACTCCGCGCCATATCCATTGCATGTGGCCCGAACCGCATGCCCGTTCGGGACGACACCATGGCCGGCGAAGCACTCATAGCCGTATTCATCGATTTCGAGAATCTCGCCCTCGGCGTCAAGGACGTCCCGGGTGGGGATTTCGATATGTCGCTGGTACACAAGCGCGTGCTCGAAAAAGGCCGGTTGGTCTTCAAGCGGGCCTATTGCGACTGGGGCCGCTATCGCGACCAGATGCGTTCGTTTCATGCCATGGGCATCGAGATGATCGATATTCCGCAAACGCGTATCTCCGGCAAGAACAGTGCAGATATCCGCATGGTCGTGGACGCTCTGGACCTATGTTATGCCAAAGGCCATATCGATACGTTCGTGCTTGTTTCCGGCGATTCGGATTTCTCGCCGCTGGTCTCCAAGCTCAAGGAGAACGACAAGCGGGTGATCGGCTGCGGGGTGAAATCGTCGACCTCGGAACTGCTGGTCGCCAACTGTGACGAGTTCATCTACTACGACGATCTGGTCCGCAAGTCCGGCAAGGCGCGCAAGCGCAAGGCCGAGGGCGGACGCCAGGACAAGGGCGCCGAGGCCCGCGAAAAGCTCGTGGAGATCGTGTCTTCGCTGGAGTCCGACTACGACCCGGTGTGGGGGTCGCTGGTCAAGCAGACCATCAAGCGCGTGTATCCGGGGTTCAACGAAAGCTATTACGGCTTCAAGAGTTTCACCGATCTGCTTCAGGCCGCCGAGCAGCATGCCCAGATCACCCTGGAATACGACGCCGAACGCGGCAACTACAAGGTCGCCGTGGCCTGATACAGCGGCGTGGCGAACAGTAAAAAGCCGGGCGTCGCGGTCGCGACGCCCGGCTTTTTCATATTAACGTCGAAGTGGGCGGGCGACCGCCACGGCGGGTGCTACATCTGGCCGCCCGAGGCGCTGTCCGAAGGCGACTCCGAGCCGCTGCCCTGGCTGGCGCCGTTGGACATGTTGCTCTGGGCCCCGGCGCCGGCCTGTGCCGACTTCGGGTTGGCGATGCCGATCACACCGCAGGCCTGACGCGAGCCGGCGGCGCCGATCGGCGGCTGGCTCGGATCGTTGGGCTTGGCGTGGATGATCACCCCACGCCCGATGATCGACTTCGGCCCGGTCAGCGACGCGCCGTCCAGCATGCCTTCGTCCTGGGCGCTGCCGTCGTCGCCGGCATCCAGGTTGCCCAGATCGCCGGTGATGTGGTCGATATCGGCCGGCGGGTTCTCCGAACTGCCCTGCAGATTGAAATGGGTGCCGGCCGAGGTGCCGTCGGCCGCCGAGCAATCGCCATACAGATGAATATGGTAACCGTGCTCGCCCGGTGCCAGGCCCGAGGCCGTGGCGGTGTAGGACAAACCGCCGTCGGACGGCGTGAAGCGTACCGTGGCCATCACATCGTCGTTGCCCTGGGTGCCGTGGAGCACGGCGATTGCGGCCTTGGGCGTATCCTCGTCGGAGGCCTGGCCGGTCTGATCGGCGCCGGTGCTCGCCTGGCCGCCAGCGGCCGCGCCCTCGCCTGCCGCCATCTCGGTGGCACTGTTCTGGCTGTTGGCGCTGGCGGTGTTGGTCTGGGCGTCCGCGCTCGGGTTGTCGGCGGCGGCGCTATCGCTCTCGTCGTTGCTGCCGCAGGCGCTCATGCTCATGGCGATCAGCATCGCAGCGGACAGGGTCAGGACTTTGTTCATGGCGTGCTCCTCGAGAAGGGATTCAGGGGAATATCGGCTCAGCCGCGACGGGCGATGATGCGGTCGACAATGCCACGCGCCTGGTCGGGTTCGGCGAAGACGCGGTCGTAGTGGCGTTGCAGCCAGGGGCCGAAGTCGGCGTTGTCGTCGGTGAGCAGGATCGCCAGCGCGTCGACGTGCTCGCCGCCGCCGCTGGCAGCTTCACGCCGAAGAGCATCGCCCTGCGAGTCGACGAACGCCACGGCCTGTGCGTAGCGAGGCGTATCGGGCTCGGTGACCGAGGCGTTGGTGGATGCGCGGCTGGCCTTGGAGATGCCATTGGCGATCGTCTGCGCTGCTTCGGCCGCGGTGTTGGTGGTACTGGTCAGCGCCGAGCAGCCGCTCAGCAGGATCAGGGTGGCGGCTAGTGCGGCCGTGCTCAGGGTAGACGGCAGCGGGATCGGTCGGGGCATGGAACATCACGATATTCGATAGGGTTGAACCTAAGCTATCGACTGGTCCGCATGAGCACAATAGGTAGAGTTCACCAACGCGGGCCGATCTTGAGCGATCCCAGCAGCTGGCCGGGCCGCGATGTCTATCGCACCCCGAGACGGGCTTCGGCCACCTGCCGGATTTCGATCATGCGCCGCGCTATGTCGAGATCGAAGGCCTGCGCATGCACCATGTTGCTGCCGACCCTGCGCACGGCCCGCCGGTGGTCCTGATGCCCGGCGAACCCAGGTGGAGCTATCCATATCGGCACATGCTCACGTCGCTGGCTGCGGCCGGTTGTCGCGTGCTCGCGCCCGATCTGATCGGCTGCGGTCGTTCGGACAAACCCTGCGCGTCACTTTCTGCAGAAAGGATCAAGGGCCGCAGATCGCGCGCTTCATGCCGTCCTGCCTGACCGGTCCGGACCCGGGGTGAACGGCGGCGAACAGATCAGGCCAGCGCCTGATACAGCGCACGATATTGCCCGGCCGCACGGCTGCGTGGGGCGAATGTCGCGACCGGCGCGCGATGCTCGCCCATCTTTTCTACATGCGTAGCGTAGTCGACAAACACGTCCGGCGCCTTTTTCATGCTGGGCGGCGGCGAGTCGATGAGCTCGCGATGCAGCCGGCGGCGCCGATCGGCCATGGAGAAGAACGGAATCACCCGGGTTTTGCCGACTTTCTTGTCGTCGACATGGGTGAGCACTTCATCAAGCGCGCGCAGCGACAGCGGCGTCGGCACCACGGGTACGATCACCCGGTCGGCGGCCCGTAATACCGAGGTGGCCAGTGCGCCGATGCCCGGCGGGCAGTCCAGTATGAGCAGGGAAAACGTTTCGGAAAACGGGTCGATCAGCGTCTCGAGTACCTTGCGTGGCTGCCGGGCGGCATGTATCTGTGCATCCCAGTCTCGATAGCCGCGCGAGCCGGGCAGTACCGACAGGCGGTCATGCACCGTGGCCTGAACATGACGCCCGAGCGCCTCCTTGCCGGAGACGACCCGCTTGGCCGAGACTTCGGCAGCCTCGTCGACGCCCAGATACCAGCTTGCCGCGCCCTGCGGGTCGAGATCCCACAGCAGAACGTGCTCACCGGCCCGGGCGGCCTCGAATGCGAGATTGACGGCAGCGGCTGTCTTGCCGACACCGCCTTTTAAGCTGTACAGCGCGAACGTTTTCATGACGCGAGTGTAAGCAGAAATCGTCGTGCCCATCTATCGTGGAACGATGGCAGGTTTGGCCGGGCTGGATACAGCGGTTAGGCTCGCGCGATGCGCATCGACCTGATTGCCGACACCCACGGTCGGCTCGACCCGCGAATCGCCGAGGCAGTGGCCGGCGCCGACTTGCTCGTCCATGCTGGGGATGTCGGCGCCGGCATCGACGAACAGCTCGCGGCACTGGCTGACCCGGTCATCATCGTGGCTGGCAATAACGACCCGGCCGACTGTCCATGGCCTGTCGAACAGGTGGTCGATCTGCCGGGCGGCCGGCTGGCGATCATGCATGGCCATCAATGGCCGGCCCGTACCCGGCATCGGCGCTTGTGTGAACGTTTCCACGACGCTCGCGCCGTGGTCTGTGGCCACAGCCATCGCCGTGTCATCGAAACCGATGGCCAGCCCTGGCTACTCAACCCCGGCGCGGCCGGCCGGACTCGTGCCTACGGCGGGCCGGGTTTCCTGCGGCTGACCATTATCGATGAGCGCTGGCAGATCGAGCCGCATGTCTTCGAGCCATGGCGGGCGCGCCGGCCGCGCCGCTGACACCCGGCGCGCGTTCGATCCATCAGTCATGCCCGGCCATATCGCATGCGGGCGATGGTCGGCTGTCAATAGACGGCGTTGTTCTTCAAGGCATCGGCTTCGGCAATGTCGGCGGCGGTCCGGGTGCGCATGCGCTCGCCAGCGCCCATCGCTTCGAGAACGAAGGCGAAGATCAGCGCGGTTTCTTCGAGTGCTGTGAAGCGCCCGGGCAGGCCGCCGTGGCCGGCAGCCATATGGGTCTTGAGCAGCAGCGGGTTATCGTCGGTCTTGAGTTCGCGCAGCTTGGCGACCCATTTGGCCGGCTCCCAGTAGGTCACGCGCGGGTCGGAAACGCCGGCGATGACCAATAGGGCCGGATAATCCTGGGCGGTGACGTTCTGATACGGGCAATAGCTTCGAATCGTGGCGAACGCATCGGCATCGTCGCGCGGGTTGCCCCATTCGGGCCATTCCGGGGGCGTGAGCGGCAGGCTGTCGTCCATCATCGTGTTGAGGACGTCGACGAAGGGCACATCGGCGACGGCCGCGCCCCATAGATCCGGCCGCTGATTGAGTACGGCGCCGACCAGCATGCCCCCGGCGCTGCCACCGTGCGGCACGATCCCGCCGGCACGGGTATAGCCTTGGGCGATCAACGTTTCGGCCACAGTGATGAAGTCCGAGAAGGTATTGGGTTTGTGTTCGAGCTTGCCGGCGCGATACCAGCCATAGCCGCGTTCCTGACCGCCGCGGACGTGGGCGATGGCATGTACGAATCCACGGTCGACCAGCGAAAACCGGCTGCCGGAGAAGGCAGCGGGCTCGGAAATACCGTAGGCACCGTAGCCGTGCAGCAGGCAGGGCGCCCGGCCGTCGAGTGCCAGGTCGGCCCGATGGGTGACGGTGATCGGAATCGAGGCGCCGTCGGCGGCGGTGGCGAACAGGCGCCGGACCACGTAGTCGGAGGGGTCGAAGCCGCTGGGCACCTCGCGACGCTTGCGCAGGGTGCGCGACTGCGTGCCCATATCGTAATCGTAGGTCTCGTCAGGCGTGTCCGGTGCGCTGTAGACGAATCGAAGCGCCGCGGTGTCGTGTTCATAGCCGGGCGCGATGCCCAGGCTGTAGGCTTCGGCCGGAAAGGCGATAGCGTGGCTGGCCGCCTCGCCGTCGCCGACCCGCTTGTCGGTGATCACGATACGCGGCAACGCATCGGCACGTTCCATCCGGACGCGAAAATCGGCGAACTCGACGTGATCGAGCAGCAGGCGCCCCGGCTCGTGGTCGACCAGCGTTTGCCAATGCGCTTTGCCGGGGGTGGCGACCGGCGCCCAGGCCAGCTTGAAGTCCTCGGCGCCATCGGCGTTGGTGAGTATGACGAAACGCTCGCCGTCGTCTTCGACCGAATATTCGACGCCGGTCTCGCGTGCGGCGATCAGCGTCGGCGTCTCCCACGGTGTATCGGCATGGATGAAGTGCGTTTCGCTGGTGGCATGGTCGTGGGCGTTGATCAGGATGAAGCGCTCGCTCTGGGTCGTGCTCACCGATACGAAAAAGCCCGGGTCGGCCTCGCTGTAGACACACTCGGCGGTCTCGGGTTCGGCACCGAGTGCGAGCCGCCAGACCTTGCACGGCCGGTGGTTGTCATCGAGCGTGGTGTAGAAGAGCGTGCCGCTGTCTGTCGACCACAGCAGATTCCCGGTCGTGTTGGCAATCGGTGGCTGGATTTCTTCGCCGCTGGCGCCTTCGTCGTCGATTGGCCGTACATGGAGGGTGTAGGCCTCGGAGCCGCGCTCGTCGAGTGCGAAAGCGAGCAGGCGGTGATCGCGACTGTGGTGCACCGCGCCCAGGCTGAAATAGGGCCGGTCTGCGGCCTCGGCGTCGCCGTCGAGCAGGCACTGTTCTTCGGGTAGCGGTTCGCCGGGCGCGCTCTGCCCGTCGTAGTGGCGCGGTGCCCGGCAGAAGATCGGATGCTGGCCGGATTCGCGGTAGCGTACGTAGTAGACCCAAGGGCCTTCCGGCACCGGTACGCTGGCGTCGCGCTCGGCGATACGGCCACGCAGTTCGGCAACCAGCTCTCTACGAAGGGTGCCGCAACGGCGCATCCAGGCATCGGTATAGGCGTTTTCGGCGTCCAGGTGCGCGCGGATTTCCGGCGCCAGGCGCGACGGTTCGTGCATGGCCTCGCGCCAGTTGGCGTCCCTCAGCCAGGCATAGTCGTCGATGAGGGTCACGTCGTGGACCGTGCGCGTCTTGCGCCGTCGAGCGGCCCGGGGCGGCTCGGCATGTTCACCGTCAACGGGTTCGGGCACGGTCGCGGGGCGGTTGGTCATGGCTTTTGCGGTCGATGGATTGACGCGGGTCGCCGCGTGCTAACCGGTCATCATCGGCCGAGCCCGGGTTTCGATCAAGCCAGGTCGGCGTGCTCGCTGCGCTCGCCGGGACCGCCGATCAAGCGGATCGCACGGCGATGCGCCTGCTCCACGGCGGCGCGATCGCGAGTGCTGGTCATTGCTTCCAGCGCGGCCTCTCGCAAAGCATCTGCCTGTGTGCGCATGAGTTTTCTCTGGTCACCGTCGGTCAGGAACTCGCCGGTCTCTCCCATTCGGCGCAGCATGTGCACAGAGGCGTTACGGTCGGTGGCGAAGTAACTGCGCAGCTGGTCGTAGATTGCCTCGGCCAGCGCCGTGAAGTCGAATCCGGCGGCCCATACGCGCAGCCGCCCGTCGCCGTCGAAATGATGCAGATGCGCGACATCCCGTCGCGCCAGTCGGTTGAGCGCGACGCTCAGCCAGTCCAGACAGCCCATGGCGGTATACGGGTCGTTGATACCCGGCGACAACGCCCGTGCAGCGATCTCGACCAGTTCGTTGACCAGAAAGAACACGTCCTGCGACTGGGTGCGCTGGCGGCCCCAGGCATAGGCATCGACCAGGGCGGCGGTCACGTCGTCGTCGACACGCCCGGCCGGCCAGGCCTTTAGCAATGTCTGGCCCGTGGCTACGAAATCGCCCGGCCCGCGTTCGATCCGCAGCACCAGGTCGTGCTGGACCGCCTGATTGACGAGCGACCGATAGATGAGATTCTGGATGTAGCCGTCGCCGTCGGCTCGAACCGCCACCGCCGTGTCGCTGAAATCCGACGGCAGAAAAGCCGACGGCTGCTGGGCCGCCTCGATCGAACGTCGCTCATAGTCGTCGATGGCGGCGTCCAGGTCGCGAGCGACATTGCCCACCACGTTGGAGACATGCAGCGATTCGGTGATGTGGTGGATGAAATAGATCAGCACCGCCAGGCTGGCCACGGCCATGAAGATCGCAAACAGCATGGCCAGATGCGGCACGAAGGTCGCGGCCGTATCGTCACCGGCCTGAATCGTGCGCAGCAGCAACAGACAGTAGACGAACGTGGACACGAACGTGCCCAGCGTCACTTGGTTGCCGGTGTCGTTCATGAAATTGGTGAGCAGTCTCGGGCCGAGCGTGGACGTGGTGTATGACAGTGCGGCGATGGTGATCGAAAACGTCACGCCCGCCACGCCGATCATCGAGCCGGCCACGGTAGTCAACAGGCCTCGCGCGCCCTCGGCCTGGACCTGATAGACCCACGGAACGGCGTTGACCCACTCGTTGCCGATCACCCGGTCGATTGCGATGAGTGCGAAGGAGGCGAGCGCGGCGAGAATCGACATCACCGTCGGGACGAACCAGTAGCTGCTGCGCAGTTCGTTCCAGATTTTCGTTAACTGCGCCATTTGGCCGCGTCCATGCAAAGTCGGATGATGGAGGGGCACTTTACCGCAGGAGGCTGTGCATCATGCAGCGCGAAATACAGGATGTGGCCATCGAGTGTGTCAAGGGCGATATCACCCGTCAGTGCGATATCGACATCATCGTCAACGCGGCCAACAAGCAGCTCAAGGGCGGTGGCGGCGTGGACGGGGCGATCAATCGCGCGGCCGGCCCGCGTCTGGTCGAGGCCAGCCGCGCCCTCGGTCCGATCGAAGCCGGCGAGGCGGTGATCACGCCGGCCTTCGAGCTGCCCAACGATCACGTGATTCATTGCGCCGGCCCGGTCTACAGCCAGCGCCAGCCGGTCGCCGAACAGCTGGCGAGCTGCTATCGGCAGGCCATGGCGCTGGCTGACAAGGCCGGTGCCCGGTCCATCGCCTTTCCGGCGATCTCCTGCGGCATCTACGGTTACCCGCTCGGCGAGGCCGGCCGGATTGCGATCGATACCGTGACCGACGCCATCGAACGGGGCACGGGCCTGACCCATGTGCGCTTCGTCCTGTTTTCCGACGAGACGCTCGCAGCGTTCGGCAACGCCCTGTCCGCACGCTAGCCGCCGGCCGGCGTCATGGCTCGGCGCTGGCTTCACCGGTTTGTCATGAACGCCCTCTAAGGTGCTTCGCATTCGATGCGCGATCGGGGATCGCGCCTGACCACCGACTCGAAAGCACAAGGGAGCGATCCGTGAGCCAAGAAATCGAAGACCACCGTCTGCTTAACGACAGCGATAACGAACCGTTTTCCTCCGTGCTGGAGCGGCGGCTGTCGCGTCGCGACATCATGCGCGGCGGACTCAACGTGGCCGCGGTGAGCATGCTCGCCGGCTTCGGGCTGACCGCCTGCAGCAGCGACGACGATGGCGTGGATACCGACCGCGGCATGAACGACGACGACACGGCCGCGGCCATGAGGCTGGCATTCGAAGCCGTGGCCGGGTCCAAGACCGACGCCGTGGTCGTGCCCGAGGGCTATACCGCCCAGGTGTTCATCCCGTGGGGGACCCCGATCAATGCCTCGGCGCCCGCGTTCTCCGAGAATCTGGCCTTCACGCCGGAGATCCAGGACAACAGCGTGGGCATGCATCACGACGGCATGTATCACTTCCCGCTGGACGACGACAACGCCTCCCGCGATTTCCTGCTCGCGATGAACAACGAATACATCGACCAGGCGGCGCTCTGGGCGCCCCAGGGCGGCCCGACCGGTCAGCAAGACGGCGAAGGCGCCCGTCCGGCCGATGAAGTGCGCACCGAGATCAACGCGCATGGCGTGACCGTGGTCCGAGTCGTGCGCTCCGACGAAGGTGTCTGGTCGCTGGCCGACGATACGTCCTACAACCGCCGGATCACCACGGCCACGCCGATCGCGCTGCGCGGTCCCGTGGCCGGCTCGGACTACGTCAAGACGGCCTACTCCGAAAACGGCACGGTCACCCGCGGCACCAACAACAACTGTGCCTGCGGTTATACGCCCTGGGGCACCTACCTGAGCTGCGAGGAGAACTGGCCAAGCGTGTTCATCAAGGATGGCGAGCGCTATGCCGACGACGATCGCCTGGGCATCAGCGCCGGGCGGGGCCGGTATGCCTGGGAGACCGCGGCGGGTGATGCCACCGAGGACAATGGCGAATTCGCGCGTTTCGATGCCACGCCGCGCGGCGAATCGGCCACCGACGACTATCGCAACGAACCCCGTACCTACGGCTATATCGTCGAGATCGACCCGTACACCCAGACCTCGCGGCCGATCAAGCGTACGGCCCTGGGCCGTTTTCGCCATGAAGGGTGCTGGGTGGGCAAGCTCACCGAAGGCCAGCCGGTGGTGTTCTATTCCGGGCACGACTCGCGCAACGAATATATCTACAAGTTCGTCTCCGACGCCCTGTGGAGTGAAACCGATGCCAACATGCCGTCTGCCATGGGTACGGACCGGCTGGCGCTGGGCGACAAGTATCTGGATGCCGGCACGCTGTACGTCGCCCGGTTCAACGACGATGGCAGCGGCGAGTGGCTGGCGCTGACGCCGGATGCCATGACCCAGAGCGGCGATCAGACGCTGGCCGCCGCCCTGGGTCTGGCCGCCGATGATCTGGCCGGCATCATCATCCACACCTGTGATGCAGCCGATCTGGTCGGCGCCACGCCCATGGACCGGCCGGAGTGGGGCACCGTCGACCCGGTATCGGGCGATGTCTACATGACCTGTACCAACAATTCGGATCGAACCGCCCAAGGGACCGAGGCCATGTTCACCCAGGGTGCGAACGACCTCGCCGAGCTCGGCGCAGGGTATGCGAGCGCGCCGGTCAATGCGGCCAACCCCCGAGCGGATAATGAAGGCGGACAGGTGATCCGCTGGCGGGAACCGTCGCCGGGCGACACCACGTTCTCTTGGGACATCTTCGTGTTCGGGGGCGCGGCCGGCTCCGACGACAATCCGTCCGGTCTGACCGAATCCAACCAGTTCGCCAGCCCCGACGGTCTCTGGTACGACGACCGCGACGACGGGCAAGGCATTCTGTGGATCCAGACCGACAATAGCGGCAACGAGGTCGACGACGATACCAACGACCAGGTGCTGGCGGTAATCCCGTCATCGGTCAGCCGCGCCAACGGCGACATGTCGGTGATCGATCCGTCCGACCAGGCGCAGCTCAAGCGTTTCGCGGTCGGGCCCAACGGCTGTGAGGTCACCGGCATCTTCGCCACGCCGGACAAGCGTGCGCTGTTCATCAACATTCAGCACCCGGGCAACTGGCCCTCCACCGACGATGCCACCCAGGTCACCCGCGGCAGCGTGCGACCGCGGGCGTCGACGGTCGTCATCCAGAAGGCCGACGGCGGGCAGATCGCGGTCTGAGAGGGCTCGGACCCGGTCACGACAAGGGCTGCCCACGGGCGGCCCTTGTCGTTGGTGCCACGTGGAACGCCGTACAATCAACGACCTGCAGCGCCTAACGGGGATTTTTAGCCTCGCGCGACTGTATCTTTGAGACATGCCGCGAATGCATCGACCAGCCGCTCATCGGCGCAGGCGCGGCGCAACACCCGCACTTCGGAGGCGCCGGTCTCGCCGGCAAGCGCTCGAAAACAGACGCGATCGCTGGCGGTACGAGTCAGCGGCTCGGGCACGAGCGCGATACCCATGCCGTACTCGACCATCGTGACCACCGTCTGCCACAGTCGCGCCTCGTGGCGGATCTGCGGGCTGAAACCGGCACCGATGCAGAGCGCGACGATCTGGTCGTGATAGTGCGGCGATACCGCGCGTGGAAAGAGGATGAACGCCTCGTCGGCCAGGTTCGCCAGGTCGATCGTTTGATCCCGGGCACGTGCATGATTGACCGGCAGACAGCAGACGAATGGCTCGTGGCACAGCGTTTCGCTGACGATGTCGTGCGTAGGACGGTTCCAGTGCGCACAGCCGATATCGATCCGCCGGCCGGTCAGCGCAGCGATCTGTTCATCGGTATTGAGTTCCTTGAGCACGATATCGATCCGCGGATGTCGGCATGCGAAGGATTCGATGGCTTCCGGCAGGCCGCGCAGCAACATCGAATTGACGAACCCCACGCGCAGGCGACCGGTCAGCCCATCGGCAGAACGCCGTACGAGCTGTTCGGCATCGGCAGCATGGGCAAGCAGGCGTTCGGCTTCGACCAGCAGCAGCGCGCCGGCACTGGTCAGCTCCACGCGCTTGTTATTGCGGCGCAGCAGGACCACGCCGAGCTGTTGTTCGAACTTCTTGATATCGAAGCTCAGTGCCGGCTGCGAGATATGCAGACGTGCCGCCGCCCGCCCGAAGTGCAGCTCGTGTGCGACGGCCACGAAATAGCGTAGCTGCTTCAGGTCCATGGTCAGGTGGCGATCTTCGATAAGCGGCGTTTATCGAACAGGATAGCAATTGTATTGGACGTCTATCGAAAACGGCTTCTAGGCTGGGGTAGCGATCCAACCGAGCCTGCCCATGTCGACCGATTCAGCCCACCGCGGCGATACCACCTCACAGCGCAACATTCCGGATGCGCACGGCCTCAGCCTGTTCGAGCGCGACCCCGATCTGGCGCGCGTGCTGCGGGTCTATCTCGGCGACGAACGCTATGCCGAGCTCGAGCCGTCGCTCGTGGCGCTGGGCCGGCAAGCCGCGAGCGAACTCGACGACTGGGCGCTGACCGCCGATAAGAATCCGCCCAAGCTGGTGCATCGCAATCGACGCGGCGAGGATATCCAGTGTCTGGACAAGCATCCGAGCTATGTCGCGCTCGAACGTGTGGCATACGGCGAACTCGGCCTGGCCGCACTCAGCCATACCGACACGAAACGCCCGTCGCTGATCAAGTACGCGCTGACGTATCTGTTCGTACAGGCCGAATTCGGATTGTGTTGCCCGGTGAGCATGACGGACTCGCTCACGCGTACGCTGCGCAAGTTCGGTGACGCCGAGCTCGTCGACCGGTTTCTGCCCTATCTGACGTCGCGCGACATGGATACGCTCTATCAGGGCGCGATGTTCATGACCGAACAGGCCGCCGGCTCGGATATCGCCCGGATTACCACCCGGGCCTACGAACAGGACGGCGAGTGGCGGCTGGCCGGCGACAAGTGGTTCTGTTCCAATGTCGACGCCGATCTGGCCATGGTGCTCGCCCGCGCCGACGATGCGCCCGAGGGCATGGCCGGTATCGGCCTGTTCCTTCTGCCCAAGACGCTGGCCGACGGCACACGCAACCGGTATCGGATCGTGCGCCTCAAGGACAAGCTGGGCACGCGTTCGATGGCCAGCGGCGAGATCGTACTCGAAGGTGCCACGGCCTATCTGATCGGCGATATCGGCCGCGGTTTCCAGCAGATCGCGGACATGATGAACATGTCGCGACTGTCCAACGGCGTACGCGCGGCCGGGCTCATGCGGCGCGCGCTCAGCGAATCGTTGCATGTCGCCCGCCATCGCGAAGCGTTCGGCCGCCGCCTGATCGACATGCCGCTCATGCAGCGCCAGTTGCTCAAGATCATGCTGCCCGCCGAGCAGGCGCGTTCGATGTTCATGCAGATCAGCCGGTGTCTGGACGCTGCCGATGCCGGCGACGACACAGCCGCAAAACTCGTGCGCATCCTCACGCCGCTGATCAAGTTCCGGGCCACCCGCGACTCCCGCAAGGCCACCGCCGACGCCATGGAGGTGCGCGGCGGCGTTGGCTATATCGAGGAATGGCCGGATGCCAAGCTCCTGCGCGATGCGCATCTGGGCTCGATCTGGGAGGGCACCAGCAATATCGTCGCGCTCGATGTCCTGCGTGCGGTACGCCGACAGCAAACGCTGGCACCGCTGGTGAGCTATCTGCATTCGCTGCTCGCCGACGACGGCATCCCCGATGCCGTGCGGACAACGCTTGCAGCGCGGGTGGATCGTGTCGCCAGCCTGGTGGCCGAAACGGCTGACCAGGGCGACGACGAGATCGTGCGCCAGGTCGCCAGCGCGCTCTATCATCTGTGCAGCGCGGTGTTTCTGGCCTGGGAAGCCGCTCGACAGCCGGCCGATGCCCGCCGTCTGGCACTGGCGCTGCTGGTGGTGCGCCACAAATTGACGCCGGCGGATCCGCTCGCCCCTGCGCCGGCCGGCGACGAGGCTACGGTTGTGCGCACGCTGCTCGATGAAAGCCCGATGGCTGTCGAGCAGGCGCTCACGTTGTGCGCCTGAGAGCACGTCAGCGCCGCGCCAGCGGTTGAGGCCACCGCTCGCTGGGGGCGTCAGTAGAGCAGGCAGCGGGCGGTATGACCCTCGCCGAAGTCCCGCGCGGCCGGGTCTTCGCGCCGGCAGCGGTCCATCGCGTACGGGCATCGCGGGTGAAAATGACAGCCGCTCGGCGGATCGGCCGGGGAGGGCAGATCGCCGCTCAGCCGGATGCGCTCGCGGCTGATATCGCCGCCGATCGCCGGCCGTGCCGACAAAAGGGCCTGCGTATAAGGATGCCGGGGCTCGGTGAGCACGCGCTCGGCCGGGCCGGATTCGACGATACGCCCCAGATACATCACCGCGATGTCATCGGCCAGATACGACACCACCGCCATGTCGTGGGTGATGAACAGGTAGGCCAGACCGCGTTCGCTTTGCAGGCTCTTGAGCAGATTGAGGACCTGCGCCTGCACCGAAACATCCAGCGCGCTGGTCGGTTCGTCGCAGATCAACAGGGCCGGCTCCAGGGCCAGCGCCCGGGCGAGGCAGATACGCTGTCGCTGTCCGCCGGAGAATTCGTGCGGATAGCGCTCGAGCGCGGATTCGGGCATGCCCACGTCGGCCAGCAGCGCCGCCGCTCGCGCCCGGCGTTCGCCGGCGTTGGCGCCGATCCGCTGTGCTACCAGCCCCTCGGCGAGGATCTCGCCGACCAGCATCCGCGGGTTCATCGACGAGAACGGATCCTGAAAGATCATCTGCAAGCGCCGCCGGGCCGCGCGTAGCGCGCGCCCCGACAGCTCGGCCAGATTCCGGTCTTCGAAATCCACGCGGCCGGCCGTCGGGTCGACCAGCCGGGCCAGCGCGCGGCCGAGGGTGGTCTTGCCGCAGCCGGACTCGCCGACCAGCGCGAGCGTGCGACCGGCAGACAGCGTCAGCGACACCCCGTCCACGGCCTTCACATGGCCGACCGTACGCTTGAACAGGCCACGCGTGATGGGAAAGTGAACCGCCACCTCCTGGGCATCGAGCACCGTCGGCGCCGGGCTCGTGCGCTTGCCTGCACAGACCGCGGCCGGCTGCTCGGCCGTCGGCGGCGCCGCCGGCAGCGGCCGGCCGGCGTGCCTTGCATCGTAGAGATGGCAGCGTACTGCGCTGCCGCGGTCGTGTTGCCAGCTCGGCGGGGTCTCGAAACAGTCCTGCCAGGCATGCTCGCAGCGTTCGGCGAAACGACAGGCGGGCAGGGTTGCGGTCAGTGGCGGCACTGTGCCGCGGATCGCCGCCAGCTTCTGGCCGCGCTGGGTTGCACCCGGCAGGCTGGCAAACAGCTTGCGGGTATAGGGATGGCGCGGGGCTGCGAACAGTGTCTGGCGATCGGCGAGTTCGACGATATGCCCGGCATACATCACGGCCACCCGATCGGCGACCTCGCTGACCACGGCCAGGTCGTGGGTGATCAGCAGCAGCGCCATGCCGCGCCGGCGCTGGATATCGGCCAGCAGCGCCAGAATCTGAGCCTGAATGGTCACATCGAGGGCAGTGGTCGGCTCGTCGGCGATCAGCAGTTCGGGTTCGCCGGCCAGCGCTATGGCGATCACCACGCGTTGCTTGAGCCCGCCCGACAGCTGATGCGGATAGGCATCCCAGCGGCGTTCGGGTTCGGGCATGCCCACCTCGGCGAGCAGCTCCAGGCCGCGCTCGCGGGCTGTACTGCGTGCCAGACCCAGATGCGCCGACAGTGCCTCGCCGATCTGCTGGCCGATGGTCAGCACAGGGTTGAGCGCGCTCATGGGTTCCTGGAACACCATGCCGATCCGTCGGCCGCGCAGTGCGCGCAGTTCGCGTTCGGCCAGCCCCAATAGATCGGTACCGGACAGGCATACCCGGCCATCGAGCACGCGCGTGGCCGGACGCGGGGCCAGCCCCATCAGCGACAGGGCGGTCATCGACTTGCCGCAGCCCGACTCGCCGAGCAGGGCGAGCGTCTCGCCGGCGGCGATCGAAAAGCTCACGTCGTCGACCGCACGTAGCAGTCCGGCGGGGGTATCCAGCCAGGTCCGCAGCGATTCCACTTCCAGCAGCGCGGGACCGGCCATGTCAGCGAGCTCCGCCGGCGGGTTCGGCGGGCGCGGATTCGGCCACGGTGCGGCCCCCGTCATCGCCGCGCAGGCGCGGGTCGAAAGCATCACGAACCACGTCGGCGAACAGATTGGCCGCCAGCACCAGGACCAGCATGAACACGAACGCCGCGGCCAGTGGCCACCACACGATCGGGTCGCGCGCCATTTCCAGGCGCGCGCCGTTGATCATGTTGCCCCAGCTGTTCATCGTCGGGTCCACGCCCACGCCGATATAGCTGAGCACGGCTTCGGCCAGCACCAGCGCGGAGAAATCCAGCACTACCTGGATGAGCACGATATGCATGACATTGGGCAGCATGTGGCGTGCCAGGATACGGATCGGGCCGGTCCCCAGACCGCGGGCTGCGGCCACGTAATCCAGCTCGGAGAGCTTGCGCGTCTCGGCACGCAGCAACCGGCACAGCCCGGTCCAGCTGGTGATGCCGAGGATCAGGCACAGAAACAGCAGCCGCAGGTCGGCCCGGGCCGCGGTCGTGCCGAAGGCATCGGCATTGTTCTCCATGTAGACCTGCATCATCAGCACCGCCGCGGCGATGAGCAGCACGCCCGGGATCGAGCTCAGCGTGGTGTAGAGATACTGAATGACATCGTCCACCCAGCCGCGGAAATAGCCGGCCAACGTGCCGAGCACGAGCGCGAACGGCAGCATCACCAGGGTTGTCAACGTGCCGATGGCCAGCCCCGTACGGATGCTTTTGATCGCCTGGTAGAACACGTCCTGCCCGACCTTGTCGGTACCCAGCACGTGATAGTGCGGGGCAAGCGCGGCCAGCGCACCGACGGCCACGGCCAGGCTGGCCGCGGTGATCAGCGCGGCTCGCCAGGCCAGCGGGGTGGCATCGCGAGCGATACGCGCGGCAACACGGCCGGGCCGATGCCGCATGCGCACCGCGATAGCCAGAACCAGCAGCACGGCCATGACTGCCCAGACCGCCAGCCCGTAGGCGCTGCCGAGTGCGGCGCGGCGTGCGATATCGGCGCCCCGGGTGAGGCCCGTATCGTCCAGCGTCGTGCCGGCATGAGCCAGCCGCGGATAGACCTGGACCTTGGTGCCGCCCGGTTCGGTGACCACCTGCTGGACATAGGAATGCAACGAGAACGGTGCCGAATAGGTGTACTCGTCGTTTGCGATCAGGGGCGCGGCGATCGCATCCAGAACGCTGACCAGCTCGCCCGAGACGTGGGTCTCGCCGGTCTCGGACGTCACGGTCGGGCGGTAGTGAATGCTGTCGAGTACGCCCACGGCCGTATAGGCCAGCAGGATCACCAGCGTGATCATGCCCACCGGGCGGGAGAACACGCGCAGCCAGGGCAGACGCAACGGCTTGCTGCGTGCCGCACACACCGCGAATACCGCGATCGCGATCAGCAGCAGATAGATCAGAGCATCGGTATAGAGCACGACGATCATTACGCTACAACCGTATCCGGGGGTCGAACAGCGTGTAGCTGATATCGGTGAGCAGCAGGCCCACGATATAGAGGACCGAGCCGAGAAAGACCATTGCCCGCACGATGGCGAAATCCTGCTGGTTGATAGCTTCGATGGTATAGCTGCCCAGCCCCGGTATGCCGAAGAACGACTCCATGATCAGGCTGCCCATGAACAACAGCGGCAGCAGCACCACCACGCCGGTGAGAATGGGGATCATGCCGTTCTTGAGTACGTGCACGAACAGAATCCGCAGATCCGACAAACCCTTGGCACGGGCGGTGCGGACATAGTCCTTGCCGAACTCCTCGACGAAGATGGTCCGATACCAGCGCGAGCCGGCGCCGATACCGCCGACGATGCCGATGAGCACCGGCAGGACCAGGAACTTGGCCATGTCCCAGCCCGCATCGAATCCGGAAATCGGCACGAGATTCATGAGTTTACCGGCGACGAACTGCCCGGCGATGATATAGAACAGCGGCGAGATGGACATCAGCAGCACACAGACCACGACGCCGCCCCAGTCGATCGCGGTGGCCCGGAAGAACACCAGCAGCAGGCCGAAGGTGATATTGACCAGCATGCCCACGATCAGCGTCGGCAGGGCCAGCGCCAGACTCGGGCCCATGCGCTCGCGGATGTCGGCCGCGATCGAACGCCCGGCGTCGGAGGCGCCGAAGTCGAACGCCATCACCTTGACCGACTTCTGGAAGAACAGCGTGTCGGTGACGGTGTTCAAGCCCTGTTTATCGTCGTTGTAGAGATACGGCAGGTCGTAGCCGTGGGTGGCTTTCCAGGTCTGGATGGCCTCGGGGGTCACCCGCTTGGCGCCCAGCTGCATGCGCGCGATGTCGTCGGGTGTGTTGACCACGAAAAACAGCATGAAGGTGATCAGATTCACCCCGATCAGCACCGGAATGGCATAGAGCGCACGACGGATGATATAGCCGAGCATCAGCGCGCCTCGTCGAGCGGCCGGCGCACGGTCGCCCGTTCGCGCCGGCGGTGAATCCACAGGCCAGGGGCCAGCAGAAGGCCGACGAGCAACCCTCCCGCGACCAGTGGCCACAGTGACGGCGGATTCCACAGCCGTCGCATCCGGGCCCGCTGTTCGGCGTCCAGGCGCAGATATTTCACCGTGTTGTTGGCCATGGCATTGGGCTTGGCATTGGCCAGCCAGCCCTGATAGAGCCCGTACTGACGCGGAAACATGCCCCATACCCAGGGCGCGTCGCGGCGAACGATCTCGATCATGCGCTCAATGATCGCCTGTCGCTCGGGCCCGTCGGGCATGTCGCGCATCTGCCGGAAGAGTCGATCGAAGACGGGGTTTTCATAGTTGGCGATGTTCTGGCCGTGCTCGTCGACGGCGTTGTTGGGCCCATACAGCAGGAACAGGAAGTTCTCCGGGTCGGGATAGTCGGCCATCCAGCCGGAGCCGAAATACAGCTGTACGTTGCCATCGGCGGTCTTCTGCTGGAAACGGCTCCAGGTCGTGGCACGCACCACGAGCTGGATACCGAGCTTGTCGAACTGCTGTCGCATCCAGTCCATCTGCGACTTGAACTCGGGCCCGGTCGCCGGGGTGTCCAGATGCAGCAGCAGCGGCCGGCCGGTGTCGCGGCTGACACCGTTCGGATAGCCGGCCTCGGCCAGCAGCCGGCGTGCCGTGTCGAGCGATTTGCGCCGCGGCGCGCCGTCGTTCCAGTCGTAGACGACCTCGTTGGTCCCGGCTCTGCCCTGGCTGGCACCGGTGATGCCCGGTGGCAACGGGCCCTGGGCGACGATGCCGCGGCCGTTGAGGAAGATCGCCACATAGGCCTCGTAGTCGATGGCGATCGAGATCGCCTGACGCAGCTTGCGCTGTTTTTCATCCAGGCCGCCGACCACATCGTCGCGCATGTTGAAGCCCAGATAATAGATCGCCGGCAGGACCGTGGTCGCCAGGCGCATATCGCGTTCGGCCATGGTGGCGGTCAGATGCGGCTCGCCGTCGCTGTCGATACGAATCGCCTGGCCGAACGCATCCGAGGAAATACCGGAGCTGTCGTAATAGCCCTGCAGGAACTTGTTCCAGTAGGGAATGGATTCCTTTTCCAGCGAAAACACCACTTTCTTGATGAAGGGCAGCGGCTGGCCGGCGTCGTCCAGCAGCCCGGCCGCGCGATCCCCGGGTTCGCCTTCGGTGGGATAACGTTCGCCGTGGAAGTTGGGGTTGGCCTCGAGCACCATGCGCCGGTTGGGATTGTTGACCGTGAGCATGTACGGGCCGGTGCCCACCGGGAACGTATCGATCGTGATGTTCTTGGCGGCCAGCGCGGGCTGGTTGTAGAAACGGGTCACCTCGGCCGGCACCGGTGCAAAGAACGGCATCGCCAGCCAATAGCGCAGCTGCGGGTAGACGCCCTTCACGCGGATGACGAAGTGATGATCGTCGATCACCTGCGCCCCGGGGAAATCGTATCGGGTCAGATCCAGGTGTTGGTCGGCGGGTAGATCGGCCCTGATCGAGCGCAGCTGTTCGGCATAGTCCGCCAGCCCCTGGATATGCTCGACCATCACGCCGAGGATCGGCGAGTTCACTTCCGGGCTGGCCAGGCGCTTGATCTCGTGGACGAAATCCGCCGCCTTCAACTCGCGGCTGCCCTGGTGCTCGAAATCTGCCGGCGAGTCGATGCCGGCCAGGTCGGCTTCGGTGAGCGCGCTATAGCGCGGGGCGCCGTCGGCGGTGGTCGCGAACGCAGGATGCGGCTGATAGCGGATGCCCGGCTGGATTTCGATCGTGTAGACACTTGTCGCGACCTGATCCGGCGGCGTATCGGCAGGCAAGGGCCGGCCGTCGGCGTCCAGATATTGCGGCTCGGGCACGCGGGTCGCCGACCGCGGGATCAGCGTATACGGGCGCTTGAGATAGTGATATTGCAGCGGCGGCTCGTAGATCTGCTCGGTGAACGTGGCCTCGTCGGTGGCATACGAGCGCGCCGGATCGAGATGGCGCGGCGATTCCGAGAACGCGCGGTAGAGTACGTCGGCGTCGGTCGCGGCATCCGGGTAGGGGCTGTTCCATGGCCGCTCGCAGCCGGCGGCGAGTAGAGCCAGCGCCGTCCACAGCAGTATGCTGATCGCGCGACGGGTCGGCGAAACGCGCGATTCGACAGAGAACGGGCGAGCGGGCATAGACTGCAATCTAGCTGAATATCGCGCGCCTATGCACGCGGACGGGCAGCGCGCCACCTTCGTCGTATAGGGCAGGCATGGCCGACGCTGGCATATTGGCCGGCGGCTGTGCCTGCCACAGATAATTCGAGGAGAACGCATGAGTAACGACCACGACTATCGCGCCCAGTTCGATGCAGCCCGCGATGACCCCGCGACTTTCTGGGGCGAGGCAGCGCGCGCCATTCGATGGACCCGCGAGCCCACACAGATCCTCGACGACAGTGCGGCCCCGTTCTATCGTTGGTTCGCCGACGGCCAGATGAATACCGCAGACAACTGTCTGGACCGGCATGTCGACGAAGGCCGCGGCGACGTGGTCGCGCTCATCCACGACAGTCCCGTCACCGACAGTCAGCAGCGCTATACCTATGCCGAGCTGCGCGACGCGGTCGCCCGGTTCGCCGGCGTGATCCGCAGCCAGGGCGTGGACAAGGGCGATCGGGTGATCATCTATATGCCGATGATCCCGGAAGCGGTGATCGCCATGCTCGCCTGTGCGCGTATCGGCGCGGTGCATTCGGTAGTGTTCGGCGGCTTCGCCGGCGCCGAGCTCGCCAAACGGATCGACGATGCGACGCCCAAACTGGTGTTATCGGCCTCCTGCGGTATCGAGCCCACGCGTGTGGTCGAGTACAAGCCGCTGCTCGATCGCGGCATCGAGCTGGCCGAGCACCCCGTCGAGCGCTGTGTGATCTTCCAGCGCGATACCCTGCGCTGCGAGCTCATCGAGGGCCGCGATCAGGACTGGCAGGCCGCATTCGAAGCCGCCGAACCGGTGGACTGCGTGCCGCTTTCGGCCACCGATCCGCTGTATGTGCTCTATACCTCGGGGACGACCGGCAAGCCCAAGGGCGTGGTGCGCGACAACGGCGGCCATGCCGTGGCCATGCATTACTCGATGAAGGCGGTCTACGGGGTGGGCCCGGACGATGTGTTCTGGACCGCTTCCGACGTCGGCTGGGTGGTCGGCCACTCCTACTGTGTCTATGCGCCGCTGCTGGTCGGCTGCACGTCGGTGCTCTACGAGGGCAAACCGGTGGGCACGCCCGATGCCGGCGCGTTCTGGCGGGTGATCGCCGAGCACAAGGTCAACGTGTTCTTCACCGCGCCCACCGCCTTTCGCGCGGTCAAGAAGGTCGATCCCAAGTGTGAGCTCGGCGCGGCCTACGACGTCTCCAGTCTGCGCGCGCTGTTTCTGGCCGGCGAACACACCGACCCGGACACCGCGGTCTGGGCCGGCGAGAAGCTCGGCGTGCCGGTGGTCGATCACTGGTGGCAGACCGAGACCGCCTGGCCAATGAGCGCCAATCCGCTGGGCATCGAGACACTCGATGTCCCCGTGGGCTCGGCCGGGCGGCCCGTGCCTGGCTACGATATCCGGGTACTCGGGCCCGACGGCGTGGAGGTGGACAACGGCGAGATGGGCGATATCTGTGTGAAGCTGCCGCTGCCGCCGGGTTGCTTCCCCACGCTCTGGCAAAACGACGCGCGCTACAAGTCCTCGTATCTGGAAGATTTTCCCGGCTATTATCGATCGGGTGATGCGGGCTATTTCGATGCCCAGGGCAATGTCTGGGTAATGAGCCGGGTCGACGACATCATCAACGTGGCGGGCCATCGGTTGTCCACGGGCATGATCGAAGAAGTCATCGCCGGGCATCCGGACGTGGCCGAAGCCGCAGTCGTGGGCGCTCACGATGCGGACAAGGGGCAGCTCCCGGTGGCGATGGTGGTGCTCAAGTCCGGGGTCACCCGTTCGCCCGATGAGGTCATCGCCGATCTGATTGCCCGGGTGCGCGAGCAGATCGGGCCGGTGGCGGCTTTTCGCAAGGCCACCATCGTCGAGCGGCTGCCCAAAACCCGTTCCGGCAAGGTGGTGCGCGCGACCCTGCGCGAGATTGCCGACGGCAAACAGTGGAATACGCCGGCGACGATCGACGATCCGGCGATTCTCACCGAGATCGAGGCGCAGCTCGGCCGTATCGGCTATGGCAGCGCGCGCCGCTGATCGCTGACGGCGGATGCGCACGCCGATGTCGACGGCCATCGATCGAGTCCTGTGGGCAGACGCCTGCCTCGGGGCCGCGTCGCATTGGTGAACCGAGCGTGGCTGGGCGTCGCGCTCCTGGCGCTGAGCGGCTGGGTCGGCGGGCCGGCGCTAGCGGCGGAAAACGCGGCCGCCGCGGCTTTCACTGACGGTGACTATGCGACCGCGGGTGCGCTCTGGCGCCCCGCCGCCGAAGCCGGCGATGCACAGGCCCAATACGGGCTCGGGCTGTTATATGCCAACGGCTGGGGCGTGCCGCAGGATCCACTGGCCGCGCAGCGCTGGTATGGCCTGGCCGCAGAACGCGGCCTGGCGGCTGCGCAGTACAACCTGGCGGTGATGCGCGAAACCGGCCATGGCGTGCCCCGTGACGTCGCCGAGGCCGGGTATTGGTATACAGAGGCGGCCGCCCAGGGGCTGTCGCCCGCCGCCCGGAACCTGGCGCTGATGATTCTCGGCGGCGACGGACTGGAGCGGGACCCGGCACGCGCCGTCAAGTGGCTCGCACGCAGCGATCGCTCGGTCCGCGCCCGCCTGATCGCCTCGCTGCCGTCAGCGCATACGATCGGCCGTGCCAACCTGCGGGCCGAGCCGCGCATCGGCAGCCGTCGATTGACCACGCTGGCTGGTGGCCAGTCGCTGCCAGTGTTTGCCCGCCGCGACGGCTGGGCCCAAATCTGGCAGACCGATACGGATCGGGTGGGCTGGGTCGCCGAATCGCTGCTGCGCGGTTTGCCAACAACCGGAGCGCCGCGGGTGGCGCTGTCGCGTCTGGCCGGCGGCCCCTTAAGCGCGATCGACCCGACGTCCGCCGAGTCGGCGATGACCACGACCCGTGCAACGACATCGGATAGCGGCAAGCGCCGGTTGCTGCGCAATTCAGGCTGGCTGGTCGGGCTCGACACCGGCCTGGCAGCGGCCGGGTCGGGCCGGCGCATGCGGGTGGCCAGCGCCCGCCTGAACGTACGCGACGCGCCCGGTATGCAGGCGGCCATCGTGGGACGCCTGGCACACGACGACATCGTGCGCGTGCTGGCAACGCGCGCCGGCTGGCGTCAGATCGCCCTACCGGACGGCGGCCGAGGCTGGGTGGCCGGCTTTCTGCTTGCCGAGCCCGCGAGCGCGGTGGACACCGTCACGCCACGGCGCGGACCCAAGCCCCATGTCGGCGCCGTCACCGCGTCCGAGCGAC
The DNA here is from genome assembly GCF_040361275.1 of Salinisphaera sp. T31B1. NCBI lineage: Bacteria > Pseudomonadati > Pseudomonadota > Gammaproteobacteria > Salinisphaerales > Salinisphaeraceae > Salinisphaera > Salinisphaera sp. T31B1. Next base: position 453,860 of record NZ_APNH01000001.1, on the reverse strand, counting down.
CACCGGCCCGCCAGCAGCCACGCCCGGCATCGATACCGATCGGCCAGGGGGGCGGCTAGAGCGCTGGCTGGCGCGCGGTGGCTCGGATCGCGCATGGCGTGGCGGTCTTCATCGATGGTCATCCACGCGCTGCCAGCGTGGGGCGACGATACAGCGGCTACGGCCCGGGCAGGTGACGGCGCATGACATAGTCGTCCATGACGAATCCGTTGCCAATGGCTTTCACATCGGCCGTTTCGATGACGAAGCCGAGCCGGTGATAGGCCGCGAGCGCGTCGTGATTGTTGCGATTCACGCGCAGCCGGAGGGTCTGGCAGCCATGGTGGCGAGCGTGATCGATCGCATCCGCGACCAGCGCCCGGCCCATTCCGGTGCCGCGGGTTGTTTCCAGGACATAAAGCTTGTCGAGCCAGGCTGCCTCGCCCGCTGGCGTCGTGGCGGCAAACCCGCACGCCCGGTTGTCCAGCCAGGCCAGCATCAGGCGGGTTCCGCTGCGTTGCTGGTCGGCCAGCGCCGTATCGCTATAGCCGCGTTCGAGCATGTACTCGATCTGGGCGAGGCTGATGATGCCGGGATAATGCTGGTACCAGATCCGATGCGCCAGGGCGGCCAGCACGCCACGGTCGGCCGGCGTATCCGCCGGGTGCAGGCGTAGGCGACTCACGTGTCGGCATCCGGGGCGCCGCCGGCCAGCCGGCTGCGCACGGTCTCGGCATAGGCACCGCGGCGCAGCAGCGCGCGGCCCTGGCGTGTACTGCGCAGACGCGTCTCCAGCCAGCGCAGGCGTCGCGTCAGGCGTTCGGCCTCCGCGCTCCGGGGTTCGACGGTCTCCAGCAACGTTTCCAGGTCGCGGAACTGGCGCTGGGCTTCGATCTCGGGCGGCACGAAACCGGCGTTCTTGAGCAGCCGGTAGCCGGCACGCAGTTCGGCCGGCACGCGGCGCGCCGGGTCGGGCGGTAATGGCCGGCCTGACCCGGATAGATCGTCGAATTCGCCGCGTTCCACGGCGGCCTCGATATGGGCATCGGCCAGGCGGTCGAGCAGGCTCATCGTGGTGGGGTCGGACAGGACATGATCGATCTTTCGTGCGGTGCGGTCGAGGGTCGTGACGAGTCGGGCGCCGGTTACCTAAAATAACGTCTTTGGCTCTTTCATGGCACTGTGACGGGCATTCGAGGGACAAGGACCGTATGGCTATGGCCGATTTGCTGGCGCCGGATCTGGACGGCGCGGACATCCAGGGCAGCGTCGAAACCAACGGGCTGACGCTGGCGTACGAGCAGTTCGGCCACGATCACGACCCGGCCCTGGTGTTGATCATGGGTCTGGGCACCCAGTTGACCGGCTGGCCGGATGCGTTCTGCCGTGCGCTGGCGGACAACGGGCTCCGGGTGATCCGTTTCGACAACCGGGATATCGGGCTGTCGACCAAGATCCGTACGGCCACGCGGCACGACAGCCCGCGCAAGGCGTTCCTCAAGGCCTGGCTGAACCGGCCGATCGATGCCCCTTACACGCTCGAGGACATGGCCACCGACACCGTGGGTTTGATGAGCGCGCTCGGCATCCATCGCGCCCATATGGTGGGCGCCTCGATGGGCGGCATGATTGCCCAGCTGGTTGCTTCGCTGTATCCGCAGCGCGTGTTGAGCCTGACCTCGATCATGTCGAGCTCGGGTGCGCGCCGTCTGCCGCGCGCCCGTTTCAAGGTGCTCAACCGGCTGGCGAAGGCGCCCAAGCGCAACGATCCGGACACGGTGGCCCGCCATATGGCGCGCACCATGCGCATGATCGGCAGCCCCGACTACGGGCGCAGCCTCGACGACTGGACCAGCGAGATCCGTCGCAACGTCAAGCGCAGCTATTATCCGCCGGGTACCCGTCGACAGATGCTCGCCGTGATGGCCGCCCCGTCGCGGGTGGACCTGTTGGGGGCAATCGAGTGCCCGACGCTGATCATCCACGGCAAGGCGGATCCGCTGCTGCCGGTCAAGCACGGCCGGCACACGGCCAAGGTCATGCCGGATGCCCGTTATGAAGAGATCGAAGGCATGGGCCACGATCTGCCCCCCAGGCTGCTGCCCTATTTCGTGACCCTGATCACCGAATTGGTCGAATCCAGCGAGTCACCGGCGCCGCGCTGAGCCAGCGGCATACCGCCGTTCCAGCTGCCGCGGCCCTCCGAACCGGGCACGGTTGCGCCTCGCCCGGAGGCTTGTCGTAGCTTGTCGCAGCGGGCGCGCAGGAGACACGGCCCCGCGCTAGCCGAAGTCGAAACGGTGCTGGTCGCCGGCGGCCGGCGGCACCGCGAACGCCGTGGTATCGAGCGAGATGCGGCCGCGCCGGCCCGGAATGAGCCCGGCACGGCGACAGGCCAGACGGAAACGCTGGGCGAACAGATCCGCATACACGCCGGTCCCGGTCATGCGCTGCCCCCAGGTGGCATCGTAATCGCGCCCGCCGTGCAGTTGGTTGACCAGACTCATCACGTGATCGGCACGCTCGGGGTAGTGCTGCGCCAGCCATTCACGAAATAGGTCCTTGACGCCGTGAGGCAGGCGCAGCATGACGTAACCGGCGCTGTGGGCCCCGGCCTGTGCGGCCCGATCGATCAGGGTCTCGAGCTCGTGATCGGTGATCATGGGAATCACCGGCGCGATCAGCACGCCGGTGGGCACCCCGGCGTGCCGTAATGCACTCACGCAGCGCAGGCGCTGGGCAGGCCCGGCCGCACGCGGTTCCAGGCTTCGCTTGATGGTGGCATCGAGGCTGGTGAGGCTGACGAAAACACTGACCAGACGCCGTTGAGCCAGCGAGGTCAGAAGATCCAGGTCGCGCGTGATCAGTGCGCCCTTGGTGATGATGGATATCGGCTGATTGAAGCGATCGGCCACGGCGAGCAGCGATCGCGTGATGGCCAGGTTTGCCTCGTCGGGCTGATAGGGGTCGGTGTTGGCGCCCAGCGTGATCGTTTCGCAGCGATAGCCAGGAGCGCTCAGTTCGGCGGCGAGGCGTTCGGCGGCATCCGGCTTGTAGTAGATCTCGGTTTCGAAATCCAGCCCGGGCGAGTGGTCGAGATACTCGTGTGTCGGCCGGGCGAAACAATAGATACAGCCGTGGCTGCAGCCCTTGTACGGGTTGATCGAGGCGTTGAAGGGCACGTCCGGCGAGTTGTTGCGGCTGATCACGCGGCGGGCCGGGTCGGCGTGCAGCCGCGTCGGCGGGCGCGGCGGAGTCTGGCTGTCTTCAGCCAGCGTCTGCCAGCCGTCGTCGAAATCGACGGTATGGCCTGCCGCAAAGCGCGATGCCGGGTTGGTGAGCGCGCCGCGGGACTTGTGATGCGTGGGGCGATGCATTCGATAAACTGTATGTATGAACAGTCATGATGGCAAGCCCGGGCCGGCTCGCGGTCAGGGATTGATCGGCTGGCCGGCCCAATCGAACAATCGGCCGCTGTCGTCGGGCGTGAGGTTGGCGATCACCTTCAGCAGATGCGTCGCGGCCTGATCCGGGCGCTGCAGCTGGGCTTCGGGCACGCGTTGCTGGAACGGCTCCGACAAGGCGGTATCCACCGTGCCCGGGTGCAACCCGACACAGATCAGCTCCGCCGAGCGGCGGCGCAGCTCGATCGCGGCAGTCCGGGTCAGCTGGTTCTGGGCGGCCTTGGAGGCGCGATAGGCATACCAACCGCCCAGGCCATTGTCCGAGATCGAGCCCACCCGTGCGGACAGGGTGGCGATCACGGCGCGCTCGCCGTGGATCAGCAGATCATGAAAATGGCGAATCATGAGGATCGGCCCGGTCGCATTGACGGCAAAACTGCGCGCCAGATGATCGGCCTCGATATCGGCAAGGCGTTTTTCCGGCCACAGGTCGCGCTCGGCGTCGTGGAGCAGCCCGGCACAAGTGATCATCAGATCCAGACGATCGCAGGCGCGGCCGACGGTCTCGCGTGCGGCTCTGATGCTGTTCGCATCGGCGATATCCAGCGTCAGCGTCTGCAGCCGGTCGCCATGGCGCTTGTGCATCCGCTGCAGGCCTTCGGACTGCTCCGGCGCGCGTGCGCTTGCGAACAGGCAGGCCTCGGGCCGATCGGACAATAGACGCTCGACCAGGGCCAGACCCAGCCCGCGCGCACCGCCCTGGATGAGAATATTGTCTGCGCTCATGGGCTTGTCGCTCCCTGGCTCACAAGTGTAATCGGGGTGACTATCAAGTTACCGAACCTGCAGCCGCTAACATAGGCATTCCTTGCAGCGGTCGATGGACCATCGTCGGATGTTGGCATTACCCGGCCAAAGTGGCACAGACATGACATGCTCAATTGCGCACGATAAGTTGCACCCTCAAGCACGCGTGCGAAATTGAATGACGACTGAGTTGGCTCGCTGTCGATGAAATCCTCGACGAGCGATCTCTACACGCTCCGGCCTTCGCCCAACATCGCGGATGCCGATGCAATCGCACAGCCGCCCCCCGTGGAGCGTCTACGCGGCCAGATCGCACGCGGTTTCGCCACGCTGCGCTTCGAGCCCGGCCTGGAGCGGGATTTTCGACGCTATCTGCGTTACTCGGGGCGGATCAGTCGTGCCAGTCTGATCGCGCTGTCGTTCGTCGGCATGCTCGTCGTCTTGTCGGTCGATCGGTCCGTCATGCAGCTGCCCGACGTCCTGCTCGGTCCGACACGGTTATTGCAGGTCGGCGTGATGATGCCCGCCATCGTCGCCTGCGGCCTGTTCTGCTGGTTCCGTGCCGAATCCGCGGCCATCGAGCCAACGATGCTGGTGCTGTTCGCGGGCATGAACATCGGCATGCTCGGACAACGTATCGTGGCCGCGCCCTATGGGTTCGACGTGCCCGCGGAAATGTATGGCGTGACGGTGGTGGCCATGTTCTCGATGGCGCGGGTGCGTTTTCGGCTCATGCTGCCGGCGGCGTTGATCGGCGCGGTGGTTGCCTTCGTCGTGGAACTGGCGGTGATCCGGCCCCCGCCGAACGACTACTATCACCTGTTTTCTGCCTCGCTGTTGTTGGCGATCGGCGTGATGGGCGGTTACTCGACCGAATATTTCATTCGTTGGACCTGGCTCAACGGCACCCTGCTGCGTTATCTGTCGCGCCAGGACAGTCTGACCGGCCTGCTCAACCGTCACGCACTGGAGGAGGCGCTCGATCGTGCCCACGAGATGGCGCGTCGCGAACGACGCGGCTATGCACTGGCGATGGTGGATATCGATGCGTTCGGCGCCTACAACGATCACTATGGCCATCAGGCCGGGGATACCGCGTTGCGGCGTATCGCCGGCGAGCTCGGCGCGACCGTGCGACGCCCGCTCGATGTCTGCGGCCGTTTCGGCGGCGAGGAGTTCGTGCTGTTGTGGTGGGACGCCGACATCGCCGAGGCAGCAGCGCTGGCCGAAAAAGTGCGCCAGGCGATCGAGCGCGCTCGTATCGCTCATGAGGCGTCGCAGATTGCGCCCTGGGTCACGGCAACGGTCGGACTCTGCCATCTGCACGCCGCCGACGACCGCGTCGAGTTGAATCAGGTGCTTCGCCGCGCCGACGAGTTGCTCTATGAAGGCAAGAACGCTGGCCGCAATCGGGTAATCGAGGCTCGTTATGGCGTGGTCTCGACAGAGCGGCAGCGGCCGCTACGCCATTACGCTTGAGCTCAGTGAATCAGCCAGCTCAACAGGATCAACCCGATCACGATCCAGAGCACGCCGCCCACGAAGGCGCGCCGCAGCAGCGCACGCAAGCCGGCATAGAGCATCGCCAGGCCGATGACCAGTAGCAATATGCCAAACCAGGATGAATCGATACCCAGCGCGCCGGTCAGTCCATGGATGAAGCTGTCGATAGCGCCGTAGAGATTGCCGAAGATCCACTGCAGCCCCTGAACGACCAGACGGATCGCAGCGCCCAGCATTTCGCCGATCGAGTGAAAGAAGTCGTTCGTTTCCATGTTCTAAAGGCTCGCCGTCCGGTGCCGGCATGGTAGCAGCACGACCGTGTCGTCGGTGCCGTCCGGCTAGTTCGGCTGGGCCGCGCCGTCGGCGTTTTGCCGTCCGAGGCGATGGCCGCGCTGGACCGTGGCGGATTCAGCCGCCGGCTCAGGCTCGGCATGGCGCTGGCGGTTATCGGCGATGGTCGCGTCATCCGCGGTCAGGTCCACGCTGACCTCCACCATCATGCCTGGTGCGAGCAGCCCGCGCGGTCCGTCGTCGATCGCGATGCGCACGGGAATACGCTGGGTGATCTTGGTGAAATTGCCGGACGGATTCGGGTCCGGCAGCAGGGCGAACTGATTGGTCGCGGCATGGCCGATCACCTGCACATGCCCGCGGTAGGTCGTATCCGGGCGAGCATCCACGTGGATCGCGACCGGCTGGCCGATGGCCAGATCGGCGATCTTGGTCTCTTTCATCCTGGCCTCGATCCACACATCGTCCGGGTCATGCATCATCACGATCGGCTGGCCGGCCGCGACATACTCGCCCTGCTCGATGAACGTCTGGTCGACCACGCCGGCCAGCGGGGCGGTCACCGCCAGATCGGCGATCCGGTTGCTCTGATGGGCCAGCGCTGCCCGGGCCTCGGCGAGCTGGCGCTGCATCACCGCGCGCTCGTTGGTGAGTACGTCGGGGTTGGCCACGGTGGTCGACGGGGTCGTCAGCATGCCGGTCTTGGCGTTGGCCAGCGAGATGCGGTCGAGCGCCACCTGCCGCCGGGCCCGTTCGTATTCGGCCCGTGCCGAGGCGTAGGTATAGCGGTCGATATCGCGCTCTTCCTCGGACACGCCGTTCTGCCGATACAGCGACTGCGAACGCTCGGCGTTGTGGTCGGCCTTTTCCATGTCGGCCCGGGCGGCGTGCATGGCGGCGATATCGGCCTTCAGATGGTCGCGGGTCTGTTCTGTACCGCCTTGGATCTGGCGCCGGGCAATATCGATTCGTGTCGACTGCGCATCCAGCTGGGCCTGCATACGATCCACGCGCGCGGCGAGCTGCTGGCGCCGCAGCTCGTCCGGACGGCTGTAGAGCTGCGCGATGCGATCGTCGATAGCCAACCGGTCGCCCTGGATCAGGTCGAAATCGGTGACCCGGCCGTCGAGCCGGCTGCTGACGGTGATCTCGTGGGTCGCCACGCGCGCGTCGTTTTCGGCGACATGGGTCATGCGGTGGTAAAGCCAGAACGCCAGCCATGCGACTACGGCCCCCGCGGCCACTACCGCGGCGATCAGTTTGAGCAGTCGACGTCTGGGCCGGGGCACATTGCTGTCGGCATCGACCGTGTGGCGGTCGGTCTCGGGTGTACGGGTCTGGCTCATGTGGGGGTCATATCCATGGCGAGGTCAGCTCGCCGCGGCGTCGGTCTCCGCCCAGCGGCTGAGCAGGTACGACGGCAGGGCGACGCTGAGCAGGGCGAGTGCAACCAGTACAAAGCCGTCCTGATAGGCATAGATCACCGCCCAGATCTGGTCGAAGCCGGCCAGAACGTGGCGGGCCGCGGCGTCTCTGTAGACATCGCTGGTGCCGGTACGCGCGACCGTGGCACCGACCTGTTCCAGCGCCCGGCGCGCCATGTCGTTGCCCGGGTCGAGCTGGGCGGTCAGGTGATCGCTGTGATACAGGGTGTAGCGGTCCAGCAGGGCGACCAGGATCACCGTGCCGAAGGCGCCGCCCAGCTGCAGCGCGAAGTTGATCGCGCCCGATCCATAGCCGATCAGGTGCGACGGCAGCGCGCTGATCGCACGCGAGAGCGTCGGCGGCGGTACCGCCGCCATGGCCACGCTCAGCAGCGCGATGCTGGTGGCAAGACTGGCAAACGAGGTATTCCAGTCGGATCCGGCCATGCGCCAAACCGCCCAGGCAGCGAACGCCAGACCCGGCAAGGTCAGCCAGTGGGGCTTGAGTCGGTCACTGAGCTGTCCGACCAGCGGCACGAGGACGGCCAGCACCAACGTGGAAGGGGTGAACAGCATGCCCGATGTGATCGGGCTGTAGTGCAGCACCGCGTCCATGAACTGGGGCAGCAGGTACATCACGCCGTAGAACGCGCCGCCGAACATGAGCATGACGACGGAGCCGACCAGAAACCCGCGATTAGCGAAAATACGCAGATCGAGGATCGGCCGTGGCTGGCGCGGCTCCCACCAGATGAACACCACGGTGGCCACCAGTGAAATCGCCTCCAGCCGGAGGATGGCCATATCGCCCCAGCCCCAGCGCTGGCCGTTGGCCAGGGCTGCCAGCAGGGTGAAGATTGCCACGAACAGCAGCGTGGCACCGATCCAGTCCAGATAGGGGCGGGGGCCGCGCGCTTCACGGGTGGGCAGGTACAGCCAGCCCATCACGATGGCGGCCACACAGATCGGGATGACCACGAAGAATACATAGCGCCAGTTGAACGCCTCGACCAGCCAGCCGCCGATCACGCTGGCCAGGGTCAGTGGCAGCCCGAGGCTCATGCCGTACATGGCGGTGGCCATGCCGCGCTTGTGCGGCGGGTACACCGCGAACAGCGCTTCCAAGGCGACCGGGCGCACCACGCCGGTCATCGCCCCCTGCAGCACGCGCGCGACGATGAGGCTGCCCATGCCGGTGGACAGGCCGCCGATGAGCGAGGCCACGATGAACACGCTCAACAGCCCGACATAGGTCGCGCGCTGACCGAACGCCGAGATCAGCCATGGCGAGATCAGCAGCGATACCGTGGTGGCCGCGAGAAATCCGGTGGACAGCCACTGCACCTGGTCGGCGCTCATGCCGAACGCCCCTTTGATATAAGGCGTGGCCACGTTGACGATGGTGATCGACATGCCCAGCGCGACGAGGCCGAGCAACACCGTCAGTGTGACGAGCACACGGTATTTGCGACCGTGGCGTTCGAACATGGCCTCGATCTGGGTCATGGGGCGAGGCGGGCGCACAATGGGAGGCGGAATCAATGCATACTACAATATTCCCGTGTTTTATTGTTAGATGCAGCGAATGCCAAAGGAGTCGTTCATGACCCGAGTCACTGCGTTATGGGCCCGGGCCGGGCTGGTCGCGCTCGTGTTCAGCGGTGTGCTGGCCGCCTGTGCGGGTGCGCGACCGGGCGATCTCGATACCCCGGTGGCGGCCGGCCATACCCGCTTCGTCAGCGACGACTACGGCATCGTCGTCGTGTATCCGGATCGCGTGCACGCGGCCAATGCATTCCAACCGGATTATTTTCTTGGCTCGCGCTGGAATTCCACGGCCGACGACGACACCGCGGGTTCGCCGCTGCTGGCGCTGACCCTGCCCGGTTCGAACAAGCTCACCCGCGGCGTGATGCGCGTGGGGGCGAGCGACGATGCCCGTGCCGTGGATGCCTGCGAGCGGTCTGCCGACGGCACGCGGGTCACAACCCAGCGGATCGGCGGCGTGCGGTTCACGCGCGTCGACAGCGCGGATGCGGCGATGAACCATTACAGCCGTATGCAGCGCTATCGGGCCGTTCACGACGGCCGATGCGTGGCGATCGATCTGATCGTGACCGGCGTGAACGCCGACGTGTATGCCGCCGAGGATCGGCCCAGGCAACCGTTCACGCCCGATCAGGCCATGAACCGCCTGCACGCGCTACTGGACGGCGTGTTCTTCACGCGTTGAAGGCCGGGGGTGTCCGGCCGCCGTTGTCAGCGGCCGGACCGCGTATTAGCCAGCGGCGTCCTGAACGCCTTCGCCAGCGCGTTCGATATCTTCGCCTGCACCCTTCATGGTGTTGCACGCGGACAGCAGGCTGGTTGCGCCGACGAGTACGGCAAGCAGGGTGGCGATTGCGATCTTGTTCATGGGTGGGCTCCGGGAAAGACAGACATCGAGACAGCGAACTTCGCCCGTGCAGGGCTCGTGGATAGAATATATCCCCTGTCCGACCGGCGTGCATGCCAAGGCGCTTGATCAGGCCCCGCGAAGGCGCTCAGCGGGGCGGCAGGACGCGATCAGCCAGCACCGAGCGCAGCACGAAGCTCGAATGCACGCCGCTTACCCCGGGGATACGGGTGATGTGCTGTAACAGCAAGCGTTGGTAATCATCCATATCCGCGACCGCGATACGCAGCTGATAATCGGCCTCCTGGCCGGTAATCAGCAGGCATTCCCGAACCTCCGGCAATTCGGCCACGCGCGCTTCGAACTGGGAAAAGCGTTCGGGGGTATGGGCGTCCATGGAGATCAGCAGCAACGCGGTCAGCCCGTAGCCGAGCGCGCGGGCATCGACCATGGCGCGATAGCCCACGATGAGGCCGGCGTTCTCCAATGCGCGTACGCGACGCAGACAGGGCGACGGTGACAGATTCACGCGCTCGGCCAGGGCCTGATTGCTGATCCGTCCATCGGCCTGGAGGATCTCAAGAATCCGGCGATCGAAGCGGTCCAGGGTCAGGGTGTTTCGTGTATCTCCCATGGCGCGCAATAAAACCCTCACAAAGAACGGTTCATTGGCATGATAATGCGCGCAGACCCGGTTTTCCATCGCGGTTGGCAATCCGCTGCCGCTGAATGGCGGTTACACTGATCGCCTCGTCGCGGCTCGGCTGCGGCACCCAAACGTGGACAAGGATTCGTCATGACTCGTTTCGACCATCGCAAGTACCGCCCGATACCCCGGGTGACCGGTTTCGAACGGACCTGGCCCGATCGCGATCTCGACAAGGCCCCCATCTGGGTCAGTGAAGATCTGCGTGACGGCAACCAGGCCCTGCTCGAGCCGATGAGCGTGGAACAGAAGAAACGGCTCTGGCAGCTGTTGGTGGATGTCGGTATCAAGGAGATCATGGTCGGCTTTCCGTCGGCCAGCCAGCCCGACTACGACTTCGTGCGCTGGCTGATCGACGAGGACCAGATTCCCGACGACGTCACCATCGCCGCGTTGACTCAGTCGCGCGATCATCTGATCGATCGCACGTTCGAGTCGCTCGAAGGCGTGCCGAAGGCGATCATCCATCTGTACAACTCGACCTCCACCGTGCAGCGCGAGCGCGTGTTCGAGATGGACGAGGACGGCATCGTCCAGATCGCGGTCGAAGGCGCCAAGCGGGTCAAGGCCAACGCCGATGCGCGTCCGCACGTCGACTGGCGGCTGGAGTATTCGCCGGAGAGCTTTTCCTCGACCGAGCCCGAGTTCGCCGTGCGCATCTGCGAGGCGGTCATGGATATCTGGCAGCCCACGCCGGACAACCGGATCATCTTCAATCTGCCGAATACGGTGGAGCTGGCCGGGCCGCATCATCATGCCGACCAGATCGAATATTTCTGCCAGAACGTCAAGAACCGCGACTCGGTGATCGTATCGGTACACACCCATAACGATCGCGGCGGTGCCGTAGCCGCAGCCGAATTGTGCATGCTGGCAGGCGCCGAGCGGGTCGAAGGCACGCTGCTGGGTAACGGTGAGCGCACCGGCAACATGGACATCGTGATTCTGGCGATGAATCTCTACGGCCAGGGCATCGACCCTGGGCTGGATCTGTCCAACCCGGATCGCATCATCCGGGTGGTACACGAATGCACCGGCATTCCGTTGCACCCGCGGCACCCGTGGGTGGGCGAACTGGTCTATACGGCGTTTTCCGGCAGCCATCAGGATGCGATCCGCAAGTCGCTGCGCAAGCAGGGCGGCGACGAGCCCTGGCAGGTGGCCTATCTGCCGATCGACCCGCGCGATATCGGCCGCGACTATCAGGCAGTCATCCGCGTGAACAGCCAGTCCGGCAAGGGCGGCATGGCCTTCCTGCTGGAGCGCGATTTCGGCATCAACCTGCCACGCTGGATGATGCTGGCACTCGCGCCGCATGTTCAGGCCGAAAGCGAACGGACGGCCGGCGAGTTGTCGAGTACCCAGATACGCGATCTGCTGTTTGCGCATTTCGCCCGCAGCGCGCCGATCGCGCTGGTCGACTACGGGCTGAGTCGGGCCTCTGACGGCCAGTCGCTGGTGGTGACGCTCGAGCAGAATGGCGAGCAGTTCACGCTGGAAGGCCGGGGCAACGGGCCGATGTCGGCGTTCGTCAACGCCTGGCAGAGCCATTCGGGCGAGGATGTGGCCGTGGTCGACTATTCCGAGCACGCGCTGTCGGCCGGCTCCGATGCCAATGCCATCGCCTTCGTGCAGCTGCGCTCGGGTACGGTCCGGATACCGGCGGTCGCCGAGGATGCCGATACGGTCAGCGCCTCGCTCAAGGCGATCATCGGCGCGCTGAACCTGTCACGCGAGGCCGACGAAACCGGCCAGCGCGGCGGACTGACGGCCCTGGCGAGCTGATCGGACACCTCGAATGCGCTGTAAACCCCGCCCCGAGCGGGGTTTTTTATGCGTCATGATTGTGTAGCAGAACTGTCACAAAGCAGGCCTAGACTTTCTCCTGACATTCACGGGGGGCGCCACGGGCGTCCGATCAGGAGAAACCATGTTCAAACGTCTTTTGACCGCGGCCGCTGTCGGCAGCCTCATGTGCGCCAGTGCCGGTGCGATGGCCCAGTCCATCAACGGTGCGGGTGCGACCTTCCCGTATCCGGTCTATTCGAAGTGGGCCGATGCCTACCAGAACGAGACGGATATCGGCCTCAACTACCAGGCCATCGGTTCCGGCGGCGGTATTCAGCAGATCAGCGCACGCACGGTGACCTTCGGCGCCTCCGATGCGCCGCTCAAGCCCGAAGAGCTCAAGAAGAACACGCTGGTGCAGTGGCCGCAGATCACCGGCGGCGTGGTGCCGGTGGTGCATGTCGAAGGCGTGGACAAGGGCGGGCTCAAGCTCGACGGCAAGACCCTGGCCGATATCTATCAGGGCAAGATCAAGAAGTGGAACGACAAGGCTATCGCCCAGCTCAACGAAGGCGTCGATCTGCCTTCGACCAACATCACGCCGGTCTATCGCGCCGAGGGCTCGGGCACGAACTTCCTGTTCACCCATTACCTGGCTCAGGTCAGCGACGAGTTCAAGACCAACATCGGCGAAGGCAAGTCGGTGGCTTGGCCGTCGGGCGTGGGTGCCAAGGCCAATGCCGGTGTCGCCAGCCAGGTCGGTCAGATCAACGGGGCGATCGGCTATGTCGAATATGCCTATGCGGTCGAGAACGATCTGAACGTCGTCAGCATGAAGAACAAGGCCGGCAAGTTCGTGACGCCCAATATCGAGAGCTTCAAGGCCGCTGCCGGCAACGCCGACTGGAAGGACGCCGAAGGCATGTACCTGGTGCTGACCAACCAGCCGGGCGAGGGCAGCTGGCCGATCGTGGGTGCGTCTTTCATCCTGATGCACACCGACGTCAAGGACGCCGAGGCCGCCAAGCGGGCGCTGGCCTTCTTCGACTGGGCCTATGAGAACGGCGACGACGCGGCCACCGAGCTCAACTATGTGCCGATCCCGTCGAACGTGGCCGAGCTGGTCCGCGAGCAGGTCTGGAGCCAGATCAAGGCCGACGGCAAAGCGGTCTGGGACAAGTAATCGGACGGGCCAAGCCCTTCATCTCGGATCGATCAGCCGCGGACGCAGGTCCGCGGCTTTTCCCGACTCCGGGATCCGTTGCCAAAGCCAACCATCGGTCATCGCATGTCAACGCCTGAATATCCGTCGAATATGCCGCTGGGCGCCGATCAGCATCGGCTCCGGGCGCTGGGCCGCAACCACCGGCTCGATCTGGCCTTCCAGGGCACGACCTTCGTGTTCGCCATGCTCGTGCTGGTCACCCTGTTCGCGATCATCGCTTCGCTGGCAGTGGCGGGCTACTCGACGTTCGCAACCTTCGGATTCGATTTCTTCACCCTCAATCGCTGGTCGGCGAACCAGGAAATCTTCGGCGCGCTGCCGGCGATCTACGGCACCCTCGTGTCGTCGGCTATCGCGATCCTGATCGCAGCGCCGATCTCTATCGGTATCGCGGTATTCCTCACCGAGAAATGCCCGTCGAAGTTGCGCCAGCCCCTGGCCACCACGGTAGAGCTGCTGGCCGGCGTGCCGTCGATCATCTACGGCATGTGGGGTGTGCAGGTGCTCGCGCCGTTCCTGCAGCGGTATTTTCCGAGTGTGCTGCCGGCCGGCACCGGTCTGTTCACCGCCGGGCTGATTCTGGCGATCATGATCATTCCGTTTATCACGTCGGTCACCCGGGACGTGCTCATGACCGTGCCCAAGGCCACCCGTGAATCGGCCTACGGCGTGGGTGCGACCACCTGGGAGGTCACCCGCTCGATCCTGCTGCCGTCGGTCAAGGGCGGCGTGGTCGGTGCGATCATCCTCGGGCTCGGCCGCGCGCTGGGCGAGACCATGGCGGTGACGTTCGTGATCGGCAACAACCTGTTCTTCGCGCCGACGCTGTTCGGCCAGGGCACATCGATCGCAGCCCTCATCGCCAACCAGTTTCCCGAGGCCGACGGGGCCCAGCGCTCGGCGCTGCTCGCACTGGGTCTCGTGCTGTTTTTGATCACCCTGCTCGTGCTCACCGCAGCGCGCCTGATGCTGCGCAAGATGGATCGTGCCCATGGCTAGTCATGCCTTCGAGATTCGCGATATCGGGCTGTACCGGCGTCGGCGCTGGCGCAACAGCGTGTTCGTGTTCGCCTGTACCGGGGCCACGCTGTTCGGCGTGGTGTGGCTGGCGCTGATCGTCGCCGAGCTGCTCATTCAGGGGCTGCCCGGCCTGAGCCTGTCGGTGTTCACCGAGCGCACCATGATGTCCGGCGGCGGCCTGGGCAACGCGATCGTCGGCAGCCTGATGATGACCGCGGCCGGCACCGTCATCGGCACGGTGGTCGGTATCGCCGCCGGCACATGGCTGGCCGAGTATGGGCGTGACGGCAAGCTCGCCAACGTGATCCGTTTCATCAGCGATATCCTGCTCTCGGCGCCGTCGATCATCGTCGGCCTGTTCATCTATGCGGTCATGGTCCAGCCCATGGGCCATTTCTCCGGCTGGGCTGGCGGCGTGGCTCTGGCGATCATCCTGCTGCCGGTGGTGGTGCGCACCACCGAGGACCAGCTCGGGCTGGTGCCGCAGAGCCTGCGCGAAGCGGCGTCGGCGCTGGGGGCTCACCGCTGGCTGATCGTCACCAAGGTCTGCTACTCCGGGGCCCGGGCGGGCATCGTCACCGGCGTGCTGCTGGGCTGTGCGCGTATCAGCGGCGAGACCGCGCCGCTGATCTTCACCGCGCTCAACTCCAACCAGTGGACGACCCGCATGAACGACGTCATGGCGAATCTGCCGATGACGCTCTATCAGAACATGACCATCAACTCGTTCATCCCGGATCTGGTCCAGCTCGCCTGGACCGGCGGGTTGCTGCTGACCATGGCCATTCTGGCCTTGAACATCATTGCGCGCTTCGTCGCGCGCTGAGTATTACGTCTGACGGGCGCCGCGAGCGCCGAGGAATCATCGAAATGAGTCTGACCCACGCCGCCGACGATATCACCGGCTATACCATCAAGGCCCGCCGACAGCGCGAACAGGTGGCGGCCAAGATCGAGGTCGAGGGCCTGAACTTCTATTACGACAAGTTCCATGCGCTGAAGAACATCAGCCTGGAGGTGCCCACCCGCCAGACCACGGCCTTCATCGGCCCGTCCGGCTGCGGAAAGTCGACGCTGCTGCGCTGCTTCAACCGGATCCACAACCTCTATCCGGGCCAGCGCACCGAAGGCACCATCCGAATGGACGGCTACGACATCACCGATCGCAAGCTCGATGCGAACCTGTTGCGCTCGAGGGTCGGCATGGTGTTTCAGAAGCCCACCCCGTTTCCGATGAGCGTCTACGACAACATCGCCTTCGGGGTGAAGCTCTACGAGCGTCTGTCCAAGTCCGAGATGGACGAACGGGTGGAGTGGGCGCTCAAGCGCAGTTCGCTATGGGGTGAGGTCAAGGACAAGCTCAAGCAGGACGGTCAGTCGTTGTCCGGCGGCCAGCAGCAGCGCCTGTGTATCGCCCGCACGATCGCGGTCAAGCCGGAAGTCATCCTGCTGGACGAACCCACCTCGGCGCTGGATCCGATCTCCACCGGTGCGATCGAGGAACTGTTCACAGAGCTCAAGCGCGACTACACCCTGCTGATCGTGACCCACAACATGCAGCAGGCCGCGCGCATCTCCGACCTGACGGCGTTCATGTATCTCGGCGAAATGGTGGAGTGTGGCGATACCGACATGATGTTCACCAACCCGCGCAAGAAGCGCACCGAGGACTATATCAACGGCCGCTACGGCTAATCCGTTCGATCGTACACCGTCGACCGTAGCCGCGGACGCGTACAGCGCTTATATTCGTGCCTTCGATTCGTTCTGGGAGGCACGTGTGTCCGAGTTCGTCCAGTCATCCGTTCGCGACGGTATCGCCCATGTCCGGCTGAACCGCCCGGATGTGCTCAACGCCATGCATGCACCCATGCGCGATGCCTTCATCGCCTGTCTGGCCGGGCTCAATGAAGAGCCGGCGGTCGCGGCGGTGGTCATCACCGGTGCCGGCGGGCGCGCGTTCTCGGCCGGCCAGGACCTCGACGAAGCCGTCGGTTTTGCTGGCGCGGCGCGGATCGAGGCCTGGATGCGTCATCAGGGGGCGGTGATCGCAGCCGTACGCAATATGGACAAGCCCGTGGTGGCCGGTTTCAACGGGGTGGCCACCGGCGTGGGTTTTCAGATCGGGCTGGCCGCCGATTGGCGTGTAGCCTATCCCGAGGCCCGTCTCGGCCAGCCGGAGGTCAAGGTCGGGCTGGCCAGTATCTACGGCTCCTGGCTGATGTCCCTGCATCTGGGGCTGGCTGCAAATCAGGCGCTGTCGCTGACCGGCGATCTGATCGACGGCCGCCGGGCAGCTGCGCTGGGCCTGGTCAACGAACTGGTCGACCCAGCTGCCGTGGAAGACACCGCCTTCGCCAGCGCGCAACGCATGGCAGGCGTGCCCGCCACCGCAGTACGCTTGACCAAGGCCCGGTTCCGGCAGCAGAGCCAGGCCGATTTCGAGGCCACCTGTGACGCGGCTGTCGCTGCCCAGATCCAGGCGTATGCCGGCGGCGAGCCTCAACAGCGCATGCAAGCGTTCATCGATGCGCGCCGGGCCCGGGCATCCGGCTGAACGTTCGGGCAGGCCAGCGCCGAACGGAGCCCGGCGCCAGCGTGTTCGGGGTTCGGTCTATCGGCGCAGATTGGTGCCGGTGACCGGCGAGGCCTGGTTGCCCCAACTGCCACGGATATAGCTGATCAGCGCCGCCAGCTCGCGGTCGGAAAACCCGTGGAAGGGCGGCATGCCGTAGGGCTGCGGGTTGCCCTCGGTGGCCGGGGCGAAACCGCCGCCGCGGATCATGTTGGCCACGTTGATCGGATCCGCCAGCGTCACGGCGCGGTTGCCGGCCAGAGCCGGTGCTCCGTCGCCGCCCTGCCCGTTGTCACCGTGACAGTCGGCGCAATGCTTGCCATAGAGCGTACGGCCCTGATCCATGGCGGCGCGCTGGCCGTCCCGGCTCAGACGGATCAGCCGAACGGGTGATTCGACGTCACGGGCGGGCAAGGATTTCAGATAGGTGGCCGCGGCCAGTGCATCCTCGTCCGACCAGTACTGGAGACTGTCGAACACGACATCGGCCATGGGACCCATCATCGCGGCATGATCGGCCTTGCCACGCTTGAGAAAGGCCGCTGCATCCTTGATCGACCACTGCTGCAGACCGGCCTGGGCCGGATCGGCCAGCGGCGGCGCGTACCAGCCGTGGATCATCGCGCCCGGCGCGTCGTCGGCGCTCTGCAGCGTTCCGAACCGTCCGCGCGCGCGATGGCATTCGTTGCAGTGGCCGAGGCCTTCGACGAGATATCGGCCCCGGTTCCAGGCAGGGCTCTGCTGGGGCTTGTCGGCCAGCCCCCCGGGCTCGAAATACAGCCACTGCCAGACCGTGAGCAGGCTGCGATAGCGATACGGCCAGTCCAGCCGGTGGTCCGGGGTGTCGTTGGCGGCCGGCGGGATCTGGCCCAGATACGCATGCAGGGCGTCGATATCGGCGCGCTCGACATGGGTATAGCTGGTGTACGGACAGGCCGGATACATCGCCGAGCCGTCCGGCCGTCGCCCTTCGTGCATCGCCCGCCAGAAATCGTCGTCGGACCAGCGGCCGATGCCGTGGTCGGCGTCAGGCGTGATGTTGGGGGTGATGAACGTCCCATACGGGCTGTCCAGGTGCAGACCGCCCGCCATCGGCTGGCCGCCAGGCGCGGTATGACAGCCGGCACAGTTGCCCACGGTGGCCAGATACTGGCCGCGATCGACGCTCGAATCGCCCGAGGGGGTAGGCGGCTGGGCGTTGGCCGGGCAGACCACGCTCAACAGGCCGGCGAGCGCGACGACTGCCGCGGACAAACCGCGTGTTCGGCTCATGGTCGGCGCTCCGGGACGGGCACGCTGCCGCAATCCAGCGGCGGGTCGAGTACGGCGTTTGCCACCGGATGCGTATCGGTCGGAATCGGGCGCGAGGCCAGCCAGGCAGCCACGGCTTCGATATCGCCCGGGCCCATGCGCCCGACGATCGTATGCATGCAGTCCGGTGCCGCCGCGTGTCGTGTGCCGACCCGCCAGGCGCCGAGTTGGGCCATGATGTATTGCCGCGGCAGGCCGATGAGCCCGGGCGTGTTCGGCTGCACACCGGTCAGCCGCTCGCCGTGGCAGGCTGCACAGGCCGGTATATCGGCCCGGGTATCACCATGGCGGACCAGCTGTTCGCCGCGTTCGGCCACAGCGGTCGCGGGCGCAGCGGCCGGCTCGGGATAGGGTGTATCCAGGCCGGCGAAATAATCGGCGATCTCGTAGAGATAGGCAGGCGACAGATGCGCGACCATATGGTTCATGCTCGTGTTACGCCGCCGATAGTCCTGATAATTGATCAGCTGGTTGTAGAGATAGCCCGCCGGCTTGCCATGAATACGAGGCACGTAGCCGTCCTCGAGTTCGATACCCTGCGGCCCGTGGCAGGCCGTACAGGCCGCCAGCCGCCGGGCCATCGGATCGTCGTCCCCCGCTTGGGCGCGCGCCGAAGCGCTCGTGACGGCGATCAGACCCCAGGCAAGCAGGGCGCTGAGCAGCAAAAACCTTGGAACAGGCACGGTGGGCAGATCCTGGTTGGGTCGCCGGCAGGGCCGGCGATCGAGCGTGGCCCCATTATCCGTACATCATCGTCGGCGACCAAGCGACAGACGCGGGCGTGAATCCATAACAGTGGTGTGCGAAGGCTGCGGCGCGCGGCCCCGGTGATGCATGAGGCGACGGTCCGGCACGTGAACGGCCCCGGCCGGCGCGGCCGGAATCGCCAGCACGGCCCCGTGCCGTCCCGGCGTCGTAGCAAACCGTGGGCCGCCCGTTTGCCGGGTGGTCGGTCCTGTTCGCCGTGGCCCGGCGTTTCGCCTGTGCCCGTGCGATATCGCCCAGGCTTATTCGGACTGCTCGGTGAGGATGCCCGCCAGCCGTACGATGCCGCGCTCCAGTGCGGCCGGCGATGGGTGACCGTAGTTCAGGCGGATATGATCGTCAAAGGTGTCGTCGCAGCCGAACAGCACGCCAGGGGCAATGCCCACCCCGGCAGCCAGGGCCTGGTGGTACAGCCGACGCGCGCTGATGCCCTGCGGCAGTCGCAGCCACATGACATAACCGCCCTCCGGCCGGGTGAACTCGACGCCGGCCGGAAAGTGGGTTCGTACAAGGTCGATCAACCCGTCGCGGCGGCGGCGCAGCTGTTCACGCAGCGTGGTCAGATGCGTGTCGTAATGTGTCCCGCGCAGATAGTCGGCGATACCGACCTGCGCCGGCAGCGAGGCCGCGAGCGTACTTTCGAGCTTATATCGGAGCACGCATGACACGTAGCGGCCCGGCATGGCCCAACCGATACGATAGCCGGGCGCCAGGCTCTTCGAGAAGCTGCCGCAATGCAGGATATTGCCGGTGCGATCGAAGACGCGGGCCGGCGGGGGCCGCCGCGCCCCGTAATAAAGTTCGGCGTAGGCGTCGTCCTCGATCAGGGGAACCT
Source organism: Salinisphaera sp. T31B1 (assembly GCF_040361275.1). NCBI lineage: Bacteria > Pseudomonadati > Pseudomonadota > Gammaproteobacteria > Salinisphaerales > Salinisphaeraceae > Salinisphaera > Salinisphaera sp. T31B1. The sequence goes on along the minus strand of NZ_APNH01000001.1, from coordinate 433,832 downwards.
CGTGCGCGGCCAGCAGCTCGACTATGGCCTGCTTGGCGGCCGCCGGCACGAGCGCACCGGTCGGGTTCTGAAACGTCGGCATCAGCCAGCAGGCGGCCGGGCGGTGCACGGCCAGCTGTCGTTTGAGCCGATCCGGGTCGAGACCGCGCACGGGGTCGATCGGCAGTTCGATGGCACGGCGCCCTAGGCGTTCGATCGATTGCAGCGCGCCGTAGAAGGTCGGCGACTCGATCAGCACCGTGTCGCCCGGGCGGGTCACGGCCTGCAGGCATAGATTCAGTGCTTCCAGCGCACCGTTGGTGATCACGATCTCGTCGGGATCGACGTGTTGGCCGTCCAGGTGATAGCGAACCGCGATCTGACGGCGAAGTGCGGCGTTGCCGGGGGACAGATCCTCGACGCTCTGATGCGCATCGACGTGCTGCAGGCCGCGATAGATCGAGCGGCGCAGGCGCGCCAGTGGAAACAGCCGCGGATCCGGGAACGCCGAGCCCATCGGTACCAGATCTCGCGAACGGGTCGCTTCGAGCACTTCGTGGATCAGCCCGCCGCGGTCGACCGGCACGCCCGAGGGCATCGCATGCATCGTCGTCACGGGCCGGTCGGGCTGGCGTGGATCGGCACGGTTGCGCGGGCTGACATAGTAGCCCGATCGCGGGCGGGCCTCGACCAGCCCGCGGGCTTCGAGCAAGCGGTAGGCCTGAAGCACCGTCGACACGCTCAAGCCGCGCCGCCGACTGACCTCGCGTACCGAGGGCAGACGTTCGCACGGGGTGAGCGCGGCATCGAGGATCAGTCGCTGGATTTCATCGGCATAATCGATATACAGCGCCATCGGATCGGCCGTCCGTCTTCGAGCGTCGTGGTCGGGCACGCGCAGTATAGCGAGGACGGCGACCCGGCCCGAATGGGGCAAAGCTACGGATAGCGCCCGGCCCGGCCTGGCTGTATTTTAGAGCGCTTCTGCGGTCGACCAATGCCGCACGATGCACTCAAACAGGGGATTGCATGGCCGAATCGGTTGGCGACACGGGGCAGTCGCGCAGGGACGACGTAATGCGGCTGTTCGAACGGCCGATTCATGTGCGCTCGGTGATCATGACCGCGCTGCTCGTGCTCGCGGTGTTCTATACCCTGTATTTCGCGCGTTTCGTGCTGATTCCGGTGGCGCTCGCGCTGATCTTCAACCTGCTGCTCGGGCCGATCGTCACGCGCATGCAGCGCTGGCACATTCCGCGTTCGTTCAGCGCGCTGCTGATCATCGGCAGTTTCACTGCGGTGGTGTGTTACGGCGGCTACATGCTCATGGGGCCGGCGCAATACTGGATCAACCGCGCGCCGGAGGCGTTCTCCGCGTTCAACGAACAGACCCAGGATCTGCAAAAGCAGATCAAGGACATGAACAAGTCCACCGAGGAGCTCAAGAAGGCGGCCGCCGATCTCATCGGCAAGGCGTCCCAGCAGACCACCATCCAGATCAACGAAAAAGGCCTGCGCGCCCAGATCATGGCCAATGTCCAGTGGGCGGCCGGCATTCTGTTCATGACCCTGATCATGCTGTATTTCATGCTCTGCAGCCGGGGGTCGATGTTTCGAAAGCTGCTGCTGATGACGCGTACCGGGCGTAGCCGGCGCAACGCGGTGCGCATCGTGCGTCATCTACAGGCCGATATCGGCCGCTATCTGGCTACGGTCACCGCGATCAATATCGTGCTGGGCGCCTGTGCCGCGGGCGTGCTGTGGGCGATCGGGCTGACCGACCCGATCCTCTGGGGCGTGCTGGTGGGCCTGCTCAACTTCGCCCCGTACGCCGGTGCGGCGATATCGCTGGCCGCGATCACGCTGGCCTCGTTTGCGACCTTCGATACCCTGGCCCATATCCTGCTCGCGCCGGCGGCTGTGTTCGCATTGAACGTGCTCGAAGGCAATTTCATCACCCCGGCGATCCACGGTCGGCGTTTCGAGATGAGCCCGCTGATGGTGTTCTTCGCGCTGTTCTTCTGGGGCTGGCTATGGGGCGTGGCCGGCATGCTCATGGCCGTGCCGTTGCTGGTGGTCTGCAAGGTCACCTGCGACCATATCGCCGAACTGCGTCCGATCGGCCGGGCGTTGGGCCGCTGAGGCGACGGGACGCCGTTACAGGCGCAGGAACGCGAAATAGATCAAAAACACCACCGCCAGCGCGGCCATCAGCGGATGGATTTCGCGGCGGCGGCCGGCGGCGATCATGGTGATCGGATAGGCGATGAAACCGATCGCGATACCGGTGGCGATCGAATAGGTCAGCGGCATCAGCAGGGCGGTGAGAAACGCCGGTACCGCGATCTCGAAGCGCTCCCAGTCGACGTGGCGCAGCGAGGCGGCCATGAGCACGCCGACCACGATCAGCGCCGGCGAGGTCACGGCCTCGGTCACCACGGCCAGCAGCGGCGAAAAGAACAGCGCGGCGAGGAACAACAGCCCCACCACCACGGCGGTGAAGCCGCTGCGTCCGCCGGCGGCCACGCCCGAGGCGGATTCGATATAGGCCGTGGTCGACGAGGTGCCGATCAGGCCGCTGGCGGTGGTCGCCAGGGCGTCGGCGAACAGCGCACGGCCGGCTCGCGGCAGCTTGTTGTCGCGGATCAGTCCGGCCTGGCGGGCCACGCCCATGAGCGTGCCGGCGGAATCGAAGAAATCCACGAACAGCATGGTCGCGACCACCACCAGCATATGCGGGGTGAACACGTCGGGCAGATGGCTGATGGCCGCGCCTGCGACCGGGCCGATATCCGGCACTCGGCCTACGACGTGCTCGGGTAAGGCGATCTGACCGGTGGCCAGGCCCAGTATCGAGGTGGCGACCATGCCCACGAATATTGCACTGGTCAGACCCAGCGTCATCAGTACCACGGTCACGATCAGGCCGAAGATCGCCAGCAGGGTGTGCGGATCGGTCAACGGCGCCAGGCTCACCAGTACCGCGTCGTCATTGACGATGATGCCGGCGCTGGTCAGCCCGATGAAGGCGATGAACAACCCCACGCCGGCGGCCACGGCGTGTTTGAGATCGGCCGGAATGGCGTCGATGATCTTCTCGCGCAGTCTGGATACCGACAGCGCCATGAACACCACGCCGGAGACGAAGGTCCCGGCCAGCGCGGTCTGCCAGGGAATGCCCATGCCCAGCACCACGGAGAACGCGAAGAAGGCGTTCAGCCCCATGCCGGGCGCCTGAGCGATGGGAAAACGCGCCAGCAGACCCATGACCAGCGACCCGAAGGCCGCGGCAATGGCGGTGGCGGTGAACACGGCATCGCGCGGCATGCCCAGGCCGGCCGCATCGGGGACTGATGCCAGCGACAGCACCGCCGGGTTCACGAACAGGATATAGGCCATCGACAGGAAGGTCGTCAGCCCGGCGACCGTCTCGGTCCGGAAATCGGTGGCGAGCGTGTCGAATTCGAAATAGCGCGCGATGGCGTTCACGATGGCAATCCCCCGATTGCATGACGGCGTGGACGCCGACGATATCAAGAACCCTGCCCGGCCTGCGCGGACCCCCAGGCGGATCCGGCCTCAGAGCCCGGCCAGAAACGCTTCGATATGCGGATTGACCGCCTCGGCGTGGGTCAGATTGGCCGCGTGGCCGGCGCCTTCGATGGTCACGAACGTCGAACGAGGCAGCCGGTCGGCCATGTCCCGGGCACGCTCGAGGGTGATCGCGCGGTCATCGGTGCCGTGGATCACCAATGCCGGGATATCGATCTCGCCGAGCCGGTCGCTGATATCGTCGCGGGTGTCCAGCGTGTCGTACAGATAGTAGACGTTGTCGGCGGTGAAACCCCGCCACTTGTCCTGCCAGTAGGCGGTATCGGCAAAATCCTCGCCCAGAATGCGCTGTGCCGTGTTGTCGGCCATGGCATCGGTGAAGCCGTGCTCGCGCCACATCGCCAGGGTCTTCTGGTGGGTGTCGATACGCTCGGCGGGTTCGGGCCGGGCCTGCGTGTCGATGAGCACCAGAGCGGCGATGCGCTCGGGATGGGTCAAGGCGGCACGCAGCGACAGATAGCCGCCCTGGGACATGCCCACCCAGACGGCGGAGGGGATGTCCAGGGCATCCAGCAGCGCAGCCGCATCGTCGGCCGAGTCGTAGTAGGAAAAACGCGCCGTGGCCGGCCCGGTCTGTCCGTGGCCGCGTTCGTCCCAGGCAACACAGCGGTAGCGATCGGCCAGCGCGTCGATCTGCGGAGCGAACATCTCGTGATCCATGTGCAGACCGTGCGAGAACAGCAGCACCGGCTTGTCGCCACCGGTATCGGTATAGAACAGACGCTGGCCGTTGGCTTGGATATGCGGCATGACGATTCCTCGGTGAGTCGGGCCGACCGGGCGTCGGCGCCTCAGGTCGGTGTCGTGGTCTTCGGCTTGATCCGGCGACGCTCCATCTGGCGCGCCAGCCGGCTGGAACGGGCGACGTCCGACAGCGTGAGCACACCCTGGACCTCGCGCGGATGGGTCATGGAACCGTCCGCGGTCACCAGGGCCACCTCGCAGTTGGCCGCGCGCAGACGGCCGACGATATCGAAGATCATGTCGTCGGCGCCCACCACGATGTAGTCGGTCTCCATGTGTTCGTCGGCCCAGCTTCGGATCGCGCCGCGCCGGGTCAGCCGGTAGTGGCGACGTGAGGAGAAGATCGCCTGGATCTTGTGGTCGGCGTCCATGACCAGCACGTTCGGTGTCTGGCGCCCGAAGCGGCGAAAGCGCCGGCGGATCTCGGCCATGCCGCGGGTCGAGCCCACACGCACCACGCGCGGGTCGTAGAAGTCCGACGCCTTGCGCAGCATGAACAGGTTGGTTTCCAGCGAAGCCGGTACGGGATGATTGCGCTGGGACAGCTTGAAGGTATAGATCGTGTCCATCATGAAGAACTGACGCACGCCGTAGGCGATCGACACGATGATGATCATGGGAATGATCACGTGATAGTCGCGGGTCATCTCGAAGATGATCACGATGGCGGTGAGCGCGGCACCCGTGGAACTGGCCACCACTGCCGCCATGCCGAGCACGGCCATGGTCGCAACATCCAGATGGAACCAGGGCGCGACCTGCTGCATGCCCACAGCGAATGCACCGCCCAGCGTCGCGCCCAGATACAGCGCCGGCGAGAACACGCCGCCCGACGCCCCCGAGCCGATGGTCAGCGAGGTGGCCAGCAGTTTGGCAGCGAACAGCAGCAGCAACAGCCAGGGCGCGGTGAGCGTGTTTTCCAGAATATCCTGGATGGTCGCGTAGCCCACGCCTTCGACATAGTAATGGCCGGTGTAATACACGAACGCGTACATCATCAGCCCGACCAGCCCCATGCCGATGATATGGCGGCTGTAGTCGTTGCCCGGCATCTTTTCGAACAGGTCCTCGAACAGATAGATGCTGCGATTGAACACCAGCGCGGCCAGGCCCATCACCACGCCGAACAGCACGTAGACAATCAGCAGTTCCGGCGAACTGACGTCCAGCGCGTTGTTGGTCAGGGCCGGAATATCGAACGAGGGCGTATTGCCGAAGAGCATGCGGCCGACGAACGCGGCCGCCCCGGTTGCCAGTGCCACGGGGATGAGCGTGCGACCGCTGGTCTCCGGCAGGATGATCTCGATGGCGAACAGCAGCCCGCCCAGCGGCGCGTTGAAGGTTGCCGCGATGCCGGATGCCGCGCCGGCGGCGATGAGTGTGTTGCGCTGCCATTCGCGCACCAGCGTAAGTTGGCCCACGGTCGAGCCGAGCGCCGAGCCGATCTGGATGATCGGACCCTCGCGGCCCACGGCACCGCCGGTTGCGATCGAGATCGACGAAGCGAGCGCCTTGGTCGCCGCCACGCTGGGCCGTATCTTGCCGCTCTTGTAGTAGATCGCGTCGATCACCTCGGGCACGCCATGCCCCTTGGCTTCGGGGGCGAAGTTCTGTACCAGGAAGGTCACGGCCACCGCGCCCAGCATGGGCACGAGGATGATCCATGCGCCCCACGGGCTGGCCGCGGTATGCAGGTTGGCGTCGTAGACCAGCGAGAAATGGCCGAAGAAGGCGAGGTTGTGGAAAAACGAGATCAGGCCGCGAAAGATTGCCGCACCGTAGCCTGCTGCAATGCCGACGCCGATGGCGAGCAGGCTCAGCAGAAGACTGGAACGTTCGATGGTGCGCGCCCGGGCCACAGATATCCTTCGGTCGGACGCCAGGCGGGGCGGTATGCACAAGCGGTACGCCGGTCACCGCTGGGGCCGTCTGTGCGTGGCGTCGTGAACTACGGGCCGGGCAAGATGCCGAACAACCCGTGCAGGTCGCTGGAGTATACAGTAGATCGGCGGATATTTCGAAGAGATGACCGGGATGACGAAACAGCGTCGAAAGGCCGAACTCGGCGAGCGCATGGCCTGGCGACAGGCATGTGCAGGGCCACGGCCGCCGACGGCCAGGCGGATAGACGATGAGTGACGACGACACGGCCCAGCATCGGCTGATTGCGCCGGTGGTGGCCTGGCTGGCCGCCGATGCCCAGCCGCTGGGGCCGCCGCGTACCGACTTTGCGCGCTTTCGATCCCACCTGCGGCCGGCCGATGTCGTGCTGGTGGAAGGCCGCAGCCGGGTCTCCGCGGTCATTCAGAGCGTGACCCTCAGCGCCTGGACCCACGCGGCGCTGTGTGTCGGCCGCCTCGACGAGCTCGAGCACAGCCGCCACGCCCACACGGCGGCTTCCAAACTGCGCGCGGCGGGCGTGGACGGTAGGAGCATGATCGTGCTCGAGGCCGAACTCGGCCGCGGCGTGCATCTGTCGCCGATCGAGCGCTATGCCGACGAGCACCTGCGCCTGTGCCGGCCGCGCGAGCTCGACGATGCCGATGCGGGCCGCATCGTGGGGTTCGCCGTGGAGCATCTCGGCATGCCCTACAATGTGCGCCAGATCGCCGACCTGTTGCGCTTTTTCTTCCCCTACGGCCTGCTTCCGCGCCACTGGCGCTCGAGCCTGTTCGAGGCCGGCCATGGCGAAATGACCCGAGCGATCTGTTCGACGCTCATCGCCCGCGCGTTCGCCAGCGTGCGATATCCGATCCTGCCCACGATCCACCGCAGCGACAACGGCGAGATGGTCTTTCGTCGCCGCAACGCGCGCCTGATCACGCCCAAGGATTTCGACCACTCGCCGTATTTCGAGATCGTCAAATACCCGTTTTTCGGCGACGATGTCGCACGTTATCGCGAGCTCAACTGGCAGGGCGACACCCGGCCCTGATCGAGCCGGGCGCCCCTGCGGCGGCTATTTCTTGAACATGTGGGTGGCGTGGGTCACCGCACCGCCGGCGCGGATGGCGGCGGCGACCATGGCGGTCTCGGCCAGTTCGTCGTCACTGGCCCCGGCCTTGCGAGCGGCATCGGTATGCAGCTCGATGCAATAGGGGCACTGGGTGGTCAGTGCGGTGGCCAGGGCCAGCAGCTGCTTGGTCTTGGCGTCGATCGCGCCGGGTGCGAACGCGGCCTTGTCGAAAGCCCAGAAAGCCTTCATGCCGTCGCCGGCGTGTTCCTGCAGGGTGCCCAGACGGGACTCGAGATGCTCCAGATCGTACATGACGCCTCCGTTATCGTTTTCTGGTTGTCGCGCGCCGTTAGTCACGGCGCGTCTCGAGACTGCGCCGGCGGTTTTCGTGTCGTCAATACGCCGCGTGAGGGCTCAGTGCGTCCGGGGCTCGGCCCGTGTGGCGAGAAAAACAGCCACACCGCACAGACCGAGCGTGACCCCGATCGCCAGCGGCCGGTAGTCGATATGCCACCACACCAGCGCGGCGCTGGTGGCCAGCATGGCCAGGGCGACACACTTGCTGCGCCGCGAAATCGCCCGTTCGCGTTCCCAGTGCACGATTGCAGGCCCCGCGTAACGGTTCGCACGGATCCAGGCCGCGAACCGCGGCGAACCGCGCGAGGCGAGCGCGACCGCGGCGAGCATGAACGGCGTGGTCGGCAGCAGCGGCAAAAACACCCCGAGCACGCCGAGCGCGAACAGCAGCGCCGCGGCGACCACGAGCAGCCGCTGGCCGACGGTGGGCCGGCGTGGCGCCGTCATGCGGGCACCGTCGGCAGCGGGGACAAGCCGTGTACGGTCATGGGCGCATGCTACGCGCGGCCCGATAGCGATGTCATGCCGACGACGGCGTCAGGCATGTGTCGCTCTGCGTATACTCGGTTACGGTATTTTCAGGCGAGAACCGATGGTGCATCGACGCAACGCACAGAAACTCAGGCCCGGGGCGCAGATCCGTCACGACGGGCGCGGCCGTACGGCCCATACGCCGGTTCGTATCCCGCTCAAGGGTTGGCGTGATGTCTTCCTGCGCGTCTACCACGCCTTTGGCGACAACAACCTGTCGATTATTGCCGCGGGCGTGTCCTTCTACGGCCTACTGGCGATCTTTCCCGGCATTGCCGCATTCGTGGCCATCTACGGGTTGTTTCTGGATCCCTCCGGCGTGGTCGGTCAGATGGAACAGCTGCGTGGGATCGTGCCCGCGGACGTGATCAGCACGGTCACCGGCCAGATGACGCAGATCGCGGCCAAGCCGCAGACGTCGCTGGGCTTTGCTGCGCTGTTCACGCTGGCCCTGGCGTTGTGGAGCGCGCGCAAGGGCACGACCGCGCTGATGGTCGCGCTCAATGTGGTCTATGCCGAACGCGAGCGCCGCAATTTCTTCGTCCAGATCGCAGTATCGCTGGCCCTGACGCTTGCCATCATCGCCGGGCTGATCGCGATCGCCGTGCTCGCGGCCGGCGTGCCGCTGGTGCTGGCTGCGCTGAACTTTCCCGGCTGGGCGGTGGCCGTAGGGCGTGGCGTCGGCCTGGGCGGGGCCGCGCTGTTTCTCATGGCCGGCATCGCCGGGCTGTATCGCTATGCGCCCAGCCGGCGCGCGCCCAAGTGGCGATGGGTGATGGTCGGCGCGGTCATGGTGACCATCTTCTGGATTCTGGGCTCGCTTGCTTTCTCGGTCTATGTGGCGTTCTCGGGCTCCTACTCCGCCACTTATGGATCGCTGGGCGCGGTCGTGGTGGTACTGACCTGGCTCTACATCACCGTGCTGATCATGCTGGTCGGCGGCGAACTCAACGCCCAGCTGGAGTACCAGACCACCGAAGACACCACCACCAGCGGCAACCGGCCGATGGGCCAACGCGGGGCGTTCGTGGCCGACAACGTGGCCATGCGCGCCGAAGACATCGATTTCGACAAACAAGAAAAACCTGAATGAACACAGTCTGTACCGATCTCGAGCTCGTCAGCAGTGCGGCGCCGGACGAGCGTATCCATTTGCGCGAAAAAGCCGCGGGCGATGATCCATCCGCGAGCGGCCGGGCGATTCTGTTCGTCCACGGCGCGACGTACCCGGGCGTCATGTTCGACGTGCCGGGCGCCAGCTGGCTGGATCATGCGGTGGCCGACGGCTATAGCGCCTACGCGCTGGACGTGCGCGGCTATGGGCGCTCCACCCGGCCGGCGGCGCTTGACGCGCCCGCGCGCGACAACCCGCCGTTCGCGCGCGCCGAATCGGCCGTGGCCGATATTGCCGACTGTGTCGCAGCCATCCGCGAACGGACCGGGCTCGCGCGGATCGATATTGTCGGCTGGTCCTGGGGCACGATGACCGCCGGCCTATATGCCGCGGCAGGCCCGGGCACGGTCGACCGGCTGGTGCTGTTCGCGCCGGTGTACTGCCATGCACGGCCCGACCGGATTGCCGGGCTGGCCGATCGCGACGACCCGGCCCGGCTGCGTCCGCTGGGGGCCTATCGCACCGAAACACAGGCCCAGGCCCGCGAACGCTGGGACAGCGAAATCCTGGCCGATGATGCGAACCAGTGGCGCGACCCGGCCGTGCTGTCTGCGTGGTTCCAGGCGATGCTCGCCGACGAGCCGGGCGAGGCCGTACGTGCGCCCAACGGAGTGCTCGTGGATCTGTGGGAGGCGTTCAACGAACGGCCCCGCTATGACGCCGGCGCGATCGACATGCCGACGCTGGTGGTACGCGGGACCGATGATGCCACCGCCGTGCGCGCTGACGCGCTCGGCCTGTTCGATCGGCTGGGCAGCGCGCACAAGCAATATGCCGAAATCGGTCATGCCACGCATTTCGCCCTGCTCGAGCGACGCGCGCCGCAGTTGTTCGAGACGGTCGGCCGTTTCCTGAACGGGCAGCTGTAGCCGTCTCGAGACGCCGCCCCGGCAGCGGCGGACTAGACGAAAATCGAGCGCAGGATGAAGTAGAACACGGCCGTGAACAGCGCCGCACCCGGCAGGGTCAGCAGCCAGCCGGCGAACACGCCGCCCAGCACGGAGAGGTTGAGTGCGCGCATGCCGCGGGCCAGGCCGACGCCCAGCACCGCACCGACCAGCGTCTGGGTGGTGGACACCGGAATACCGAACCAGGTCGCCAGCACTACGGTGCTGGCGGCCGACAGCTCGGCCGAAAAGCCGCGTGTGGGCGTGAGTTCGGTGATGCCTGCGCCGATCGTCTTGATCACCCGATGCCCATAGGTTGCCAGCCCGACCACGATCCCGGCGCCGCCGAGGATGAGGATCCAGCCGGCCAGCTGCGATTCGTCGCCGATCTGGCCGGGGTTTTCGATCACGTTGACTACAGCGGCCACCGGCCCGATGGCGTTGGCGACGTCGTTGGAGCCATGAGCAAAGGCCATGGTCGCGGCGGTGAAGATCTGGGCATAGCCGAACACGCGCTCGACGTTGCGATAGCGGTCGCTGGCACGCGCTTCCGGGCTCAGATCGATCCGGCGCAGCAGTACGGTGGTGATCGCGGCCGCGATCAGGCCGATCCCCACCGCCAGCACCACGCTCACGCCGGTGGACAGCACCAGCCCGATATGTGAAAGCCCCTTGATGAGGGTGACCAGCGCGATGACGAGCGCGGCCAGGAACACATAGCCCGGCACATAACGGCGGGCGCCGACCGCCGGGTCCGGGTGGTTGAAGATCAGGTGGCGGATGGACTCGAACAGCAGGAACGCGATCAGCCCGGCGATGATTGGCGATACGATCCAGCTGGCCACGATCTTGACGATCTCGCCCCAGTTGATCGGGTCCGCGCCCAGCGACACCAGCGCAAACCCCATGATGCCGCCGATGATCGATTGCCCGGTGGATACCGGCATGCCGCGCAGCGAGGTCACCAGCAAGAACGTGCCGGCCCCCAGCAGGGCCGCAAGCATGCCGATCACCAGCAAATGTGGTTGATCGGCGAACAGTTCCGGATGAATCAGCCCCTTGCTGATCGTCTGGGTGACCTGACCGCCGGCCAGCCAGGCCCCCAGAAACTCGAAGATCCCGGCGATGATCACGGCTTGCCAGATGGTGATCGCGCCCGAGCCCACGGACGTGCCCATGGCATTGGCCACGTCGTTGGCGCCGATCCCCCAGGCCATGAAAAAGCCGAAAATGCACGCGAGGATCAGCAGCGTGTCCGCGTGTTGCGCGATGATCGCCATGGTCTTCCTGGTCGTCGGACGCGTCGGCGTCCCGAGGGGGTGCGGATTGTAGCGCCTGACGGCCCGGCTTTCAGCGCGCCATCATGATCTGCAGGCGGGCGCCCACGCGTTCGGCCCGGTCCGAGACCGTGCCGATCCAGTCGATGATCTGGTAGAGGAACATCACCTCCAGCGGCGGCAGCTCGGACTCCAGATCCAGCAGACGATGGCGGATCACGATCTGTTCTTCGTCGGCGCGCTTTTCGAGCTTGCCCAGTTCGACGACCATATCCTCGATCATCTCGGACACATTGCGGCCGAACCCGGATTCCAGCAGCTCGTCGAGTTCTTCGAGCACCTTGCGTGCCTGGTGAACGGCAGCAATGGTGACCTTCATGTAGTCGTTGATGCCCGGCAGCAGGGCGGGCGGAAACTGCATGTGCCGGCCGGTCATCAACCCGGCGATATCCTTGATCTTGTTGACGATCTTGTCCTGGGCCTCGATCAGCTCCAGCAGATCGGAACGCGAGATCGGCAGGAAGAGCGTGCTCGGCAGGTTCAGCCGGATCTGATCCTTCAGATCGTCGGCCTCGTGCTCGCAATCCGAGATCTCGTGATAGAGCGTCTCCGCCCGTGCCCAGTCGCCTTCCGAGCTGTAACGGAAGAATTCGGTGAGCAGATCCGCCCCGCGGTCGACCTGGCGGATGTGTTTGGTCAATGCCTCGAAGGGCGAACGGCCGAACAGGCGCGACAGCGGGCTGGTCTTGCTGGGATCCATCATGGGCTCCGGGCGGAATCTGGCTCAATTATAAAGGCAAAGCGATGAGCCACGGAGCCGGGATCGAGCACGGATCAGCCGTATCGCGGCTAGGCGAGTATCAATCGAGCTCGTTTAAATAGAAATGATGGGCAGTATCGCAGTAGCTCAGGCGCCATTCGACCGGGCGATTTTCGAGATTGAGCGCGCGTCGCTCGATCGCCAACAGAGGCGCGCCGGCTGATACCCCGAGCAGTTCGGCGTCGGTTTCGCTTGCCGCGGCCGCGCGCAGACGCTCGCTGGCGTGGGCGACCACCACGCCGTATTGCGTTTCGAAGAATTCGTAGAGGGTGTTGGGTACCTCTTCGAGCGCGCGTTCGGCCAGGCCTGGGAACATCGCCGTGGGTACGCTCAGTGACTCGCTGATCACCGGCCGTTGGTTGAGATCGCGAACCCGCCGAATTCGGGTCACGGATGCGCCGGCGGTCAGGTTGAGTGCGCGCCGTTCGCACGCGCTTGCTTCGCCTGTAGCACAGCTGAGCACCCGGCTGACCGGCAGTTCCCGGACGTTGTCATCGCTGAGTAGATGGAAGAACTGGAACAGCGAGCGTTGCTGGCTATGGCGTGCCGCGAACGTGCCACGGCCCTGCCTGCGCTCGACCATATGCTCGATTTCCAGTTCGTTGAGCGCCTTGCGCACCGTGCCTTGGCTGACGTTATACGCCTGCGCCAGCGCGATTTCGCTCGGTAGCGCGGTGCCCGGCGGCCACTCGTTGGCTGCCAGGCGACTCACCAGCAAAGTCTTGATTTGTTGATAAAGCGGTTGGTAATTCGGCGAAGCGGCATCGTTCATGGCCGGAAAATCCACGGTAAAGCGAGCGTCGAAAGCATATCCGAGTCCTGGTTATTTGACAGTCTTATATAAGACATATTACAACAATGACCGGCTGCAGATTGCACCGGAACTCGGATAAATCGAAGAGGAGAGACGGCACATGGAGACCCACTTCCTGGTCCACAACAAGGCCGACAAGGTCGGCGTTGTCGTGGTCGAAGGCATCAAGGCCGGGCAGACGCTGTCGGGTTGGATGATGGAGAACGACGAAACGATCGAACTCAAGGCCAATCACGACATTCCGATCGGCCACAAGATCGCGCTCGATGAAATCGGCGACGACGACACGATCATCGAGTACGAGCACGACATCGGCCGTGCCGTAGCCGCGATCGCCAAGGGCGACCACGTCCACGTCCACAACATCAAGACCAAGCGGTGGTAACCATGAGCAAACGCACATTTCTGGGCTACCGGCGCGAGAACGGCCGTGTCGGTATCCGCAATCACGTCATCATTCTGCCGCTGGACGACATATCCAATGCTTGCTGTGAGGCGGTGGCCAACAACATCAAGGGCACGATGGCGATTCCACATCCCTACGGACGCCTGCAATTCGGTGCCGATCTGGATCTGCATTTCCGGACCCTGATCGGCACCGGCGCCAATCCGAACGTCGCGGCCGTGGTGGTGATCGGCATCGAGCCGGGTTGGACGCAGCGGGTGGTCGACGGCATCGCGAAGACCGGCAAGCCCGTCGAGGGCTTCGCGATCGAACAGCATGGCGATATCAACACGATCTCCCGTGCTTCGTGGGCGGCAAAGAAATTCGTTCAGGACGCCTCGGAAAAGCAACGCGAGGAATGCGGTATCGATGAGCTGTGGATATCGACCAAGTGCGGCGAATCCGACACCACGTCGGGCCTGGCTTCCAACCCGACCGTGGGCAACCTGATGGACAAGCTCGTGCCCGAGGGTGCGACGCTGTGTTTCGGCGAGACATCCGAGCTGACCGGCTGTGAGACGGTCTGTGCCGAGCGTGCCGCCGACGAGGCGACCAAGAAGAAATTCTTGGACACCTGGGGCAGTTACAACGATTTCATCAATCGCCACAAGACTAACGATCTGTCCGAGTCGCAGCCGACCAAGGGCAACATCGAGGGCGGGCTGTCGACGATCGAGGAAAAGGCGTTCGGCAACTTCATGAAGATCGGCAACGACTCGAAGTATATCGATGTGCTGGAGCCGGCCGAAGAACCGTCGAAAGGGCCCGGTCTCTACTACATGGATACCTCGTCGGCCGCCGCCGAATGCGTGACGTTGATGTGTGCCGCGGGTTTCGTAGTCCATCTGTTCACCACCGGGCAGGGCAACATCATCGGGAATCCGGTCGAGCCCGTGGTGAAGTTGTCGGCCAATCCGCGGACGGTGCGCACCATGTCCGAGCATATCGATCTGGACGTATCCGGAATCCTGCGTCGCGAAATGGATTTCGATCAGGCAGGCGATGCCTTGATCGAATCCATGCTCGAGACCTGCAGTGGCCGGCTCACCTCGGCCGAAGCGCTTGGCCACCGTGAATTCGTGCTGACCAAGCTGTATCGGAGCGCATGACTTGGCACCGGCCTGGCGTCGGATTTTGATGACGTCAGGCCGGGATACCGGGGTATCACATAACTAGATAGCGGCCTCGAAGTCGCAACCGGAGGAGAAAGCCATGACCACGAATCGACGTTCACGAAAAATTGCTGTCCGGCCTTTACGGGTCGTCACCGTGCTACTGGCCGTCTTGCTTGCGAACGCATGGCTGACAGGTTGCTCGGGCGGGGAAAGCGAGACACCGACCATCCGTTTCTCTCAGCAGTACGGTGTCGGCTATCTCCCGTTGATGGTCATGCGCCATAACAAGATGGTCGAAGCCCAGGCCGCGGAGCGCGGTATCGATCAGGTCGACATCGAGTGGGTGACGCTGGGTGGCGGCGCATCGACCAGCGCCGCACTGTTGTCCGGCAACCTCGACTTCGCCGCCAGCGGCGTAGGCCCGATGATCAAGATGTGGGACAAAACCCGTGGTGCCCAGAACGTCAAGGCGCTGGGTGCGATCAACAGCATACCGATCGTGTTGACCACGTCCGATCCGGAAGTCCAGTCGATCGAGGACTTCAACAAGACCGATCGAATCGCGTTACCGGCAGTAAAGGTTTCCATTCAGGCGGTCACCTTGCAGATGGCAGCGGCCAAGCAGTGGGGAAACGACGCCTACGATCGGCTCGACGACCTGACGGTGTCGATGAAACATCCCGATGCGATGGCGGCGATGTTGAGCAACAGCGAAGTCAACGCGCATTTTGGCTCGCCTCCCTACTACCAGCAAGAGCTCGAACGTGACGGGATACACCAGGTTCTGACCTCCTACGACGTCCTGGGCGGCAAGTCGACCTTCAACACGTTATGGGCATCCGACAGTTTTCGTAACGACCATCCGAAACTGTTCGCCGCGGTATTCGCCGCGCTCAAGCAGGCGATGCAGTTCATCGCCGACAAGCCGCGTGAGGCGGCCAAGATCTATATCGCCGAAGCCAATTCGAAGCTACCGGAGGATCTGATTTTCCAGATCATCACCGATCCGGACATCGAGTTCACGACCACGCCCAAGAACGTCATGAAATACGCCCGGTTCATGCACCAGATCAAGTCGATCGACCACGAGGCCGGTTCGTGGAAAGACATGTTCTTCCCGGAGGTCGCCAACGAGCCGGGCAGCTGACGCAACTAAGTCACATCACAACGCGGGCCGGGCCTACAACAACAACAGCCTCGACCGCGGTAACGCCTGAAGCATTTCGGAGGAGATTCAGATGCTGACCAGTGCCATGAATGGCATCGACCCATCGGTGCCGTCTTCGACCCATGCCGCCGAGCCGTTGCTCGACGTGCGCGGCGTGACTCTGCAGTACAAGACCAAACGACAGATAGTGACCGCCAGCTATCAGGTCGACTTCCAGGTCCATCCGGGCGACCGTTTCGTTCTGCTCGGGCCCTCGGGCTGCGGCAAATCGACGTTGCTCAAAGGCGTAGGTGGCTTCATGTCTCCAGTCGAGGGCTCCATCAATCTCGGCGGAAAGCCCGTTCGGGGGCCCGGACCCGACCGGATGATGGTGTTTCAGGAGTTCGACCAGCTACTGCCCTGGAAGACGGTGCTGGAAAACGTCGTTTTCCCCATGATCAGCAGCGGCAAGTACGGCCGTAAAGAGGCCTTCGAACGCGGACGCCTGTATCTCGACAAGGTCAATCTCAGCAAGTTCTGCGAGGTTTATCCACACCAGTTGTCCGGCGGCATGAAACAGCGTGTGGCGATCGCACGCGGGATGGCCATGGGACCGGCGGTCCTTCTGATGGACGAGCCGTTCGCCGCGCTTGATGCGCTGACCCGCCTGAAGATGCAGGAGGAGCTGCTGCAACTCTGGGACGAGCTGCGCTTCACCGTACTGTTCGTAACGCATTCGATTCAGGAAGCTGTGATCATCGGCTCACGCATTCTGGTGCTCTCGCCCCATCCGGGCCAAGTACGTGCGGAGCTCAACGCCGAGCAGTTCAATCACGCCAATCAGGACTGCCCGGAGTTCCAGTCCTTGCAGCAGCGGATACACCACATGCTGTTTTCGGAGCAGGTCGAGGCCGAGCAGAAGGTCGAAGCTCATGGCGAATAATACGAGTGCTACCGGAACGCCTGCGCCGATCGAGCCACCGGTCAGAGCCGAGTTCGAGAGGCAGCCGCGGCCTGTCGGCGAGATCGGCGAGATCGCCAGAGATCTCAGCCTCTGGCAACGCGTACGAGACAATACGCTGGTCCGTAACCTGTTCATTCTACTGGTGCTTGCCGGCATCTGGCAGCTCTATACCGTATGGGCAAACAACCCGCTGCTGTTCCCGACATTCACGGCGACGATCAGTGCGTTATGGGACTCGGCAGTCCACGGGCCGCTCCTGTCGCGGGCTTGGAATTCGATCAGTGTGCTGCTCGTCGGTTACGGCGCCGGCGTAGCCCTTGCAACCGTGATGACCACATTCGCGGTCCTGACCCGGTTCGGCTCCGACCTGCTCGGCATTCTCACCGCGATGTTCAGTCCGCTTCCGGCGATCGCATTGCTGCCGCTGGCTTTGCTGTGGTTCGGGCTCGGCACCGGCAGCATCGTCTTCGTGCTAATTCACGCCGTGCTCTGGGCGGTGGCGCTGAACATGTTGTCCGGTTTCATTTCGGTGAGCGAGACATTGCGCATGGCGGGTCGCAACTATGGCCTGACCGGCTGGCGCTACGTGACCAAGCTGCTCATGCCCGCGGCGTTTCCGACCATTCTGTCCGGGTTGAAGATCGGCTGGATGTTCGCCTGGCGTACACAGATCGCCGCCGAACTGGTGTTCGGTGCCAATTCCAGTGGCGGCGGTATCGGCTGGTTCATCTTCGAAAAC
Organism: Salinisphaera sp. T31B1; assembly: GCF_040361275.1. Taxonomy (NCBI): domain Bacteria; kingdom Pseudomonadati; phylum Pseudomonadota; class Gammaproteobacteria; order Salinisphaerales; family Salinisphaeraceae; genus Salinisphaera; species Salinisphaera sp. T31B1. Next base: position 416,271 of record NZ_APNH01000001.1, on the reverse strand, counting down.
CGCAACGAGCTGCAGACCGACGCCGTGTTCGCCGGACTGCTGACGGTCATTCTGATCGGCCTGCTTGTAGAAGGCCTGATCTTTCGCACGATCGAGGTCAATACGGTGCGCAAGTGGGGGATGCAGCGGTGACTGTCTACCCGTGCCTGACACACGGAGCGGCGTGATGGATGTGGCGGGTTTGTCACCCGTATCCGCCACGATGCTCGTGGCCTTGGTGCTGCTGCTGGCCGCGACCGTCAAGGGCACCATCGGCATGGGCCTGCCGGTGGTCAGCATCGCCTTGCTGGGCAGTTTTCTAGATCCACATCAGATGCTTGCGCTGATGGTCGCGCCGGTGATCGTGTCCAATTTCTGGCAGGCGGTCAGCAGCGGTTATATCCGGACCGCGTGGCGCAACTTCTGGCCGTTGATCCTTTGCTTCTGTGTGGCCACCGCCGTGGGCGGCTGGCTGATGGCCAGCATCGATCCGTCGGTGCTGTTGCTGATACTGGGCGTGATCGCGATCGGCTTTGCGATCGTCAACGTCCTCAAGCCGACGTTACGGCTGCGGCCCCGGGATCGCGGCTGGGCCGGTCTGGTCGTGGGGAGCAGCGCCGGCGTGTTGAATGGCTTGTCGACCGTCAATGGGCCGCCGCTGCTGATGTATCTGGTGGCCTGCGATCTCGACAAGGATCAGTTCGTCGGTGCCTATGGCCTGATCGCGCTTGCGGGCTCGATCCCCTTGGCGATGTCCTATATGGCCACCGGCGTACTCGGCGCCACCGAGCTGATCTGGTCGTGCGCCGCGCTGTTGCCGGTGTTTGCCGGCCTGACGATCGGCCGGATCGTTCGAGGCTATATCGACGCGGTGCTGTTCCGACGCATCCTGCTGGGCGTGCTTGTCGTGCTCGGGATCAACCTCATCAGGCGAGGCATTCATGGCTGATTCGGTAATAGACCGGTGGGTGACATTCGACGTCTACTCGGCGTTGTTCGATTTCCGCGGTTCCTTGCTGCCAGCGCTGACGCAGGCACTGGACGGCGACGATCGGTCGCATGCGAAAGGGGTGCTCGAATGCTGGCGAACCCGACAGCTGGCGGTGGCCATGCACCACAGTATGCTGCAAAGAGGTCATCTGTCGTTTCGTCGCGCTACGGCGCTGGCGTTGGACTATGCGTTGGCCACGAATGCGATCGATCTGCCCCGGCGCGTGCGCCAATCGCTGGTTGATGCCTGGGACGAACTGTCGCCTTGGCCGGACGCGCCTGCGGCGCTGGCGAAGCTGCATGAGCAGGGTTACCGACTGGCGCTGCTGTCCAACGGCGATCAGGACATGCTGGAAGCCCTGGCCCGTCGGTTGCCGTTCATCGAGGCAGTGCTGTCGGCTGAGCGCGCCGGCGCCTACAAGCCGCATCCAAACGTGTACTGGCATGCGCTGCACACGCTGGATGTCCTGCCCGAGGCATTGATTCACGTGGCCGGCTCGTCGACCGATGTCATGGGTGCCCGCGCGGCCGGCCTGGCTTGTGCGTGGTCGAACCGGTTCGACGATCGCCTGGTCGAGCCGCGTTTCACGCCCGACTGGGTCGTTGCCGATCTGTCACAGCTGCCGGCCGTACTGGCCTACGGAGTCGTTTCATGAGCCATAAATTGACGGTTGCCGTCTGGAAAGGCGCCGACGAAGGACACTACGCAGAACACCGGGTACCCCAGCGGGCCAACCAGACCGTGTTGGACGTCGTCAGCTATATCCAGCGCGAGATCGACGAGACGCTGGCCTATCGTTTTGCCTGCCGGGTCGGCATGTGCGGTTCGTGCGCCATGCGCGTGAACGGGACCGCGCGTTGGACCTGCCGTACGCACGTGGACAAGGTGGCCGCCAACGGCCGGCTCGAGATCGCGCCGCTGGCGAATCTGCCGGTGATCAAGGACTTGGTCACCGACATGGCACCATTCTTCGACAAATGGCGGGATGCGGGCGGCACCTATGTAGGTTCCACAGAAGATAAAACCGCCGAGTTCGCCGTGGTCGAGCCGGACTCGCCCGCACGCCGGTTGGCCGATCAAGCCCAGGAATGTATCGGCTGCGGCGTGTGCTACAGCAGTTGCGATGTCGTCGCATGGAAGCCGGATTATCTCGGACCGGCCGCGCTCAACCGGGCTTGGGTACAGATGAACGACGAGCGCGATACCGGGCACACAGCGCGCCTACGCGCCGTCAGCGGCGACGCGGGCTGTCATGCCTGCCACAGCCAGCAGAGCTGCACGCTGCGCTGCCCGATGGAACTCGACCCGGCAAGCGCCATCGCTGGCCTCAAACGCATGAGCGTCGTCGCGGCTCTCAAGGGCAAGTTATGAACCGCTCCTCATCAATGCCCGCCATGACGGAATTATGGATATGGGTCGCCATGCGGCTCAGCTCGATGGTGCTGGCGCTGGCCGTTGTCGTTCATCTGGCCACGATGATCATCGTGGTGCAGGGCGGTCTGTCGGCCGACGAAATACTAGCGCGTACGCGTGGGTCGGTCGCCTGGTACGGGTTCTACGCGATCTTCATGGTCGCGGCGTCCGTCCACGGTGCCATCGGTTTGCGCAATATCGTCCGTGAACATACCCGTTGGCACGGGCGCAGCCTGGATCTGGTGGCCATCGGCTTTGCGGTCCTGTTGTTGGTGCTGGGCCTGCGTGCGTTGCAGGGGTTGTTCGCATGAGGGGCGGGCCGAGACAGCACCTGCCGTACTGGGGCTTCGCCGTTCACCGGATCTCCGGGCTGCTGCTGGCGCTGTTCCTGCCGGCGCATTTCTATGTATTGGGGCTGAGTCTGGCTGGGGCTGCCGAGCTCGATCACTTCCTGGCGTGGACAGAGCTGCCGCTGGTACGCGTGGCCGAGGGCGGACTGGTCGTGCTGCTGTCGGTCCATCTGGCCAGTGGTCTACGCATCCTGGCACTGGAAATGCTGGGCTGGCGAGCCGCGCAGAAGAATCTCGTCGCAGCAAGTTTCGCCCTGGCGCTGGCCTGCGGGCTCGGTTTCCTTTTGCGAGCGTTCTGAGGACAACGGCATGAAACAGATATGTACCGACATTCTCGTTCTGGGCAGTGGTGGGGCCGGACTACTGGCCGCCCTGCATGCCAAGCGGGCCGCGCCCGAGCTACGCGTGACCATCGCCGTTAAGGGGCTGCTCGGCAAATGCGGATGCACGCGCATGGTCCAGGGCGGCTACAACGTCGCCTTGGCGCCAACCGACTCCACCGAGCGCCACTTCATGGACACCATCAACGGTGGCAAGTGGCTCAACAACCAGGACGTGGCCTGGACGCTGGTCGAGCAGGCCCAGGTACGGATCCGGGAGCTAGAGAACGAATACGGCTGCTTTTTCGATCGTAACCCGGACGGAACCGTCCACCAGAAAGCGTTTGCCGGCCAGACTTTCGATCGTACGGTCCACCGCGGGGATCTCACCGGCATCGAAATCATCAGCCGTCTCGCCGAACAGACCTGGGCCACCGGTGTCGAGCGTTTGGAGGAGCATCGCGCGGTCGCGATCATCCCGACCGACGCCGGCGATGCGCTCGCTGGCGTCCTGATGATCGATATCCGCAGTGGCGAATACCTTCTCTGTCGCGCCAAGGCGGTCATGCTCGGCACGGGCGGCGGGCCGACCATGTACAAGTACCACACGCCGTCCGGCGATAAATCCTGCGATGGATTGGCGATGGCGCTGGAGGCCGGCCTGGCCCTGCGTGATATGGAGATGGTCCAGTTTCATCCCACCGGGCTGTTGGCCGGAGAGCACACCCGAATGACCGGTACGGTGCTCGAAGAGGGGCTGCGAGGTGCGGGCGGCTACCTGTTCAACGGCGACGGCGAACGCTTCATGGAGCGCTACGACGAACGCGGTGAGCGCGCTACCCGCGACATCGTGAGTCGGGGCATCTTCAGCGAGATAGGTGCCGGCCGCGCGACGCTCAACGGCGGCGCTTATATCTACATGGCGCATCTGGGGCCCGACAACGTGCGCCGGCAGTTCCGCGGCATGGTCAAACGCTGTGCCGATTGCGGCTTCGATCTGGCCGGTGAACGCGTCGAGGTGATCCCCACAGCGCATTACATGATGGGCGGCGTCGTCTTCGACGAACGCTGTTTCACCTCCTTGCCCGGGCTGTTCGTGGCTGGCGAGGATGCCGGCGGCGTGCATGGCGCAAACCGCCTCGGAGGCAACGGGGTGGCCAACTCGACCGTGTTCGGCGGCATCGCCGGCGACAGCATGGCCGCATGGATCGACCGTGCAGCGCCCTTGGCCGAGCCCGACCAGGCCGTCGTCGAGCGCGCCGTAGCCGCCTGCAACAGGCCGCTGCAACAGGCCAGCGTTGCCTTGCAGCCGATTCGCGAAGCGCTCTACGAGCTCATGTGGCACCAGGTCGGCATCGTGCGCAATCACGCCGATATGAGCGCGGCGCTCGATGAGCTGACGGCGCTGCGACAGCGCCTCCACGCCGGCGGTGTGGATGCGAGTACGCGCGCTTACAACGTCACATGGCACGACTGGCTGAATCTCGACAACCTCATCACGGTCAGCGAGGCGATCACCCGAGCTGCGCTGGCCCGCCCGGAATCCCGCGGCGCGCATTTTCGTGCCGATTATCCGCACATGCTCGAGGCCGAGGCGGCCAGTTACACCGTCGTTCGTGCCGAGGAAGGCGAACTGGTCACTGCCCGTGAGCCGGTCCGGCATACCCGGATCGCCCCGGGTCAGAGCCTGATCGAGGATAACGAAGTGCCGCCGCTTACCGCTGCGCCGGCCACCCAATAACTGTATCGGAGGACAGACCATGTCGGAAGATCGTCGTATTTCGCGGGAACGCCTTGAAGGCCATCCCGGCGAAATCTATACGCGGACCGTGCTCAAGCCGAGCTATGACTTCATGCTCGAACATTATTTCGACGGGCTTATTCAGGCGAATAAAGCCTGGACCGTCATGCTCGCCGAGCAGCAAATTATTCCCGAGGCGACCGCGGCCGGTCTTCTGGAAGCCATTGAGGGGCTGGCCACCGATGGACGTCAGGGCATGGGTGAGTTCGATCCGCAGGTGGAATACTTTTATTCGACCATGGAGCGGTATCTGACCGCACAAGTGGGAGAGACCGTAGCCGGCGATATCAATATCGGCCGAACCCGTCCTGAGCCGCTGGTGCGCATCGTCATGCGCGATCGGTTGATCGGGGTCGCGCGTTTGTCACTGTCGTTACGCAATCAGCTGCTTGAACTGGCAGTGGCGCATCGAGATACGGTGATGCCGCTGGGTACCCACATGCAGCATGCCCAGATCGTCACGCTCGGGCACTATCTGGTCGGGCTGGTGAATGCCCTGGAGCGCGATCTCGATCGATTGCTGGCGGCCTGGCACCGCTGCAACTACTGCACGCTGGGCTGCGGCGCCCTGGCCGGATCGTCCTACGCGATCGACCGCGACCGGGTCGCCACGTTGCTGGGCTTCGAAGGCCTGATCGAAAACACCAACGACTGCGTCGGCGCCGGCGACTACATGCTCGAATCCGTGGCGGCACTGGCCAATCTGATGACCACGGTCAGCCGACTTTGTCAGGACTTCTATACTTGGCATACCCAGGAATTCGGTTATATCAGTATCGGCGATGACTATTCGGGGTCGTCGAGCATGATGCCGCAGAAGAAGAACCCGTACCCGTTCGAATACGCACGTTTTGCGGCGACCCACGTCATCGGCGACATGAGCGGGACGTTCGCGAGCCTGCATAACGTCAACTACCAGGACACCAAGGACGTCGAGGAAGGGCTTGCGCCGCCGGTGTTCCACGCCCTCGACGAAACCGGACGGATCTTGGAGTTGCTGACCGGCGTGTTTTCGACGGTCAGGGTCGATGCCGAACTCATGAAGCGACAGGCCGCTCGGCATTTTGCCAGCTGTACCGAACTCGCGGCGGTCATCCATCGCAACTCGGAGCTATCGTTTCGTACCGCGCACCGTATCGTCGGCAATCTGGTTTTGCGTGCGCTTCAGCAGGGCAAGGACGCGACCGAGGTCGATGCCGCGCTGGTCAACGAATCCGCACGAGAGATCTACGGACAGGACCTGCCGATTGACGATGCCATGGTACGTGGCGCGCTCGATCCCGAGAGTTTCGTTCAGGTACATACCGTCGCCGGCGGCCCGGCTAAACGGCCGATGGAGCAGGCACTGGCCCGGGCGCGTGCCCGGCTGGACGACGATCGCAGCCGTATCGACTCGCTGACCGAAGCGCTGGATATGGCCGATCGCGAACTCGAGGCGGCGGTGAGTCAATGGCGGGATGGTGCCGCATGAGCGATATCGTGATCACCGAATTCATGGATGACACGCCCGTGGCGGATCTGCGGGCTCGTCATTCGGTATGTTTCGACCCGGGCCTGGTCGACGACCGGAAAGCGCTGCTCGAAGCCGTCGCGCCGGCGGTTGCAATCATCGTGCGTAACCGCACCCAGGTCGACGCCGAGCTGCTGGACGCAGCGCCGGCGCTGCGGGTGGTGGGTCGTCTCGGCGTGGGGCTGGACAATATCGACCTGGACGCCTGCCAGCGGCGCGGCATTCGCGTGTTGCCGGCCACCGGGGCCAACGACGTCGCGGTCGCCGAATACGTGATTTGCGCGGCGTTGATGCTGCGTCGCGCCGCATATACGGCCAGTGCCCAGGTCGCCGCGGGTGCCTGGCCGCGCGCCGAGCTGATCGGCCATGAAGTCGCCGGCCATACGCTCGGGCTTGTCGGTTTTGGCGGCATCGCCCGTCGGGTCGCCGTACGTGCAGCCGCACTGGGGATGACGATCGTCGCTCACGATCCGATGCTGGCCGCAGACGACCCATGCTGGGCAGCCCATGCCGTCACGCCGGTGTCGTTCGACGATTTGCTGGCCGAGGCCGATGTGATCAGCCTGCATGTGCCGCTGGTCGAGACCACGCGTCATCTGATCGACGAACACGCCATCGGCCGGATGAAATCTACCGCGGTGGTCATCAACAGCGCCCGTGGTGGCGTCATAGACGATGCCGCGTTGGCGGCGGCGCTGAGGACCGGCCGAATCGCCGGTGCTGCGATCGATGTGTTCGAAGACGAACCGTTGCCGGCCGATTCGGTGTATGGCGGCTTCGATAATGTGCTGCTCACTCCGCATATCGCCGGGGTTACCGTGCAGGCCAACCAACGCGTCAGCCGGGTCACGGTCGATAACGTGCTCGGCGCGCTCGACGAGGTCCGGCCATGACCCGCCAGACGATCGAACAGGCGCGCAAGCTGGCCGTATCGGTACTCTGCAACAGCAACGTCAGCCAAACAAACGCCGAGGCCGTGGCAAGCGCGCTGGTCGCAGCCGAGGCCGACGGCCTGGCCTCGCACGGTCTGGCCCGCTTGATCGCATATGCCGACCAGGCCGCGTCCGGCAAGGTCGACGGTGAGGCCAAGCCGCGTATACGCGACCAGGCCGCGGCCGCCCTGGCCGTGGACGCGGGACACGGGTTTGCGTTCCCGGCAATTCGCTATGGATTGGAACAAGCCGTTGCCAGGGCTCGCAGCGCCGGCAGCTGCGTGGTGGGTATCAGTCATTCTCACCACGCCGGTGTGCTGGGGCATCACGTCGAAGCCGTGGCCGAACAGGGGCTGGTCGCGCTCGGCTTTTCCAATTCACCGGCGGCGATGGCGCCCTGGGGGGGCCGTGAAGGGGTGTTCGGAACCAATCCGATCGCGTTCGCGAGTCCGCGGACGTCGGGCCCCCCGTTGGTGATCGACCTGTCGTTGAGCCATGTCGCGCGTGGAAAGGTCATGCTTGCCAAGCAGCGTGGCGAAGCCATTCCCGAAGGCTGGGCGCTGGATGCCGAAGGCCGGTCGACGACAGACCCCGATGCTGCACTGGTCGGCACGATGGTCCCGCTCGGCGGGGCCAAAGGTGCTGCGTTGGCCTTGATGGTCGAGATCCTTTCTGCCTCGTTGACCGGCTCGAACCACGGTTTTGAGGCGAGTTCGTTCTTCGACCCGAAGGGGGCGCCGCCGGGCATCGGCCAGAGTTTCGTGCTGATCGACCCCCAGCGTCTGGCCGGGCCGGATTTTCTGGCTCGCCTCGATGTGCTGCTCGAGGCTATCGAAGGCCAGCCGGATACGCGCCTGCCGGGCCAGCGGCGTTATCGGTTGCGCGCCAAGGCGGCCAGCGACGGTATCGACATCAACGATTCGTTATTCGCGGATATCAGAAAGCGTGTGGCGAATTCCCCAGCGCACTGACAACAACAAACTCGGTCGCCCGCCATGGCACGACGGTCGTGGCGGGCCGCCCGATACGACAACGATTCGAAAGGAGGAGAACCGATGACAACGCGAACCAGAAAACGTGTGATCCATGCGCTGAGTGCGGCGCTGGCTGTATGGACTATTGCCGGTGTCGGGATCGCATCGGCGGCGGATGCGGCCGACTACCCAAGCCGGCCGGTGCACTACGTCATCCCGTTCGGGCCGGGCGGCGAGTCGGATATCACGGCGCGCCTGCAGCAGCCGATCTTTCAGAAGATCACCGGTCAGGACATGATCGTCGAGTACAAGCCCGGCGGGGGCGGCGCCGTGGGCTGGTCGCAGCTCAATTCGAGCAAGGGCGACGGCTACACGATCATGGGCACGAATCTGCCCCATATCATCGTCAAGCCATTGATGGGGAACGTCGGTTTCAAGACCGACGATATCACCAACGTGTTCATGTTCCAGTACACGCCGGATGCGATCGTGGTCAACAAGGACAGCGAGTTCAAGACACTGGACGACCTCATCGCCTATGCGAAGGAAAACCCCGGCCGGCTGACGCTGTCCGGATCGGGTAGCGGCACGGCCAATCATATGGCCAACGTACGGTTCAACAAGATGACCGGCACGACCACGACCTATATTCCCTTCAAGGGCACCGGCGCGGCCTATACCGCGATGCGAGGAGGCCAGGTCAAGGCCGAGTGGGGCTACAGCACGGTCGCGGCCAACCATCCCGATGAAGTCCGTCTGCTGGCGGTCGCCACTGACGAACGCATGCCGCTGTTCCCCGATGTGCCGACGTTCAAGGAGAAAGGGATCGACATGGTGGGCGGTGCGTACCGGGGCATCGCGGTGCCCAAGTCCACGCCTGAGCCGATTCGTCAGAAACTGTCGGATCTGATCGGCCAGGTCAACGCCACCGATCAGTTCAAGCAGGAAATGGATGATCGCGGGTTCGTGCGCTTGAACGTGCCCTACGGCGAAATCGACAAGTTCATGACCGAAAAGACCGAGGTCTATACCGAACTGGCGACCGAAGCGGGCCTGATCAAGTAGTACGGCGAGTGGCGCCCGGCCCCGTGCAGGGCGCTGCCGCGGTCCCCGGAGACCTTGCATGTTTCATGTCGAGAGTATTTTCGGCGCGCTGACGCCGTTCAATCTGTTGATGGCCGTGGTGGGTGTCACCGCCGGTACCGTGCTCGGCGCGATCCCCGGCCTGACCGCGACCATGGCGATCGCGGTACTCGTGCCGTTGACGTTTTCGATGGAGCCGACGTCGGCGCTGTTGCTGATGGGCGCGATCTATACCGGGGCCATCTACGGCGGCGCCTATGCGGCGATCCTGCTTAATACGCCGGGTACGCCTTCAGCCATCGCGACGACGTTCGACGGCTTTCCCATGGCCAAGCAAGGCGACGGCGATCTGGCGGTTACCATCGCCTGTCTATCGAGCGTGATCGGCGGGCTGGTGGGGGCCGCAGCGCTTTTGTTCCTTGCGCCGCCGCTGGCCAACGTCGCCCTGGCGTTCGGCCCGGTCGAATACTTCTGGCTGGCTATCTTCGGGCTGACGCTGATTTCGGCCATTTCGGCCGGTCAGCTGACCAAGGGGCTAATCGGCGCATCGTTCGGTCTGGTGTTGTCCTGCGTGGGCGTGGCGCCGATCAGCGGCGCGCCGCGTTTCACGTTCGAGTCGACCACGCTGCTGGGCGGAATCGACGTGGTGTCGGGGCTGATCGGGCTCTACTGTATTCCGGTACTCATCGATCTCGTGGCACGGCCCGAGCGCCATCTCGAAATCCAGGGCGAGAGCCGGGGTTATCGCCTGGTCGAAGCGGTCCGCTCCTGTGTAGTCAACTGGATCAATCTGATCCGTTCGTCGCTGATTGGCGCATTCGTGGGAATTCTGCCCGGGGCGGGCGGTTCGATCGCCGGCCTGGTGGCCTACTCCGAGGCGCGACGTAACTCACGCCAGCCGGAGCGCTACGGCCAGGGTGAGCCGCGTGGGCTGCAGGCCAGTGAGTCGGCCAATAACGCAACAGTCGGCGGCGGCATGATCCCTACGCTCGTACTGGGCATTCCCGGCACGCCCCCGGATGCGGTCATTCTGGGAGCGCTCATGGTGCAGGGCATCCAGACCGGGCCGGCGATGTTCCAGTCAGGCGGCGACAGCGTGGTCTATACCTTCATCTACGGATTGTTCATCGCCACGTTACTGATGCTGCCCATCGGGTTGTTGATCGGTCGTTATGCGTTCAAATCCATCGTCACCTTCCCCAAGGCCGTTCTGGTGCCGATCGTCGCATTTATGACCATTCTCGGCGCCTATGCGATACGCAATTCGCTGGCCGACGCCGTCATCATGATCGTGCTCGGCGTGATCGGCTGGTTTCTCAACCGGCTCGGCTTCAAGCCGTCGCCCATCGTGCTCGGCCTGATTCTGGGGCCCATTGCCGAACAGGGCTTTGTCCAGGGTTGGATGATCGGGGGCGCGACGGGCGATCCACTGTCGATCTTCCTGTCTGGGCCGCTGGCGATCACCATCGTTGTGCTGATCGCGTTGTCGCTGTTCTATCCGCTCATCGCAGCACGCTTGCGTGCCACCCCGTCGATAGGAGATGCCCGTGATGGCTCGCACACCGGATGAAGATCGCCACGACGTGCGTGGCACCCTCGGGGGCGTACTGTTTATCGCAGTCGGTCTGATCGGATGGTGGGACCTACGCGATGTGCCCGACGGCCCGGCGGTGGTTTTTCCGCATACCGTGCTGGGACTGATGATGGCGTTCAGCGGGCTGCTGATCGTGCGGAATCTCGTGGGGCTTGCCTCGCCCGAGTCGCGTGCCGCGCCGGGCTCGGTCAGCCGGCGGGTGGGGCTGATCGTGGCCATGGTGCTGGGCACGTTGGCGATGCCATTCATCGGCTTCGTGCTCGCAGGCTTGGTCAGCTATCTGGCGATCATGAGTGTTGCCATGTATGAACGCTGGACCTGGTCACGCTGCGCGGTCTATCCGTTGGCGGGCTTCATTGTCGTGCTGGGTTTCTACTTCGTCTTTCAAGGATTTTTCCAGGTACCGCTGCCCGACGCCAGTCTGTTCGTCCTCCCTTTCTAGGGTGGGTGGCCGAGCCGCGTCGGTAGACACTTTCGGGGACTGCCGACGATCCGTCATGTTGAGGCTGGCCACGAAGCTTCGGGTCGCGTTCGTGGGTTGGCACTGGCTGCGTGGACGGCGCACCGAAAAGCCCAGCGTCCGCCGCGGACCCTGGCGCGGGCGTCTGGGCGCCAAGTAGCGCTGATTGCAGACCGACGCTAATCGCGATCGTCCAGATGCGCGTGCCGGCGCGACACTTCGGCCATGGCCGACAGGTCCAGCTCGCCGTCGCCGGCGGCCACGGCCTCGGACATGCGTTCGCGCACCACCGCGCCGACGGGCATGGCTACCTGCTCGGCACGGGCCGCGGCCAGGGCCAGGTCCATGTCCTTGGCACCGAGCTTGAGCTTGAAGCCTTCCGGGTTGTCGTACGCCCGCTTGGCCATGGCTGGCGCGTAGCCCATGTATGCAGGGGCTGCGAATACCGAGCTGGTGATGATCTCGAGAAAGTCGGCGGGCTCGATCCCGTACTTCGCGGTCATGCTCGCGGCCTCGCCCATCGTTTCCACGGCGGCCATCAGCATGTAGTTGGTCGCCAGTTTGATGACGTTGGCGCGATACGGGTCGTCGCCGGCGGGCCAGACCTTGGCGCCCATGGTTTCCAGTGCCGGGCGTGCGGTTTCGATGGCGTCCGAATGGCCGGCGGCCACGATATTGAGCTTGGCGGCCTTGGCGATATCCGGCCGGCCCAGCACGGGGGCCGCGATATAGGTCTTGCCGGCGTTCGCGTGTCGTTCTGCCATGTCGCGCGCGCACGCGACCGACACCGTGGCCATGTTCACGTGCACGGTGGCGGCGCCCATGGCGTCGATCAGGCCGTGCTCTTCCACCACGGCTTGCAGCGCCGCGTCGTCGGCCAACATGGTGATCAGCACGTCGCAGGCCGCGCAGTCGGCCGGCGAATCGGCCTGGGTCGCGCCGGCCTCGACCAGTGGCTTGCACCGCTCGGCGGTGCGATTCCAGACGGTCACGTCGAAATCCGCGGCGACGAGGTTCTGTGCCATGGGCGTGCCGATGGCGCCCAATCCGATGAATCCGATACGCATCTCAGGCATTCCGTACGTGATGGGTGTATGACACAGGCAAGGCTAACATCGCCGCGCGGCTGGCGTATCCGGCCTGGCACGAGCCGGCCGGCGAGGCGCGTGTAGCGGCATCTCGGCGGCGCTTGTGTCTATCGGGGTGCCGACGGGGCGTGATCGACCCGCCGATATTGCCGAGGCGCCGCGACAGGCCAGGCGCGCGCGGCGCCCGGCCGACCGGTCGGGCTGAATTGCGGCGTTAGGTCAAAAGCGTTTCTTCGAACAAGGTGAGCAACCGCTTGTAGTGACGCGCGTCCGCAGCTTCGTTGTAGGCCGGTACGTCGCTGGCGGAATAGCCATGCCGGGCATCGGCATACAATTCGGTGGTGAAATGCACGCCGGCCGTGGCAAGCGCTTCGTCCAGCCGTGCGATCTGGTCGGGCGGCAGGTGATCGTCGTTGTTCGCGTGGCCCATATAGACACGGCCGCGAATATCGGCGACGGCGTGCATGGGGCTGTTCTCGTCGCCGGCCACGGCCAGGCCCGCGGAATGGAAGGCCGCCGCGGCGGCAACCCGTTCCGGATGGGCGGCTGCCATGCGCAGCGCGAACGCGCCGGTCAGGCAGTAGCCCACCACGCCGATGGCGCCGCCGGCGAACTCCGGCTCGGCGTCGATCGTGGCCAGATACGCCGTGGAATCGCGTTTCTGGGCGTCCGGCGTAAGTTTCTGGGCCAGGTCGAACAGGTCCGGTAGCACGTCGTCGTCCAGAAACGCCTTGCCTTCGGGCACCGGTGAGCCGGCCCCGTCGCGGTAGTAGATATTCGGCATGAGTACGGCATAACCGTCGTCGGCCACGGTCTGTGCCTTGTCGAAAAAGCATGGCCGCAGGCCGCCGATATCGGTGAACAGCACGACCGCCGGTAGCGGGCCGCTGGCGTTGTCGGGCGTGAAGACATGGGCATCGATGACGCCGTCGGAGCTTTCGATCTGGATCGCGCGGCTCATGGGCAGGGCCTGCAGGTAAATGATGGGCCGTGTTGTAACGCCGATCGGCCGCGCCCGCAACGGCCGCTGCCCACCGACACGGCGAAACCGGCGGCTGGTATCGCTCGTAGAGCGGGCACGGCCTGCCGGGAACGCCGGCGTGCGCGCCCGGATGCGGCACACGTTATCGTGGGCGGGTCAGCGTCTGCGGCCGCACGATCGGCGCGATAACGCATGCCCACAGAGAACCCGGAATGCAGCTACGCGAAGCCAATATCGAGAAACTCGCCACCGGCGACGTCTACGATGCGCTTATCGTGGGCGGCGGCATTAACGGCGCCGTGAGCGCGGCGGCCTTGGCAGGCAAGGGCGTGAAGACCGCGCTGATCGACCAGGGCGATTTCGCCGGTATGACCAGCATGTGGTCGTCCAACCTCATCTGGGGCGGCATCAAGTACATGGAGTCGTACGACTTCAAGCTCGTGCGCGAGCTGTGCGTGTCGCGCAACCACCTCATCAAGCACTATCCCTCCACGGTGCAGGAAATCCGCTTCCTGACCACCATCACCAAGGGCTTTCGCTGGCATCCGCTGGTGCTCTGGGCCGGCACCTGGCTGTACTGGTTTTTTGGCAACTGCTTCACGAAGATGCCGCGGCTGCCGCGGCTTTCGACCGTCAATGAAGAAGAAGCGGTCATCAACACGAAGCCCGCCATCGGCTGCTTCGAGTATTCCGATGCCTTCCTGCACGACAACGACGCCCGCTTTGTCTTTAACTTCGTGCGCGTGGCCATGAACAGCGGCTGCGCCGCGGCCAACTACGTGGAATCCACAGGTGCGGCCCGCGAGAATGGCATCTGGACCGTGCACCTGCGCGACATGATGACCGGCCGCGAATTCACCGCAAAAACCCGCGTGCTCATCAACGCCTGCGGCCCGCTCGCCGATCGCTACAACCAGCTCACGCACAAGCAGACCGAGCACAGCCACGTGCTGTCCAAGGGCATCCATCTCATCGTCGACCGGCTCACGCCCCACAAGCGCGTGCTCGCCTTCTTCGACGAAGACGGCCGCCTGTTCTTCGCGATTCCCATGGGCAACCGCACCTGCATCGGCACCACCGACACGCGCACCGAAGACCCGTTTGCTGCGATCACCGACGAAGACATCGACTTCGTCCTCAAGAACATCAACGCCCGGCTGGATCTGGAGCAACCGCTAAATCGCGACGACATCATCGCCACCCGCTGCGGCGTCCGCCCGCTGGCCGTGAAGGCCGATGCGGGTGCGGATCGCGACTTCCTGCAGCTTTCCCGCAAGCACGAGATCGATTCCGACATCGACGGCGGCCACATCAGCATCTTCGGCGGCAAGCTCACGGACTGCGTGAACGTCGGCAACGAAATCACCCATCTGGTCAAACAGATGGGCATCGAAGTCCGCTACCCGAAATACCGCTGGTACGGCGAACCGGTGGATGCCGTGCGCGATGAGTTCTTCCACCAGGCCCGGCTCATGAACCTGGATGCCTACACCGACCCGGCCTCGTCCGAGCCGCTATCCACCCGCCTGTGGCGCCGTTATGCCGGGCATGCCATCACCCTGCTAGAACATATCCGCGAAGACCCGCGCCAGGCCGAAATCCTCATCGAGGGCACCGAATACATCCGCGCCGAAGTCCGCCAGGCCGCCCGCCGCGAGATGATCACCAAGCTTGAGGATTTCCTGCGCCGCCGCTCCAAGATCAGCCTCGTCTCCCGCCAGGAGACCATCAAGAACTCCGCCGGCCTGCTCGAAGCCTGCGAAATCCTGTTCGGCGACGATGCGAAAATGCGCTTCGACGAATACTTCCGCGAGCATCCGGTCACCAACGGCATCGCCAAGGATCCGTCGTCGGGCCAGGCGGCAGCCGACGACGCCCCGGAGGCGACCGAAGCGGCCGATTCAGCCCGCGAGCGTGAGCGTGAGTTCGAGACGTTGAACTGGTAGGGCTCAAGTCTTTCGTGTTGAACGCTTGAAGCTCAATGATGTGTCGATTTGAGACCGATTTATCGACACGTCTCACCAGCGTGTCGACGCAATCGACATAAGGCGTTCGACCCGGACCGATCTTTCGGCGATTTACGCGGCCTATTGCTCTTAAGCTTGCTATCGCTGAATGCGATGTCTGTAAGGCATTTAGTGAGTGCACGGGCCTACGATGATAGTTAAAGCTTTTTACTTAGCTGTGCCTCTTAGTAAACGAAATCGGTGTTTCGTTTACTAAGGGGGGCAATCAGCGTAGTTGGGTTAGTCGTAACTGCGCCGAACGTTCTTGAATATCTCTGCTGCCAAGTGTTCGTGCGCAGCCGATCGAAACGACTGGTCGCCCATAACACGCGAAAAAATTTCTTCGTTTCCTTCCATGCGCTGAATGAACAGCTCGTCGAGAACGCGCTCGAGATAGGATTTGAAATTAGGCCAAGTGTTGGCTTTCGCCGCTTCGCTAATCTTGTCGTCCTGCTCGGCCGATACGCGAATCTGATCAAAGAAATATTGGTCGGCTTCAGTAAAGTTTGTGCCGAAACGCTCGTTGAGTTTGTCCACGAGTGTGGATAACGGAACAGCCTCGTCTTTGATACCGGCTGTGCCGACGTCTGTTGGCCCCTTCAGCGGATAGGCTTCACCTTGGCCGAGCTCGATCGAGCCGTCGGTCATCTGCTGCAGGCGGTAATACCGTAGCGCCACGTCATCTTCGAGCGTAAAGGGTGTGCCGTCGTCCGGTAGCGGAAGTTTCGTCATCAGGTTTCGTACGAACGTATAAAGCTTCTCTAGTTCGCTGTCCTGATACGGAATAATCTGTGACAAGAAGGAGTAGAGATTGCGAAATGCCGTGAGCTGTCCGCGAAAGCGTGTTTGCTCCTCCTCTGCCAGTTCCTTGAAGCGCGTCACCACGCGGTCCAGAACGCTCGCCATTTCTTGATGCTCACGGCCGCTATGCTCGCGTTTGGGCCGATACCAGATGGCGGTGAAGTCAGCGATATCGTCCGGAGAGAATATCGCCCGCTGCAGTAATTCATGCTGGAGTTCATTGAGCCGCTGCGGCTTCGCATTCTCTTCGACGGGCGTGGTTTCGTAATAAGGTTTAAATGCCTTGTAGATTTCCGCTTCGTCGTTAACGAAATCGAGCACAAAGGTACGCGCCTTGCCCGGTGCCATACGGTTGAGGCGTGAAAGCGTCTGCACGGCCTGAACGCCTGCGAGGCGTTTGACCACATACATCGTCTGTAGCAGCGGCTGGTCGAAGCCAGTCTGATATTTGTCGGCAACGAGCAGGACACGGTAATCGTCGCGTTCGAACGCCTCGGGTAATTCGCGTTCCGATAGCCCGTCGTTCATCGCCACTTCGGTATACGAAGCGCCCGGATCGTCCGGGTCTTCGACCGTGCCAGAAAAGGCGACAAGCGAGCGGATGCCCGTGTAGTCGTGGTCTTTCACATATTTGTCGAACGCTTTCTTGTATTTCACGGCGGCAAGGCGTGATCCGGTCACCACCATCGCCCGCGCCCGGCCGCCAATTTCGTGCATTACGTTCAGCCGAAAGTGCTCGACGATCACGGATACCACCTGGTCGATATTGACCGGGTGCAGTTCCATGTAGCGCGACAGTGCCTTCGCCGCTTTCTTGCGCGGCACGTCCGGGTCTGCCTCGGCCTGTTTTACCAGTCCGTAAAACCGTTGGTAGGTCGTATAGTTCGCCAGCACATCCATGATGAAACGCTCTTCGATTGCCTGACGCATCGAATATTCATGGAAGGGCGAAGTGCCGGTCGGTCCGGGTTCGTCGAACAGTGCCTTGGTCTTGAACTTGGGCGTGGCTGTAAACGCGAAAAAGCTGAGGTTCGGTTGACGCTGGCGGCGCGCCGCATCGCGCAGCAGATTAGCTTTGGCGGCATCGGACAGATCATCGTCTTCCTCATCGGACAACTGCGCCGCGATGCTCGATTCGATGCCGTCCTTGTTCAGCAGGCCGCGCAACGCGCCGGCCGTTTCTCCGCTTTGTGACGAATGCGCCTCGTCCACGATCACGGCAAAGCGTTTGTTCGCTGTATCGACGCGAAGGCTTTCGCCTTTCTCGTCCAGTTTTTCCAGCGCCTGCGAGATGAAGGGGAATTTCTGAATCGTCGTGATGACGATCGGCGTGCCCTGGGATAACGCCCGGGCGAGCTGCTGGGTGTCTTCGTCGATCTTTTCGACCACGCCCGTTTTGTGCTCGAACTGGTAGATCGTGTCCTGCAGCTGGGCGTCGAGCACGCGGCGGTCGGTCACCACCACCACCGAATGAAACACCTTGGTATCGGCCGCGTCGTGCAGGCTTGCCAGCCGATGGGCGAGCCAAGCGATGGAGTTGGATTTGCCCGACCCGGCCGAATGCTGCACCAGATAGTTGTGGCCCGAACCGTTGGCCTGTGCGTGGCCGACGAGTTGACGCACCGCATCGAGCTGGTGATAGCGCGGGAAGATCATCGTTTCCTTGCGTACCGTGCGTATGCCACGGCCCGCGGGCGTCTTGTGCTCGGTTACCTCCAAATGCATGAAGCGCTGGAGGATATCCATCAGGCTATCTGCCTGTAGCACCTCGTCCCAAAGATAATGCGTTTTCCAGTTGTCGGCGACGGGCGGGTTGCCTGCGCCATGATTCAAGCCGCGGTTGAACGGCAGAAAGAAGGTGTCGTCGCCTTTTAAACGCGTGGTCATCCAGACTTCGTCTGGGTCCACGGCAAAATGTACGAGCGCGCGCTGCTTGAAGCTAAACAACAAATCGCGCGAGTCGCGATCACGCTCGTATTGCTTGATGGCATCGGCTGCCCGCTGGCCCGTCTGCGGGTTCTTCAGCTCTGCGGTCACAACGGGCAGCCCGTTTACCGCTAACGTGACATCAATGATGCAGCGTCGATGCTTTCCGTCCGGCCGTTTCAAGGCTGACGTGAACGCGACCTGCCGGGTAATGGTCAAGCGGTTCTGCCGATAGCGTGCCGCCGACTCCGGGTTCATGCTCGAGTTGGGCTGGAAATACGCCAACCGCAGCAGCTTGCCGTAACACTTGAAGCCGTGCCGCAGCACATGCAGTGCGCCCTTGAGAGCGAGTTCCTTGGTCAGACTGTCCAGAACGGTGGCTGAGGTCTTGTCGGCGAGCAGGGCTTCGAGCTGTGCCCAGCGTTTGGGCTGTGAATTCCGGATAAAGCCGATGGCGTCATCAGGGAACAGCGCCATCGATTCATCGTAGGCGCTCGGGTCGCGTTTTTCGTAGCCGCCGCGCTCTATTAACCCGGCCTCAATCGCGGTTTCGAAATGGTGTTCGGTGTGTGCCGGCATCGCCGTCCCCTATCGATCGGCTTGATTCTGGCGCGTCGGCGCCTTATCTTTCTATTAGCGACTAGAGGGCCGTTCCCAAAAGCGGCCTAACCCACGCGGTCTAGTCGTTCCGAATATCAAGGCCAGTGCTGGATATGCATATCCGCACTGGCCTTTATCTTTTCCCATATCTCCCAGACCTTCGCATCGTGCCATTTTTCCGGCGCTTCGGGCTGGTGGAGATACCGCCCCGCCATATAGACCACTACATCGGCCAGCTGTAGAAACCGGCTATGGTGCGATTGCGTGAAGTACACCGTATCCACGAGCCGCCCCAGTGGCCGGCCGTAGTGCATGGGTGTCCTGCCCGAGGTCTTGTACTCCGAAAAGTCCACGACCGAGCGGGCGACTTCATCCTGCTCATAATCGCCGAACGCGATACCCAGGTCGTCCACCGAATCCAGATAGTCGCAGGCGCGCTCCAGGAATAGCATCAGCCCGAGCCGGTACTCCGGCTCGGGATAAGTGTATTTACCGCGATGACGATTCACGTCGATATGGATCAACCGAATCGGGATGGCGTTATCGACGAGAAACGTGGCCAGGTAATCGAACAGCTGTACCCGCTCCGCCAGCTTGCGGCCCTTGAACGAGCCCTTGCCGTGAAACATCTCCTTGCCGTGGAACTCGTTCTGGGTTGTGAGATGGCTGCTGCCAAAGAAATGCGACTGAATCTTGGTCAGCGTTTCATCGAGCTCCAGCACCTTCGCTTCCGGCACCAGGACGCCGCCAATCGTGAAGAACGGATTGGCTTCGCTGTACTTGTTTTCGTCGAAGTAGATTAGGTGCACGGGAGAATTCCGCTAACTATTTAGGCAGCGACTCACCGGTTACCACAGCCGTAACCAGTGCATTCCGATATTCTTTAAGACGGACTATGGACTTTTCAACTTGGTGGGCTATTTCCCGGAAACGACGCTCGGTTTCCAGCAGGAAATTGCTGATATCGTAAGCTTCGTCTTCTGGTGGCAACAAGGCCGGAATGTTCTTAAGCTGTTGGCTGTCTATTCCACTAATAGTAACTTGCTTTGTAATAGCCAAGAAGAAAGCTCTGCCCACTTGAGACTGAAAGTAGTACGAGAGAAATCTGGAATATTTTTTCGGGTTTTTGATTCTTACGCGGATCATGGAGCTTTCGAAAAGATGCGGTTCGGTTGTTTTTTCGATTCTTACAGACTTTCCCGAACCGTCGAAAACTAGTGACCTGCGCGCTATTAGGAAATCGCCTTCACGGAGACCCCACTTTTTAACCTCTTCTTGAGTAGCCAGAACTCTATCTTCGGTGCCGCCTTGAAAGCTCTCACTTCGGAATGCTTCTCCCATCTGAATGAAGGGGATGCCAGAATCGTCGAATTGGTCCTTTGGCTTGTACAAACCATTGACAGTGCTGCATGCCATTAGAAAACGGAGTCGCCGTACTTTCCAATGCTCTGGTATTTCACCAAGCCAGTCTAGTCCGGAAGACTTCATTGGTGTATGCGGGTCTAGCCCCTTAGTGACAGCCTGCGTAATTAGCGCTTGGCGTTTTTCGGCCAGCCGAGCCAGAAGCGCGCGCTTCTTTTCGATCAGCGCGTCGATTCGGGCGGTTTTTTCGTCGAGAAAGTCAGCGATATTCCGCTGCGTTTTTATTGGCGGCAACGCAATATAAGCGTTTTTCATAGAATGCTGCCCGAGCCCGAAACGCGTGACTCCGTTGGCCGCGGTTTTAAACTGATTATTCAGTGGCGGTGAGCGGCAGAGCCAAGAGAGGTAATTACCGTCTAGTTTGTCGGTCGGATCAAAGATCGCTAAATGGTAGCCGCACAAAACGTCTGGCATGTCTTCGGCAACGAGTGCAGGGATGCCTATGTCGTCCCAACCTTCGCTATCTTTAGTGATGATAACTTGGCCGGATTGGAGACGGAATTTCCGAATCTCTGCCGCAGTGGCTGATCCTTGCATAAAATCCATGCTAGGAAGGATTCGGTCGTTGTAATAAACGTCCGTATAGTTGCAAAGCCCCACCGGGATTTCTTCTTCAGAGAAGTTTTTATCAACGTTACTAGTTCGGACAGTCGCAAAAAACTTCAGCTTCTGTAACTCCCAACCCTCGGGCAAGTCACCGTAGGCGATGTGGATGTCGGCTGGTATCGTTGTCATGTCGGCAGCCCTTTAAGCAAGTCGGCGATTTCATTTTCAAGCGAAGTTATATCGGCCTCTATGGCCCTGACGTCGCGCGGGGGCTTGTAAACATAGAAATGCCGGTTAATCGGAATCTCGTAACCGACCTTCGTTTTTTCATAGTCCACCCAGGCGTCAGCGACGTGCGGTAAGACCTCGCGCACCATGTAAGCGTCAATATCGCCACGGAAAGTCGCGACCAGCTCATCATTCGGCTTATCCGGTCCGAAACCCATTGGCAGCGGTAGTATCGTGTTGCGCGGCAATGGAATATTTTCAGTATCGCGTAGTTCGCTATCCGGTTCCGGGCGGCCCTTGCCGTCGTAGCAGATCTCGGCTTCGGGATCGCGTTCGCCGAGCGCATTGAAGATCGCTTTCTTGAGCTGGGCGGCTAGCTTCACTCCGGCTTGCTTCGCGACCTGCTTCAGGTCGTGCTCGAACGCCGCGCGATCCATGTATCGACCGTTCGCCGCCAGGCCGGCTAGCAGGCCACGAATCTCGGCCTGCAACGCTTTACCCGCGGCGATCTCTTTGGCCGCGGCGTCTTGATCCTTGCGTTTCTTGGATTGGGCCAGGTTGGTGAAGGCGGTCTGCTCATCAAGCCGGGCGATGCGTTCGGGCGTGGCCTCGAAGTTCATACGCAAGGGCCGTTCGACAGTGACCTTCAGAAAGCCGAATTCGTGGTTCTTGAAGACTCGCGAGACCACGCGGTTTTTGGTTTCGCCGCCGATTACGACATCCGCGGTTTCACCGTCCTGATAACGGCCGTAGATACGCGTGAGGTCGTTGATCTGGCCGTCGCCGATTTCATGGCGCTTGTTGTTGAGGCTCTTCTTCATACGCTGGAAAAAGCGCGTGCCGTCGATGAGCTGAACCTGGCCGCGGCGTTCCTCCGGTTTGCGGTTGGAAACGAGCCAGATATAGGTATAGATGCCGGTGTTGTAGAACAGCTGATCGGGCAGAGCGACGATGGCGTCCAGCCAATCGTTTTCGATAATCCAGCGGCGAATGTTCGACGGGCCGGAGCCGGCATCGCCCGAGAATAACGGTGAGCCATTGAATACGACGGCGATACGCGAGCCTTCGCCGCCGTCATCGGGCGCGGCGTGCATCTTCGAAATCATGTGCTGCAAGAACAGCAGAGAGCCGTCGTTGATCGGCGGCAAGCCTGCACCAAAGCGGCCGTTGAACCCGTTGGTCTTGTGCTCGCGCTCGACGCCGCTTTTCTGATCTTTCCATTCCACGCCAAACGGCGGGTTGGCAAGCATGTAGTGGAACTGGTATTGCTCGAAGCCGTCCACCGTCTTGCCGTCGCCGAGCGTATCGCCGAGCACGATATTGCTCGTTTCCTCGTCCTTAATGAGCATGTCGGCGCAGCAGATCGCCCAGGATTCCGGGTTGTACTCCTGGCCGAAGAGCGCGAGGTTGGCGTCTTTGTTCTGGGCGTAGATGAATTTCTCGGATTCCGAGAGCATGCCGCCCGTACCGCAGGCCGGGTCGTAGATGGTGCGGTAGATGCCGGGTGTGTAGACGTCTTGCTCGCCGGTATACACGAGATTGGCCATCAGGCGGATCACTTCGCGCGGGGTGAAGTGGTCGCCGGCTTCTTCGTTGGCCTGTTCGTTGAAGCGCATCACCAGATGCTCGAACAGATAGCCCATTTGCAGGCTGTCGATCCGATCTGGATGCAGATCGAGTGCGGCCATCTCTTTCACGATGGTGAACAGCCGATTACTGGAGTCCAGCTTTTCGATCTGCTCGGTGAAGCCGAACTGCTCGAAGATGCTGCGCGCGATCGGCGAAAAACCGTTGATATAGGCGACGAGATTCGGCGCGATGTTGTCCGGATCGCCCAGCAACTTGTCGAAGGTAAACGGGCTGATGTTGTAGAGCGCCTGTTGGCGTTTCGGGTCTGCCGCACGGCCGAGTAGCTTTACGAGCGTGTCGTTATCGTGATTCTGATGCTTGAGCCGCTCGTATTCCGCGAGTACATGTTCCTTGCGCTCTTCGACAACGCAATCCAGTCGCCTCAACACCACCATCGGCAACATAACGAGCCGGTACTGCGGCGGCCGGTACGGCCCACGCAGACGGTTGGCAATCTCCCAGATTGCGCTTTTGAGTTGTTCATGCGCCTGAATATTCAACCGTGGTGTCCTCGTTTTTGGGACGCAAATGACCGACCGCGAATTTAGCCACGCGGTTGGTCGCTAAAGCATGGTCGGCTAGTCTAGTAATCTGACGCATTGGGCGCGAGGCGCCAACCGTCTGAAATCGTGATTGCTTCGCGTGATCTGCGAATGAACTAGGCCTGAGGGCTGATGCGTCTAGTCTTTAAGAAGCATCAAAACAAGGGGCGGAACATGCGCTGGCTTGAAAACGCGCAGAGGTTAAAAAGGCCGTTCATGAATTCCATTGCATGGCGAACCCTGAACAGTCGCTGGAAAATGGCCGAACGTCAGTTGGTTCGGATGCGCGATGTGTTGGTGTCCCCGCTCTGGGCCGCGCCTATCGAAAAGACATCGCCGTTCGACGTTGGCGGCGTAAAAACCAAAGCCACGACGGACGATATTCTGTCGGCGGTCCGCGAGTCGCGCGCGCGTTGATACGCTGTCGCGCTAGTGTAGGCATCGTTTTTTTCATGAATGCCGGGACGACATGACCCAGCCGCGCCCCACGTCCATCCGCATCTTCCTGGCCGACGGCACGCCGGACGGCCTGCGCGTGGTGGAGAAATCCAACTGGACCGGTCGGGCGGTGGTGGTGAGCCGGTCGGAAATCGGCCGCGCGCTCGCACGGGACGAGCTGCGCCAGCCGGGCGTTTATGTGCTTACCGGCCCGGCCGAGGACGGCGCGTCGCGTTTGTATGTAGGTGAGGCCGATGTGTTGGGTGAGCGGATCAGGCAGCATGTGGCCGGCAAGGAATTCTGGACCCGCGCGGTGGCGTTCACCAGCACCAACGAGGGCTTGAACAAGGCGCATGTCCGCTATCTGGAATCTCGCTTGATCGAGCTGGCCAAGCGCGCCAACCAATGGGCGGTTGAAAATGGCACGGCGCCGGCCGTACCGCCGCTGTCCGAAGCCGATCGCGCCGATGCGGAATGGTTTCTCGACGAAATGCTGGTGATCTTTCCGGTGCTGGGCATCGATGCGTTTGAGTCTGCCGCAGGACAAGCGCGGTCGGAGTCGTCGCCCACCCAGCCGCAGCCGACCGAACTGTGCTTGGAAGAGCGAGGCGCTCGGGGACGAGGCCGCGAAGTAGCCGACGGGTTTGTCGTGCTGGAAGGCTCGATGGCGCGTATGGACGAAACCGGCTCGATCCACGAGCACATGCGGGATTTGCGTCAGCAGTTACAGGATCGTGGTGTTCTGATACGCGACGGCCAGAGGCTTCGATTCACGCAGGATTTCCGCTTCAATTCGCCGTCGCTGGCGGCCGGTGTTCTGGTCGGCGGCAGTGCGAATGGCCGAGTCTGCTGGAAGGATGAAAGCGGGCGCACGCTCAAGGCGCTGCAAGAAGCGCGTGCAGAAGCCGCGATATGAATCGTCGGCCGTGCTTAGCCGAATTCAGTGACAAGGGTTTTCGCGTCCGCTTTCGGTTTAGCGCAGCGCTCACGAGCCGCCGACCGGGTCTATGGCCAGGCTCAGTTCGCCAGCCGTGCGCGCGAGGCGTTTGTCGCGGGTCCACAGGCGCCCATCGCCCATGAGCGCTGTCGCTGCGAGCAGGTGCACGTCTACGAAGCCGATGCCGCGGCCCATCAGCGCGTGCCGCTCGATGAAGTCGCGGGCTTCGGTGTGCGTGGCGACCGGCGCCGCAGGTAGTGCGTCGAGCAGCGCGAATATCTCGCGGCGCGCTTTGAAGTGCCCGCAGGCGAGTTCGCCGAGCACCATCGGGTGGGTACAGACTTCGTTGCTGTCCAGGCGCGATTCGAGGGCGGCGTCGCCATGTCGGAAATGGTCGATCCAGATTGAGGTATCGACCAGAATCACGCGGGTTCGGATTGGCGCCGCGGCGGGTTATTCAATTGCGGTTCGGTGCCGCCCAGGCGTGCCAGGCGCTGCGCGCTTTCGCGTTGGATCAGCGCCGAAAGCGCTTCGCGTACGAGCGCGGTACGCTCGGAAAGGCCGGTCAGGCGTTGGGCTTCCGCGAGTAATGCATCGTCGAGATTGATCGTCGTACGCATGGGCGACATCCATGTGGCGGATGATTCAATCGTACAGCATCCGGTGACGATAATGATGCGTTCAATACGCGTCGCTCGTCCTCAGGCCGGCGTCGCTGGCGCCGGAATCACCGTCAGCGACCGCACGCCCTGTGCCCCGCGCACCAGCACGCCTTCGATATCCGCGGTGGCCGAGGGGCCGGTGTGGAAGACGGTGTAGTTGGCGTTGACGAAGTCGTCGCGCTGGTAGGCGCGGTGCATGTTGGCGACGATTTCGGCCGGGTCGAGCAGCACGACGAGGTGCTGGGCGAGGTAGGCGACGGCGTTGACGGTGAGTTCGGCTTCGGTGAAGCACACGCTGCCGGTTTCGGCGATGCCAAAGCGTGCGCGCAGCACGGCGATGTCCACATCGTGGACGCTGGCCGGGACGTCGCTTTCGGTCAGCGGCCGGTTGCCGGCGACTTCCGGCACGTTGGAGGCGATCACCGCGTCATCGAACGGCTTGCCGACCTTGTCGGCGAGCACGTCCTGCAAAACGGCATCGATACTTTGGCCATCGGCCAACGCGTGCCAAGTGCCGCCCATGGTGGCCAGCCGTTCGGCGAACAGGGCGGCGAGGCGGTCCGCACCCTGCGGATAGGCGTTGTCGTAGTTCGGCACGGTGGGCGCGGGGGCGTCGATCGCCGGCTTGTTGGTGCGCACGGCACCGAGGATGTCGTCGCGCGCGCTCATTGGCTGTCGCCCTCGTTCGGGGTCTTCGCCTGGTTCTTCAGGCGGTTACGCCGGTACCAGTCGTGGAAGGTGCCGTTGTCCGGCGGGCTGGGCATCTCGCGGCCTTCGCCCCAGGCGTTCATGCGGTTGTAGAGCGCCCAGCGCGGCAGGTGCTTGAGCGCGGAATTCGTGGTCTTGATCGCCACCCGATAGCCTTTGGGGCTGGCAAGCACCTTGCCGGCGGCACTCAGAGCGGTCTTCTTGGTCCACGGCAGATGGCCGTTTTCAGCGAGCACCTGGCGCCAGCCGAAGATCTGTTCGTGGATATTGATTTTCACCGGGCAGACGTTCGTGCAGCTGCCGTTGAGCGTGGAGGCGAACGGCAGGTTGGAATAGCGGTGGGCATCGAACGTAGGGTTCAGGATCAGCCCCAGCGGGCCGGCATAGGTCGCGCCATAGCTCAGCCCGCCGGAACGCCGATACACCGGGCAGGTGTTCATGCAGGCGCCACAGCGGATGCACTTGAGCGACGACCAGAATTTCTCCATGCCGAGGCGCTTGGAGCGGCCATTGTCGACCAGCACGATATGCATTTCGCCGCCTTGCTTGGGCGCGCGGAAATGCGAGGTGTACTGGGTGATCGGCGAGCCGAGCGCCGAGCGCGACAGCAGGCGGATGAACACGCCCATGTCTTCGACCCGCGGCACGAGCTTTTCGATGCCGATGCTGGCCACGTGCAGGTTGGGCACGTTGGCCGACAGATCGGCGTTGCCTTCGTTGGTACAGACCACGAAGCCGCCGGTTTCAGCCACCGCGAAGTTCGCGCCGGTCATGCCGGCATCGGCATCCAGGATGAGCGGGCGGGTGGCATCGCGCTGCGCGCCGGCGAGATAGTGGGCGTCGTCGTTGTCGGGGTCCGAGCCGAGCTGTTCGGCGAACAGGCGCGCTACGTCCGAGCGCATCTTGTGGACGGGCGGCACCACGATATGGCTCGGGTCCTCGCCGTCGAGCTGCTGGATGCGCTCGCCCAGGTCGGTCTCCACGATCTCGATGCCCACGCTGTCCATGTAATGCCGAAAGCCGCACTCTTCCATGAGCATGGACTTCGCCTTGATCACGCGTTTGACGCCGTGCTCGGTGAAGATCTCGTGGACGATGCGGTTGTGCTCGGCGCCGTCGGCCGCCCAGTGCACGTGGATGCCGTTGGCCTTGGCGTTGGCCTCGAACTGCTCGAGATAGGTATCGAGGTGGGCGAGCGTATGCGTCTTGATCTGGCTGGCCAGCTCGCGCAGTTCTTCCCATTCCTCGATGGTGTGCGCCTGCTTGTCGCGCTTGGTGCGCATGGCCCACACGCGGGTGTCGTGCGACTTGGCATGCTCCGGCGCGTTCAGGAACTGCTTGGCCGAGCGCGCATGGTCCACGCGTTTGCCGTCCGCGGCTTTCGCCGGGCGCGGCTGGGCCTCGGGTGTCGCGCGTTGCAGGGTCGCGGCCGGGTTGGGTTCGTTGCCGCTCATTGGCTTGCCCCGTTGAGAATCTCGGCGATGTGCTTGAACTTGATCGGCGCACCGATGCGTGCGGCACAGCCGGACTGGTGCATCAGGCAGGAGGAATCGGCCGAGACGATATATTCGGCGCCGTTGCGGCCATGATCGGCGATCTTGTCGCGGCCCATCTGGGCCGAGACTTCCGGTTCGGTCACCGAGAAGGTGCCGCCGAAACCGCAGCATTCGTCCGGGCGGTCGATCTGGACGAGTTCGATGCCGGCAACCTTTTCCAGCAGCGCGCGCGGTTTGGAGAAGGGCTCGCCGTGCAGTTCGCTGGGCTTGCCGTGGCCGAGGTTGCGCAGCGTATTGCAGGAGTCGTGATAGCCCACGCGGTGTTCGAAGCGTGCCCAGGGAAACGCATCCACCTCGAGCACATCGTGCAGGAACTCGACGAGTTCGAGCGTGTTCTCGCGGACGTGCTTGACGTCGGGCGTCTGCTCGACGGCGGTCAGGTTGTCGCGTATCTGGTGCACGCAGGAGCCCGATGGCGCCACGATCACGTCATATTGGGCGAAGTTCTTCACGAACAGCGCTTCGGTCGCCCGCGCCTCTGCGTGGCAGCCCGAGTTGACCATCGGCTGGCCGCAGCAGGTCTGGTCGAAAGGGTAGTCGACCTTGCAGTGGAAGCGTTCCAACAGTTCCAGCGTGGCGATCCCCACGTCCGGATAGAACGCATCGATGAAACAGGGAACGAACAGTCCAATGCGCATGCGCTCTCCGCTGGCGGTCGGGCCACGCCGCGCGAGATGCCGCGCCGGCGGGTCTATCAGACAATACGCGAACCCGGCGTATTCGACGCGCGATGATTGCACGGATGCCCCGATCCGTGCGACCCGGCGCGCACACGGCTCATACGTGTCGCGCCGGGTCGCCGGAGGCGCCGGATCAGCCGGGCGCCGGGCCCTGGATCACGCGGACCAGATCGTCCGGACGGATCCACTGCTTGAACGCCGCCTGGATCTCGTCGGCGTCGATCTTCTGATAGGCGGCCGCCGCGCGGTAGGGTGCATCCAACGGGGCGCCTCGCTCGATCCGCGACAGCAGCCCGCCGCCGATGGCGTCCGCGCTGGCCTGGTTGAGCGCGACCTGGCGGATCAGCTCGGCCCGCGCGCGGTGCAATTCGGCCGCGGAGACCGGCGCGTCGATCATCTGGGTCAGCGCATCGGCGATCAGCCGGTTGGCGGTGGCCACCTTGTCGGGCAGTGCGCCGTATTCGAAGGCCAGATGGGTGCGCGTACGGCTGGCATCGATACCCGAATGGATGTAGTAGACCAGCCCGCGCTCGGCGCGCAGCTCCCGGTACAGACGGCTGGCATAGAAACCGCCGGTCAGAACCTGATTGCCCAGTTCCAGTGCCCGATAATCGCGCTGGTCCTCGTGCAGCCCGAGTGTTTCGGCCAGCTGCACGGTGTCCTGCACCTTGGCGTCGTCGGGTACCTGGATGGTGGCGGGTTCGTTGGCCGGCACGGGCGGCAGGTCCACGTCGGGTGCGTCGCCCTTGGCCTGCCAGCCGCCGAAAGCGCGTTCGACGTCTTTCTTCACCGCGGCCGGGTCGACATGGCCGACCACGACCAGCGAGGCGAGATCCGGCCGGAATACCTGCCGGTAGTAGGCGGTGAGATCGTCATAGCTCAGAGAATTGACGCTCTCGGCGGTGGCATGACGCAGGCTCGGGTCGTCCTTGGGGTACAGGCCGCGCTTCATCGCCTGGCCGGCATGGAAATCCGGGCTGCCGATCGTGCCGGCGGTCGCCGCGGCGATCTGGGGCCGGACGATGTCGAACGCCTTTTTCGGCAGCGCCGGGCTCAGCTCGTTCTCGGCCAGCAGGTCCAGCCCGCGGCCCAGGTGGTCGGGCAACACCACCAGGGAGAAATCGGTGCCGGTGGTGGTATCGGCGCCGATCGCGTCCAGCGCGGCCTGGTAGGCCACGCGGTCGTGTTTCTTGGTGCCGAACGACAGCATCTGGTCGAGCACCGCGTCGATGCCTTCCTGCCGGGCCGGGGCCTGCAATGCCGGCTCGGTACGGATCGAGCCGTAAACGTGTACCGCGCGCGTGGCCTGGGTCGGCACCACGATCAGGCGCATGCCGTTGTCCAGCTTCGATACGACCGGCTTCGTGGTCGGGTGGGGCACCTCGATCCTTGCCAGCGGCTTGGCGGCCCATTCGGGCAGGGTGACGTCCTCGACGTGTTTGGGCGTGAAGGACTCGCCGCCGCCGAAGCCGCCGCTGTTCGACGGCGCGCCCGAGCCTTGTGGCGTGAGCACGGTCAGTACGCTGTTATCAGCCGCGAGCATCCGCCCGGCCAGGGCGTTGACGGCCTCGGGGGTGACGGCTTCCAGCGCATTCAGTTCCGCCTGGGGCGAGGGCATGCGATCGATGGCCACGGCCTGCGACCAGGCCATGGCCTGCCCGGGAATGGAGTCCTGCTCGGCGGCCGCCTGGGTGATCAGCTGTCGCTTGGCGTCCTCGACCGCGTCTGCATCCACACCGTTGGCGCCGATATCGCCCAGGATGGCGCGCATCCGCTCGACCAGCTTGTCGCTGTCCGCGCCGGCCGGAAAGGCGGCCGCGGCAAAGGCGATGCCCGACGAACGCAGCCCGTCGACGGCGAACTGGGTGCCAAGGCTGTCGCCGGTGGCCACGAGCTGGCTGTAGAGCGCGCCGCGCGGGTTGGACAGTATCTTCGCCAGCACCTGTGCGGCCGCGTGTGCCTGTGGATCGTCGGTGCCCGGCGCCCGGTAGGCCAGATACGCCAGCCCGTAGCCGGCATCGGTGGGCATGCGGATGGGCTTGGCCTGCACGGGCGAAAGCTTGACCGGCGCGGTTTCGGGCAGCGGGCGTTTTGCGATACCGCCGAACAGGCGACGGACCGTGGCCAGGGTGGCCTTGGTGTCCACATCGCCGGCGATCACCAGGGTGGCGTTGTTGGGCGCATACCACTTGTCGTGGAAGGCCTTGAGCATCTTGCCGGTGGTCGCATCGAAGGAGTCTTTCGTGCCCAGCGCGTCATGCGCATAGGGCGTGCCGTCGAACAGCTGTTCGCGCAGCCGGGTATAGGCGACATAGCTCGGCGAGGACAGATCGCGGGCGACCTCCTGCTCGATCGCGCCGCGCTCGGCGGCCCAGTCGGCCTGGGCGTCCTTGACGCTTTTCATGCGCTCGGCGTGCAGGCGCAAGGCCACGTTCACATAGGCCGCGGGCACGGTGAAGTAGTACTGGGTGACTTCATCCTGCGTGTCAGCGTTGAACTGCCCGCCCATGGCGGCGGAAATCGCCGAGATCTGTGCGGCCGACAGGGTATCGGTGCCGCGGAACATCATGTGTTCCTGCGCATGGGCCATGCCGGGAAAGCCCTCGGGCGTATCGCGCGAGCCCACGTCGTAGTTCATCACCGTGGTCACGGCCGGTGCCAGCCGGTTGGGGATGATCACTACCTGCAGCCCGTTGTCGAGCGTGGCGCGTTTGACCGCGGTCTCGTCCGGCGCCTGCCGGGCAGCGGGCGGCTCCGGCTGGGCCGTCGACGGTTGGCCCGAGGCGTCCGCGGCCAGTGCTGCGCCCGACAAAGCCGACCAGGCGAGCGCCGTGCCGAAAAGAATCAAACGCGTGCTGAAAACTCTATACATCGACCGGCCCCATCTGCCTGCATGAAATAACTGCTCCATACAGACAACGTCGATCGGCAAGAGTGCCGCGATCAGCGCGGTTTCATTTGGGCCCCATCACGTGCTCGAGTGCCGCACCCTGCGGCACGCCCTGCTTGACCTGAATCGTGCCGTCGGCGTCCTTGTAGAAGATGCCGGGCGTGCCCTGAATACCCAGGTCCGACATCAGCATGTTGTTGGCGGCAACCCGGTCGTGCAGGTCGGCCGGTACATCGTCCAGGGGTTCGATGCCGCCCGAGCGGTATCTGGCCTCGTGCCGGGCCATGGCCTTGGCCGGATCGTCGGCGGCCAGCAGCGCGGCGGCCTTGCCCGGGCTGCTCGGCTTGAGGATACCCACCGGGATATGGCGCAGCTGTACCTTGCCGGACTCCACCCACGGCCGTGCGTCTTCATAGAACTTGTGACAATACGGGCAGTTCGGATCGGTGAATACGTACAGCGTGCGCGGCGCGTCGTCGTCGCCGTCGGCGATCCAGCTCGCCTTTTCCAGCAGCGGCCAGGCGCTTTGCGTATCCGGCCGGGTGATCGCTGCGTCCAGCTGCGGTTTCGACAGATTGTTGCCCTCGGCGTCCAGCAGCGTGCCCACGATCACGTGCTGGCCGTCGGGCGTCAGATACAACGCGATCGGCCGCGAGCCGGCCCGTGCAGCGAAGCCGGTCATGCCGCCGGGCGCATCGAACTGCTTGACGATGGTCACGCCCTTTTCCTGTATCTGGCGAATGGGCGCCGGCCACGGCTGGGCCACGGTCGGGCCGCTCACGAGCGAACCGGCGAACACAACGACAACTAAAACCATGCGGGCGAAGCGCGGCATGCAGCGGCTCCTGGCAGACAAGCGGTTGGACGCATCGAACCGATGGCCCTCGAACTGGCCGCCAGTCTAAAACAACGATCGGCTCGTGGGGCCCATCGTTGAGCGCCGCGTTTTATCCGCAATCTTGCAGATAAAGCGTTCGAACGATCTCGCGGCGTCGGTCTATGGCAGCATACGGCTACCACCCGTATTTCTATCGTCATGACCGCCACCGACCGTTTCGCCGCGCTAGAGAAGAACGCCGCCAACTATTCGGCGCTATCGCCGACCAGTTTCCTGGCCTGGTCCGGCGAGGTCTATCCCGACCGGGTCGCGCTCGTGCACGGCGATCTCCGCCAGACCTGGGGCGAAACCTACCGCCGCTGCCGGCAGCTGGCCAGCGCGCTGGAAAAACGTGGGCTGGGTGTGGGCGATACCGTCGCCATCATGGCGCCCAACATCCCGCCGACCTACGAGATGCATTTCGCCCCGGCAATGATCGGTGCGGTGCTCAACGCGCTGAACGTGCGCCTGGATGCCGATACGCTGGCCTTCATGCTCGATTTCGGCGGGGCAAGGATGGTGATGGTCGACCGGGCCTTCGTGCCGGTCATGAAAAAAGCCATCGCCCAGATGGATAACCCACCCGTCGTGATCGATATCGACGATCCGGAATACGACGGCGACGAAGGCCCGATGGGCGAGACCGACTACGAGTCGCTCGTCGCCGAGGGCGATGCGGATTTCGCCTGGCGGCTGCCGGCCGACGAATGGGACGCGATTTCGCTGAACTTCACCTCGGGCACCACCGGCAACCCCAAAGGCGTGGTCTATCACCATCGCGGCGCCTATATAAACGCCATGACCAATGCCATGGCCTGGGACATGCCCACGCATGCGATCTATCTGTGGACGCTGCCGATGTTCCATTGCAACGGCTGGTGTTTTGCCTGGACACTGGCGGCCAAGGCCGGGACTAACGTGTGTCTGCGCCAGGTTGCCGCCGAGCCCATCCTAGAAGCGATCAAGACACATCGTGTCACGCATTACTGCGGCGCGCCGATCGTGCATTCCATGCTGATCAACGCCGACGAGCAGCAGCTGGCCGGCATCGATCACACCGTCCACGGGCTGGTGGCCGGGGCCGCGCCGCCGGCCGCCATGATCGAAGGCATGGAGCGCATCGGCTTTTCTCTGACCCATGTCTACGGCCTGACCGAAACCTACGGGCCGGCGGCGCTGTGTGCCAAGCACGAGTCGTGGGCCGAGCTGAGCCTCGACGAGCGGGTGGCAAAAAACGCGCGCCAGGGCGTGCGCTACCCGACCCAGTCAGCGCTCACCGTGATCGACCGCGAGACCGGCGCTGAAGTCCCGCGCGACGGCCAGACCATGGGCGAGCTGGTGTTCGCCGGCAATATCGTCATGAAGGGGTACCTGGACAACCCCGAGGCCACGGCCGAAGCGTTTGCCGATGGCTGGTATCACACCGGCGATCTCGGCATGATCGAAGCCGACGGCTATATCCGTATCGCCGATCGGGCCAAGGACGTGATCATCTCAGGCGGCGAGAACATCTCCTCGCTGGAGATCGAGAGCGTGCTCTCGCGGCACCCGGCGATCGCCTCATCGGCCGTGGTCGCACGCCCCGACGAAAAATGGGGCGAAACTCCCTGTGCGTTCGTCCAGCTGCGCGAAGGCGCCGAGGCCACCGAAGACGAGATCATCGCCTACTGTCGCGAGCGTCTGGCGCACTTCAAATGCCCGAAGACAGTGGTCTTCGAGCCACTGCCGACTACCTCCACCGGCAAGATCCAGAAATACGAGCTGCGCAAGCGCGCCGACGAACTGGAATAGCCCGACGGCATCGTCTGGCAACGGGGCGGGCGGCGATTCGCGACTGAAAACCGGGCCGGCGCCTGGCAACGTTCGCCGGCCCGTGACGGCCTACAGGCGGGCCAGCAGCTCGGCCTTCTTGGCGTCGAATTCTTCGATGCTGAGCAGCCCGCGTTCCTTGAGCTCGCCCAGCCGTTCGATGGCCGCGAAGATCGCCTCGTCGCCGGAACGCCGAGCATCGCCCGGTTCGCTGGTCGGCTCGGCGGGCCGTTCGGTCGCACCGGACGGGCCGGCGCTCGCGACGCCGACCTGCGGCAGCTCGGCCAGATTCAGCGGGCCGTATTGGGTCGTCAATGTAAAGCGGCCCTGGCCGTCGCTTTGCTGCTGGGCGGCACCGGTCACGCGGTACTCGCCGGTATCGAACAGCCGTAGCCCCTGTTCGTCTTCCACGGCCAGACGGCAGGTCTGGCTGAACCAGGCATAGTGCAGCCCGTTCTGGCTGCCGGTGACGCTCGGCGTACCCAGATCGGCCGGCCAGTGGCGATCGCCGGCTGCGGCCACGCCGCGTTCGCCGGTGTACGCCGGCACCCCGGATCGCTGTGACTGATACTGGTGCTGGCCGGCACGGGCCGCTGGTGCAATGGTGGCCGCGCGCAGCCACGGCTCGCGGGCCAGCAGGGCGGCGACATCGTTGCAGGCCGCATCGACCTGCGCCTTGAGCGCATGGTTGCCGCTGTCGGTGAGCATGAGCATGCCGCCGGTCATCCACATCGCCGGGCCGCCGAACTCGGGGTGGTCGAATTCCGCCATGCGCCCCTGGCCTTCGGCGACGGCGGCCAGCAGCCGCGTGATCGCGTCTTCGCTGAAGCCGTGGCGTTGGGCCAGGGTTTCGATATGAGGCTGTGCCTCGGCAGGAAGTCTGCTCATCAACGATCGTCCTGGCGCAGCGCCGGCAGGGGAGGGATAAGCAGTTTAGAGCAGCCCGCGGGCCGGGGGCGTCCGTGGTTCCACGGATGCCCCGCCACCGGGTTACACGCCGCCGTCGACGTCCAGAAACGCGCCGGTCGTGAACCGTGCTTCGGCCAGGTAGATGATCGCCTCGGCGATATCCTCGGGCTCGCCCACGCGGCCCAGCGGGATCGCGCTCTTGGCCTGTTCGGGCTTGTCCGGCAGGCCGCCGCTGGCATGGATCTCGGTGTTCACCACGCCCGGGCGTACCGCGTTGACGCGGATGTTCTCGCCGGCGAGCTCGTGGGCCAGGCCTTCCGTCAGGGTATCGATCGCGCCCTTCGAGGCGCCGTAGTCGATATAGGTCCCTGCGCCGCCTTTGCCGGCGGCATGGCTGGCCGCCGACGAGACGTTGACGATCACCCCGCCGGAGCCGCCGTGCTCGGTGCCCATCCGGCGAATCGCCTCGCGTGCACAGATGAACGGGCCGACGACGTTCACGCTCATCATCTTCGCGACACGTTCGGCGCTCATGTCGGCTACTTTCGAGGGCTGATCGACGATGCCGGCGTTGTTGACCAGGGCCGTCACCCGGCCCAGGGTGTCGTCGATGGTGGTGAACATGTTCACCACCTGGGCCTCGTCGGCGACGTCGGCCTGCACCGCGATCGCGCGGCCGCCGTCGGCCTCGATGGCCGCGACCACCTGCTCGGCGGCTTCGCGGTTGCTGCGGTAGTTCACGGCGACTGCATAGCCGTATTTGGCGGCCATCAGACAGGTCGCGGCGCCGATCCCCCGGCTGCCGCCGGTCACGAGCATGATCTTGTCCATGGAATATCCTGGTTGGGGGTCGATAGGCACAGCCTAGACAAGGCACGCCCCTGCACGCCAGCGCAGGCTGCGTGTCAGGTGCGCAGGAACATCAGCCCCGTCATGATCGTGCCGATGACCACGATGCCGATGCGGTGCCAGCCGGGGGCGATGCGATAGCCGAACGCCGCGCCCATCCACCCGCCGAGCATCGCACCGGCCGCCATCAGCACGGCCAGCGGCCAGTGGATCAGTCCGAACAGCGCATAGACCGTGACCGAAATCGTGGTCAGCGTGGCCGACATCACCGCTTTCATCGCCACGGAGGTCAACAGCCGGGTCTGGCCGAGCAGGCCCAGCAAGGCGATGACGATGATGCCGACGCCGCCGTTGAAATAGCCGCCGTAGGTACAGGCTGCATACAGCGCCACGGCGGCGACGGGCGTGCTCGCCTGTCGCTGTGCCATGGCCTGTTTGATATGAGGCGCGGCCGCGAAGATCAGCGTGGCCAGACCCATCAGCCACGGCACGACCGCCGAGAACGCGCGATCCCCGGTGATCAACAGCAACGTGGCGCCGCTGATGCCGCCGGCGGCGGCGATTGCCACCATGGCCGGCAGCGACAGGGCGGCCGGCGGCGCCACATCGCCACGGAAGCGGAACAGCGTAGTGGCATAGCCGGGCAGCACCGCCGTAGCGCTGGTGGCATTGGCCACGGTGGGCGGCAAGCCATGAAACAGCAGCGCAGGCAGCGTGATGAAGCTGCCGCCCCCGGCCAATGCGTTGATCGCACCGGCCGCGAGAGCGGCGGCGAAGAGCAGGACCAGATCCAAGAGCGTGTCCGTGACGCGAAAGCGCAGACTCTAACGCATGTCGCGTGCCGGTCGGGGCCGGCGCCGGGGGCTCAGGGGCGTTCGTCGCCGCGCGTCATGCGCGCGATCATCGGTTGTTTCCAGGCGTAGGTATGCACGAACGCCATGACGACATGGCCGGCGATGAGCGCGATCAGCACCCAGCCGAGAAACCCGTGCCACTGGTTGCCGAGTTCGCTCATCCACTCGATCTTGCGGTCCATGCCGGAAAAGATCTCCACGCCGAGCGCGGAAAACGGCTTAATACCGCCGTAGGCACGGATGATGGCGATCACCGGCACTGCGATCAGCAACGCATACATCGCCACATGGCCGACCACCGCCGCCCGCGCGACGGCGCCGTCGTGGGCCGGCCGGCGCGACAGATTGATCAGGCCCCACAGCCCGCGCAGGATCGCCAGCGCCAGGATCAGCACCCCGTTGGAAAAATGAAAGCCGAAAAAGAAATCGGCAATCGGGGTGTCGTCCAGTGCATAGTGCAGCGCGGCCGAAATGATCTGCCAGAGCAGCAACAGCGCCATGGCCCAGTGGAAGGCTCGGCTGATCAGGCCGTAGCCATACGCGTGATCCATCATTCGAGTACTCATCGGTTGCCCGGGTCTGCGCATTAAGGCTCTCGATATTATCCGAGCTCGGCGCCGGTTTCAGCGCACAATGCATTGAATTCGCGAATATTATCGGTCGCGTCTACAAGGCGGCTGGCGGCGTGCTTGAATTATCGGTTCGAGACAGGCAGGTAATACGTTTTACCGAATCATTGGATCGCCATGCCCAGTCTGTTCGACGGAGCCAGCGCCCGTATCGAGGCCGCGCTCGCCCATATCGAGATCTCTGACGATATTGCCCAGCAGCTCGCCCAGCCCGATA
This sequence comes from Salinisphaera sp. T31B1, assembly GCF_040361275.1. Classification (NCBI taxonomy): domain Bacteria; kingdom Pseudomonadati; phylum Pseudomonadota; class Gammaproteobacteria; order Salinisphaerales; family Salinisphaeraceae; genus Salinisphaera; species Salinisphaera sp. T31B1. Next base: position 379,079 of record NZ_APNH01000001.1, on the reverse strand, counting down.
CCGCACTGAAGGTGTCGGTACCGTTGCGCCACGACGACGGCGCGATGAAGCTCTACCCCGGCTATCGCGTGCGCTACGACACCACGCTGGGCCCGGCCAAGGGCGGCATCCGCTTCCATCCGGACGTGAATGCCGACGAGGTGTCGACCCTGGCGTTCTGGATGACGATGAAATGCGCCGTGCTCGGTCTGCCGTTCGGCGGCGGCAAGGGCGGAATCGCGATCGACCCGAAGCAGCTCTCACCCGCCGAGCTGGAACGGCTGTCGCGTGCCTATATCGACAAGGTCGCCGATTTCATCGGCCCGGACAGCGATATCCCCGCGCCGGACGTGAACACCAACCCGCGGGTGATGGGCTGGATGATGGACCAGTACCGGATCATCAACCGCGCCGAGGTACGCGACGTGATCACCGGCAAGCCGGTCGAGATGGGCGGCTCGGCCGGACGTACCACTGCCACCGGCGACGGGGCGTTCCATACCCTGACGACCCTGATGAAACGCTGGGAGCGCGAGCCCGACGGCACGACCGTGGCCGTCCAGGGCTTTGGCAATGCCGGCGCCCGGTTCGCCCGGCTGTGTGCCGAGGCCGGCTATACCGTGGTGGCGGTGAGCGATTCGGGCGGCGGCATCTACAACGCCGACGGTCTGGATCTGGACGCCATCGCCAAGGCCAAGGAGACCGATGGCTCGGTCAGCGCCGCCGACGGCCAGACGCTGTCCAACGACGAGATCGTCGAACTCGAAGTCGATATTCTCGCGCCGGCTGCGCTCGAGAACGTGATCACCGCCGACAACGCCGACCGGGTGCGTGCCGGGGTGATTGTCGAGATCGCCAACGGGCCCGTGGCCAGCGAAGCCGACCGCACGCTCGAAGACAACGGCGTGCAGGTCGTGCCGGATATTCTGGCCAATGCCGGCGGCGTGACCGTGAGTTATTTCGAGTGGGTCCAGAACCGCCAGGCCTGGTACTGGGCGGCCGATACCGTTGCCGAGCGTCTGCAATCGCGCATGGTCGAAGCCACCGAGGCCGTCGCCGAACGCGCCGAGACGCTGGAGGTCGGCTATCGCACGGCGGCCTACGTGATCGCGCTGGAAAAACTCGAAGCAGCGGCCAAGGCCCGTGGCACCAGCGCCTTCTTCCGCACCGATAACGGCTGAATAAGAGCGCGCCGGCCGCGGCACGGTTCGCGGCCGGTGTCTTACGTCGTTCTACGACCTTTGGCCGGCTTGACCGCGCTGAGGGGCGATGCATAAATGAGGCGGGACGCGAAATTCGGTTTCAAAAAAAGCCGCCGCGCCCCGCCACAATAATCAGAGCATCGTATTCGCAGCTTGCGCGCGCCGATGCCGAGCGACGGGGAGGAGAACCCATGGACAGGAATCACGGGCCGCGGTTGGCGGCCGGACTGGTGTGTATGGCTGCGTTGCTGGCCGGTTGCAGCGACGGTGGCAGCGACGACCGAGTGAGTGTGGGCGACGACGCGCCGGCGCAGCCGGACCAACCGGCTCGGGTGCAGGACACGCGCATGTTCGCAGTCGACGAGGATGAGCTTGCCTTCGAAGCACTCGACGGCCTGCCCACCGAGCGCTATACGGGCGTGCTCGACGGTGCCGGCTACCGGATCGAGGTGCCGGAGAACTGGAACGGACTGCTGGTGATGTATGCCCACGGCTATCGCGGCGAAGGGCCCAAGCTGACCGTCGACAGCCCGCCGATACGCCAGTACCTGGTCAGCCAGGGCTATGCCTGGGCGGCGTCGAGTTATTCCACCAACTATTACGACGTCCGCACCGGCGTGGAAGACACCAACAATCTGGCGCTGAACTTCGCCGATATCACCGGCCAGATGGCGCCGACCAAGACCTACATCATGGGCGTTTCGATGGGCGGACATGTCACGGCCGCTGCGATCGAGGCCGAAACCGCGGCCAACGCCAACCACAAGGTCAGCTACGCCGCAGCCATGCCGGCCTGTGGCGTGGTCGGCGGGGGCGACACCGAGTTCAACTATCTGCTGAACTTCACGTTTGCCGCCCAGCACGTGGCCGATATGGGCCCGACGATGTTTCCGAATACCGATTTCGACCAGCAGGCCATCGATGCCGTGCTCTGGGAGACGGTGCCCTCGTTCACCGAGCAGGGCGTGCCGACCGAGCAGGGCCTGGAGCTCGAGGATATCGTGCGCCAGCTGTCTGGCGGCGATCGCCCGGTCTTCGAGCAGGGCTTTCGCGGCGGCTACTACAACGTGGTCATGGGTACCGGCGGTCGCGACGGCACCATCAACGGCATTCTCGCCCGCGATTTCACCAGCAATACCGGCTTTACCTACCAGTTCGATGCCGACGACGACCTGAGCGACGCCGAGCAGATGTTCAACGACTCGATCCTGCGCGTGATGGCCGACGCCGATGCCAACCCGCTGCAGCCGGATGGCCTGCGCTGGCTGCCCAACGTCAACGGCCAGTTCAGCGTACCGGTGGTATCACTGCACGGGCTGGGCGATCTGTACGTGCCGTTTTCCAACGAGCAGGTCTATCGTCGGCGCGCCGAGGCCAACGGCAACGGTGATCTGCTGGTGCAGCGGGCGATCCGGTCCGCGCCGCACTGCGACTTCACTGGCACCGAACTGGTCAGCGGCTTCCAGGCGATGATCGACTGGGAGCAGAACGGCACCAAGCCGGCTGGCGACGACGTGCTCGATGCCGACACGGTCGCCGACGAGAACTACGGCTGCCAGTTCACCAGCGAGACACGCGACGGCGTAGCGGCCTGCCCGACGGATTGATAGTCGGGCGTTGACGAACAAGGCCGGAATCCAGCGATTCCGGCCTTTTTTGTGGGCGCGGTCAGGCGGGGCGGTTTGTTCTGGGCCGGTTGAGCAGCGCCTGAGCCTCGAGTGCGGGTGCATGGGCATGGTCGATCCAAGACTCTTGGGTTCGAGCCGCGCGTGTTCTGGCGCTCACGAGTTCGACGGCGCTGTCGTCGCGCGCTGCCGCGTTTCGGTCGGCTTACGCCTTTGGCTAAGCCGACCTACGAGAATAAATCAGAAGCGATCTTTAGCGCGCCCGCCCGCGAGTTTGTCTGTATTCAATCCCTTGGGCGTAGCGCAGGGCATCGGCGCGGAGCGCCGACGCAAGGCAGGGTGTCGTTTGCTTTGGTGACTTACCTGGACAAGCAAATGAAAGTTACTCGCACAACAGTGCGAAACCCCAAGTGAGAATTCGCCTGCGTGGTCGATTCAAGACGCTGGGTTTAAGCCACCCGTCTTACGGCGCTCACGAGCTTAGCCAAGCTCTTGTTTCGCGCTGCAGCGCGAGCTACTTCTCTTTGCTTGTCCAAAGAGAAGTAACGAAGAGAAACGACCCCCGGGTTGCGCGCCGACGCGAAACGCGCCGGGGCACTGCGATGCTCGCCCCCAAGGGATGCGGCCAGAACTCGCGTCGCTTTGGCGACGCTCAAACAGGCTGGCCGCACCGGCGCAGTGCGCCGGACACCCTCGGGCGCTGTGCGTCTCGTCGCTCCACACGGGGGCCGAATACAGGCGCTCCACCATTAGGCGGAAGGTCGGATCACGGTGCAAGACACCTGATCCGACCTGGGTCACTGTTCGGGCTCCGGCTTGTCTGGAGCGGAATTCGTGTCGGATTACGCTGCGCTAATCCGACCTACACGGCTTCAGCGGCCGCCCGCGAGCTTGTCTGTATTCAGTCCCTTGGGCGTAGCGCCGAGCAGCGGAGGCCGAAAGAGGATCCAGACAGCCGTGTGTCTGAGTGCCGCCCAGCGGCGCGAGTTTCGCGGCTGTCCCTCTTTCGGCCGGAGCCGCGCAGGGCATCGATGCGCAGCATCGACGCAAGACAGGGTGTCGTTTGCTTTGGTGACTTTCATTTGGACAAGCAAATGAAAGTTACTCGCACAACAGTGCGAAACCCCAAGTCGAAGTTCGTCTGCGTGGTCGTTTCAGGACAATGGGTTTAAGCCACCCGTCTTCCGGCACTCACGAGTTCGACGGCACGCTTGTTTCGCGCTGCCGCGCGACTCCCTTTCGTTTGCTTGTCCAAACGAAAGGAAGCAAAGGAAACGACACCCGGGTTGCGCGCCGACGCGAAACGCGCCGGTGCACTGCGATGCTCGCCCCAAGGGATGCGGCCAGAACTCGCGTCGCTTTGGCGACGCTCAGACAGGCTGGCCGCACCGAGGCCGTGCCTCGGACACCCTTGGGCGCTGTGCTTCTCGTCGCTCCACACGGGGCCAATACAGACGCTCCGCCAGGATCCGACCTGGGTCACTGTTCGGGCTCCGGCTTGTCTGGAGCGGAATTCGTGTCGGATTACGCTGCGCTAATCCGACCTACACGGCTTCAGCGGCCGCCCGCGAGCGTGCCTGTATTCCCCCCCCTTGGGCGTAGCGCCGAGCAGCGGAGCACGGCCGGGGATGAAGCAGCCGGGTGTCTGAGTCGCGCGTACCGTGTTCAGGTTCTCACGCCGCCGCTACTTGTTCTTGCTGCTCATCAGGCTGGCGACCGTGGTCACGATCAGGATGCCGATGATTACCGACAGCGACAGCCAGATCGGAATCTCGGGCACGAGATGCACTTCCTGGCCGCCGTTGATGAAGGGCAGTTCGTTGGTGTGCAGCGCATGGATCATCAGCTTGATGCCGATGAAACCGAGAATGACCGCCAGCCCGAACGAGAGGTAGACCAGCCGGTCGAGCAGCCCGCCGAGCAGGAAATAGAGCTGGATCAGGCCGAGCAGGGCGAAAGCATTCGCCGTGAACACGATATAGGGCTCCTTGGTGAGCCCGTAGATCGCCGGGATCGAGTCCAGCGCGAACAGGATATCGGTGGCGCCGATGGCGATCATCACGATCAGCATGGGCGTGATCAGGCGCTTGCCGTTCTGCACGGTGGTCAGCCGGGTGCCGTCGTAGTCTTCGGTCGCCGGCAGGTATTTCTGGGCCAGACGCACCATGATGTTGGGCTCGTACTCTTCGTCCTCGTCGTGCTTGGTACGGGCCAGGCTCCACGCCGTGTACAGCAGGAAGATGCCGAAGATATAGAACACCCAGGAGAAGTTCTCGATCGCCGCCGCGCCGAGAGCGATGAAGATCGTACGCAGGATGAGCGCGATCACCACGCCCACCAGCAGCACTTTCTGCTGGTATTCGGCCGGCACGTTGAACGAGCCCATGATGATCACGAACACGAACAGGTTGTCGACCGACAGGCTCTTTTCGGTGATATAGCCGGCAAAGTATTCGATGCCGTGGTCGTGGCCCCAGACCATCCACAGGCCGATGCCGAAGATGATGGCCAGTACCACATAGAAGATCGACCAGCCGCCCGCTTCCTTGAGCGACGGCGCGTGCGGCGTACGCACATGGGCGAAGAAATCGAAGATCAGCAACGCCAGAATGCCGGCGATCGTTGCGCCCCAGACCCAGACAGGTACATCCATCGTTCGTCTCTCTTGCGTAATGCGTACGGGCCGACTCGATACGGACCCAGGCCGGGCCATCCTACGGCCGGTCCCGTCAAATGCCTGTTAAGGCTGGCTTTACCACCGATCGCAAAAGAGGCCCTGCGATGAGCCGGCTCGCCCTCGGTGCTATCGTACGCGCATCGATACCGGGGGATTTTCATATGCTGCCATGGGCCCGCAGGGAAGCCGGCGAATCACCGTACTGGGGCGCCGGACCCTTCAAGATCCGTCTGCCGTTCTATCACTATCGTTTCGAATGGCCGGATTATCTTCAGGGCCTGTTGATGTGCGCGGTCGATCTGGCCGCGATCCCGCTGATGACCGACCTGCTGGGCATGCCGTTCGAGGCCGCTCTGGCCGTGGTGATGCTCAACGGCCTGTTCTATCTGACGCATCACCTGCTCGGCGATCCCGTGGTGCCGGGCTGGATCACGCCCGCCATTCCGCTGCTCATTGCCTACTGCGAAGGCTTTCCCGAGGGCGTGGACCGCGTGCATGCGCTGATCGCCTTTCAGTTCATGCTCGGTACGCTGTCGATCGCCCTCGGCGTGACGGGCCTGGCCAAGCACGTGGTGCGTTTCGTGCCGCCCGCGCTCAAGGCGGGCATCATCATGGGTGCGGGCCTGGCCGCGGTGAACAGCGTGTTCTCCGACGGCGGGCGTTTCTGGACGTTTCCGTTCACGATCTCGATCGCCGTCGGGCTGGCTTTCCTGCTGATCTTTTCGCAGGGCTTCAACGCGCTCAAGCAGCGCAACGCGGTGATGGGGCTGATCGGCAAGCTGGGCATCTTCCCGATCATCGCGCTGGCGATCGTGCTCGCGCCGCTGTTCGGCGAAGCGCCCTGGCCGAACGTGGAATGGGGCTTCTCCAAGCCGGACTTCGTCACCCTCTGGACGCAGTACACGGTGTTCGGTGTCGGCCTGCCGCCGGCCTGGTTCTTCATCCAGGCGCTGCCGATGGTGGCCGCGACCTATATCGTGCTGTTCGGCGACGTGCTCCAGTCCAAGGCCCTGCTCGACGAAGCCGACGGCGCGCGTCCGGACGAGGATATCGACTACAGCCCGGACCGGGCTCATATGATCTTCGGCGCGCGTAACGCCAGCATGAGCATTCTCGGGCCGGACGTGGCCATGTGCGGCCCGCTGTGGGCGGCCATGCACGTGGTGATCGTCGAGCGCTACAAGGAAGGCCGCCGCGCGATGGATTCGATCTTCGGCGGCTCCGGCTCGTTTCGCTGGGGCACCAACACCGGCCTGCTGCTGTTGCCGATCGTGTCGGTGATCCAGCCGATTCTGGGCGTGGCCCTGGCCCTGACGTTGCTGATCCAGGGCTATGTGAGCGTGCGTATCGGCATCATGGAAGCGCGCAGCCAGCGCGATCTGGGCATCGCGGGCGTGACCGCCGGCGTGCTGGTCACCCAGGGCGCGGCCTGGGCATTCGGTATTGGCATCGGTCTGTGCCTGCTCATCTACGGCAAGCGCTTCTTCGCCGGCGAGGTCGACGAAACCTTCGTCAAGGATCGCGCGGACGACGACGAGCCGGGCCGCCGATGAGCGGGCGTGCCGGCTGCGCGGCCGACTCCGGCTGTTTAGAATGCGCGCCCGCCCGCCGCTTCCGGAGCCTGTCATGACCGCTCGCACCGCCGCCTCGCCGATCGCCAGCCTCTGTGTCTACTGCGGGTCACGCGCAGGGGCGCGGCCGGAATATATCGACGCCGCGGGCGCGCTGGGCACGGCTCTGGCCGACCACGGGATCCGCCTTGTCTATGGCGGGGCCCGGGTCGGTCTGATGGGTGCGGTGGCCGATGCCGCCCTGGCCGCCGGCGGGGCGGTCTATGGCGTGATCCCGCGCTCGATGACCGAACGCGAACTGGCCCACAACGGGCTGACCGAGCTGCATATCGTCGAGACCATGCACCAGCGCAAGCTGGCGATGATCGAAGCCGCAGACGGCTTCATCGCGCTGCCGGGCGGTTTCGGCACCCTCGAGGAGCTGTTCGAGGTGCTGACCTGGCACCAGCTCGGCTGGCACGACAAGCCCTGCGGCCTGCTCGACGTAGCCGGGTTCTACGAACCGCTGGCCGCCTGTATCGGCCATATGCAGACCGAGGGCTTCGTCGGCGCCGCCCACGCCGAACGTATCCACCGGGCGCGCGATGCGCATCGATTGCTCACGATGATGGGAGTGGGCGACGATAGCATCCAAGAACGACCGAACCAGCAAGGGAGAAACCGATGAGCCCCAGCCAGGACAGCGTGTCCTCCAATCAGCAGGACGCGCATGCGACCAGCACCGCCGGCCGCATTGGCCTGTTCCTGGGCCCGTTGTGGCTTATCGCCACGCTGGTGATCCCGGCGCCGGCCGGCATGGAAGGCGCGGCCTGGCACTGTGCCGGGCTGGCGTTGTTCATGGCCACGTGGTGGGCGACCGAGGCCATTCCCATCCCGGCGACTTCGCTGCTGCCGCTGGCGGTCGGCCCGGCCATCGGCGTGGGTGAATTTCAGGATCTCGCCCACGGCTATGCCGACGACATCATCTTCCTGTTTCTGGGTGGTTTTCTGATCGGTCTGGCGATGCAGCGCTGGAATTTGCACCGGCGGATCGCACTGACCACGCTGCTGGCGGTGGGCACCCGCCCGGCCCGCCAGATCGCCGGATTCATGATCGCGACCGGCTTTATCAGCATGTGGGTGTCCAATACCGCCACCGCGATCATGATGCTGCCGATCGGCATGTCGGTGGTCAGCCTCATGGCCGACGACCCCGACGGCGAGCAGGCGCCCGAGGTCGAGCGTTATGCCACGCGCCTGCTGCTGGCGATTGCCTATTCGGCATCGATCGGTGGCGTGGCCACGCTCATCGGCACGCCGCCCAATGCGCTGCTGGCCGGCTATCTGTCGTCGGATCAGAACATCAATATCGGCTTCGCCCAGTGGATGGTGGTGGGCATTCCGGTTTCCATCGCGATGATGGCCGCGGCGTGGCTGTGGCTGGTCCGCGGCGGTTTCAATCTGGATACCGGCAAGGCCGGTCGCGACATGCTCACCGACGAGCTCAAGAAGCTCGGCCCGCTGACCAGCGCCGAAAAACGCGTCGGCTTCATGTTTCTGCTGGCGGCCGCCCTGTGGATCAGCCGGCCGCTGCTTACCGACGCCGGCGTGTCCTGGCTGTCGGACTCGATGATCGCCATGGCCATCGGCGTGGCCCTGTTCGTGATCCCGGCCAGTGACGGCAAGGGCTCGCGCTTGATGAGCTGGGAGAACGAGGCCAACGTGCCGTGGGGCGTGCTGCTGCTGTTCGGCGGCGGCCTGGCCCTGGCCGGGGCGATCAAGGACACCGGCCTGGCCGAGTGGATCGCCACCCAGATGGAGATCTTCGGCGTGCTGCCGGCGATCCTGCTGGTCGGCGCGGTGGTGCTGGTGATCATCTCGCTGACCGAGGTGTCGTCGAACACGGCGACCGCAGCGGTGTTCATGCCGCTACTGGGCGCGCTTGCCGTGTCGGTGGATATCGACGTCCTGCTGCTGACCGTACCGGCGGCGATCGCAGCCAGCTGTGCGTTCATGATGCCGGTGGCCACGCCGCCCAACGCGATCGTGTTCGCCACCGGGCGCATGAAGATCCAGTCCATGATCCGGGCCGGGCTGGCCCTGAACGTGACCTGCGTGATCCTCGCCACGCTGATCCCGTACTTCCTGATCAACTGGTTCTGGGCGGCCGGCTGAGCCGCCCAGGCTCCGGCCAGCAGGCTGACATGGCACGGCCGATCGCCGCCCCCGCGCAGCTGCACGTCGAGGCCGACGCGTTCGTGGCCATCGACGTGGAGACCGCCAACGGCGACCCGGCCAGCATCTGCCAGATCGGTTTCGCCCGCTTCGCCGACGGCGCGCTGATCGACAACTGGTCGTGGCTCGTCAATCCGCGGACCTGGTTCGCACGCGACAATATCGCCGTCCACGGTATCCATGCCGCGGACGTGCGCGATGCGCCGACCTGGCCGGACTGCTATCCGGAGATCGTGCGCCTTTTGACCGGCCGGGTCGTGGTTTCGCATACCGCGTTCGATGTCACCGCCACTTCGCGGGCCTGCGCCCGCCACGAGTTGCCGTTGCTCGATGCCCACTGGCTGGATTCCACCCGGGTCGCACGGCGGGCGTTTCCACGCTTTGCCCGGCGCGGCTACGGGCTGGCCAGCCTCAGCCGGCATCTGGACATCGACTTCGCCCATCACGACGCCGGCGAGGACGCCCGGGCGGCCGGGCTCGTCGTCGTGGCCGCGGTCGCAGCGAGCGGCCGCTCGGTCGCCGATTGGCTGACCGATGCCCATCGGCCGTTGCGCTCGTTCCTGCCGGCCGCATCCGTCTGACCCTGCGCATCCGCGCTTGTCGGTCGGCGGTATAGTGAACAACTCGTTTCATCTGTTGCCGTCATGCCGAGCCTGACCCGTCTGACCGATCGTCTATCGCCGCGCCAGGCTAATCTGCTCACGCCGGTGCATACACGGCTGCGCAACTGGATCGTGCAGACTGTCGCCACCACCGAGGACTTCGGCATCGACTACGATGCGCCGGTCGGCGATCCCGGCCTGTTCGGCCCCGACTCGGCCACCTGGAAGATCCACGGCGACTTCCCCGGCATGATGGCCGGCGGTATCGCTGCCCTCATGCTGCAGACACTGCATCCGCGTGCGCTCGCCGGCGTGATCGACCACTCCAATTTCCGTACCGATGCCATCGGCCGGCTGCGCCGCACGACCATGTTCGTGGCCGCGACCAGCTATGCGCCGACCGCCGACGCCAGGCGCATCATCGAACTGGTCGATCGTATCCACGACCGAGTCCAGGGCACCACCGACGAGGGCGAGCCGTACTCGGCCCACGATCCGGACCTGCTCACTTGGGTGCATTGCACCGAGATGGCCAGCTTTCTGGCCGGTTACCAGCGCTATCGCCGGCCGGATCTGAGCATCGCCATCCAGGACCAGTATTTCGATGAAACCCGGCGGATCGCCGAGGCGCTGGGCGCGAAAGATGTGCCCGCTTCGCGCGCCGAAATGGATGCCTATTTCCAGGCCATGCAGCCCGAGCTGCGGTTCGACCATCGCTCGCGCGACACGCTCGCCGTGCTCGAATCCCTGGAGTTGCCGATTCCCGTGGCCGGCGTATCGCGCCGCATGTTTCTGGGGGCCGGGGCCGCTCTGCTGCCGGAATGGGCCCGCGGGCTGATCGATCGCACGCGCCGCCAGCGCCTGGTCGATCGCGCCTCTGCAGAAACGCTCAACCGTATCGCTCCCTTGATTCGCAACTCCATGCGCGAAGGCGTGGCCATGCGCTCGGCGCGTCGGGTCGGCGCGACTCGAAGCTGTCTCAGTTTCGATTGATCGCGGCTGTGTGCCTGGCATGCCGGCCGGCCTCCGCTGCTCGGCACTGCGCCCAAGGGATTGAATACAGGCAAGCTCGCTTAGGGTTCGCGCCGGTGGGTTGTATTCGGGCCCCGTGTGGAGCGAACGAGACGCGCAGCGCCCGAGGGTGTCCGGCGCACTGCGCCGGTGCGGCCAGCCTGTCTGAGCGTCGCCCAAGCGATGCGAGTTCTGGCCGCATCCCTTCGGTATGAGCATCGCAGTGGTTCGGCGCGCTCCGCGCCGACGCGTAACCCGGGTGTCGTTTCCTTTGCTTCCTTTCGTTTGGACAAGCAAACGAAAGGGAGTCGCGCGGCAGCGCGAAACCAAACTGGCGTCTAACTCGTGAGCGCCGCAAGACGGGTGGCTTAAACCCAGCGTCTTGAATCGACCACGCAGGCGGATTCTCGCTTGGGGTTTCGCACGGCTGTGCGAGTCACTCTCATTTGCTTGTCCAGGTAAGTCACCCAAGCGAAGGACACCCTGTCTTGCGTCGATGCTTCGCATCGATGCCCTGCACGGCTGCGGCCGAAAGCGGGACAGCCGCGAAACTCGCGCCGCTGCGCGGCACTCAAACACAAGGCTGTCTGTATCCTCTTTCGGCCTCCGCTGCTCGGCACTGCTCCCAAGGGACTGAATACAGACGCTCGAAGGAGCGATGATGACGCGGCTAGAGCCGCGTGTTTGTATTGGGCCCCGTGTGGAGCGACGAGACGCACAGCGCCCAAGGGTGTCCGAGGCACGGCCTCGGTGCGGCCAGCCTGTTTGAGCGTCGCTAAAGCGACGCGAGTTCTGGCCGCATCCCTTGGGGGCGAGCATCGCAGTGCACCGGCGTCAGCCGGCGCGCAACCCGGGTGTCTTTTCTCTTGGTTACTTCTCTTTGGACAAGCAAAGAGAAGTAGCTCGCGCTGCAGCGCGAAATAAGACCTTCGATGAGCCCGTGAGTGCTCGAAGACTACCGGCTTGAGCTGGCGAGCGCGCCTCACTCACCCGGCAGGCTAGGCAACGGCCGCAGATAGGGCGCCGGGTCGACCGGCCCGCCGGCGGTATAGATGCCGAAATGCAGATGCGGCGGGGTGGTGCGCGCATTGCCCGTGTTGCCGACCCGGCCGATGACATCGCCCTTGGAGACCGTATCGCCGGATTCGACGTCGAACGCGTCGAGATGCGCATAGTAATAGCGCGCGCTGGTAAGTCCGAGCACGCCGCCGGACAGCCAGATGTGCTTGCCGCCGAGGCCGCTGTTGCCGGTACGCACACGCCCGTCGCGTACCGCGATCACTGGCGTGCCACGGTCGGCGAATATGTCCACGCCGTGATGGCGTCGCGAGCCGCCGTCGCGCGGGGCGCCGAAGCCGCTGCCGATATCGCGGGCCGCCGCCCCCTGCACCGGCATGGCCAGCGAGCCGCCGGTCGCCATGGCCAAGCGATAGGCCGCCTCGCCGAACAGCTCCGGCTGCAACACGATGCGATAGTCGCCGTCGCGGCCCACGATCACGGCGTCCGCTTTACCGTCGGCGGCCAATGCGGTCACGGTGGACCAGTCGTCGTCGGCGCCGTCGCGGCGCTCCAGGCTGGCATAGAGCCGGGTACGCGAATCGTCGTCGGCCCCGGTGCGGCTCAGCCGCCAGGCGATCTGCTCGCCGGCGTCGAGCGAGGCGGAATATACGTGCGCGGCAATCGTGTCGTTATCGAAGCGTGCCGTTCGTACCCGCTGCCGGCCGATCGCCACGGGTTCGGCGGTATCGGCGGCGGCGCGCCAGCGCCGGCCCAGCGGGCTGTCGTAGAGCCCGGCCACGCGCAGCCGCCAGACGAACAGCTGGCGGGGCGACAGGCCGAGTCCGTCGTAGGCCAGGGTGTGCAGGGCATCGCGGGCGGTCACCGCGGCCGGCCCGCGTACGTCCGGGCGCATCACCAGCAGGCCGATCAACGCAGCCAGCAGCAGGGCGAACAGCCACGGCCGGTAGCGGCCGCGCCGGCGCGACGCGGCGCCGGACGTGCCGGCCGTCGAACCCGACTCGCGCGGTGTGTCGTCCGCGTGTCGGTCAGCCGTGGCCGCAGTCGGGCCGGGCTCGGCCCGGGTGTCGGATGGGTCGGAAGATTCAGACATGCAAAGGCTTGGACAGGCGCAAACGCAGGACGTGCCCGGCGCGCACCGTGTCGATTGCTAGTTACTTGTACGGATGCACTACGCAATTCGGCCCGCGTAGGGTGCGCACGCTGAAATTCCGGGTGGACCAGAACACGGGTGCGACGATGAGTGGAGACGATACCGACCTCGGCACGATGGATGCCGGTACGCTGACCAAGCTGTTCGAGGCCGGCGATGCCTCGCCGCTGGAGGCCACGCGCGCCGCGCTCGATCGAATCGACCGTTTCAACGATGCGGTCAATGCCTATGTCTATGTCGACCGCGAAGGCGCCGAAAAGGCAGCCAGCGCCTCGGCACGCCGCTGGGGCCAGGGCAAGCCGCTGTCGCCGATCGACGGCGTGCCCGTGTCGCTGAAAGACCTGACCGAAGTCGCCGGCATGCCTGCACGTGAAGGCTCGGCCACCACCGGCACGGGCCTGTGCGATGCCGATGCGCCGCCGGCACACATGCTGCGCGAAGCCGGCGCGGTACTGCTCGGCAAGACCAACACGCCGGAGTTCGGCTGGAAAGCGGTCACCGACAATCGCGTGTTCGGGCCCACCTGCAACCCCTGGGATACGCGCCTCACGCCGGGCGGCTCGTCCGGCGGGGCGGCCGCGGCCGCCGCGCTCAACATGGGCGTGCTGCACCAGGGCGGCGATTCGGGCGGCTCCATTCGTATCCCGGCCGCGTTCACCGGCGTGTTCGGTTTCAAGCCCACCTTCGGCTGGACGCCCCAGTGGCCGCCGGCGAAGATGCCCACGCTCAGCCATATCGGCCCGCTGACCCGCAGCGTGCCGGACGCGGCTCGCATGCTCAACGTGATCGGCCGCTACGATTATCGTGACCCCTATGCCACGCGTGGCCAGCCCGACGACTGGGGCGTGGACCTGGACTGCGATCTGCGCGGCCTGCGAATCGCCTATTCGCCGGATCTGGGCTATGCCGATGTGGACGAGCAGATCGCCGCCCGTGTGCGCGAAGCCGCCAACAAGCTCGAAGACCTGGGCGCCGAGATCGTGGAAGTGCACCCGGGCCTGGAGTCGCCGATCGATATCTTCCGCCGGCTGTGGTTCACCGCGTCGCTGGAAGTCTGGTCGCAGTGCGACAACAAGGGCCGCGAACTGCTGGACCCGGGCCTGGTGGCCAACGCCAAGCACGCCGAAAACTGGTCCGCGCTGGATCTGTTCCGCGCCTTTGCCGACCGGGCTCGCCTGACGCTGGACCTGGAGCACTTCAACCAGGACTACCACCTGCTGATGACGCCCACGGTCCCGCTTGAGCCGTTCGAGGTGAACCACGAAGTGCCGCCCGGCAGCGGCATGCGCGACTGGGAGGAATGGGCGCCGTTCTCCTACCCGTTCAATCTCAGCCAGCAGCCGGCCGCGAGCATTCCCTGCGGCTTTACCGACTGCGGCCTGCCGGTCGGCTTCCAGCTAGCCGGCGGCAAGTTCGACGATATCCGCGTGCTGCGCGCCGCCAACGCCTATATGCAGGCCCACCCGCCGCGCTTCCCGGCCGTGCCCAACCCGGCCGAATACGGCTAGCGAGCGCTACTGCCGCCCGCTCGGCGGCGGCGCTCAGTCGTCGAGCGGGCTCGACACGCCGAGGCCACCGCGTTTGAGCACGTGGGTATAAAGCTGCGTAGTGCGTATGTCCTTATGGCCCAGTAGCTCCTGCACCGTGCGGACATCGTTGCCGCGTTCCAGCAGATGCGTGGCAAACGAATGCCGGAACGTATGGCAGCTGGCTTTCTTATGGATATTCGCAGCGCGAACGGCGTTCTTCACCGCACGCTGCAGGCCTTTTTCGTTGATGTGGTGGCGGCGAACCGCCCCCGAGCGCGGGTCTTTCGATAATTGGCCGGAGGCGAACACGAACTGCCAGGCAAGCTCGGTCGCCGCGTTCGGGTATTTCCTGTCGAGCGCCTCGGGGAGAAAGACACGCCCATAGCCGGCGGCCAGATCCTCGGCGTGCATGGCCGCAACCCGGGCGATCTGCGTTTTCAGCGGCTCGATGGCACGCTCCGGTAGCGGCGTGACACGATCCTTCGCGCCCTTGCCGTCCCGTACGACGATCTGCCGGTAATCGAAATCCACATCCTTCACCCGAAGCCGCACGCCCTCCATCAGGCGCAGGCCCGACCCGTACAGCAACGACGCGATCAGCGCGTTCACCCCGGTCAGATGTGCCAGTACCTGGCGCACCTCGCGTTGGCTCAGCACGACGGGTAGTCGTTTGCCGCGTTTGGCACGCACCACGTCCGTCATCCACTCGACGTTGATATCCAATACGGATCGGTAGAGAAATAGAACAGCGTTCAACGCCTGGTTCTGGGTCGAAGCGGAAACCTGACGATCAACCGCCAGATGCGTTAGAAACGCCTCGATCTCCACCTTTCCCATATCGCGCGGATGACGTTTGCCGTGAAAGATAATGTATCGCTTGATCCAGCCGATATAGCTTTGTTCGGTACGGTAGCTGTAATGCTGGACGCGAAGCACGTCACGCACCTGGTCCAGAAGTTTTTTCTTCGGGGTCGGCTCTGTCGACATTTCACGCTGCCATTCGTGTCCGTATAGCACGCACTATGCCGCATTCCGGCGGCAGTGCGTAATCTGAAAGTCGTACTATGGCGAAATGGTTCGGCGTGCTATACCTACCGATGTCGTCGAATTGGCGTTGGGCGAGTTACTTACTAATAGGGAAACTTTGATGTCGAAGAAAGGTGAGCACGATTATTCCGCTACCGTCGTCTGGACCGGCAATTCAGGCGTTGGTACAAAAAATTATCGCGCCTTCTCGCGCGACCACGAAATTACATGCGGTAATAAGACCAAAATATACGGGTCGGCAGATCCAGCCTTTCTAGGCGACTCGTCTCGCTACAACCCAGAGGAGCTATTGCTCAGCTCGCTCTCAGCATGTCATATGCTTTGGTATCTGCATTTGTGTGCTGACGCCGGTATCACAGTGTCGGAATATACGGACAACGCTGAAGGTCGAATGATCGAGACTAAAAGTGGCAGCGGGCACTTCGAGAAAGTCACGCTGCAGCCAATCGTTAACATTGGCGCGGGTGATGATAGCGAGCTAGCTAAGTCTCTCCACGAGAAAGCACATTCGTTTTGTTTTATTGCAAATTCGGTGAATTTCGAGGTTGCTTGTGAACCCGAAATTCGCAGCAGCGTATAGGTCGCCCAACAAATCGCTGCAGTTGACCGCCCAAAGCGCTGGCGCGCTTCGGGTTCCCTCCGCAGGCTTCGCCTGCTCCGGCGTCAACTGAGCTTCGGCGTTGGGTAACTGCGTTGCTTGAATTTCGGCGTATTGGAGTTGACAGCCAAATATCAGCCGAATCGGCTTCGCAAAGTCTCTGTCCCACTTCGCAAGAAAATCTGGCACGTTCATCTTCGCGTCTCCGTTCCAGGCTTGGTGGTCGGAACGGCATCTTCAGCCTGAGGAGTCGCCGGAAATCTATGGCCCTTTCGTTTGATGTCCCGAGCCCACTTCGAAAAAAGCGTCTTCGCTCGGACTTTGCTATCTTCAGGGCACGGAGCATTTATTGGCTACAAATTGTAGGCTTCGTTCAGTCGGACTGATCGCCTTCGTTTAACCGAACGGAGGCAATTCCAAAGTTTTGCAGTCACCCAACAAGTCGCTGCAGTTGACCGCCCAAAGCGCTGGCGCGCTTTGGGTTCCCTCCGCAGCCTTCGGCTGCTCCGGCGGCAACTGAGCTTCGGCGTTGGGCTAAATCGAATGGATAAAGCAGAAGACACCAGTTTCGCCGGCACACTTATCGATGGAGCGCGAATGTATGCAGCATCCGCCGACGCCGTAAATGATAAGTATCCAAATGCGTTACATGCTTTAAGTCACATGCTGGGAATGAGCATCGAATTGGCTTTGAAAGCATATTTAAAGCAGCATCATTTGACGGATAAAGAAATCCGACGCTTGGGCCACGACCTTGAGGCGCTATACGAACGAGCCAAGGAGTTCGGTCTTAAAGACACTGGCAGCAGAAGCTTTCGCTTAGCAGTGTTAGGCGCAAATTACAAAGCTCGTATATTCGCTTATCCGAAAGAGACGAATTTGAACGTGATCCAGCCATGGAGCTTACGCGAAATAAGCCAAGAAATTATTCAAGAGGTTTTCGAAGTGGTTAAAGGAGTCGAAGCCGCCTCCGAGCTTCAAGATGCTCCGGGTCTTACCATTCTCTCTTTCTATCCGTCGGATATCGTTCCTTCAGCTTGGGCGGTGAAATAAATGCCCAACAAATCGCTGCAGTTGACCACCCAAAGCGCTGCCGCGCTTCGGCCGGCAACTGAGCTTAGGCGTTATGTCTGATTATGAATTGGGATGAATTGAAAGAAGTTGCTTCCTGGGGGCAATACCTTCTGTTGGCGCAACTAAACGCTGACAGATGGATGTGTGCTGATGAAGATACGCCAGCTGAGTCAGTTGTTCTGTCGTTTCAATTCTTTGCCTCGATGTATGTGGTGATCGAAGGCTGGAAAAAGCTGAAACTCCAGGATGAGAAGATCGAAGAGATTTTGAATCGGAACCGAGAAGGAGTCGATCTGCTTCGACGGGCGAGAAACGCGGTTTATCATTTCCAAAAAGAAATGTATGGAAGAAAAATTGCGGACTTTGCTGACGAAGTGGGCCGGAACAGCTGGTTGAGAACGCTATACCGCGAGTTCGTTCGGTTTCTGGCCGAGTACCCGGAAAGCGTCTACCCCTTCGATGACGGTGAAGAACAGTTTTGCATCAAGTTCTATGAAGTTTTGGGGTGGGTGCCGGATTATGAGCGAACATAACAAGTCGCTGCAGTTGACCGCCCAAAGCGCTGCCGCGCTTCGGGCGGCAACTGAGCTTCGGCGTTAGCTTTAAAGGTCCTACAGTGTCGAATGAAGACCAAAATAAACTCGACATAGCTCTGACACGGGCTAGTCATTTATCACAAATATTACTCGTGCTATTTGCAATATTTGGCTACTTCTACACTGTTCGCCCAATACACCAAAATCAGGTGCTGTCTGAAAAAATTTCTAGAAAAGAAATGCAGCTAAAAAAATTCCAGCATGAGCTTAAGGAGAAAGTCGCAGATGCTACTGCGCTGACTTCTGAAATAAAAAATCTTAAGTCGAGGAGAGGCGAAGAAGAAAGAAATGTTGAGAGATTAAAAGATAGAGTAGCAAGTCTAAAAAATTCTGCTAAAAGAGCTCAGTCGAAGCTGTTCGATCTAAATAGCCGGGTATCGAAGCTATATAACAGTATTTATGTTGAAAACATGTCTGGATCAGCTGCCAGAATCTTATCCCTTAATTTAGACGATTTTAATAAAGCCTTATTCGACGAAACGAATTTTGACAAAGCGAGGTCTCTGCTTCCAATTTCTGTGTACTCGGCAATTACCGAGCTTCTAAGCCGATCAGACCCAATTATTGTAGCTCAGGCTAAAGACGTTCCCGATCAAAGAAAAGAACTTATCAAAGCGGTTATAGAGCGCTTGCAAAAGAAATACAGGTCGAGGCTCTCATCGACGGATGCGGCAAGAAAGTCGTTGTTAAGGAAAATGCAAAATGCGAGTGGCGCTAGTCAGTACGAATTGTACTCAGGATATCGAGAAAAATTTTGGAAAATAACCGAACAAGATTTTGACTTAATATCGTGGTTCTTCGGCAAAGTGTCCGAAGAAATTAAGGCGAATGAAGATAAGAGAAGCTAACAAAGCGCTGCAGTTGGCCGCCCAAAACGCTGCCGCGCTTCGGCCGGCAACTGAGCTTAGGCGTTAGCACCCAGAAAGGGGGAATCATTCATGGCTACTTACCTCATCGGTTATGACCTCAATCGTCCTGGACAGAGCTACCCAGAACTATTTGAGGCAATCAAGAGCGTCGGAAGCAATTGGTGGCACTGCTTGGACTCCACCTGGATCGTCAAGCACCCAGGCCCAGCGACGACAATAAGAGATGCGCTCACGCCTCACATTGACAGCAACGACAAGTTGCTGGTTTTGTTGCTTTCAGGAGAGGGAGCTTGGCGCGGGTTTAATGATGAATGTTCTTCTTGGCTCAAAAACAACCTATAGCTTCACTCGCCACGGTAACTTCTTCGTGATCCGGCAGTTCAAACGCTGAGCAAATGACCTTCAAAAACGTTCTTTTTGCCAGCGTCATGCTCACACTATCCAGTGCTAACACGGCGCTCCAGCCGACGTTCATTCCGCTACGCTCCATGAACGCGGCTGAGCTTAGGCGTTGTACGGCGGTTGGTTTGTGTTGTGGTCGAGCTTGAAAGTCGGCTATCAAATCGCAGTCGGTAGCCGAGTCTCGGCCCGTCTTTTTCGCTACTCGCTGATTCCTGGCCCAGTGGCCTTCGATCCACGTCGATGCCTTCCCGTCAGTAGCCATTCGCGGTAAGTTCGAGTTCGGGCAATTCTTTCATTCGGCTCGTCGGGCTTTGCGGTCCGCGGGCCAGCTCGGGAAAACGCCAACCGATGCAGTTCACGTACAACGAGGCGCTTCAGTTGACCGCCCAAAGCGCTGGCGCGCTTCGGGTTCCCTCCGCAGGCTTCGCCTGCTCCGGCGGCAACTGAGCTTAGGCGTTCTGTATAAATCCCATGCTTACCGCTTACCAGAAATTATCGTCTCAAGAGGAGCTAACGCGGAGTCTGGGAAAAATGGTGCTCGCGTTTGGCCATTTAGAGAGCGTTCTGCTTACTTACCTCGAAAGCAAGGATGTGCCGGCTTCATCGAAAACGCCCTTGGGTGGACTCGTCAAGAAAATGCAGGCGAATCGTATCGTTGACGAAACAGCCGCTTTCCATCTTCGTTTTCTCATGGATCAACGTAACTACTTTGTCCACCGTGTTTCCGCTTTAATGAACGGGCACGAGATAGATCAGCGAGATGTCGACACATTTCGCAACCGTATTGATGGCCTTACCGACGAGGCGGAGTTTTTTGCATCGGGCTTCTCGGAAGTGCGAAGTTAAACAGAACAAGTCGCTGCAGTTGGCCGCCCAAAGCGCTGCCGCGCTTTGGGTTCCCTCCGCGCTTCGCGCTCCGGCGGCAACTGAGCTTTCGCGTTAGATTTTATAGGGGGGAATGGTGAGAATCACTGAGCAATACATGAGAGCGGGATACTTTTGGTTGCCGGATGAGCCTGATAAAAAAATCCCTGGGACGCTAACAATATCCGACGGCGGAGAGATAGAGCTCGAAGTAGTTGGTTTATTCGACGAGAGCATCGACGCACTTAATGGCAAGGACGACCTAAGTAGGATTGTTGGCCACGTAGAAAAAGACGGGCAAGTAACATTGGAGAACTGCTTCTACAAGAAAAAGAACATAGCATTCGGAAACATTGCCAGATCGCTTGTCCACGTGAATAAAGCTTTTTGCGCCGTCGCATACGATAAAGACGAAGACGTGACGTTTAATACTATGTCGTTTTCGATTGAAGGACTTGATGAATGGATTGGTATTTCTGGAATAACTGTGTCGTATGGCAGTGATTACAGAACAGCTGCTATAGCCTACGTTCCCCAAGACGAAATGGTTTTTTCTCTAACTAACGGATTCAGCTTACACATCTGCTTCGGTTATACGTTACCGGGATTCCCAACGACGACCGAGGCGAAAATAACCCAACGAGCGTATTTCAAATTGTCGTCAGAGGAGCCTAGGGAATTTGAAGAATTCGTAAGTGTAATCCACCAGATAACATACTTTATTTGTTTCGCGGTGGACGCAACCGTCACTATTAGGGACGTATCGGCAACCTCAAACGAAATTATGAGAGAGGTTTCTGAGGATAAGAAGATACCGGTGAGCATAAAGGTTTACTACCCGAGTCTTCCATTTTCAGAATCTACGCCAAAAATCGATCCTCATAGAATGTTATTCAGATTTGATAATATTCAAAAAGATGCTGAGTCGATATTTAATAGCTGGCTTACCGCATACCTGATCATTAGACCAGCGCTTGGATTGTATTTCTCGGCAGCATCTGGAGCTCATAAGTATTTAGACGGCAAATTTCTAGCGCTGGCACAAGCTCTAGAGACGTATCACAGAAGAACATCTTCAGAGACTCTCATGGCGCCTGACGAATTCAGAAGTCTTGTTGCTAGATCACTATGGTCTTGTCCCAAAGAGCATAGGAAGTGGTTAAGAAATCGAATATATTATGGGAACGAAATAAGTCTTGGCCAAAGAATAAAACGGATCATAGATCCATACAAATCTCACATCGGTAATAGCAGGCAGCGAAGTAAACTGATTAGAGCCGTTGTGAATACCAGGAATTATCTGACCCACTACACAGAGGCGCTTGAAAGCGAAACAGTCGGAGGCAAAAACCTTTGGCTTACCTGTCAAAAAATGGAAGCGATATTTCAACTTCATTTGCTTGAACAACTGGGCTTTTCCGAGGAAGCAATTCAAGGAGTCTTAGCGAATAATTATAAGCTTAAACAAAAGCTCGATGAAATCTAACTAAACGCTGCAGTTGACCGCCCAAAGCGCTGGCCCGCTTTGGGTTCCCTCCGCAGCCTACGGCTGCTCCGGCGGCAACTGAGCTTCGGCGTTAGGTATTACAGGAATAACATAGTGCCGAATAGTTATATAAGCTCTTATGACTGGGCGCGTAGCAAAAGGCGCCAAATCGACGAGGAAACGCTAATAGATCTTCTCAAAGTAGTGAAATACCAAGCCGACCGCCAAACGGCGCTAGAGGAATTGGGTATTGAAGATCGAGCGGCGCCGG
Organism: Salinisphaera sp. T31B1; assembly: GCF_040361275.1. Classification (NCBI taxonomy): domain Bacteria; kingdom Pseudomonadati; phylum Pseudomonadota; class Gammaproteobacteria; order Salinisphaerales; family Salinisphaeraceae; genus Salinisphaera; species Salinisphaera sp. T31B1. The sequence goes on along the minus strand of NZ_APNH01000001.1, from coordinate 357,292 downwards.
AAGAAGCGCTGTTTGATTATGTGCTGGATGCTATCGGAGTTCCTGCGGAGGGGGACGAAAAGCATATGCACGGAGATCACGAGCGGTTTAGCCGTGTATGCAAATTTTCTCGGGAATGGTTCGAGGAGCTTTTTTACCAGGAATTCTTGCTTAACAACTCCGAGCATGGCTGGGACTATAAAGATTTACTTCGGGAATTGAGGGGCGGAGTCAGTAATGGCGCGTTGTCCAGCCACTATCGCTAAAAAACCTAACGAGGCGCTGCAGTTGACCGCCCAAAGCGCTGTCGCGCTTCGGGTTCCCTCCGCGGCCCTCGGCCGCTCCGGCGGCAACTGAGCTTAGGCGTTAAGCACCAAAGGAAATTGTGATGCCTTTCGAGATTTACAACTGGGGCGAAATTTCAGGCAACTACGGCGGTACGCTGCTGCTAGGCAATGGCGCGAGCAGGGCGGTGGACGCGCGCTTCGGTTATAGGTCGCTTCTGGAATATGCTTCCTACCATGGGCTTTTAAGCGATGACGTCCAGCGTTTGTTCGAATACTTCGAGACCGAAGATTTTGAGTTAATACTTCGGCTCGTTTGGCATGCTTCGAATGTAAATCAGTCACTGGGTATTCCGGATGACCGAACTCGAAACGCATATGTTCGTGTACGAGATAGCCTGATAAGCACTGTAAGGGATATCCACCCAGAGCATCAGGAAGTTTATTGGCAACTACCCACGATCTACAATTTTGTCAAAAATTTTGATACGGCCATCACTCTAAATTACGACCTAATACTTTACTGGGTCATCATGTATGGCCAAGAAATTTTCGACGGTGCTTCGTTGAAAGACTGCTTTATCCACGGTGAATTTGACGAAAATTGGCGTAGGTTACGCCAGCCAATACGAGGGCACACATCCTCAACTCTAGCTTTTTATCCTCACGGGAACTTGGTCTTAGCGCGCAACTTTATCGGATCCGAGGGAAAGCTCGTGGGGCGTGGTGAGGCGTTGCTGGAGTCGATACTTGACGCTTGGGAGACCGGACGGTACGTCCCTTTATTCGTGAGTGAAGGGACTGCGGCCCAAAAAGTCAACTCGATTAGAAGCAGCGGTTACCTAAGTACGGTATATCGTGAGGTGTTCACCAGCCTTTCACCAGACCTTGTAATTTATGGATGGGGACTTTGGGAGCAGGACCTTTACATTTTGGACCCAATGCATTCTTCAAATCTGAAACGAGTTGCCTGTTCCGTGTACGGCGATGATCAAGCTTATTGCAACAGAGTCTATCAAATTATTCGGCAGAATTTAGGTCCAGAAGTTTACGTCGAGTTTTTCTACAGCGACAGTCCCGGCTGCTGGAACAATGGTGCTTAACTCATCGCCGCAGTTGACCGCCCAAAACGCTGGCGCGCTTTGGGTTCCCTCCGCGGCCTACGGCCGCTCCGGCGTCAACTGAGCTCAGGCGTTAGAGCGTGAAATGAGGAAATTGCTCGCTTCAAATAAGTTGCTGCTTTGGCTAACGGCGATGTCTATCGCTGCTGGCCTCGGGTTCAGTTTGTACTGCCACGATTTTACTTGGATGAGTCGGTTTGGCGCCTTAGTTATTTGTTGGGGAATTCTTCTTCTCGCGCGACCAAGTATTACGAGCAAAGAGATAGGGCAGCATGTTATAGCTCATAATTCAGAGCTGAGCGTTTTTGATCCCGAATACTACAACCGGAAGGGCGAGCCTGTGCCGGAGTGGGCTATGGACAACGTACTATCTCGTCGCGCCACCGGCATTTATGGGCCTGCAGTGTGTTTCGTTGGCACACTCGCGAATGGGTTTGCTAGTTTGCTAAATGGGCTATTTGGCTTTGCGCACTAACAAATCGCTGCAGTTGACCGCCCAAAGCGCTGGCGCGCTTCGGGTTCCCTCCGCAGGCTTCGCCTGCTCCGGCGTCAACTGAGCTTGGGCGTTAGCTGAAGAGGAAGAGCGGGTTGAGCCTTAAGGACGACAAACTCACGGCAAATGGGGTCAGGTCTTGCGTTTTGCCTTTGGGCCCCGGCGCTCGTAATATCGAAGCATGGCCAGACCGCTACGACTCGAATTCGCTGGCGCGCTGTACCACGTCACCTCACGGGGCGATCGGCGCGAAGCAATTTACGAAGACGACGACGATCGTGTCGCCTTTCTCCGTGTATTGGCGAGCGTGGCCGACCGCTTCAATTGGCTGATCCATGCGTATTGCCTGATGGGCAATCACTACCATTTGCTGATCGAAACGCCGGACGGCAATCTGGCCAAAGGCATGCGCCAGCTCAACGGCGTGTATACCCAGTACAGCAACCGTCGTCATCGTCGGGTAGGGCACCTTTTTCAGGGCCGCTATAAGGCAATTCTGGTTCAGAAGGAATCATATCTCCTGGAGGTGGCGCGCTATATCGTCTTGAACCCCGTACGCGCGCACCTGGTGCGCAGCGCAGGTGATTGGCCGTGGAGTAGTTACCGGGCGACGGCCGGTCGGGTGACTTCACCGGATTGGCTCACGACCGCATGGGTTCTTTTTGCGTTTGGTGACCGTTCGTCGGCGGCGCAATTCGCATACCGCCGTTTCGTGAGTGAAGGTCGCGGCCAGCCCGGGCCCTGGGTGGATCTGGCGCATCAGGTGTTCCTGGGAAATGAAGCCTTTATCGACGATATGCGCGAACGTATCGAGCAATTGAATCGGCCGCTGACTGAGGTGCCGAGGGCGCAGCGTGTTCGCCGTGCGAAACCGATTGGCGATTACGAAGCCGAGGCCGATACACGCGATGAGGCAATCTCGCGTGCATACGCCTCCGGCGGGTATAGCCTGCAGGAGATCGGCACGCATTTCGGGCTTCACTATTCTCGTATCAGCCGCATCGTTAAAGCAGTCGAGCGTGGGAGTAAAAATAGGAAAGCCGGGGCAAAAAGCAAGACTGGACCCTCGCCGTCTTGACCCTCGCTTTCTCGCCCCTCGGTCATGCCGGTGCGCCGGCTGGCAACCGAAGATAAAGGCCTGCCCATGAATCGACGCCTCGAACAGGTAATCGCCCACCCGCTGCACCGGCATCTGGGCATCGACACGATCGAATCCGACGACGGCCGGGCGCGCCTGTCGATCGTCGTCGGCGAGACCACCGTCAATCCGGCCGGGGTCTTGCACGGCGGTGTGCTCTACCTGCTGTGCGACGTCTGTGCCTATGCCGGGCTGCTCAGCCGGCTGGATCCCGGGGTCGAGGCGGTGACCCACGATATCCATGTCTCGGTGATGCGCGCCGTGCGTGCCGGGCAGGTCGTGGTGTTCGAGTCCACGCCGGTGCGGGTCGGCCGGCGTATCGCCTTCATCGATGTCAGTGCCCGCGTCGACGAGCGGGTGGTTGCCCAGGCCCGCGTGACCAAGACGCTGGTCGATGTCTGAACGGCAGGGTCGCGGCTAGCTCGCGGTATCGCCGAGGCTCTGACGCCGCGGTTGACCCGGGAACAGCACGATCGTCGCCAGCGAGATTGCGGCCTGGGCCACGAACGTCCATGCCAGCCCGAGCGGGCCGGCCAAAAAGCCGCCCAGCGCCGGGCCAACGATGTTGCCGAGCGCGAACATCGCCAGTGTGGCGGTGAAGCCGAGCGTCGGCAGGCCCGGATGCAGACGACTGCTCCAGAACGAAAAGATCGCGCTCAAGACCATGATGCAGGCGCCCTGCAGCGCGGCGGACAGGAGCAGCGCGCTCCAGGCAGTCGGCAGCAGACCGAGCAGGCACAGCGACGCCAGCGAACAAGTGAAGATGCCGCGCACGAGGGCCGTCAGGCCGATACGGGTCTTGATATCGGCCGTGAGAAAGCCGACCGTGCCGCCGATGCCCAGCGCGATATACAGCACCGGCCCCGAGAGCGCGGTCGCGATGCCGGCCAGGCCGCCGGCTTGCGAGACATGATCGACCGCAAACGATAGGTAGAAGCCGTTGGTCACGCCGAACGACAGGGCGATGGCCAGCAGCGGCCAGGTCGGCGGGGCGACCAATTGGCCGAGCCAGCCGCGCGGCACCGTTCGGGCCGCGCCGCGGGGTAGCCGGGCCAGCGCATAGAGATTCACGATCGCCGACAGCAGCGCGGCAAGACAGAACACCACCCAGACCGTGCGCCAGCCGTGATCGAGCCCGGCCACCGCCAGCGCGAGAACGCCCGCGCCGACGATACCGGCGGCCGTGCCGGTACTGATGATCGAAAGCGCGCGCTCGCGCCGTTCCGACGGCACGCCGCGTTCGGCGGCATTGTTGAAGGGCGACCAGCAGAAACCGGCGCTGGTGGCCGCGAGCACGGTACCGAAGGCGAGCATGCCGGTGTTCTGGCTGATTGCGACGAGGACCATGCCGCTCATCGCGGCAAAGCTGCCGAGGGCGACCGGCAGTCTCGGCCCGCGGCGGGAAATAAGCCAGGCGGTGAGCAGCAGGGCCACGAGAAAGCCGGCGAATGCGCCACTCGCGATCAGCCCCGCGCCGGCTGTAGACAATGCGAACCGCTCGCGGAAAATTGGCAGGAACAGCCCGAAACCCATGCGGGCCGGGCCGAATGCCACCGCCGTGGCCAGCGCACCGCCAAAAGCCAGAGGCCATGTTCGTACCACGCAATCACTCGTACGTTGGGCAAGGCCGGCACACCCTAGGGCGTTCATGAAACGCTCGCCATCCGTTAGAACACGGGCTGATTCTCGGCGCGCGACGTGGTCGTCGATATGTCAAATTCTCGACCGCTGGTTCCGTGTCGGTTTGCGTGATTAGTGCGAGGTAGCGAGTCGTTGTATGGGGGGCGATGGGCCGCTTCTGCAGGAACCCGTTGAGGCTGGTTCTCAAGAATCTCGGCGCCGCTTGTCGGGCGACCGGCACGTGATACTCAGCGTGTCGGACCCAGCGCAGTGACCACACGCCCGGCTTCGGTTTTGCCGTTGATACGGCAGTGACGGCCTAGCGCTTGTATTGCGGCGCGGTGTAATCGAGTCGCGGTCGCAACGATCTGTCCGGTTAGAATATCGGGCCGCAAGCGGCTAGATGGACCAATCAATGGATGAATATCGCTTCCGCGAAGCCCGCGCAGAGGATCTTTTGGCGCTGGTCGCTATGCTGGCCGACGACGAACTCGGCCGACAGCGCGAATCGCCGGGTGCGCCACTGGACGATGGCTACACGGCCGCCTTCGAGGCGATACAGCGCGATGCGAACAACGAGCTGGTGGTATGCGAGTGCGGGGGCGAGCTGCTTGGCATGCTGCAGATTACCTATATTCCCTACCTGACCTATATCGGCCGGTGGCGGGCGTTGATCGAAGGCGTACGCGTGGCGTCCTCGCAACGCGGCACCGGGGTCGGCGGCCGACTGTTCGCGTGGGCGATTGAACGCGCGCGGGAAAAAGGCTGTGTCATGGTCCAGCTCACGACCGACAAGCAACGGCCCGATGCCATTCGTTTCTATGAAAAACTCGGCTTTACGGCCTCTCATGAGGGCATGAAACTTTGGCTGGACCGGGCGAAGACCAGGGTTCGATGAAGCGCGGGCAAAGGGTCCACGACACGGGGCGACCCGGCGGATGGCGGCGCACTCGGGTGTGCCGATGTGAGGATAAGCCCATGACTGCCGACAACCGCCGGGCGCCGCTCGCCATAGCCGGGGGCGTACTCCTGCTGAACAGTTTCGTGTTTCTGGTCGTGATGTTCGCCACGCGTTCCACCGCGTTGTGGGGGCCAGCCGCCGGTTGTCTGGTGGCCGGTATTCCGCTGCTGGTGTTACGCCGGGTAGGTAGTAAGGGCACGACAGGGCCCGCCGATACGCGTTTGGGCTGATCGGCCGATAGCGGTTTCCGGGCACGCCGATTCATCCTTGCGAACAACGATTGTCATGGACATCGCAACACTTGCGCTGGCCGGGAAGCCGTTGCGGGGCTGTGCACGGCACCCGGCGTGTCGCGGCATGTTGCCGGACAACGCCTGACGAGTTGGGGCGGGCTCGATCATGCCTGGAATGCAACACTCCTTGCGCTCTTCTGCCTCGATCCGGCGTTTTCGTCATGGCGACGAGTCTGCGTTGTACGAGGTCTTCCACTCAGCGGTGCATTTGATTGCCCGACACGATTACACGCCGGCGCAGATCGCGGCGTGGGCGCCGGCGACGCTGGACGCCACACGCTGGGCCGAGCACATGCGCGCGATCAACCCGTTCGTGGCCGAGTGTGACGGCCAGGTCGTGGGCTACGCGGATGTGCAGCCATCCGGCTATATCGACCACTTCTTCGTGTCCGGCCACCATCCTCGCCAGGGGATCGGCACGCAGCTGATGGCCGCCCTTCACCAGGAGGCCGCACGGCTCGGGCTTGCGGTGTTGTCGGCAGAGGTCAGCCTTACGGCTCAGCCATTTTTCAAACGATCCGGTTTCATGGTCGTTGAAGAGCAGATTGTCGTGCGCCGCGGCGTTGGATTACCCAACGCGCTGATGCAGAAAGTTATTTTGTCGCATGCTTGACGGCGCGCTACCGAGTCGGTCTGAAGCGGCGCCAGGGTAGCAGCCGTTGCGCCGTCACCGATTTCCGGCGCTGCAAGCGGGGCGGTCTGGCCTCGCCGAACTCAGGCGGCCGCTGGATTCAGGCCGGCGCTTGTTTGTGTCGATGTCGACGTCTTCACGCGGTGCGATCCGGGCTGACCGGCAGTGCGGTAGCCGGTACGGGGGATGCTTGAACGGTCGTGTCCGCCGTTCGGTACAAAGACGAGGGCAATCGGATATCGCGCCAGTCCATGTGTAGACGACGGCCTGCCGATCACAGGCAGCCGATTCGGGGCGCGGGCACGCCCGGCGCATGGTACGCGCTCGGCGCGAGACGCTCGGACAACGCTGGCCTGGAGCCGACGCGTGCTGCTGCCTGGCGTCTTGGTGATGGTTCGTTAGCCAGGATGTAACGGTCGTCGCTCGGTGAAATCGACACGACCGACAAGCGGTTCGTCATGGATACAATGCCGGTCGGCGATACGCTGACCCAGGACTTCGCCGCCCGCCACATGCTGACGCTGGCAGTTACAGACAGGTGCCGCCTGGCCGATGAGCGCCAATCGCCCGAGCGCCCGGGTCCTCGCGGCCATCGGCTGGTGGTACGGCGCGGCGCGCTGCGATTCGCACAGGCCGTGGTTGTCGCGTTGCATGTCGTCAGATGCCGGGTTCGGCCGCCGTCGTTGACGTGTGAATCATCGTCGATCGGCTATGCGTGTCGCTGGCGTGGTGCGGTTGCCGCCCCCGCTACAGCGCTATACTCGAGACATGCTCCGCCCTGGCGCGGCCGCTGATCGTGCGCCTGCATGGCCAGAGCGGCCCGACCGATTCGCCGCCGCTGAGTGTGTTCGGTGGATAGGGACGGTCGGCCACATATGCCCGGGCGACGGGCAGGAGGGTCTGGCGATGACGATGCGCATTCACGGCGATCTGATGTCGGGCAACTGTCTCAAGGTCAAATGGGTGGCCGACCATCTGCGTCTGCCCTACGACTGGGTACCCGTGGATATCCTGACCGGCGAGACCCGGTCCGCGGCGTTTCGCGCGATCAACCCCTTCGGCCAGGTACCGGTGGTGGAATTCGCCGACGGCCATACGCTGACCCAGTCCAACGCGATCATCTGTCATCTGGCCCGGGGCAGCGTGCTGGTGCCTGCCGAAGCCTTCGAGCGCGCACGCATGCTCGAATGGCTGTTCTGGGAGCAGTATTCCCACGAACCGGCGATCGCCGTGCGCCGCTTCGAAAAACACTTCATGCACAAGGCCGACGACGAGATCGAGCCGCGCCTGTTCGAGCGCGGGCACCTCGCACTGGCGCATATGAACACCACGCTCACCTATCGCGATTGGCTGGCCGGCGGCGACTGGATCACGCTCGCCGATATCGCGCTGCTGGCCTATACGCGGCTCGCCCACGAGGGCGGCTTCGATCTGGCCGCCTACAACGCGATCCGGCACTGGATCGCCCGCTGCGAGCCGCTGCTCGGGCTTGCGCCGATCGCCGACACCCGCCAAGTGCCCGGCGAGTAGGGCGGCTCGCCCCGCCGCGGCCGAGTCTCGGCGGGGCGCGCGGTCACGCCGCGGCGATCACCTTGCTGCGGTAGCTTTCCACGATATCCATGAATTCGTCGACTTCGGTCCGCGGTACGCCGACCTGATACAGGGAATTGCGAATCTCGTGGGCGGTAACATCGAACTCGTAGTCGGTCAGGCCCAGATGCTTGTGCGCTTCGAACATGTCGCGGCCGGGATAACAGGCCGGCCCGCCGGTCACCTCGATGCTCCAGGCCGTCACCATGAACTTGTAGCCTGCCTTGTACGGCGTGGCATGAAAATCGGCGACCTTATCGTTCGCCTGGTTCAGGGTCTGGTTGGTATGCAGCCGGTCGATCAGGTAATCGACCGCGCTGGCGATCGGGTAGGCGCCGCCCAGGCGCTCGTACAGGCTCTGCTCTGCCATGATCTCCACCTCTCGCGTGATGTGTTTGGTTGTATCGTGTCGCGTGCGGCGCCGGTGCCGACGGGCTCGCCCGGGCCGCCGATCCAATGGGTAACATGTATTACTGCCTGGTGTCATCACACTGCGGTCGCCGGCCGGCGGCCACATGCCAGGCGTGTCGTGGGCGATCGGCGTGTCGGCCAACAGGGCGGCAGCCGCGCTGCCTTGCAGCGACACTACCGGCCCGTCCCGACATGGCAGCACTCAGGTTGGATCGGGCGGATACGGGACATGCAACGCGAACCGGGTGCGGCTCACCGGCTGTACGCGTTTGTCGCGCGGCGAACACCTTGCGGGATCGGTCTAGTACGCCCCGGGCCCTGTTGGCCGGCCACGGAATCGCCGGCAACCGGGCTTTGCCGTGCGCCGGCGCGGCGGCCCCGGTTCGGGTGACGACATCGTGACCGGATTCGATGCCCACATGTAGAACGTCCACCGCACGGCGAGACTCATGGCATTACCATCGCCGTTGACAGGATGCTGGCCGCTGCCGGCCGAACCGAGACGGCATCCGCGCTTGCAGGCATTTAACGACGACGCCCGGCCGAGCCGAACGCCGCGCGGGCCGGGGCCGGGCGAGACCGATGCCGGCGATCCGCTGTCCAGAACCACCGCTGCTCGATACCCGAACGGCGGTCTGCTTCATGCCGGCATGGTGGGCCGGTGGTCGTTCGAGCCGGCCAGGGCTGCAAACCTGGGCCACCCACTTACCCCGGCCGGTCGGGGCGGCGTTTCGGCGGCTAGACAGTCGCCGAGTCGTCGGCGTTGAAGCGCTCGGTTTCGCTCAAAAAATTCGCACGAGCGGCCAGGATATGGCTGCGCATGATCGCACCGGCCAGCTCCGGCTCCCGCTGCGTGATCGCGTTGAGTAGCTGCCGGTGTTCGAAGAAGCTGCGCGGCAGGTCGCTTTCGTCGAACTTCTTGTACGACTTCATGATCAGGTTGAGCTCGATCAGGTTGTTGACGATCTGCAGGATGCAGCGCTGGCCCGAGGCCTCGATCACCACCTGGTGAAATCGGTTGTTGAGCGGCGCGATCTGCAGGTAGTCGGGCGGACGGGCCTCGCCGAGTGCTTCCATCTGCTCGCACAGGCGTTCCAGCGTGTGCAGGTGGGCGTCGGTGCGCTCGGTGGCGGCCAGGCGCGCCGCCTGGGGTTCGAGCAGGGCGCGCACTTCGAAGATCTCGTACATCTCGCGCATGTTGTAGCCGCGCACGATCGCCCCGGCATGCGGCGACATCACCACGAAACCGTCGTTGGCCAGCCGCTGAAGCGCCGTGCGCACGGGCGTGCGGCTGACCCCGTAGCGAGCGGCCAGCTCTTCTTCGCGCAGACGTTCGCCGTTGACGAACTCGCCGGAGGCGATACATCGGCGGATATGGTCGTACACACGCACGCTGGATGTGGCCATCGGTCTCGCAGGGTTGGGCAGGCAGGCGCGAATAGTGTCACGCCATCGGCAGGCTAGCCAAAAGTCTAATAGGGTGCCGTCTTGTTTTGTATACAAAGCGCTGTCAATATCGCCGTACACAGCGGTAATACGCCCATTTTGTATACAAAAAGCGAAACGCATCGGAGAGAGCCGTGTCCAGCCAACTCAAGGAACTGATCCAAGCGCCCGAACTGCTGGTTGCGCCCGGCGTGTTCGATCTCATCTCGGCCAAGGTCGCGCAGAGCCATGGCTTCAGCGCGCTGTACATGACCGGCTACGGCACCGTGGCCTCGCATCTCGGGCTGCCCGATGCCGGTCTGGCCGGCTATCGCGACATGGTCGACCGGGTCGCGCATATCTCGGCGCGGACCACGCCGCCGCTGATCGCCGACGGCGACACCGGCTATGGCGGACTGCTCAACGTCCAGCACACGGTGGCCGGCTACGAGCGGGCCGGCGCGCAGGCGATCCAGCTGGAAGACCAGGAGTCGCCCAAGAAATGTGGGCACATGCTGGGCCGGCGCGTGGTCGCCGCCGAGGAAATGGTCGCCAAGATCCGGGTCGCCGTGGACACCCGCAACAGCGACGACTTTCTGATCATCGCGCGGACCGATGCCCGCACCACGCTGGGCCTGGACGAAGCCCTGCGCCGGGCCGAGGCCTATGCCGAGGCCGGTGCCGACATCCTGTTCGTCGAGTCGCCGGAAAGCCCGGACGAGATGCAGACGATTGCCGATCGGTTCGATCTGCCGTTGGTGGCCAACATGGTCGAGGAGGGCCGCACGCCGTTCATGTCGGCCGCCGAACTGCAGGCGATCGGATTCAGCCTGGCGATCTATCCGGCCAGCGGGTTTCTGTCGGCCGCCGCGGCCATGGACAAGGCCTACGGCGCGCTCAAGACGCGTGGCACCACCACTGATTCGGGCGTCGACCTGTATCCCTTCCAGGGGCTGGGCTCGTTGCTGGGCTTCGACGATGTCTACGCCTTCGAGCAGAAATACGCCGATCTGGACGACTGAGCGACGCCCGAGCACCGGCATGGCGGGCCGGCCTCAGGCCGGCCCGCAGACGAATACCAACAAACGAACCGATTGGGGAGACAATCCATGACTAGCAGACTTTTCGGACGTATGGGATGGGCGATCGCCCTGTTGGCAGCCGCGGCGATCGTGCCGGCTGCCCAGGCGAAGACGGTGACCATCGCCTCGTCGGCGCCCAACAGCGGCATCAACAAGGTGTTCGTCGACACACTGGTCTCGGAGCTCGGCAAGCGCACGCCGGAGCTCGATACCGAGACCTTCCTGGACAGCCAGCTCGGCGCCGAGCGTGAGCTGATCGATCTGGTGCGCTTCGGCGAAACCACGATCCATATGGGTGTGATCCATTCGGCCCAGTACTACCCGGAGCTGGATGCGACGCTGATCCCCTATCTGTTTCAGGACTATGCGTCGGTCAAGCGCTTTCTCGCCGGGCCTTACGGCCAGAAGATGGAGGCGGCCCTGCGCCAGCGCGGCAACGCCGTGACGCTGGGCTACTACTATCTTGGCGCCCGGTGGACCACGACCCGCGGGCGTGCGTTCCGCACCGTCGACGAACTGAAGGGGCTGAAGATTCGCATGCCCAAGATCCCGTCCTGGATCGATATCTGGAGCGGGCTGGGTGCGACCATCACGCCGATGCCGTCCAAGGAAGTGTTCTCGGCGATGCAGGCCGGCGTGATCGATGCCCAGGAGAACATGCTCTCCAATATCTGGGGCCGACGTATCTACGAGGTGTCGGATTATCTGGTCGCTACCAAGCATCAGCAGAGCTATATCACGGTCATGATCAACCAGGATTTCTGGAACGATCTGTCCGCCGAGCAGCAGACGGCCGTGCAGGCATCGGTGGATGCGGCCAGCCAGGCCGCCGATAACAAGGCGTTCGAATACAACAAGAAGATCATCGCCGATATCGAGGCCTCCGGCGTCGAGCTTGTCGAGCCCGATCCGTCGTTCCGCAAAGACGCGCTGCCGGTGGTGAAAAAGGTCGCCGACGGCATTCTGGCCGACGGCGTGTGGGACGCGGCGGTCGCCGCCGGCCAGCCGCAGGGCTGAATCGTGGAGCGGCTGGCAGGCTGGATCGCCACCACCGCCATGGCGCTGTCGGCGCTGTGCTTCGGGGGCTTTCTGTTGATGGTGATCGCCCAGGTGGGCTATCGCTATCTCGGAATATCGATGGTCTTCAGCGAGGACGCGGCGCGGTTGTTCAATATCTATGCGCTGTTTCTCGGCCTGGTGATGATCGTGCATGCCGGCGGCGATGTGCGTATCGACCTGATCGATCGCTACCTCGCTCCCGAAGGCGCGGCTCGCCGCGGGCTGGCCGTGTTCTATGCCCTGGTCCAGGTCCTGCTGCTGGCCGCAATCTGCTACGGCTCGTATGAGCTGATGCGCTCGAACTGGGGCTGGACGCTGCCGGCGATCAGCTTCCTGCACCAGGGCCATATCTATATGGCGCCGTTCATCGGCAGCGCGCTGTCGCTGCTGGTTCTCGCGCTGCGGCTGCCCGCGCGCCTGTCGGGCAGAGCGCGATCGGCCGAAGGAGACATGCGATGAGCTCGGCGATCGTTCTGATCGGCCTGATCGTGCTGCTGATTGTCGGGGTATCCGCGGCGTTCGCACTGGGCATGGCGGGGCTGGGTTATTTCGCCTTCACCCGCGGGCTGGACGGCATTCCCTACGAGATCATCACCCAGCGTCTGGTCGGCACCATCGACTCGTTCACGCTGCTGGCGATTCCGTTGTTCCTGTTCGTCGGCCACATGATGAACGAATCGGGTGCGACCACCCGCGTGTTCCGGTTCGCCAACGTGCTGGTCGGCCACTGGCGGGGCGGGCTCGCCCAGGTGAACGTGCTTGCCTCGATGCTGTTCGCGGGCATGTCCGGCTCCGGCACGGCAGACGCGGCTGGTCTGGGTGCGATCGAACTCAAGGCCATGCGCGAGGCCGGCTACGACGACGACACCTCGATCGGCGTAACCGTCGGCAGTGCGCTGATCGGCCCGATCATCCCGCCATCGATCGCCGCGATCCTGTATGCGGTGCTCGCCGAGGTCTCGCCGGCCGACGTGCTGCTGGCCGGCGCGATCCCGGGCGTGCTGATGGCGGTGAGCCTGATGATCCTGGTCGCACTGCTGGCCAAGCGTCGGGGCCTGCCATCCTCGCCGTTCCCGGGCATGGGCGAACTCTGGCGTACGTTCGTGGCGGCGATCTGGTCGCTGCTGACGCCCTTCATTCTCATCGGCGGCATCATGGCCGGCGTGTTCACGGCCACCGAATCGGGTGCGATCGCTGCGCTCTGGGCCACGCTGGTGGCGGTGTTCATCCATCGCAGCGTGAACCTGAAGGGCCTGCTCGGCGTGTTGCGCCGTTCGGCCTACGATTCGGCAGTGATCATGTTCATTCTCGCCTGTTCGGGGCTGTTCGCCTGGATTCTGACGCGCGCGCGGCTGCCGCAGACCATCGCCGACGGCATTCTGGGGGTGACGGCCGATCCGACGATCGTCATGGTGATGATGGCCGCGTTTCTGATCGTGGTCGGTTGCTTCATGGCCGTGGCCGTGTCGATCAATATCCTGACCCCGATTCTGGTGCCCATCGCCGTGACCATCGGCATGGACCCGGTGCATTTCGGCATCGTGATGATCATGATCCTGGTGATCGGCGAGGCCACGCCGCCGTTCGGCATGGTGCTGTTCGTGATGACCCGGATCGCCGGGGTGCCGTTCGATCGGGTCGTGCGGGCGAGTCTGCCGTTTCTCGCGGCGATCGCGTTGGTCATCCTGCTGGTGGCCATATTCCCGGCGCTGGCGCTATGGTTGCCGCAGCACGTGGGTTAGCACCGACGAATCTGTAGAATCGCTGTCCCATACACCATGAGGCGCGCCCGCCGGGCGCGCCCGGGGCAAGACCCATGGCAGCCGACAGCGGCCAAGCAACACAGCCGGAAGCGATCGCGGCGGTGATCGCGACGCTCGAACCCGTGCTGGGCACACGGGTGACCACGAACGGCGCGGTGTGCGAACAGCACGGCCACGACGAATCCTGGCATCATCCCGCTGCCCCGGATGCGGTGTGTTTTCCCGAAACCACGGACGAGGTCGCCGCGATCGTGCAGGCCTGTAGCCGCCATCGCGTACCGGTGCTGGCCTACGGCGTGGGTACCTCGATCGAGGGCCAGATCATCGCCGAACGCGGTGGTATCTGCGTGGATATGTCGCGCATGAACGCGATCCGTGCGGTACGCGCACAGGATATGGACGCCACCGTGGAGGCGGGCGTGACCCGGAACCGGCTCAACGCGCATTTGCGCGATACCGGGCTGTTCTTCTCCGTGGACCCGGGGGCCGATGCCTCGCTCGGCGGCATGGCCTCGACCCGGGCCAGCGGCACCAACACCGTGCGCTACGGCACGATGGCCGACAACGTCCGCTCGCTGACCGCGGTCATGCCCGACGGCTCGATCGTGCGGACGGGCGCACGAGCGAAGAAATCGGCTGCCGGCTACGACCTGACCCATTTGCTGATCGGCGCCGAAGGCACGCTCGGCATCATCACCGAGCTGGTGGTCCGGCTGCACGGCCTGCCGGAAGCGGTGAGCGCGGCGACGGTGGTCTTCGAGGACGTCGCCGACGCGGTCGATGCGGTCATCGCCTCGATCCAGTACGGCCTGCCCATGGCGCGTATCGAGTTACTCGACGGACTGTCCATGCATGCGGTCAACCGTCATAGTGGGTTGGCGCATCCGGAAAAGCCGACGTTGTTCCTGGAGTTCCACGGCACCCGGGCCGGCGTGGCCGAACAGGCCACGATCATGGGCGAGCTATGTGCCGAATTCGGCGGCAGCGATTTCGCCTGGGCGACCCGCGAGGAGGATCGCAGCGCGCTATGGGCGGCTCGGCACTCGGCTGCCTATGCAGCCAAGCAGCTACGCCCGGGCAAGGAATTTCATGCCACCGATATCTGTGTGCCGATCTCGCGGCTGGCCGAATCCATTGAGGCCGCGCGGGCAGACGTGGTCGAGCTGGGCCTGACCGCACCGCTGTTCGGGCATGTCGGCGACGGCAATTTCCATCTCGTGGTCGTGGTGGATCGCCACGATGCCGCCGAGATCGACGCGCTGGAAACGCTCAACGAGCGCCTGATCGCGCGCGCGCTCGCGGCCGAGGGCACCTGCACGGGTGAGCACGGCATCGGGCTGGGCAAGCGGGCCTACATGCGTGCCGAGCACGGCGACGCCGGCCTGGCGGTGATGCGCGCGATCAAGGCCGCGCTGGACCCGCACGGCATCATGAACCCGGGCAAGCTGATCTAGGTCCTGTTGCCGTTTCATGCGAGCGCCGCGTTGGAGACCGCAAATCGTGTTCTGCAAGGCGCGAGTCGCCGGTCGTGGCGTGCCACGATCAAGACTTGCAACGCCGCAGGGCGCCCTGGGCCGATTTTTCATGGGCGGCCCAACCCTTCGAGACAAGCGCCCGACAAACAACGACACGACGGCAATCCAGCGTTGTAGCGCGCTGGTGCAGAATGACTGCGCGGCGCGCGCTACGCCTTGTCTTGCCGCAAAACAGCCCTTGGCACGGACTCGCATGAAACGGCAACAGGACCTAGGCCCGTACGCGCTCTGCGCTGTGTCGGCCTGATGCGGCCGGATCGATATCTTCGCTGACCACACGGTTGCGGCCGGCGGCCTTGGCCCGATAGAGCCGCTTGTCGGCCTGGGCGAACAGGCTGCGCAGATCGCGGGCGTCGTGGCCGTATCGGGCCACGCCGATGCTCAGCGTGAGCTGTCGCACATCGTGGTCGTGGAGCCACGGGGTGGCGGCCAGGCGTTCGCGCAACGACTCCGCCCTGGCGGGGGCATTGGCAGCGTCGTCGCCGGTCAGCAGAATGCCGAATTCCTCGCCGCCGATACGACAGACATGGCGTGTATCGCTGGCCGCTCCGCGTACGATCGCGGCCACGAACCGCAACGCCCGGTCGCCGGCCACGTGGCCGTGGTCGTCGTTGATGCGCTTGAATTCGTCGATATCGGCAATCAGCAGCGCAACCGGCGGGCCGTTACGCTGTGCACGGTGAATCGCCGTCTGAAACAGGTGGTGAAAGCGTGCCCGGTTACCCAGGCCGGTGAGCGGGTCGGTATAAGCCAGATCGCGCAGCCGTGTGTCCTGGCGTTCGCGCCCGATCTCGTAGACCTGGGAGAAGCCGATGACCGCCGCCGCGCACAGCAGCACGTTGGCCAGCGAGTTGATATTGATCAGCGCGCTGGCCTCGCCGTAGCGGGCGAAGAACAGCGCGGCCGAAGCCGCCAGCACCGCCAGCCCGATAGCCAGACCCAGCCAGCGGCCGAGCAGCAGGTGGGTCAGCAAAGGCACCATCAGTACCCAGCAGAACACGCTCGGATCGGTCACCGGTGAGACCAGCGCGCATAGCATGACCGCGAAGAACGGCAGCAAGAATGCGAGCGTGACGGCCGTCAGGCGGGCGGTGCGCCGCGCAACCGGGATCAGCAGCAGCGCATAGCCGGTGACGAGCGCCTCGATCGCGGCCAGGCGGTAGTCGTATAAACGCAGATTGAGCCAGACGAACAACGGCCCGAAGCCGGCGGTCAGCGCCAGCAGCATCAACAGCACATTGCGCCGATAGGTGGCGCCGAGGCCGACCTCATCGAACCGTCTGGATGGCCCCAAGACTGGCGTCCCCCGAACTGGCGAGTGCCACACGCCATGCCGATCGGACGGCGGCGGGCGGCGGTCGATATGGGCTCGGAGTATAACGATTTGCATCCGGCGTCGCCGTTGGCGGCGCGTTCGGCGTCTGCGATGTCTTTATCGATCACCCGCTTCGCAGTTCGGACCGCCGATGCGCTGGGGAACACGTTTTCGTGCAGCATCGCGCGGTCGCGCGGCGGTATGGCCGGCGGCCGGCCGCGCCGGCCCGAGTAACGAACCGGTCGGGTATGAGGTCAGCCATCGGCCGGCGCGCGCGCCGGCCGGGACCTGGCATGCCCGCCGGTGCCGGCCGCC
The DNA here is from genome assembly GCF_040361275.1 of Salinisphaera sp. T31B1. NCBI lineage: Bacteria > Pseudomonadati > Pseudomonadota > Gammaproteobacteria > Salinisphaerales > Salinisphaeraceae > Salinisphaera > Salinisphaera sp. T31B1. The sequence continues at coordinate 340,277 of NZ_APNH01000001.1, read as the reverse complement.
GAACGAGTCCGTTGCCCTGACAGAACGCGCAGGTCGATGCGCTGATACGGGCCCGGGCAGCCGGGCGGTGGGCGCGATATCATCGCCGCCGATTGTATGAGAGGCCTGTGATGTCGAAATTGACGATTCGTGCCGCCGAGCCCGCGGATGTGCCCCAGATTCTGGCATTCGTGCGCGAGCTGGCGATCTATGAAAAAGCGCTCGACGAGGTCGTGGCGACCGAGGCCATGCTGGAGACGTCGTTGTTCGGCCCCGGCTCGACCGTCGATGCCGTATTGTGCGAGCGCGACGGTCGGGCGATCGGTTTTGCCGTGTATTTTTTCAACTACTCGACCTGGCTGGGCCGCAACGGGCTGTATCTCGAGGATCTGTTCGTGCAGCCGGCCGCGCGGGGCGAGGGCGCGGGTCGCGCCCTGCTGGTGCACCTGGCACGGATGGCCGTCGATCGCGGCTGCGGGCGTTTCGAATGGAGCGTGCTCGACTGGAACCGGCCGGCGATCGATTTCTACGAGTCGCTCGGCGCGGTCGCCCAGTCGGAATGGATCGGCTATCGCCTCGAGGGCCCGGCCTTACGGCGATTGGCCGAGACCGCGTCGCCGGCCTAGGGCCCGCCATCGGCGTGCCGATCAGTCCGCGCATCCGGCAGCGATCAGCGCATGTGCGGCCTGGCGGCCGGAACGCCAGGCTCCCTCGATACGGCCGCCGGCCAGCCAGTCGCCGGCCAGTGCCCAGCGCTGCTGCGGATCGGCCACACAGCCGGTGTCCGCTGCAGGCGCACCGTCGCCCGGACGTGCATAGCGCCAGCGATGGCGGTGCACGGGCCGGACATCGGTTGTCGCCAGGCCGGTGATCGCGGCGAATTCGGCGATCAGGGCGGCCTGCACGCAGGTCGGGTCGTCTTCGAGATGGGCCTGGCTGTATGCCGGGCCGGCGTGCAGTGTCCAAAAATGAGGCCGCTCCCGGTCACGCTGGGCCTTGTGGCTGTTGTCGGCACACCAGGCCAGCGCGCCGCCCTTGACGAACAGGCCGTGGAATTGCAACGCGCCGGGCGTCTCGACGATCAACGACTGACACGGCGCCAGCGCGGTGTCTGCCTGTGCCAGCGCCGGGATCGAACGGGCGGCGTCGCCCAGCAGGTCGGCGGCCTGGGGGGCGGGTACGGTCACCACCAGCGCATCGGCGATGCGGGCGGTGGCCTCGTCGTGGCAGTGCACCTGCCAGCCGTCGGGCCCGCGAACCAACGACTTCACACGCGTATTGCAGGTCGCGTGCACGCCGGTACGCGCCAGCCGGCCGGCCAGCCACGGGTTCAGGCCATTGACGCCGATCAGGCGCTCGCGCTCATCGGGCGAGGCGCTCATCTGCCAGCCGGTTTCGGTCTGCTCGGCCAGGCCGATCCTGGGCTGCCAGGCGCACAGCACGCCGGCGCGACGATCTGCGGCCAATGCCGCCCGGAAGGCCGGATCGCGGGCGGTGAAATAATGGGCGCCATAGTCGAACCAGCCGCCGTCGCAGGCTTCGGGCAGGCTGCGGGTGGCACAGCGGCCCCCCGGTTTGTCGGCCTTGTCCAACAGCATGACCTGCCAGCCGGCCTCGACAAAGCGTTCGGTGGCGGCGATGCCGGCCATGCCGGCGCCGACCACGATCACGCGCGGGCCAGGGGTGGATTTCATGGGTTCTCCAGGCGCCGTGCACGGGCGTTAAAAAGCGGTATCATGCAGTCCATTGTGCTCGATATATTGCGGTCCAGAGTCCATTGATGCATCGAATCCAGCCGTTGCTGTGGTCAGTGTTGCTGTTGACCGCAGCGCAGGCGCTTGCGGCGCCGTCCAAGTCGGAGCGCTACCCGATCGACGACGGACTGGCGGCCACCGTGATCGGTACGCCGGCAGACTACCGGGCGGATGACCTGCCGGACGATCTGCCGTTTCAGATCCGCACACTCAAACCCCTGGTCGAGCGCGAAACGCCGCCGACGCTGCGCTATGCGCGGCCGTTGCAGTATCTGCTCGTGACCCAGGACGGTCCGGCTCCGCTGGCGTTCGCGATTGCCGGCACCGGCTCCAGCGCCTTGTCGAGCAAGTGCGTGCTGCTATCGCGCGTGCTCTACGCCGAGGGCTACAGCGTGGCTTGCCTGCCCTCGCCCACGAGCGTGACCTTTATGCTCGGCGCGGCCGAGTATCCGGTGCCGGGCCGCATGTCGACGGATGTCGCCGATCTGTACCGGATGATGGCCGCGATCGACGATGAAGTGGCCGCCAAGCATTCGATCACCGGCCATGCCCTGACCGGCTGGAGTCTGGGCGCGACTCAGGCCGCCTTCATCGCCGCTCGCGATGCCCAGCAGCATCGCTTCGATTTCCAGCGCGTGATGCTGCTCAACCCGGCGGTCGATGTCTGGGCGTCGGTCCAACGCATGGATCGGCTGCTGGCCGACAATCTCGATGGCGGCATCGACGGCATTCCGGCGTTCGTCGCGCGCGGTCTGGGCGGACTGCGCCAGATCTATTCCAACGGCGATCCGCTGCGATTCAACGAGGATTTCCTCTATCGCGCCTATATGGCTCAGTCACCCGATCGTTCGGATATCGCCGCCATCGTTGGCCTGGCGTTTCGGCTGTCGCTGGCGAACATGGCATTTGCCGCGGACGTGATCACGCGGTCGGACGTGATCGTGCCCAAGACCGTGCGTCTGGGGCCTTACGACTCGCTCGATCCGTATATTCAGCGTTCGTTTCGCGTGTCGTTCACCGATTACATCAACGAACTGCTGGTGCCGTACTGGAACCGCGACGGCCGCCACGTACCGCGTGACGAGCTGATCGCCGAAGCCAATCTGCACCGCATTCGCGATTTTCTGGCCGCCAGCCCCGACATCGCCGTGTTCACCAATGAAGACGACCCGATCCTGAGCGATGACGAGGTCGCCTTCCTGCGCCAGACCTTCGGCGAGCGCGCACATATCCGTCAGCGGGGCGGACATATGGGCAATCTCGCCTACCGCGACGTGGTTCAATCGATACAGGAATTCTCCGCGCCATGAATGGGTTGGCCTTGATACTCGCGCGCCAGCGCGCCGCGTTCGTCGTCACGGCATGTCTGCTGCTGGGCGCTTGTGCGACCACGCCGCCGCCGCAGACCATCGATCCGGAAACCCCGGCCGAGGTGCCGGTGGCCCAGACTACGGCCAACCCGCTGGCGATCTACGATCCGCTGGAAGGGCTCAACCGGCGAATCTATCGCTTCAACGCGCTGGCCGATCGCTACCTGCTGATGCCGGTGGTCCAGACCTATCGCAAGGTGACCCCCGGTTTCGCCCGGGCCGGCGTGCAGAATTTCTTTTCCAACCTCGGCGAGATCAACACTTTCGCCAACAGCGTGCTGCAGGCCAAGCCGACCAGTTCGGCGGTGACGCTGTCGCGGTTCGTGATCAACACCACCGTGGGCCTGGCCGGCTTGTGGGATCCGGCCACGAAGATCGGGCTGGATCAGCGCAACGAGGACTTCGGCCAGACGCTCGGCTACTACGGAGTGGGTGCGGGGCCGTATCTCGTGCTGCCGTTCTTCGGGCCGTCGTCGCTGCGCGATACCGTGGGCCTGGTCGGTGACCAGGGGCTGTTCTACGTGATCGATCCGTTGCAGCTGCAGGACAACGACGCCGCTCGCTGGGCTTATCTGACGATGTACACCATCAACAAGCGCGATACGGTCAATTTCCGTTATTACCAGACCGGCTCGCCGTTCGAGTACACGCTGGTGCGCCTGGTCTATATGAACTACCGCGCGCTGCAGGTCGAACAGTAACGCAGCGCCAACGCGCCGAGTCGGTTCGCCCGGCCGTCCGTCGGGACGCGCGATTGTCTTGCGGAGGCGCGATCGGGCGAATCGTATGCCAGGCTTCGACGGTCTCGCGCCGAGAGCGTGCCGACGGGCGGATCACGCCCGGCCGGCTACGTCTGCCGGGGGCGCGGGTCCGGTCCGCTGTTGGCGGCTGCCTCGGCCGGATACGCCGGGCCGATGCGTCCGCTAGAGCCAGTTCTTGTACTTGAAATAGGCATACGGGGCGATTCCGGCGAGCACCATCGCCACCAGTGCGATCGGGTAGCCGTAGGTCAGCGCCAGCTCCGGCATATGCTGGAAATTCATGCCATAGATGCTGGCGATCAGTGTCGGTGGCAGGAACACCACGGCCGCGATCGAGAAGATCTTGATGATCTGGTTCTGCTCGATGTTGATGAAGCCCTGCGTCGAGTCCATGAGGAAGTTGATCTTATCGAACAGGAACGCGATATGACTCATCAGCGTATCCAGATCGTGCAGGATCTCGCGGGCGGTATCGCGCACCGGCGAGCGGGCCGGCAAATGCCGTAGCAGAAACGAGATCGAGCGCTGCGTGTCCATCAGGCACAGGCGGATCTTGCCGTTGGAATCCTCGAGCTTGGCGAGTCGGTCGATCGCATCCTCGAGATCCGCCTCTTCGTCCTCGAGCACGAGATGGCTGACCTGTTCCAGCTTGAAGTGGATATCCTCGACCGTATCGGCCAGATTTTCCACCTTCTGCTCGAAGATCGTGGCGAGCAGGGCGGCGGGCGAGTCGGCCTCCACCTGGTGACGCCGGGCGCGCATGCGCAGCAGGCGGAAATCCGCAAGATCGCCTTCGCGAAAGGTGATCAGGCGATCGTGCTGGAGGATGAAGGCGACGGTATCCGTGTCGTGCCGGCCTTCGCTCTGGGACAGAAACAGCGAGTGCACGTGAATCCCGTCGGCGTCGACGAAATAGCGGGCCGAGGATTCGATTTCCTCGACGTCATCGCTTTCGGGCAGTTCGTCGGACAGAAACCGTCCGAGGATCTCGCGTTCGTCGGTGGTGGGGTCCTGGGCGTCGATCCAGCTGGCCGCAGCCAGACGCGCGGCCTGATCCGCCGGTTCCGGCGTGCTGCGTTCGACGATGGTCTGGCCTGATATTTCGAAGGTCCGAAGCATTGCGTAAGGCGTATCCCTGAAGAGTGAGGCGGACGTCGCGCCGGTCAGCCGGCGCTCTGCCGTGCGGTGTCTTGCCCGATCTCACGGGCGGCCTGACGTAGCCAGCGCAGGGGCTCGGCCCGGGCCGCTTCGACGCTGCCGGCCCGTTCGACCAGCGTATGGCATGCCGCGAAATGGGTCTGCAGTTCGGCGCGGGCCTCGTCGGCGATCCCGCCGGAGACCAGCCACGTCGGCGTCGGCGCAGCCGCACGCGCGATCGCCAGAGGCAGCTTGCCGGAGAGCGTCTGTGCGTCCGAACGGCCCTCGCCGGTGATCACCAGGTCGGCCTCGGCGAGGCGCGGGCGCAGGCCGGTCAGGTCCATCAGCGCATTCGCTCCCGGAGCCAGCTCGGCCCCCAGTACCGCCAACGCGAAACCCAGCCCGCCGGCCGCACCACTGCCGGCCGCGTAGATATTCCCACGCGGGCCGCATTCGGTGGCCAGGCCCTCGAAAGCAGCTTCCACCGCCTGTATCTGGGAATCGGTCAAGCCCTTCTGGGGGCCGTAGATCCGGCTGGCACCCTGTTCGCCGAGCAGCGGGTTGTCCACGTCGCACAGGGCGGTCAGCCGGGTCTCGGCCAGCCGCCGGTCCAGGCCCGACAGGTCCAGACGTGCCAGGGCCAGCAGGCCGTCCATGGTGGGCGCCACGGCCTGGCCACTGTCGTCGTGTGCGGTTGCCCCGAGTGCGGTCAACAGGCCGAGACCAGCGTCGTTGCAGGCGCTGCCGCCCAGACCGATGGCGATATCGCGGCAGCCGGCGTCGAGGGCGCCGATCACCAGCTCGCCGAGGGCGCGGCTGCCGCGCGCGGCCAGCGCGGGGGCGTCGACGCTGGCCTCGATCAGCGGAAGGCCGAGCACCGTGGCCGATTCGAGGATCGCGCGGTCATTTTCAGTGCGATACCAGGGCGCATCCATCGACTGGCCGTGGATGGCGGTCAGCCGGGTTGTCTGCCAGGCGCCCGCGACGGCGGCGGCGACACAATCCAGCGTGCCTTCACCGCCATCGGCCATCGGCGCCAGCCGCAGGCGAGCGGTCGGTAGCGATTGTTGCAGCCCTTCGCCGAGCGCATGAGCAACTTCCAGCGCGGATGCGCTGCCCTTGAAGCTGTCGGGAGCGAGCACGATTCGCAGGCTCATATGAGGCCTTGCGCGGCCGGTGCAAAAAGAATGTCGATAGTTGCGGGCATGGCGGGCCGTTGGTTCGGTGATCGATCGCGACGTGGCGCTCGCAGCCCCGGCATGCATGCCGAAGGCGAGCGGCCGCCCGCGTCAATGATAGCGCTTTGGCGCCTGCATGCGCCGCCCAGTGTCGTTCGTCGATCTGCAGACATGAAGCCGCAGTGCAGACGGGCACGGCGGCCGGATGTTTCCGAGCCGGTAGGTAGTCGGCAGGCCAAGGCGGGGAGGCTGTCCGATATAAAAGTGAGCGTTCGTCGTGCGCTACGAACATCTCGCCGGACAGACGGTTCGATCAGACGCTCGGCCACAGGTTAAAAATAGAACTCAATTCCGCAAACTGACAATTAACGGCACTGAGGTTCGTTATCTCCGACTTTGGTCGTTTTTTGTGGTCAAAGCTTCCCAAAACCGTCTGTTTATGACGTAATAAGGCATAGCGACACGGCCCAAAACTGACGCACAGCGTCATATTGCGGTTAAGTGGTTGTAACTGGAGAGAATCGGAAAAGGCACGGTTTCTGCTTCCTGGTCATGAGGAGTGTCGGCTTGGATCGCAACGAGCCTTGCGGACATGGCGCGTAGATAAAGGCTGAGCGTGCGCCCTCGGCCCAGCTAGACGAGGGGGAGACGATGTTTGCAGCGATGGATTGTAACGATCGACAACGCGAACTTGGCAGCGTACTCGAGTGTCATCTGGAACTGGTCAAGCGTATTGCCTGGCGTTTGCACAGACGATTACCACACAGTGTGGATATCGAAGATCTGATCCAGGCGGGCGTGGTCGGCCTGATCGAGGCACACATGCGCTATCAGTCGGAGGCCGACGCCAGTTTCGCCACGTTCGCGGGCATTCGTATCCGCGGCGCGATGCTCGACGAGATTCGCCGGGGCGACTGGACACCGCGTTCCCTGCATCGCTCGGCGCGGGCCATGATGGAGGCGCGCCAGAGCGTCGAGCAGCGCACTCATGGAGCCGCGACCAGCCAGATGGTGGCCAGCGAGCTGGGTATGGATCTGGGCGACTACCGGCGCCTGTGCGACGACATCGGCTTGTCACAGATTACCAGTCTGGAGGCAACGCTTGCCGACAAGCCCGGACTGGATATCAGCGCCAACGATTCGGTGATGCCCGAGGAGGCGGTCACGTACCAGGATATGTGCCGCGCCGTCATGGAGGCAGCCCGCACGTTGCCCGAACGGGAACAGACGTTGTTGCATCTGTATTACGAGGCTGACGAGAACCTGCGTCAGATCGCCGAACGCATGGGCGTCTCGGAGTCCCGGGTATGTCAGCTGCATGGCCGAGCGATTCGCCAGATCCGCAGCCGGGTCGGCCAGGCGGCATGAAGTAGAGAACGTGCGGCGACGGCTCCGACCGCTTGGTCGGGCCGGGCGCGCGCGTTAATCTGGCCGTTCATCCGGTGTCGATTGGCCTGCCATGTATTATTTCGCCTACGGATCCAACATGCTCACGGCCCGGCTGGCCGAGCGGGTCCCTGCAGTACGCCCGGCCGGCCCGGCCTGGCTGACACATCACCAGCTGCATTTCCATCTGCGTGGCAGCGATGGGTCCGGCAAGTGCAATGTGCTGCACACGGGCCAGGCGGACGACATCGTCCACGGGGTGTTGTTCGAGCTGGATGCCGCGCGCCTGACGCGGCTGCACGCAGCCGAGGGTCCGCCGTATGCGTTCCTCGAGCTCGACGTCGGCACCGCCGAGGGCCCGTGTCGTGCGGCAATCTATCGCGGCAAGCCTGCGTATCTGGATGACACGCTCGTGCCCTATGACTGGTATTGCGCCTTCGTCGTCGGCGGCGCGCGCGAGCACGGCCTGCCGGCAGACTATGTCGAAACACTTGCAGCGGTAGCCAGTCATAGCGATCCGGACCCGCTGCGTGCCCGACGCAACGCGCGCACGCTCGCACATCGGCCGACCAATGTTCACCATGAACCGCTCGCCGAAAGCGACCGTGGCCGGTCGGCTTGTCGTGACCGCGTCAACGACCCTCAGTAGCTGCCGGTCAGCCGCGCCAGACGGCCCGGCGCGCGTCGGCCGCCGGCGGTCAGTTCGGCGATGGCACGGTTGAGATGACCAATCGCCTGGACCAGCCCATCCTGGCGATGTGCGGCCGTGGCCCGGGCATAATCGTGGCGGCGTTCCAGGAAGCGGGTGAGTGTGGCGGCTGACAGCCGGTGCAGCGGCGTGCTTTCGCCGACGCCCATATCCTGGATCGCCCGTGCGTTGAGCCGCTGTTCGACTGCATCCTCGGGCAGGGCGAGCACGGGCTTGCCGAGATGGATGGCTTCGGACAGCAGCTGGTTGCCGGCCGTGCAGATCACCGCGCGGGCGGCCGCCAGGTCGTCGATGAAGCCCTGGCCGGCGGGCGCCTTGAAATGCAGGTTGGCAGACAGCCCGCGCCGGCGCGTGCCGTAGACCACCACGCTTTCGCCGCATCCGCGCAGGGCGCTGTCCAGTGCCGCGGTGTACTGGTGATCGCCCTTGTTGAGATAGACCAGCACATCACGCCCATCATAGGCATGCGCTGCGCGTACGCCGTCGCGCAGGATCGCACCGACCACCCGGATACGTGCATGGCGCGGTCGGACCGGATAGAAGCTCGAGACCAGTACCCGGTCCGGGTCGCCCATGAACGCACGATAGCCGAGCCCGTCGCGCAGGCCGGCCAGTCGATCGCCGTCGGCGAAACGGCAGTGGCAATACGCCATGATCCCGACATGATCGAAGCCGATTCTGGGAATGCCGTAGTGACGGGCAAAACGGTGGCCATAGGTTTCCGAATCGCTGATCACCAGATCGGGCTGAAATCGGGCGAGGGCCGCCCAGACGCGCCGCGTTTCGGGGCCGGCGGCGAGCAGATCCGCCACACGTCCGGCGTTTGCGATCAGGGTGCGGGGCGCAGAGATACGACCGCCGCGGCCGTACCGATACCCGATGACCGGGATTTCGTGACTGTCGTGTTCGCGGGCCAGCACATCGTGTGCGTCACGGCCGGCGAATACACGCACGGTATGTCGGGCTTCCAGTGCCGGCAGTACGGCGGCGGTCCGCATGGCATGGCCGCGGCCATAGCCCATGACGGTGTAGGCGATTCGCATGGCGATTCGGACGTTCGACTCTCGGCGCGAGCCTAGTGGCCGCACATGACGGGATCGTGACGACTACACCGGCATCTGTGCTTCGAACTCCACGAGCAGTTCTTCGCGGCACAGCGGCGCGTGCAGTAGCGCAGCGGGTACGCCGGGCAGGCGGGCGGACAGGCGTGCACGGACTGCCGGGGCGTCGGCCGGATCGCGAACATAGGCCTTGATGCATTCGAGGTCGGTCAGCGCATGCGCTCCGATTTGCGGTGCGGCGGCTTTGATGACCGCGGCCAGATTGTTCATCGCCTCGTCGGCCTGGGCGTCGACATCCCCCGGGTGCCGGCTTTCGTGACCGATGATGCTGGCCGTGCCTGAGATCAGTAGATAACGGCTGCTGCCGAGCGTGGCCACGCCGCCGCGGGCGAACGCCGGCGCCCGCAGCCCGTAATCGCGCGGGTATCGGTAGGCGCTGACCTGACGGGGATTTTCGATCGGCTGGACGGCGCGGTCGCCGATCAGCGCATGCATGCGCACGCCGCGGCGGGCGCCGCTGACCAGCGTCGCCGGCGGCAGGACGCGCACCGGGTGGCCGGGGGTATCGAGCGCCTCGGCCCGCCCACGACAGAAGCGCTGATAGCGTTCGTCGTCGCCGTCGCCTTCGGTCACCGACGACAGCCAGTGCCAGATGCGCTGCAGTTCGCTCAGTCCGAGATCGGCCTGAAGTGCGAACAGCGCCCGGTAGCCGTCGTAGGCGGCCTGCTGTATCGCCTCGGGATCGGGGTCGGGGCCGTCGTCGATATGACAGGTGGCCAGGGCGATGCTTCCGCAGCGACGGTAGCGCCAGCCGTGGGCCTGTCCGGATTCGATCTCGGCGGCGTCGAGCTCAAGTGACCAGGCTTCACCCCGAAAATCGCCCTCGATCCATTCCAGGGGGCAGGCAAACCAGTCGTCTCGAGGGTCGTGCGGCACGCTGGCCAGCAGGCTGGAAGCCGCCGGAGCGGCATCGGAATGCCAGCGTACAGCGGGCTGACCGGTCGATACGTCGGGCATGCGATAGACAGTAGCGCGAAGGAATGGCGCCACAGTCTAGCGGCGTGCAGGGACGCCGACCAGTCGCAGCCGGGCCGACGCGTCAGGCGACCCCGCGCCGTCTGGGTCGTACGACGGCCTCGACCACCGCGCCGGCCGCCCGCTCGGCGTCGAGCTCGGGCTCGGTCAGGCTCGTGCAATCGTGGCCGAGTGGCGCATAGCGTGCCGGCTGTGTGGCACGGAACAGGCCGACGACCGGCACGCCGGCGGCGGCGGCCAAGTGCATCGGCCCGCTGTCGGCGGCGACGAATGCCTGCAGGCGGCTCAGCAACGCGGCCAGTACGTCGAGCTCGGCGATGGCCACGCTGGCCGCGCCGGGCAGCGCGCTGTCGGTCTGGCCGGGCGGGCATATTTGAAGCAGACGCGCGCCGGGCAGTCGGGTCTGGAGTGCGTTCTGCCAACGATGCCACCAGTCGGCCGGCATCTGTTTGCGCCCGGTCGCGGCGGTGAAAAACCCCACGACCGGCGTGGTCTCGTCCCCGAGTGCGCGCCGCCAGTGACGCGAGGCCTCGGCCTGGGCCCGCTCGTCGGGGAATACCGCAAGCGTGTCCAGGCGCTGGAAGTCGGTGCCGGTAACGCTGTCCAGCAGCAGCTCGACGCCCTGTTCGGCCTGATGACGACTGCGCGGCCGGGGTGCGGCGTGGGTCAGTCGCAGCCACTGGCTGCGGCCGGCGAAGCCCATACGCTGACGCGCGCCGCTCAGCGCCACGGCCAGCCGGTTGCTGGTGGAGTTGCCGCTCGGGTCGATGGCCAGATCGTAGTGCTGTGCCCGCAGCGTGCGCAGTTGGCCGAGCAGACCCCACAGGCCGCGCTGCTGTACCCAGATACGCCCGACACCCGGCAGGCTTTCGAGCAGCGCCGCCTGACGCGCATCCTGGATGAGCACATCGATACGAGCCGTCGGCAGCCCGGCGGCGAGCGTGCGCAGCATCGGGGTCAGAAACAGGATATTGCCCAGCCGCTTGTTCAGGCGCACCACCAGGATGCGGCGGGTGCCGGTAGCCAGAGGCCGGCGCCTGGGCGTCGGCGTGCCGGTCAGGCGTGTCAGCAGGTCGTTGAGACGGCGGCGGTTGTTGCGACGCCAGCGTTTGATCCGCGCCGCCCACCCGGTCGCGTTCACCGTGCTGTGCTTGTCTGGCATGCCACTGTCGTTTACCCCGAGATTCGCCTGCGAATGATGCCTCATGCGGGCTCGCAACCGAATCAGCACGAGATCAAAGATTCGTTACCGTCGGCGGGCAGGCCGGCGGTGGTCCGCCGCTCGGAGGCTAGGCGCGTGCCAGACGCAGCTCGATCCGCGTGCCTTCGTCGGGGCGGCTGGCCAGCCGGATCCGCCAGCCGTAGCGGTCGGCCACGCGCTTGACCAGATACAGGCCCAGGCCCAGGCCCGCCCCGGGCCCGGCGCGATAGCCGCGGTCGAAAGCGCAGCGCAGCTGTTCGCTGGTCATGCCCTGGCCGCTGTCAGCGACCGTGAGCAGGCCATGCGCGAGCGTGATCCGGACATCCTCGCCGCCGTGGCGGATGGCGTTGCGCAGCAGATTGCCCAGCACGATGATCAATGCGATACGGGGCGCGGCGATCTCGCAGTGCTCGAGGGCGGCGATTTCCACGGTCTTGGCGCCGAGCATCGGCCGATAGGCATCGACCACATCGGTGATCACGCTCTCGGCGTCGCAGCTGGCATCGCGGGAGTGGATCTCCTGAGCCTCGTCGCGGGCGAGGAACAGCAACGCCTCGATGAGATCGGCCATCTGGCGGGCGGCGCGTTCGATACGCACCATGGGCCCGCTCGTGGCGATGCGCTCGTCCTGTTGCAATACTTCGATCGCGCCCTGGATCACTGCCAGCGGCGTGCGCAACTCGTGGCTGGCATCGGCGGTGAAGCTGCGCTCGCGCTCGACGAAGCCGTCCAGTCGCGTCATGAAGCGGTCGAAGGCACGGGCGATCGTGCCCACCTCGTAGCGGTCGAACCGGTCGGCCAGCGGCTGGGTGGCATCGCCCGGCCGGAGGTTGCCGACATGATCGGCCAGCGAGTTGATCGGCTTGAGGCTGATACGCGCGATCCAGATACCCAGCGGGACGGCCAGCGCCAGCACGATGAAGGCGGCGGTGACGAGCACGATCTTGAACATCGACTCGCGCGCTTCGAACGCGGTGATGTCGTAGGCCACGAATGCGCGCTTGTCGCCGATCGAGCCGGTGGCGACCCGGTAGGTGCGGTTGGAAAACGCGATATTGATGCCGTGTTCGCTCAGCGGCAGACCGCGCAGCGGCCGAGGCAGCGTATCCACTTCGTCGGGGCCGACCACGAACGCCACGATCGTGGCCGAATTCGGCAATGCAGCATCGCCTTCATGCGGATACTCGGCGATAAGTTCGTCCATCTCGTGGGCGATGATGCCGTTGAGCAGGTCGGATTCGAGCCGTTCGTTGATGGCGAACAGCGCCAGTACCATCAGCGTGCAGACCACGGCCACGAACAGTGCCAGGGCGGCGGTGACCCGGAACTGCAGGCTGTCCAGCGGCCGGCTGAACAGCTGAGCGATGCGTCGTCTAGCCGGCATTCGGGTCGATCAGGCGATAACCCATGGTCGGTACGGTCTGTAGCAGCGCCGCATCGAACGGCTTGTCGATTGCCGAACGCAGGGCGTGAATATGTGTGCGCAGCGCTTCCGAATCCGGTGGGTGATCGCCCCAGATGGCGGCTTCCAGCTCGGCACGACGCACCAGCCTGGGCGAGGCGCGCATCAGCACGTCGAGCAGGCGCAACGCAGTCGGTGTGAGCGAGATACGGGTGCCGGCCCGCTCGGCCTGCCAGGTATCCAGGTTCAGGGCCAGATCCGAGACCTTGAGCACGTGCTGGCTGCGTCGCGGACCGCGGCTGCCCAGGGCGTCCAGGCGCGCGTCGAGTTCCAGCAGCGAGAAGGGCTTGATCAGATAATCGTCGGCTCCCGAGGAGAACCCGGCGAGCTTGTCGTCGATCGTGTCACGCGCGGTGAGCATCAGGATCGGCGTCTGCTTGTCGGCTTCGCCGCGCAGCCGGGCGCAGACGTCCAGGCCGTCGATGCCCGGCAGCATCAGATCGAGCACGATGGCATCGTAGTCGTTGACCACGGCCAGATGCAGCCCGGTCACGCCGTCGGTGGCGTTGTCCATGACATGCCCCTTGGCCGACAGGAATTCGATGATGTTGGCGGCGAGGTCTTCGTTGTCTTCGATGACAAGTATTCGCATGGACCGGTCCGGCTGCATTTGTCGCTATCTTAATCAATAACGCATGCCAACGTGATAACGATTACGAACGTGATCGGCGATGCGCCGGTCCACGACGGGCTGGTCTAGACTGGGTGTCAAGGCCGGGGGAGCCAACCATGAATCGCACCAAGCCAGCACAGACCGTCGGCCACCACCGTCGACGCGTGATCTTCACGGATCTGGATGCGACGCTGCTCGATCATCACGACTACGGATGGGGCGCCGCGGCGCCTGCCCTGGCCGAGCTGGGCCGGCGCAACGTGCCGGTCTGTCTGGTGACGAGCAAGACGGCCGCCGAAGTCGCCGCGCTGCGTATCGCTTTGGATAACGGCCACCCGTTCGCCGTGGAGAACGGCGGCGCGGTCGCCGTGCCCGAAGGATATTTCGACGGCGCGGTGTGCGACGCCCGCACGCCGGTCGAGCTCACGACCCTCGGGGCCGGGCATGACGAACTACGCGCGCTGGCCCGGCGGTTGCGCGCCGCATACGGGTTTCGGTTCACCGGCTTCGGCGACATGGATACCGCGGCGGTTGCCCGGGCCACCGGCCTCGACGCGGCCGCCGCCGAGCGCGCGCGCAGGCGCGAAGCCTCCGAGCCGTTGTTATGGCAGGACAGTGCCGACGCGCTCGATCATTTCACGGCACGGGTCGCCGAAGCGGGTTATGCGGTCCGCGTCGGCGGTCGCTTCGTCCACGTGCTGGGCCATGCCGACAAGGGCGGCGCGCTGGCGTGGCTGCGTGCCCGCTATGCCGCCGTTCACGGCTCGATTCTTGCTATAGCGTTGGGAGACAGCGGCAACGATGCCGACATGCTGGCCGCCGCCGATATCGGCTACTGGGTGGCCCGCCCCGATGGCAGCTACTACGCACCGGCCGGCGGACCCATTCGGCATGCACCGGGTATCGGTCCGGCCGGCTGGGCCGCGGCCATCGATGCGCTGATCGAGGGCGAAGAACTACCAGAGGACGTACATGGCTGACTTTCACCAGAACGGGCTGATCACCACCTTGCATCGGCTGGGCAGCCGTCCGATCGATGCGCTCGAGGCCGAACTGCGGCGATTTTCCAGACGGCGGCCCATGTCGCTGATCCTGCCGTGTCTGTATTCGGAGCTGGAAGGCGATGCGTTGCCGGCGATCGTCGACGAGCTGTCGCGGGTCGATTATCTGGCCGAGATCATCATCGGTCTGGATGCCGCCAACGCCGACCAGTTCGCCCACGCCCACGCGTTTTTCGAACGCCTGGGCCAGCCGCATCGCCTGCTCTGGAACGACGGGCCGCGCCTGCAGGGCCTCTACGACCGGCTCGATGCCGAAGGCCTGGCGCCGGAGCGGCCCGGCAAGGGCGCCAATGTGTGGAACTGCATGGGCTATTTCCTGGCCTCGGGCACGGGCCGGGTCATGGCCATGCACGACTGCGATATCAAGACCTACGATCGTGACCTGCTGGCGCGGCTGTTCTATCCGATGGTGCATCCGAACTTTACCTACAAGTTCGCCAAGGGCTACTACGCCCGCGTGGCCGGGGGCCATATCAACGGGCGGGTCGTGCGGCTGTTCGTCACCCCGTTGCTGCGGGCGCTGATGACCGTGGTCGGGGATATGGAGTACCTGCGCTATATGGACAGCTTCCGCTACCCGCTGTCCGGCGAATGTGCGATGAGCGCAAGCGTGGCCGAAGCCATCCGGATCCCGAGCGACTGGGGCCTGGAGGTCGGCATCCTGGCCGAGGTGCATCGCAACTACACGCCGAACGCGATCTGCCAGGTCGATATCGCCGACTACTACGATCACAAGCACCAGCCGGTCTCCGATCACGAGGCCGACGCGGGGCTGGCCAAGATGAGCAGCGATATCGCCAAGGCCTTGTATCGCAAGCTGGCCACCTACGGTGTCGTGCTTACCCCCGAAACGATACGCACGATCAAGGCGGTCTATCTGCGCAACGCGCTCGACAGCGTCGAACGGTTTTATTTCGATGCCCAGATCAACGGCCTGGACTACGACCGCCACAAGGAGGAAAAGACCGTCGAGGTGTTCGTCGAGGCGATCATCAAGGCCGGCGAGCAATATCTGGCCAATCCCATGGAAGTGCCCTTCATGCCGACCTGGAACCGGGTGCGCGCCGCGTTCCCGGAATTTCTCGACGATTTCCATGCCGCGGTCGAGGCCGACCACGCCGAGGCTTGCGCCGGCCAACGCTGAGCGCCGAACGCGGCGGTAAGCCTGAACGCAGGGCATACGTCGCGTGCGCGGAACCGGGCGGTCTGGTCGTGGCTAGGCCACTGTTGTAAAAGGACCTGGAGGGTGTGTTCAGGCAGCGGTACGGCGGACGTGCTATCAAGCGTGCCTTTCACCCGGCCGATCCGTCTACCGTATGCCGAGAGTTCGCGATCATGCGATCGACCCCGTCGAGCGTATCGACAACGTGCGCGGCGCGCCGTGGATGATCGGTGCGATCCGGCGTCAGCTGGATCGGGGCTTTGGCTGGCTGCGCTTCGAGCCGGCGCTGGAGCGCGAATTCGTGCGCTATCTGAACCGCAGCGCGCGCAACAATCGCATGGCGCTGCTCGCAATCGGCGCCCTGACCCTATTGATTGCTCCCGTACTCGATCGGTTGCTGTTCAATCTGCCCACCGACGCGATGACCGCGGTTCGGCTGGTTCAATATGTCGGCATGATCCCGGTGCTGCTCGGGGCGCTCGCCTGGTGCTGGTGGCGTCCGTTGGCACAGGCCACCGAACTGGTGATGGCCGGCCAGTTCGTGTGTATCAGCCTGGGTCTGATCGCCACGCGCGTGTTGCTCAACCGGCACGGCGTGGATTTTCCGATCGAGTTCATCAGCGTGAGCTTTATCGGACTGGTCGCGCTCGGGCGTATCCGTGCCTGGGTGATGATTCCCACCGGCGCCGCTCTGGCGGTCGGCGTGCTGCTGGCCGAAACCCTGCTCGTCCAGCCGCAGCGACCGGCCTATTATCATATGGCCGCGGCCGGCACGCTCGCGCTGCTGGCCGGTTATATCCAGTACGCGTCCGAGCATTTTCTGCGCGGCTCGTGGCTGGATCGGCGCCTGCTGCAGCTCGTCTCCCGTCGCGACGGGCTGACCGGCCTGTTCAATCGCACCGCGCTGGAGAGTGCGCTGACGGTCGGCCATGCCCATGCCGTTCGAGAAGGCGTCGGCTACGGTCTGGCGATGATCGATATCGACGAATTCGGCTCTTACAACAATGCCTACGGGCACCCCGTGGGCGATCGTTCGCTGCGCGAGGTGGCCCAGATGATCGAGTCGTACGCGCGACGGCCGCTGGATGTCTGCGGGCGCTATGGCGGCGAGGAGTTCACCGTTCTGTGGATCGACAACGATCCCGCCCGCCTAGCCGAGCATGCCGATAACCTGCGTTCGGCGATCCAGGCATTGCATATCCCCCACAAGCGTGCGGCCGCGTCTGCCTGGCTGACCGTGAGCATCGGCATGTGCTACGTCAGCGCGCCGGAACCCGACGATTCGCTCTCCGCGGTGTTGGCCACCGCCGATCGGCTGCTGTTCGAGGCCAAGCGCGGCGGGCGAAATCAGGTCGTCAACGGGGTATACAAGACACTCTCTAAACCGGCCTGACCCGCGCTCGGCGGCCGGCTCAGCTGCTGATCCAGGCGACTTCGAAAGGCGCGAGCGTGATCGAACGCGTAGCACCGGCGATGTCGGTGCCGGCGGTGACGTTGCGCCGAACGCGGGCCTCGGGCAATACGTGGGCCGGCACCGGTACCGGTTCGGCGGTGACGTTGTGCAGGGCCAGCAGCGTCTGTCCCTCGGCTCGGCGCTGAACGGCGAACAGCGACGGGCCCAGGTCGATGATCTGCTGGGCGGCGTCAGGGTGAAACGCCGGCTGGCGTGCACGTACGGCCAGCAGCCGTTTGAGACGAAAGAATACGCGGGCGTGATGTCCGTCGGCCTCCAGCCGATGGCCGAGTTCGCCGACGTCCCAGCGACGACGGTTGATAGTGCGATAACGCCCGGTCTGCTCGACCCCGGTCAGGTCGTTGCGAGTGCCTACCAGGCTGTGGAAATACAGCGCCGGAATGCCGGCCAACGCCATGGCGATCGCCTGGCTGCAGATGAATCGGGCGATATGGGCGTCGCTGTCGTAATCCTCTCCGGTGCCGAACAGATCGTAGTACGAGATATTCAGTTCGTATGGCTTGTGCGTGCCGTCGGCGATGGCGCGTGTGGACACGAAGCCGCCGCGCTCGCGTACGGCGTCGACCAGGCGCTGGATCGCCTCGGCGTCCAGGATGGTCTCGACCGCCCGCAGGCCGATGCCGTCGTGGCTGGCGGTGAAGTTGAGAAAATGACAGCCGTCGGGCAGTGCAGGCAGGCTTGCTGCCCAATCGGTCAGATTGGCCGCGCTGCCGCTGATCAGCGCATCGGCGATCAGCGGTGGCAGCGGGAACTGATAGGCCACATGGGCCTCGTCGCCGTCTACCAGATACGAGATATTCTCGGCGTGCGGTACGTTGGTTTCGGTGATCAGCAGCACGCCCGGTGCGTAGCGACTCAGCAGGGCGCGCAGGAACTTGATCAGGCGATGGGTCTGGGGCAGGTGGATACAGGCGGTGCCGAGCTCCTTCCAGAGGAAGGCCACGGCATCCAGGCGCAGCAGGCGCGCGCCACGGGCGACGTATTCAAAGATGATATCGATGAACTCGCACAACACCTCGGGATTGGCGAAGTTCAGGTCGATCTGATCGTCCGAAAAGGTGGCCCACAGATGCCGCGTGCCGCGCGCGGTGGCGACTTCGGCCAGCAACGGGGTGCTGCGAGGCCGAACCACCGCGCGCAGGTCGGTGTTCGGGTCGACCTCGATGAAATAGTGGCGGCCCGGATCGACGTCGCCCAGATAGTTGGCGAACCATTGACCCTTGCGCGAGGCGTGGTTGAGCACGAGGTCGAACATGAGCGGGTGTTCGGCGCCGAGCGCGGTCACGTCGGCCCAACTGCCCAGATCGCGGTTGACCGCGCGATAGTCCATCACCGAAAACCCGTCGTCGGAGCTTTCCGGATAGAACGGCAGGATATGCACCGCGGCAATGGTATGCGCCAGGTGATCGGCCATGAACCGACCGAGCGTATGCAGCGGCGCCTCTCCCGGCCGCTGCACGATATCGCCGTAGGTGATCATCACGTTGAACGAGGCATCGATATCGGTGCTCGCCTCGAGCGGCAGTCCGTGTCGGTGGGCCGCTTCGACTGCCGTGTCGATACAGTGCTCGGCCCCGGCCTGGCCGTAGAGTGGTTCCAGCCAGTCGACCAGGGCGTCGTGCGAGGCCGGCGATGCATTATGCGCTTGGGTATCGGGCATGAATTGAGCGATACAAAAGATGTGCCAGCATGCATTATGACGGCGCCGGCTCTATCATGAACTCACAGTGGTCGGCGGGCCGCGGCACGGTGGGAGCAGCCATGAACGTGGGTTTTTTTCGGCGGGCAGGCGCGATCACTCGTCGAATGGCGGATGCCGGCCAACACGGTTCGCCTAGCTCGTGATCGTACGTACGCTGATCGTCGGGTTGCTGGTGCTGGCCGCTCTGGCGGTTGGTGCGCCGGCACTCACCGGACTCTATCTGGCGCGTGAGTTCGACCAGTCGGTGGCTCGTCTCCAGCGTCCCGGGCTGCTGGAGGTGGTCTCGTCGCGACTGACACGCGGCTGGTTCACGTCCGATGCCACGATACGGGTGGCCCTGTCCGGGCCCTTGTGCGCCGGCCCGCCGTGTCCGAGCGTGACGCTGACCAGTCGTATTCATCACGGGCCCATTGCCTTCAACGCGCCGATCGAGCCGGGCCATGGGCTGACCCCCAGCCTGGGCGTAGTCGAAACCCGGCTCGATCTGTCCACGCTCTGGCCGCGGCGAGTCTTCGAGCCTGAATTGCCGCCCGTGGGGCTGATCACGCGCGTGGGTTTCGATGGCCAGGCTCGCACCGCGCTCAAAATGGCCGGCACCCGCACTGAAATCTCTCGTCGCCAGCGTCAGGCGCATCTCGATCTCGATGCCGTGACGGGGAACATCGCCCAGTCGATGACCGGCGGCGTGTCGAGCGTCGACCTGAAGGCGCCGCAGCTGCGATTGCTGGCAGAGCAAGGCGCGCAGTTCGTCTGGCGGGACCTGACGCTGGATCATGCCCCGGCCACGTCTGCAACGGCCGCGGCCACCCGGTTGAATATGGCCGCCCTGACGCTGGCCGACGGTATGGGCAGCGCCGGCCAGATACGCGATCTGCGCATGCGCTGGCAGCCGATGGCCGCCGACGCGCGGCCAGGCTCCGGCCTGAGCGGTCATGCTGAGCTGCATGCGGAAAGCTGGGTTGTCGATGACCTGCGCGGCGGGCCGGTCGCCGTGCAGGCTGATCTGAAGCATATCGATCCGATGGCCGTCCAGAGCCTGGGCGAGGCGCTCGGTAATCTGTACGACGCTCGTGGCCTGATCGTGCCGGAGGTCCGAGCGCGGCTGTATCGTCAGTGGTTGCCTGGCGTGCTGGCCAATCGCGCAGCGCTCGATATCCAGCGGCTGAATGTGGTCACCGAGCGCGGGGTGATCGACGCGCATATGCGTATCGTCGCACCTGAAACCCTGCGCCCCGTGCGTCTGCTGGCCGACGCCGTGTCCCAGTTGAACGTGGATCTGGCGGTATCGCTACCGGTGGCCATCGCACGGGACCTGGCCGTTCAGGTGATGCTCGCCAACGGCCGCTCGCCCTACGACATCGAAGAGACGGATATTGACCGCGCCCTGGGGGAACTCGTCGGCCAGGGTTTGATCGAGCGCCGACCGGACGAGACGGTCTATCGCCTGGCGCTGACCATCGAGGCCGGCCGTCTTCGTCTGAATGGCCGCAATCAGATCGGCTGGCAGAGTCTGGTCGACCAGTTCGAGACCGCCCGGGCGCGCTTATAGGAGCACAGCCGGTAGCGCATGCCCGGGTCGTTCCGCATCTTGCGCGCTACCGATCAAGAACCCGCGATCAGCCTGATTCCCAGGCCCGCCAGCTTATCCTCCCATTCGGCAGAGAGCGGCTTGTCGGTGACGATCACATCCAGTTGATTGAAATCGCAAAGGTTCACGAAAGTGGTCTTGTCGAATTTCGTATGGTCGACCAGTAATATCCGACGGTCGCATTGCTCCAGCATGGCGCGCTTTACCCGCGCCTCGCTCAGCGTTGCCTCGGTAATGCCACGCGATGGGTGAATGCCGCGACAGCTGAAAAAGCAGATGTCTCCATTGAAATGACGTGCGTATTCTTCGGTCAGCGAACCGGTGTACGACATCGAGCGTTTACGCAGTTCGCCGCCGAGCGTCACGATATTGTGAGGCGAATCTGCACACTCGGCAGCGATCCGCGCTGAGTTGGTGGTGATCGTCAAATTGTTGAAGTGATGCGTCGCAGCCAACAGTTCGTATGCCGTCGAGGTGGCATCCAGCATGATGTGGTCGCCATCGCCAATGCATTGGACCGCCAGGCTCGCGATGGTCTGTTTCAGCGACTGGTTGATTGTCTGTCGCTCCTTGTAGGGGAGCTCTTGGCTGTTCTTGCGATCAATGACCGCCCCGCCGTAAGTGCGCTGTAGAAAACCGCGTTGCTCCAGCTTTTCCAAGTCGCGACGCACGGTCTCGGGCGTGACGTTGAACCGTTTGCTTAACGCCGATACATAAAGACGTTTCTCTCGGTAAAGAGAATCCAGGATCTGCTGCTGGCGTTCGAGTGCGAGCATTAAATCTGTTTGCCTTTGTTTTTCTGTGATAGGTTCCGATATTGTTTATTGTCAGGTTCTTGGTTTAGGCCAAGTCCAACAGATAAAGGCATTCGGATGGCAGGCACGGTTAGCGTAGTGGGACTGTACATATTGGACGTGCTCGGGCGCCATATGAGCCAGATGCCGCCTGTCGGCAGCTCTGATCGTATCGATGAAATACGGCTTACGGTGGCGGGCACCGCAGGCGGTACGGCCGTGGACTGCGCCAAACTGGGTATGCAGACCGTCGGCTTCGGGGCGGTCGGGTCGGACGACAATGCCGACGTCCTGCTTGACCTCATGCGTCGGCACGGCATCGAGACCGCATTTATGCAACGCCTTGCGGATACCACCACATCGTCCACGATACTGCCGATTCTCCCTTCTGGAGAGCGTAGCGCATGGCATGCTCCGGGTGCGTCGTCGGCTTTCTCGCCATCGCCGGCGGATCTGATGCGCGCGGTTGAGAGCGATTTCGTGCATCTGGGCGGCACCGGCCGCCTCGATGCATTCGACGGCCCGGCGAGCCGGAATTTTCTGGCTCAGGCGAAACAGGCGGACTGTATTACCACGCTAGATCTCATCGGCGCCCGCGCCGAAGTCTCTGCGTTGGTCGATCCGCTGATGCCCTATGTGGACTATTACGTACCGAGTATCGAAGAGGTCTCCCGGTTGACGGGTTACGAAGACGTCGAGGCCGCCGCCGAGCATTACATCGCGCTGGGCGCCGGTCATTGTTGTATCACCCTGGGCGCGCAGGGCAGCTATATCCGGGCCGCCGATGGGGCCTGCCACCGCATTCCGGCAATTCAGCAAATCGAGATTCTGGATACCACGGGTTGTGGCGACGCTTATTCTGCGGGGCTGATCGTGGCGCTTGATCAGGGTTGGGATCTCGAGTTCTGCGGCTATTTCGCGACCGCTGCCTCAGCCCTCGTCGCGACCGGGCTGGGTTCCGATGCAGGCATCGTGTCGCGACAGGAAACCAAGGCGCTCGCCGAGCAGCACTATCGCAGGTTCGCGAATGCCTGATTGTGCGAGGCCCTATCCCGGCCGCGGTATAGGCGAGTATTGGCCAGGCTAGATACCGCGGCGGGTTTCGGGCATATCCCTTGGGCGACCGTATGCGCGTACACCCAACGGTGCTGCTGCGGCCGTTGGCGGTTCACCCGTCGATCAGGGGATGACGGCCCGGCTTTTTGAACCGGTCACGACGCAAGTTCACAAGTTGTTCAAGCGTCTGTTCGTCGAACGCGTTCGGCCCGCCCATGCTGTTAGCGATATGCAATACCTTGGCATAGAACTCGAGCGTCTCGAGCTTGAAATAAGCGGCTTGTAGATTTATGCCGACGGTGACGGCGCCGTGGTTCTCGAGTAATACCGCATCGTGACTCGCAAGATACGGCGCGATAGATCGAGGAAGATCCTCGGTCGAGGGTAAGGCAAACGGTGCGACCGGCACCTCGCCGAGCGAGATGGTGGCTTCGGGCATGATCTGCTGGTTCAGCGGCTTGCCACACACGGCGAAAGCCGTCGCATAAAGCGGGTGGCCGTGAACGACGGCGCTGATATCGGGCCGCTCGCGGTAGGCGCGCAAGTGCATTTTCAGTTCGGATGAGGGTTTGCTGTGTTCCGGGTGGGCATCCAGCACCTGGCCCTCGTAATCCACGATGCACAGAATTTCCGGCGACATGAATCCCTTCGACACCCCGGACGGAGTGCACAAGAGCCGTTCCTCATCAAGCTTCACGCTGATGTTGCCGTCGTTGGCAGCACCCATCTCGCGCGCGTAC
Organism: Salinisphaera sp. T31B1; assembly: GCF_040361275.1. Taxonomy (NCBI): domain Bacteria; kingdom Pseudomonadati; phylum Pseudomonadota; class Gammaproteobacteria; order Salinisphaerales; family Salinisphaeraceae; genus Salinisphaera; species Salinisphaera sp. T31B1. The sequence goes on along the minus strand of NZ_APNH01000001.1, from coordinate 317,054 downwards.
ATGCGTCGACCGATATCGCAGATCGACCGACGAAGTGATTGTTCCAGATCGTTCTGGTTCATAGCGGGTTCCGAGTCGAACAGGCCTTCATTGTAAAGACCGCGCACATCAAAAACAACAAAACAAAACAATTACAAGTTTGATTGATTTTGTTGTGTTGTGTTTCTGGGGATGCTATAACGCAGAAAAACAGATCAAGACCGTAAGAGGAGGAGCCTGTGTTTGCTTTACTTTCGAGAGCGGGTATCCCGCCGAAGCTCGCGCCGGGTTATCTCGGCGTCATCGTGTTCATGATCGGCGACGGCTTGGAGGTAGCGTGGCTACAGGACTATTTCGTAACGCACGGCCTCACTCAGCCTCAGGCCGCAAGCATCTTCGCCGGGTATGGGCTCGTGGTCGCTTTCGCTGCTTGGTTGTCTGGAGTGCTGACTGAAGCGCTCGGTCCCAAGGTGACGATGTCGGCAGGTGCGGCCTTGTTCATCATCGGCAGTCTTTTGTTCATTCCGGCCCTCAACGCCGGCGCGTCGTATCCCGTGTTGCTTTGCAGTTACGCCATACGCGGGTTCGGTTATCCGCTGTTCTCCTATTCGTTTCTAGTCGTCGTCGCGCGGTCGACCGACAAAGCCGCGCTCGGCAAGGCGGTCGGCTGGTTCTGGTTTTGCTGGGCAGGCGGCTTCTCCTTTTTGGGCACTTGGTATTCGGATATCGCGTTCTCGGGATTGCATTTGAGTCCGATCGAGCTGCTCTGGACCGGGCCCGTGTTCACCTTGGCCGGGGCGGCCATTGCGCTGTATACGATTCTGAACGCTCGCAAGGATATGGCAGTAGGGGAGGGCGGCCGCCGTGGCGTCGAAATGGCCGCCCTTCTGAAAGGTATTACCTTGCCGTTCGAGAACTACAAGATCGGCTTCGGTGGGCTGGTGAGAATCATCAATACGGTGTCGGTCTTCGGCTTTTTAGCGTTCATGCCGACGTTCATGGTCGAGCAAGACTTTACCCGTAGCGCATGGCTGCAGATCTGGGCGGCACACGCTTTCAGCAACATCCTGGCCAATTTGGTGGCCGGTGCGATCGGTGACCGCATAGGTTGGCAGCGGACCATCATCTGGGGCGGCGGTTTTCTCTGCGCACTCTGCGTGCTCGGCTTCTATTACATCCCTGTCTGGACCGGCAGTTACTGGCTGATGATGCTTCTGTCGGTTGCCTACGGTATCGCGCTGGCCGGCTACGTCCCGCTGTCCGCGCTGGTGCCGACACTCGAGCCCAGACACGCCGGTGCGGCACTTGCGGTTCTGAATCTCGCGGCCGGCCTGGCCGTCTTCGTGGGGCCGGCCATCGTGGGTCTGCTCATTGAACCGCTCGGCCCTGAGGGCGTGGTCTGGGCATTTGCTGGCCTGTACCTGGTGAGCATGGTGTTGACCCGGTTCATGAGCCTGGATGAAACCCGTAACGAGCAGCGGCACGTTCCCGCGGTTTAAACGTCATTGCAGCAGGAGGCATACCTAATGGCAGAGCAGAACAATGCGGCCAATTCGCAGGGCACACGTGCACCGGCGGCGCTCATCACCGGAGCCAGTCGAGGCATCGGCAAGGCTTTGGCTATCGGTCTCGCGGGCCTTGGTTACGATATTGCGCTGGCCGACCTGGACAGCTGTCAGACCGGTCTGCGCGACGTCGAACAGCAGATAACCGCTAAGGGGCAGACCGGTCGCGCATACACGGTCGACGTCAGTCGCAAGTCCCAGGTCGTTGCGATGATCGAGCGCGCGAGCGCCGATTTCGGTCAGATCGATTTGCTGGTGAACAATGCCGGAATACTCAAGCGCGCGCTGCTGGAAGATCTGGACGAGCACGACTGGGACCAGCATTTCGATGTAAATGTCAAAGGCGTGTTTCTCATGTGTCAGGCAATAACGCCCTACATGAAGAAGCGTCGCGCTGGCCGTATCGTCAACGTGGCGTCGATCGCCGCACGAGGTGGTGCGGTTGAACAGGGGCACTATGCCTCCACCAAGGGAGCGGTCGTGTCGCTCACACGCGTTCTGGCCAAAGAGTTAGGGCCGTTCGGAATCACGGTCAACGCGATCTGTCCTGGTATCATTCTGACTGAGATGGGGCGCAACAACCTCGGCGATGACGCTGCGGTTCGGCACTGGGAAACCACGACCGCATTGCGCCGGCTCGGCCAGCCCGAGGATTTGGTCGGCGCTGTATACTTCTTCGCATCGCCGCACGCGGATTTCATCACCGGCCAGGCCTTGAACGTGGACGGCGGCATTCGTTTCAACTGACTCCGTTTTCGCTGTATGTCAGCAAGCCAGACTCATTTCGACGTGATCGTGGTCGGCGGCGGCCATGCCGGCACCGAGGCGGCCATGGCGGCGGCCCGCATGGGCCGGCGTACGCTGCTGCTGACCGATAATATCGAGACGATCGGTCAGATGTCCTGCAACCCGGCCATCGGCGGCATTGGCAAGGGGCACCTGGTGCGCGAGATCGATGCGCTGGGCGGCGTCATGGGGCGAGCCGCCGATGTCGGCGGCATTCAGTTTCGCCGTCTGAATGCCCGCAAGGGCCCGGCGGTGCGGGCGACACGGGCCCAGGCCGATCGCGCGCTCTACAAGGCCGCCGTTCGGCGCATGGTGGAAAACCAGCCGAACCTGGCCCTGTTCCAGCAGTCGGTGGCCGATCTGATCGTCGACGATCATCACGTTGCCGGTGTCATGACCACGATGGGTCTGGCCTTTCATGCCCGTCAGGTGATTCTTACGGTCGGCACGTTTCTGGGCGGCACGATCCATATCGGGCATCGCCAGTTCGGCGGCGGCCGCGCCGGTGATGCGCCGTCCAACGCGCTCGCCGAGCGGCTGCGCGATCTGGCGCTGCCAGTGGGCCGGCTCAAGACCGGTACGCCGCCACGGATCGATGCCAAGACGATCGACTATGCGCGTCTGGCCGAACAGCCGGGCGATACGCCGGCGCCGGTGTTTTCGTTCATGGGGCGGCGCGCCGAGCATCCCCGCCAGGTGTGTTGTCATATCACGCATACCAACGAGACCAGCCACGCGATCATTCGCGACAATATCGGCGAGTCGGCCATGTATTCCGGGCGGATCGACTCCGTCGGGCCACGCTATTGCCCGTCGATCGAAGACAAGGTGGTGCGCTTTGCCGATAAGGACAGCCACCAGATATTCATCGAGCCCGAAGGCCTGAACTCGGCCGAGGTCTATCCCAACGGCATCTCCACGAGCCTGTCCTTTGAAACGCAGATGCGCGTGGTACGGAGTATCGTCGGCTTCGAGAACGCGCATATCACGCGTCCCGGCTATGCGATCGAGTACGATTACTTCGACCCGCGTGCGCTGGCCCACAGCCTCGAGACGCGCGCGATCGCCGGGCTGTATTTCGCCGGCCAGATCAACGGGACGACCGGCTACGAGGAGGCCGCCGCGCAGGGCCTGCTGGCAGGGATCAACGCCGCCCGTGCCGCAATGGGCCAGCCGGCATGGTGGCCGGGCCGCCATGAAGCCTATCTGGGCGTGCTGGTCGACGATCTCGTCACGCGCGGTACGCAGGAGCCCTACCGAATGTTCACGTCACGGGCCGAGTATCGGCTGTTGCTGCGTGAGGACAACGCCGATACGCGCCTCACCCCGCTGGGCCGCGACATGGGCCTGGTCGACGACGTGCGCTGGGCGGACTTCACGGCTCGGGCCGAGGCCGTGGCCGCCGAACAGGCGCGTCTGGCCGCGATCGTGGTGCGGCCGTCCGATCTCGCCGACGAGGGCCGGGCCGTGCTGGGCGATCCGCTCAAGCAGGCGACGCCGGCGGCGGATCTGCTCAAGCGTCCGGGTCTGGACCATGCCGCGGTCACCGCGATCGAGCGCGTCGGCCGTGCCGATTCGGGCGCGCTGGATGCCGAAGCCGTGGAGATGGTCAGCGAACAGGTCGAGATCCAGGCCAAGTACGCCGGCTATATCGACCGCCAGAACGCCGAGATCGAACGGGCCGCGGCCCACGAAGCCACAGAGCTGCCCGCGGATCTCGACTACGCCGAGGTCTCGGGGCTGTCACGCGAATTGCAGGGCAAGCTGGCCGACGTGCGCCCGGCACGGCTGGGTCAGGCAGCCCGTATACCGGGGATGACGCCGGCGGCTGTTTCGCTGCTGCTCGTCCACCTCAAAAAGACCGGCCGGCGGCTGGCTCGGAGCGCTTGATCTCGATGCCGGGATTCGCCCGGATTTTCGTGTAGTCTCGGCGTCATACACACCACCGGCCACGCTTTGCCGATGCCCTCGCACCCGCTCGCGCGCGCTTTGTTCATTCTTGTCGTCGGCGCCCTGGCGCTGTTGTCGGGCTGCGGCGGCGGTGAAGACGATACGGGAAGTTTCCCGGTCAAGATCACGCCGGAGATCGACGAGGACGGGCAGGCGGTGCTGCGTCGCGGCAACGGCGCCGAGCCCGGTACGCTTGACCCGCATTCGGCGCGGGGCGTGCCGGCGGCCAACATCATCCGCGATCTGTACGAAGGGCTGGTGTCGATATCGCCGTCCGGCGAGGTCGAGCCGGGCGACGCCGAGTCCTGGCAGCTCAGCGACGACGAACTGACCTACACCTTCACGCTGCGCGGCAATGCGCGCTGGTCCAACGGCGAACCGGTCACCGCCGGCGACTATGTCTACAGCCTGCGGCGGGCGGTCGACCCGGCCACGGCATCGCCCTATGCACAGCTACACCTGCCCATCGAAGGGGCCCGCGAAATAATCGCTGGCGAGGCGGCGCCGGATACGCTGGCGGTGAGGGCCCTGGATGATCGGCATCTGCAGATTCGGCTGACCGCGCCGACGCCGTATTTCCTGGGCACATTGGCCCACCCGAGCAGTTTTCCGGTCTATCGCCCGGCGATCGAGGCCCACGGCGATGCGTTCACCCAGCCGGGCAATGCGGTCACCAACGGCGCCTACACCATGACCAGCTGGCGGGTGAATTCGATGATCGCGCTGACCCGCAACGATCAGTACTGGGATCACGAGCATGTGAAGATTCCGCGCGTCGAGTATTACCCGATCGCCGATGCCAACTCCGAACTGTCACGCTATCAGGCCGGCGAGCTGGACTGGGCCGGCGTGATCCCGCCGTCGCGGCTCAAGACCGTCAAGACCCAGATACCGGCTCAATTTCATGCCGTGCCGACGCTCGGGGTCTACTACTACGGGCTGAATCTGCGCCGGCCGCCGTTCAAGGACGCGCCCAAGCTGCGTCAGGCGCTGTCCATGGCCATCGACCGTCAGGTGATCGTCGACAAGATCACCCTTGGCGACGAAGTGCCCGCCTACAGCTGGATACCGTCGGTCGTCGAAGGCTACGACAGCGCCAAGTTCAAGTGGGCGACCCTGACCGACGACAAGCGCGAAGCCAAAGCCAAAGAGCTTTACGCCCAGGCAGGCTACTCCGCCGACAACCCTCTGCAGGTAGAGATTCGCTACAACAGCAACGAAGGCAACAAGAAGATCGCTTCGGTGATCTCGGCGATGTGGCGCGGCGTGCTGGGCGCCGAGGTCACGCTACGCAACGAGGAATGGAAGGTCTATCTGGATTCGGTCCGCCAGGGCGCCGATACTCAGGCGTTCCGCATGGCCTGGATCGGCGACTACAACGATCCGAACACCTTCTTCGAGTTGATGAACTCGGGCTTCGGTCTGAATGCCACCGGCTATCACAGCGACACCTACGACCGGCTGCAGTCGCAGGCAGCCCACATGCCCGACGGCGCCGAGCGCAACCGGATCATGCATGAAGCCGAGGCCACGCTGCTGGCCGACAGCCCGGTGATCCCGATCTATTTCTATACCAGCAAGTATCTGATCAAGCCGTATGTGACCGGCTTCAAGGGCAATCCGCTGGATATCTACTACAGCAAGGATCTGGCGATCGAACCATGAGTGCCCGGTCGACGCGTTCCTGATGGCGGCCTATGCGTTCAAGCGCCTGCTCGGCGCCGTGCCCACGCTGTTCATACTGCTCACGCTGGCGTTCGTGATGATGCGGCTCGCCCCCGGCGGGCCGTTCGATGCCGATCGCGAACTACCACCTCAGGTTCGGGCCAATCTCGAGGCGAAATACCATCTGGACGATCCGCTGGCCGTGCAGTACGGCCGCTATCTCTGGGACGTGGCGCATTTCGATTTCGGCCCGTCGTTCCAGTACCGCGATGTCACCGTCAACCAGCTCATCGCCGCCGGCTTTCCCGTCTCGGCCACGCTCGGAGCCGCTTCGCTGGCGTTCGCGCTCGCGCTCGGCATTCCGCTGGGCATGACGGCGGCGCTGCGCCAGAACAAGACCGCGGACTACGCAGCAATGACGGTGGCGATGCTGGGGATCTCGATCCCCAATTTCGTGCTGGCGCCACTGATGATCCTGGCATTCGCAGTGTATAACGACTGGCTGCCGGCCGGCGGGCTGGGGGGCTGGCAGAACTTCGTCATGCCGGTGCTCGCACTGGGCACGGCGATGATGGCTTACGTAGCGCGTCTGACCCGGGCGGCGACTATCGAGGTCATGCGCTCGAACCACGTACGAACGGCCCGGGCCAAGGGACTGTCCAAGGCCCGGGTGATCTGTGTCCACGCCCTGCCGGGTGCGCTGACGCCGGTAGTGTCGTTTCTCGGACCGGCGGCGGCCGGTATCGTCACCGGTTCGGTGGTCATCGAGACCATCTTCGGTATTCCGGGTCTGGGCCAGTTCTTCGTCCAGGGCGCGCTCAACCGCGACTACACACTGGTGATGGGCGTGGTGTTGTTCTACGGCATCCTGATCGTGCTGTTCAATCTGCTGGTCGATCTGCTGTATGGCTGGCTGGATCCCCGTGTCACCTACTGAGCGCGCCGAGGCCGCGCCGTCCGGGGCAGCTGAGCCGGCCGTGCGCGGGCGCAGCCTGTTCTCGGATGCCCTGCGTCGCCTGGCGGCCAACAAGGCCGCGCTGGTATCGGCCGCGCTGCTGGGGATGATCGTCGTGGCGTGCGTGATCGGCCCGTGGGTCTCCCCGCACGACTACTTCACCCAGGACTATGGAGCGATCTGGGTAGCGCCGACCCTGACCGATGCGCACTGGCTGGGCACCGACGGGCTGGGTCGTGATCTGTTCGTGCGCGTGCTCGAAGGCGGGCGCATCTCGCTGCTGATCGGGCTGGTGGCCACGCTGGTGAGTCTGGTCATCGGCGTGGCCTACGGCGCGACCGCGGGCTATGCCGGCGGCCGGGTCGACGGCGTGATGATGCGTATCGTCGATATCCTCTATGCGATGCCGTTCCTGTTCTTCGTGATCCTGCTGATGGTGTTCTTCGGCCGCAATATCCTGCTGATCTTCGTGGCCATCGGTGCGATCAACTGGCTGGACATGGCGCGTATCGTCCGGGGCCAGACGCTGGCGCTCAAGAGCCAGCCGTTCATCGAGGCCGCACGCATGGCCGGAGCGCCCGCGCCAGTGATCGTGGCCCGGCATATCGTGCCCAATCTGCTGGGCGTGGTCGCGGTCTATATCACCCTGACCATTCCGCAGGTGATCCTGTTCGAGTCGTTTCTGAGTTTTCTCGGTCTCGGCGTGGCCGAGCCGGCCACCTCGTGGGGCGCACTGATCAAGGACGGGGCCGACGAGATGAGCCGGGCGCCGTGGCTGCTGATCGTCCCGGGACTGTTTCTGGCGGCCACGCTGTTCTGCTTCAACTTCATCGGTGACGGGTTGCGGGATGCGCTTGACCCGAAGGATCGCTGAGGCCCGTCGCGGCCTGGTACGCAGGCGGGTCAGACAGGCCCCGGGCCGGGTCGCCGAATAACCGACGCAGAATGGCCATTCGCGCCGGTGTGTTTGGACTCGCGCCGGCGCACCGGCCCTTCGGCGTGGTACGGGATGGCAACGCAGCGCCGTACCGGCGGTCTCGGGCGCTGCCCCGACCCGCCGATGCGCACCGAATGCTCGATCTCGGTGCATCCTGCACGTCAGAGACCGGCCGATTCACTTACACTGGGCCGATGCTGCTCGACGTCGCCGATCTCAACGTGGTGTTCGACACGCCGGACGGCCAGATTGATGCCGTACGCGGTATCGATTTCTCGCTGGCGGCGGGCCAGGCGCTGGGCATTGTCGGCGAATCCGGCTCAGGCAAGAGCCAGAGCGTTCTGGCGCTGATGGGACTGCTGGCATCCAACGCCCATGTGAGCGGCAGTGCGCGGCTGGCTGGCGAGCGCGGCCAGCCGCTGGAGCTGCTCGGCGCCGCGCCGCGTGTTCTCAACCGGGTGCGCGGGGCACGTATCGCGATGATATTCCAGGACCCGATGACCGCGCTCAACCCGCATCTGCGGATCGTCACCCAGATGACGGAGGTGCTCACCCGTCATCGCGGTCTGGGGCGTTCGGCGGCGCGCCGAGAGGCCGTCGCGATGCTGGAGGCGGTACGGATTCCCGATGCGGCGCGGCGTATCCGCTATTATCCGCATCAATTCTCGGGGGGGATGCGCCAGCGGGTGATGATCGCCATGTCGCTGGCCTGTGAGCCGGACATCCTCGTGGCCGACGAGCCGACTACCGCGCTGGATGTGACGGTGCAGGCCGATATCCTCGAACTCATCGACGCAATGCGCGCGCGCACGAATACCGCGCTGATCCTGATCACCCACGATCTGGGAGTGGTTGCAGGCCATACCGAGCAGGTGCTGGTCATGCGCGCCGGTCAGGTCGTCGAACGGGGCAATGTGGACGAAGTGTTCGCCGCGCCGGCCCACGACTACACACGGGCCCTGCTGGCCGCGGTGCCGCGCCTGGAGACGCCGCATGCCCGCCCTCGCATCGATCAGGCCGGCTGAGCCGGCAGCGCATGGATATCGCGCCCGAGATTCTGTCTGCGCTGCGTTTCTGGGCAACGGTGGTTGTGGTGGCCGGCAGTGCCTTGGCTGCGAGCGTACATGCGCTGCTCTCGCGTGAAACCCCCAGCAGTGCGTTCGGCTGGATCGGCGTATCGCTGCTGTTTCCGCCGGTTGGTCCCCTGCTGTACTACATGTTCGGCGTCAATCGCGTGCGGATTCGCGCCCGACGGCTGGATGCGGCGTCACGCCACGGGCTGGGCGCGCATCGGCCCGGTGCCAATGCGGAATTGCGCGACTACAGCGATCTGCTCGACCGGCGCCGGCACGGGCTGGCCGCGGCGGGCGACCGCTTGTCGGCTTGGCCGGTGGTCGGCGGCAACCGAGTGGATGTGCTCCAAAACGGCGAGCAGGCGTATCCGCCGATGCTGGAAGCCATCGAACGGGCCCGGCGTTTCGTCTATCTCACCACCTATATTCTCGAGACCAATCGCCTTGGCAAGCGCTTCATTGCCGCGCTGGCGCGGGCGGCCGAACGCGGCGTGGATGTACGGGTGCTGGTCGACGGCGTGGGCGAATACTATGCCTGGCCCGGTTGGCGCGCCGTGCCCTTGCTCAACCGGCGCGGCGTCAGTGCGGCCCGGTTCCTGCCGCCGCGGCTGCTTCCGCCGTCGCTGCGGCTGAATCTGCGCAATCACCGCAAGATCCTGGTCACCGATGCCGGGATTGCCTTCACCGGCGGGATGAATATCGGCGATCGACATCTGGCCGGACGGCCCGGCGGTACGCAGGATCTGCATTTTCGTCTGCGCGGGCCCATCGTGCGCCAGATCGAGGCGGTCTTTCTGTCCGACTGGGCGTTCGCGACCGGACGCCAGACCGCCATCCACAACCGCCATCTGCCGGCGATCGGCAACGCCGCCTGTCGGACCGTGGAGAACGGGCCGACCCGCGACACCGAGCGGCTGGCGATCCTGATTCAGACCGCCGTGGCCGCGGCGCGGCGTCGGGTGTTGATCATGACGCCGTACTTTCTGCCCGGCCCGGCGCTGATCGGCGCGCTGCAGTCGGCCGCGTTACGCGGGCTGGATGTATCGATCGTGCTGCCGTCGAAGAACAACCTGGCGTTCGTCGAATGGGCCTCCCGGCATGGGCTCGGTGAACTGATGGCCCGCGGCGTGAAGATCTTTTACCGGCCGCCGCCGTTTGCCCATACCAAGCTGTTCGTCATCGATGACGACTATGCGCTGGTCGGCTCGCCCAATCTGGACCCGCGCAGTCTCCGGCTGAACTTCGAGCTGGCCATCGAGATCTTCGACGCCGAAGGCGTGCCGGCGCTGGCTGAGCATATTCTGGCGATTATCCAGGACAGCCGTCGCTACAGTCTCACCGAGCTGCGGCGCAGACGCTGGCCCGCGCGCATGCGGGATTCGTTCTTCTGGCTGTTCTCGCCGTATTTCTAGTCGCGCGGGTGGCTGGTCAGCGCCAGCGACAGGGCGTCGGGCAACGCCAGACGCATCTGAACCGGCCGATGGTCCGACAGGGTCGCATCGACCACGGCCGCATCGGTCACCGGCAGGTTCGCCGAGACCATGATGTGATCGATGCCACGGCGCGGGCGCCAGCTCGGAAACGTCGGTAGTAACCGGTCGTAGACGCGCAGGTCGCTGGCGGCGAGCGCCGGATCGGCCAGCAGGGCCGCTGCGCTGCAGTTGGTGTCGCCCATGACCACGACGTGTTCGTCGTCGGCGACCAGCTCGCAGATCGCGGCGAGCTGACGTGCACGGCTGCCCGCACCCAGCGCCAGATGAGTCACCACGACCGTCAAGGCGTGGTCGGGGGTGCCGAAGCGAGCGATGAGCGCGCCACGACCGGGCAGGCGGCCGGGCAGTTTGTGTTCGGAGACCTGGAACGGTGTGTAGCGGCTGATCAGGCCCAACCCGTGCTGGGCTACACGGCCGAGGTTGCGGTTGACCTGAACCCGCCAGTACGCAAAACCGGCGTGCTCGGCAAGCTGCTCTATCTGGTTTTCGTAGCGGCTGCGCCGGCTGCCGGCATCGATCTCCTGCAGACCGATGATGTCGTGGCCGACCAGCAGCTCGCCGATACGCTCGAGATTGTCGCGGACCTGCTGGCTTGGCAATACATGCCGCCAGCCGCGCGTGACGTACTCGCGGTAGCGCTTGGTGCCTACGCCGACCTGCATGTTGAAGCTCAGCAGTGACAGCGCCGGTGCGGTCTGACGGTTGGGACAATCCACGTGCCCAGCGTACCATCGAAGTTCTGATCCCGATGAGCCGACTTTCGGCTGACCCGGCATGAACGATGCCCTGTTGCAGCTGCGCGACATAAAAGTCCATTTCCCATTGGTGGCGCCGCGGCCCTGGCGTCGCGGCGAAACGCTTCGTGCCGTGGATGGCGTCAGTCTGGAACTCTCGGCGTCGCGCACCCTGGGGCTGGTCGGCGAATCCGGTTGCGGCAAGTCCACGCTGGCCCGTGCGGCCGTGGGCATGACGCGGCTGACCGCCGGCACGGTATCCATGAACGGCCGTGCGATCGACGCCGGCTCGCCGGGCGCCTGGCGAGCCGTGCGACGCCACGTTCAGATGATTTTCCAGGATCCGCTGGCCAGCCTCGACCCGCGCATGACCGTCGGCCAGATCGTGGCCGAGCCGTTGCGGCATCTGCGCCCCGAGCTCGGCCGTACGCAGCGCCAGGCACGAGTGCGATCGATGCTCGAGCGGGTCGGCCTGTCGGTGTCCCAGATCAATCGCTATCCGCACGAGTTCTCCGGCGGCCAGTGCCAGCGAATCGGCATCGCCCGTGCGTTGGTGGTCGAGCCGAAAGTGCTGATCTGCGACGAGCCCGTCTCGGCGCTGGATGTCTCGATCCAGGCCCGTATCGTCGAACTGCTCATGACCCTGCAGGCCGAGTTCGGCATCGCCGTGCTGTTCATCGCCCACGATCTGGCGGTGGTGCGTCAGATCAGTCATACCGTGGCCGTGATGTATCTCGGTCACGTGGTCGAGCGCGCCGAGACCGACACGCTCTTCGATACGCCGGCCCACCCCTATACCCGCGCATTGCTGTCGGCCGTTCCCCGCCCGGATCCGGCGCTGGAGCGCCGGCGCGAGCGTATCCGGCTGCCGGGCGAGCTGCCGTCGCCGGCTGATCCGCCCTCGGGCTGCGTATTTCGGACCCGCTGCCCGTGGGCGGACGCTCGTTGTGCCAGCGAGGTCCCGGCGCTGCGCCGGTTCGCGTCGGGCTCGCAGGTGGCCTGTCATTACGCCGAGGCGATCGCGGCCGATCGTCGGGCGCTTGCCTGATCCGCGATGCGGGCATTTTTCCAGCGAGTGTCAGTGGTTGCCCTGGTGTTGGCTGCGCTGGCCGTGCTGGGGCTGTTCGGCTGGCAGGCCGTGCTGGATCGCGTGGCGGGCGCCTGGACCCATGCGCCGGAAGACGCGCCCTGGGTTCTGGGCGACTCCGCACAGGCGCTGGTCGATGCGTCGTTCGCGGATGCCGACCCGCGTGGCGTACTCGATGCGCATGTCGATGTGTTGCCGAACGGCCAGCGTCTGGCCCCCGGCGTGGATGCCGGGCACGCGGCCGCGGCCGGTGACCGGCGCGCCACACCACTGGCCTGGATCGCCGAGCGCGTGCGAGATCACGCCGCCGGCATACGCCCGGGCGGGCGGGCCGATGCCGAATATCTGGCCCGCCTGCTGCGACAGATGCGCAGTATGCCGGTCGACTATCGCGCGCGACTGTTCGCCCGCGATGCGGTCTACGACCGTCAGGGTCGACGCGACGACGCCGCCAGCGTCGGCTACGTCGCGAACGCATATGTGGCCTGGCTGGCCGAACAGGCGGACGATCGGCTCGATTTCGTGGTCTCGATCCACCCTGATCGGTCGGACGCGCTCGATGCGTTGACGCGCTGGGCGAAGGCGGGCGCGGCCGGTGTGGTCTGGCAACCGATCGCCCAGCGCTTCGACCCGGCCGGGCCGTCGGCCCAGGCGTTCTACAAGCGGATCGAGGAACTCGGGCTGAGCCTGTATCTACCGCTGGGCGGGGCCCGGGCGGACAACGGCAGCCGCGGCTGGATCGGCGTCGATGCGTTGCGTGCGCCGCTGGCGGCCGGTGTGGATGTCGTTGTCCGGCTGGACGAAGTCGTCGACGACGACGGCCAATCCCTCATGCCGGCATTGTTTTCGCTGCTGCGCGAGCCGGCGCTCGCGGCGCAGCTGCACATCGAGCTGTCAGGCGTGGTTGCCGGCGCCCAGCCCGAGCAGGTGCTCGAGCCCTTGCTCCAGCATCCCCAGTTCTTCAAGCATCTGAGATATGCCAGCGGCTATCCGTCGCCGGCGATCGCCAGTGCGATCGATCTGGCCGGTCTGGCCGATGCCGGTTTTCTCGATCCGGGCCTGATCGAGCCGCTGCGTCAGATCTATGACGTCAACCCGCTGCTGTTCGCCTTCGTGCTCATGCGTCAGATGCATCTGCCGGGCACCACGCTGACGCTGCCGGACGCGGTGTTTTTCACTGCGTCGTCGTGATCCGAATCGGGGCACACGCGCCGCGCGTGCAGTCGTGCACCGGTTCGGCGGTGGGTGCGAGCCCCGCGAACGCCATACGGCGGCCAAAAAAAAGCCGCCCGGAGGCGGCTTTCATGTCGTCAGCGTCTGGGCTTAGAAACGACGCGGGCCACGGGGCCGATCATCACGCGGACGCGCTTCGTTGACGCGCAGCGTGCGACCGCCGAGGTCCTTGTTGTTCATGCCGTCGATGGCCTGCTTGGCGGCGCTGTCGTCGGGCATTTCCACGAAGCCGAAGCCACGCGAACGGCCCGTTTCGCGGTCCATGATCACCTTGGCCGAGGAGACTTCACCGAAGCTCTCGAAAGCGCCGCGGAGTTCGTCGTCGTCGGTGTTCCACGACAGGTTGCCTACGTAAATATTCATCTCAACTGATCCTAGCGATACCGTGCCATTTTTTCTTGAAAACCGTCCGGACTCGTCAATGACACCAAACTAAGACCAACGGAGGACGGCATTGCCGTACCCTTCCGGAGTCTACATAAGTTTGGTCGCCCGGCAAGAGGCTAGTTGAAAAAAAATTCGAAATCGGGTTAAGACTTGCGGCAGTTCGGGTGATTCGGCGCCTGCTGGTATAGCTCGACCGCTTTGGCCATATGGCTTTCCAGGTTGTTGATGCGTGTCTGATCCGACGGGTGGGTAGACATGAATTCGGCCGGTTGCTCACCGCCGGCGGCCGCCATGTTCTGCCAGAGCTGGACCGACTGCCGCGGATCGAAGCCCGCGCGCGCCATCAACTCCAGCCCGATCAGGTCCGCCTCGCTTTCCTGGGTACGCGAAAATGGCAGCAGGATGCCGACCTGGGCGCCCAGGCCCAGCGCCGACATCACGGCCTGGCTGCCGGCGCCGCCACCGCCGCTACCGAGAAAGGCCGACACCACCGACAGCCCGCCCTGGGTGGCGTACTGCTGCGAGATGCGTTCGTTGCCGTGGTGGGCGAGCACGTGGCCCACCTCGTGACCGATCACCGCGGCAAGCTGATCGTCGTTCTTGGCCACATCCAGCAGGCCGGAGTAGACGCCGATCTTGCCGCCGGGCAGGGCGAACGCGTTGACCTGGTCGTCCTTGAACACGGTCACTTCCCATTCGCCGCCGGTCACGCGGGTGATCGCATCGGCGACGCACTTCACATACCGGTTATCGGCGGTGCTGGTATCGATGGGTTCCTGCTGCTTCATCTGCTGATAGCTCTTCACCCCCATCTGGGCGATGGTGTCTTCGGAAAACAGCTGTAGCTGGCTGCGTCCGGTCGGTGAGGTCGCACAAGCGGCCAGCAGCAGGGTGAATACGAGGGCAGCGGTCAGACGGCGCATGGTCGTGTCTCTCTCGTGTGGTTCGGCACCGGCGGTTCCATAGGCCGCCATTTCTGGATCGACCACAGTGTGTCGCGACAACGCTTGCGTGTCGATGAACGACGGGCCGTGGCGGGCTTTGGGTACAATCCCGCCATGGATGATGTATCGACGATTCTCGAAGGCCTGAACGAAGCCCAGCGCGAAGCTGTAGGCGGCCCGCCCGGACACATGCGCGTGCTGGCCGGGGCAGGATCGGGCAAGACACGTGTGCTGATTCACCGCATCGCCTGGCTGATCGGCGTGGAGGGCGTCTCGCCGCAATCGATTCTGGCGGTGACTTTCACCAACAAGGCGGCCGGCGAGATGCGCGCCCGCCTGGAACCGATGCTGCGGGTACCGGCGCGCGCGATGTGGGTGGGTACGTTCCACGGCATCGCGCATCGGCTGTTGCGGCTGCACTACAAGGAAGCGAAACTGCCACAGGCGTTCCAGATCATCGATTCGGATGACCAGTACCGGCTGGTACGGCGTACGCTCAAGAATCTGGAGATGGACGAGCAGCGCTGGCCGCCGCGGCAGATGGCCGGGTTCATCAACAGCTGCAAGGAGGCCGCCGAGCGCCCGCACGATCTGGCCGATACCGGCGATTACGCCCGCGCGCAGATGATCCGTGTCTACGCGGCGTATGAAAGCGCACGCGAAGCCGCCGGCCTGGTGGACTTCGCCGAGCTGCTGCTGCGCGCCTACGAGACCTGTCGCGACAACGCCGATCTGCTGGCGCATTATCGTCGGCGTTTTTCCCATCTGCTGGTCGACGAGTTCCAGGACACCAACGCGCTGCAGTACGGCTGGATCCGCCTGCTGGCCGGTCCGCAGGGCAAGGTCTTCATCGTCGGCGACGACGATCAGTCGATCTATTCCTGGCGCGGCGCGCGGGTCGACAATATCCTGCGCTTCGAGGACGACTTCAAGGATGCGGCCACCGTTCGCCTCGAGCAGAACTACCGTTCCACGGGCACGATTCTGGCCGCGGCCAACGGCCTGATCGGCCACAACCTCTCAAGGCTCGGCAAGGAGCTGTGGACCGCCGGGGCCGACGGCGAGCCGATCGAGGTCTACGGCGCGTTCAATGAATACGACGAGGCCCAGCACGTGGTCAACCGTATCCAGAGCTGGATCGCCGACGGCGGAGCGCGCTCGGATATCGCCATTCTCTATCGTTCCAACGCCCAGTCGCGCGTGCTCGAAGAGCGCCTGATCGCCGCGGAGATCTCCTACCGTATCTATGGCGGACAGAAGTTCTTCGAACGCGCCGAGATCAAGGACGCGCTGGCTTACCTGCGCCTGTTGCAGTCGCGGGCTGACGACGCGGCCTTCGAGCGGATCGTCAATACGCCCACCCGCGGCATCGGCGCGACGACGGTCGACAAGATCCGCGGCCATGCCCGGGCCGGGGCGATGAGCCTGTGGCAGGCGGCCTTCGATCTGGCGGAGAACGGGCTGGCCGCGCGCGCGGCCAAGATGGTGATGGCCTTCATTGAACAGATCGACACGCTGGATGCGGCGATCGAGGACATGAGCCTCCACGAAGCTGCCGACCACGTCATCGCAGCGACCGGGCTCAAGGCTTACCACGGCAAGGGCGGCGACGAGAAGGCCGAAGGCCGCAAGGAAAACCTCGATGAGCTGGTCTCGGCCGCGCGCGCCTATACGCCGGACGACGACGAGACCATGGACGAGATCACCCAGTTCCTGGCCTATGCCTCGCTGGAGGCCGGCGAGAATCAGGCCGGTGAATGGGACGACTCGGTACAGCTGATGACGCTGCATTCGGCCAAGGGGCTGGAGTTCCCGCTGGTCTTCATGGTGGGGCTGGAGGAAGGGCTGTTCCCGCATCAGCGCTCGGTCGAGGACGATGCCGGCCTGGAGGAGGAACGCCGGCTGTGCTATGTCGGCATGACACGCGCGATGGAAAAGCTGCATATCTCGCATGCCGAGGTGCGGCGTCTGCACGGCACGGAGAATCTGTGCGCGCCGTCGCGGTTTCTGCGCGAGATACCGGCCGATTATCTGCGCGAGATCCGGCCCCAGGCCGGCATCAGCCAGCCGGTGTTCCGGCCCGGGGCGCTGGGCCGGGCCGAGCAGAGCGCGGCCGGGCTGAGCCTGGGCCAGCGGGTGGGCCACCGCAAGTTCGGCGAGGGCACGGTGCTTGCGTTCGAAGGCGACGGCGCGCGTGCCCGTATCCAGGTGAATTTCGATGACGTCGGCAGCAAGTGGCTGATCGCCGGCTACGCCAAGCTCGAGCCGATCTGAAACGCGCCGGCGGCTGCGTCTCGGCCCGCCAACGCTTATAGTCGGGTCATTCGATAATCCGGGTGACGCCCATCGGCCGGCGTGATCCGCCAGGGGGAGGCAGGCATGGGGGCATGCAGCCGAATCGCCGCTGCGATGATCGCGGTAAGCTCGATGACGCCGGCGGCCGGTGCGCCGCCTGATGCAGCGGGCGCGCCGCCGCGACCGTTTGCCCTGTTCGATCAGTCGCCGACGGCGGGCATCCACGGTCTACCGCGCGCCGACAGCTACGCGGTGGCCGAGCCCGGCCGGTGGCATGCCGGGCTGGCGCTCGACTACACCAGTCACTACACCACCCAGCAGGCCGCCGGGGAACAGCTGGTGTTCGACGGCGAAACCACACGTGCTGCGCTGGTGTTTAGCCGCGGCTTTGGCGATCACTGGCAGGCAAGCATCGAGATTCCCTTCGTCGACCACAGCGGGGGGTTCGCCGACGGATTCATCGACGATTTCCACGATACCTTCGGTTTTGGCGACGGCGGCCGTTCACGCGCGCCCCGCGATCAGCAGGCCTTCCGTTATCGTCGCGACGGGCGGCTCGCCCTCGATGTCCACGATTCGCCCTCGGGGCTCGGGGACGTGCGGCTCGGGTTGAAAAAACGGCTCGCCGATATCGGCGACTGGAGCACGGCCGTGGCTGGGCAGCTCGAACTGCCCAGCGGTGACGCCGGCCGGCTCACCGGCAGCGGAGCGACCGACGTGGCCGTGTGGGCGAGCATCGGCAACAACGTCAGCGGCCTGTCCGACTGGCGTCTGGCCGCCGGAGCCGGTGCTTTGTACAGCGGCGCCGGCGACGTGCTCGCCGACCAACGGGTACAGACGGTCGGCTTTGGGTGGGCTACGATCGGGTATGCCCTGACCCGGGACTTCGTGGTCCAGGTCCAGGCCAACACGCACAGCGCGTTCTACGACGATACACGTCTGGAGGCGCTGGAGGGGATTGCCGTTCAGGGGGCGCTTGGCTTCGATTGGCAGGTGACCGAGCGTTCCGGCGTGACTCTGGCCATCATCGAGGATCTGAACGTCGGGGCCTCTCCCGATGTGAGTTTCGCGCTCGGGCTGCGGCATGGGTTCTAGCGCCGCCGTGGCGATACGCGCGGCCAATGGCCCGCAATGGATCGACAGCACCGGCCTGGATGAATGTTCACCCCAACGGCCGGAAGCGCATGCCGGTTCCGTTTCATTCTTGTTGGTGATGCGCGGACCTTGCAGACCGCCCACTCGACAGAGCCCGTATCGCAACGCGATCGGCTCGGTTCACGACCAGGGAGTAAAGCCATGACCCATTCGACGCGGATCGGCCAGCGCATCCGATGGCTGCTGGTGCTGTCGCTGTTGTTGTATTCGGTGGCGGCGCTTGCCCAGACCGGGGCGGACGCGGACCATGCAGGCATGCCGGCCAGCGAGGTGGGCGCGAAGCTGACTGTGGGGACCAAGGCAGCGCCGCCGTTCGTGATCGACACCGATGGCCGTTATTCGGGGATCAGCATCGCGCTGTGGCAGGCGGTTGCAGAGCGTATCGGCGTGACCTTCGATTATGCACCGACCACGTTGCCGGGCCTGTTCAGCGGGCTCGAAGACGGCCAGCTGGATGTCTCGGTGGCTGCCCTCACGGTGACCGCGCCGCGCGAGGCGCGGATCGATTTCACCTATCCGTTCTATTCCACCGGACTGGCGATCGCGGTACCGGCCGGCGGCAGCCGGGTATGGTCGACGGTCGAGCGGTTCTTTTCTTGGCAGTTCTTGAGCGCGCTGGGCGCACTGGCCGTGGTGCTGATGCTTGTCGGGGTGCTGGTGTGGCTGTTCGAGCGCCGCGCCAACGCCGAGGAGTTCGGGGGTGGTCCGGCGAGCGGTCTGGCCAGCGGCTTCTGGTGGGCCGCCGTGACCATGACCACGGTCGGCTATGGAGACAAGTCGCCCCGCACGCTCGGCGGGCGAGTGGTCGGCCTGGTGTGGATGTTTGCCGCGATCATCATCATCTCCAGCTTCACCGCGGCGATCGCTACCTCGCTGACGGTCGGTCAGTTGTCCTCCGGTATCCGCGGTGTGGAAGACCTGCCCGGCGCTCGGGTGGCCACCATCAGCGGCTCGGCCGCGGCCGACGCGCTGACCGATCGCGGCATTGCCTACCAGGCCCGTGACGAACTCGACCAGGCGCTCGAGGATCTCGCGGCCCGGCGTGTGGATGCGGTGGTCTTCGATGCCCCGCTGTTACGCTATGAGGTGCTCGAACGCTATGCCGGCAAGCTGGATGTCGTGGAAGGGGTGTTCGATCGCCAGGACTATGCGTTTGCCCTGCCCCAGGGCAGTGACCTGCGCGAGCCGATCAATCGAGCCATTCTCGAGTATCTCGGCGATGACGACTGGTCGGCGCTGCTCACCCGATATCTGGGCGCCAAGCACTAGGCGATCGCTCGCCCTGGTACGCGGCGGCGCCGGCGTGTGTTCCGGCGCCGGCGCGGATCCCGTGCGGGCGGCGCGCAGCCCGTCTTGTACGGATTGGAGCACGGGCCACGCGGCGTCGCTCGTATACCGGGGGCGGGCCGGGGCGTTAGTTTTTCGCGCGCATGACCAGCGTATCGATCCGGTTTTCACGCAGTCGGCCAAGGGTGTCGTTGAGCTTGCTGCTGGAAGTGATCGTCTGGCTCTGTACCCGGTAGACCGTCTTGCCCGAGGCCAGGTCCACGTCCACGATCTGCGCGGGTACGCCCAGCAGCGCCAGTTCGGCCTTGCGACGGTCGGCGTCGGCAAACGTGGAGAACGAGCCGGCCTGGATGATGTAGTTGCCGGGTTCATCGACCTTGGGTGTGGTCGGTTGCGGACGACTGGGCTTGGGCGGCGGCTCGCCTGCGGGCGTGCTGTGATGCGTATTCGATGACGTCTGTTGCTTGTCCGGGTATTCCTCTTCCGGGATCACCACCTCGTAGTTGGGCAGCATCTTGTAGAACGAAAACCGCGGCTCCTCTTCCTTCTGAACCGGGGCAGCT
Organism: Salinisphaera sp. T31B1; assembly: GCF_040361275.1. Classification (NCBI taxonomy): domain Bacteria; kingdom Pseudomonadati; phylum Pseudomonadota; class Gammaproteobacteria; order Salinisphaerales; family Salinisphaeraceae; genus Salinisphaera; species Salinisphaera sp. T31B1. The sequence continues at coordinate 296,966 of NZ_APNH01000001.1, read as the reverse complement.
TCCGTCTCGGCGTTGTCGTCGGCCATCGAAGCGCGCTGCTCGTCGGTGACATTCTCCGGCGCGGTGATCGCGATCTGCTCGCGCATGGGCGTACCGGCCGGTCGTGCGAACACGTAGAACCCGGCGGCCACGGTCAGTCCAATACACAGGCCGCATACCAGCCATACCCAGCCCGGCGGGCCCGAGCCGGCCGGGCGTTTCTTCGACGCGGGCCGGGCAGCGGCCTTTCGCTGCGGCGTCTTGCGCCGACTCTTTCCGGCCGGTGCGTTGCGGCGCGAGGAATAATCGCGGGACATCTAAAACCCTTCTGCTGCTCAAGTGGCCGGCCCGTGACAGCGCCGGGGTGGCCGAACCGCGAAGACTACATCGTCTCCGGTGCGCTCACGCCCAGCAGGCTGAGACCGTTGGCCAGAATGTGCCGTGTCGCGCTCACCAGTGCCAGACGCGCGTTGCGCAGCGAGGTCTGTTCGACGAGAAACGGCTGCGCGTTGTAGTAGCTGTGAAATGCATCGGCGACTTCGCGCAGGTAGTGCGGAATCGCCTGAACCGCGTTGTCGGCGGCAGCCGCAGCCACCACCTCCGGGTAACGGGAGAGCGTGCGGATCAGCGCGGTTTCGTGTTCCGCGTCGAGACCGCTCATATCCGCGGCGGCGCGATCGAACGTCCAGCCGCGTTCGGCGGCCTGGCGCAGCACGCTGGAAATCCGTGCATGGGCGTACTGGATATAGTAGACCGGGTTCTCTTCGGTCTGGCTGCGAGCCAGGTCGATATCGAACGTCTGCTGGGAATCCGGCTTGCGGGCGACCAGGAAATACCGCGTGGCGTCGCGGCCGACTTCGTCGATGAGCTCCCGCAGGGTCACGTACGAACCGGCCCGTTTGGACAGCTTGACCTCTTCGCCGCCGCGCATGACGGTGACCATCTGGTGGAGGACGTAGTCGGGCCAGCCCTCGGGTATGCCGATATCCAGCGCCTGCAGACCCGCGCGCACACGTGCGATGGTGCCGTGATGGTCGGCGCCCTGTTCATTGATCGCACGGGTGAAGCCACGCTCCCATTTGGCGCGGTGATAGGCGACGTCCGGCACGAAATAGGTATAGCCGCCGGCGGCCTTGCGCATCACCCGGTCCTTGTCGTCGCCGTAGGCGGTGGTCCGCAGCCAGAGCGCATCCTCGGCTTCGTAGGTGTGCCCGGCGCGCACCAGCGCATCGACCGTGGCCTCGACCCGGCCGTCGGCATACAGCGACGACTCCAGCGAGTAGACATCGAAATGCACGCCGAAGGCGCGCAGATCGGCGTCCTGTTCACGCCGCAGATAGGCGACCGCGAATTCGCGGATGGCTTGCAGATCGTCGGGGTCGGCGCGCGCGGTGACTTCGCGGTCGTCGGCCGTGACCGTTTCACCGGCCATGTAGGCCGCGGCGACATCGGCCAGATATTCGCCCCGGTAGCCCGCCTCCGGCCACTGCGTATCGGCCGGTGTCAGCCCGCGACAACGAGCCTGTGTCGAATGCGCCAGGTTGTCGATCTGCACGCCCGCATCGTTGTAATAGAACTCGCGGGTGACCTCCCAGCCCGTCGCCTCATAGAGCCGGGCCAGACAGTCGCCGACCGCTGCCCCGCGTCCGTGACCGACGTGCAGCGGGCCGGTCGGATTGGCCGAGACGAATTCGATCAGCACCCGACGGGATTGTCCGGCATCCGAGCGACCATAGGCTGCGCCGTGATCGAGGATCTCGTCGATGGCCCCGCGAAAGGCCGCCGGGGTGAGAAAGAAGTTCAGAAAACCCGGGCCGGCAATCTCGATCCGCGCGATCCGTTCGTCGGCGGGCACCGCATCGACGATAGCCTGCGCGATCTCACGCGGATTGCGGCGCAGCGTCTTGGTGAGCGTCATCGCGATATTGCTGGCGAAATCGCCGTGAGCCGGGTCGCGGGTGCGCTCGACGTGCGGTGCGTCGGGGGTATCCAGATCGGGCCAGGCGGTTGCGACGGCCTGGGCCAGCAATTCTTGGCAGAGACGTTTCACGGTGGCAAGGGCTCGCGGGCTCGGATGACCGCGCAGTCTAACGCGCGTCGGTGCGAGCGGCTACGGTGGCCTCGACCAGACAGAAGGCTCGATGCGCGGCCGGCGGTGCCCGATCGGCGCCGTCGAGGCGGACGTCGTCCACTTGTGTCGCGTGTTCGAAACCGCAGTCGCCAAGGATGGACAATGCCTCGGGCACATCGACAAACAGCTGACCGGCCAGATCGCGGCCACTGATGCCTCTCAGGCCGGCAAGCATCAGCTGCGCGCCAGTGCCGAATGCCGCCAGCCGCGCAGCCGGATGAATATCCATGAGCAGACGCCCGCCGCCGAGCCGGCCCAGCAGGGTGGCGATGCGGGACAGCGCCCGCTGTTTCTCGGATGGGTCGAGATAATCGATCACGCCCTCCAGCAGCACGCAGGTGGCGCCGAGCGGATCGGGAGGGCTCAACTCGGCGCCGATCGCAGGGCCGAGCAGGTCGGCGCTGCGCAGATCGTAGTTGGCCGGCAGCGACAGTCCGTGTAGGCGGGTGCGTCGCGCGTCGGTCATGTGCGGCAGGTCATAGTCGACCCAGCGACACGTCGGATGAGTACGCGCATGGGCCAGGCCGCGCCCTGACAGCCCGGCGCCGATCTCGATCGCCAGATGCGGACGGTACTTCATGACCCAGTCGGAAAACCAGCGGTGACGCCAGTACAGCGAGCGGGCGAACGCGCCCGCCGGCGGTGAGATCGGCGCGATGGCGCGACAGCCGAACCGGAGCAGGCCGAACAGCAGCCGCCCACGTCGGCTATCGAAACGGCCGGATTCGGCAAACCCGTAGCGGGCCCAGGCACTGGCCGTGACATAGCCGGTAAGGCCGACGCGCGGATTGCCGACCGTGCCGTTATTATCATCGTTGGATGTCATGGTCGTCGATCATGCCCGAGTCGTCGTCCGGGTCAAGCTCGGCTCAGAGCAGATCCTGCGGGTCCACGTCGATCGACCAGCGCACCTGTCTGGCCTGGGGCAGATCCGCGAGCGTGGTTTGCCAATGGTCCAGTGCCGGATGCAGCGCGGCTCGGTCGGTGGCGTGCAGCAGCAGATGGGCCCGGAAACGCCCAGCTCGGCGTTGCATCGGTGCCGGGACCGGGCCCCAGCATGCCGGATCGCCGCCGGCATCGATGAGCGCCGCAGCGGCGTGCAGGAATTCGAGGGGCGCGGCCTCGCGCGTGGCCTCGGCCCGCAGCAGCGCGAGATGCCCGTACGGTGGCAACGCCGCCTCGCGGCGTTCGGCCAGCGCGGCATCGGCAAAGGCGCGATAGCCACCGGCCAGCAGCTTCTGCAACAGGGGATGATCGGGATGGCGTGTCTGCAGCCAGACTTCGCCGCGCAGATCGGCCCGGCCCGCCCGGCCGGCGACCTGGGTTACCAGTTGGGCCATGTGTTCGGCGGCGCGAAAGTCCGCCGAGAACAGGCCGCCGTCCACGTCCAGCACGCCGACACAGGTCAGACGGGCGAAATCGTGGCCCTTGGCCAGCATCTGGGTACCGACCAGCAGCTGGGTGCGGCCGCTGGCAACATCGGCCAGCTGGGCTTCCAGCCGGCCCTTGCGGGCCATGCTGTCGCGGTCGAAGCGGGCGATGGCGACGTCGGGAAAGCGACTGCGCAGGGCGCCGGCGACCCGTTCCGTACCGGCTCCGAGCGCGATCAGCTGATCGCTGCTGCAACTCGGACAACGTCGAGGCGCCGGCTCGGCCGCGCCGCAGTGGTGGCACTGGAGACGGCTCATGCCTCCATGCAGCGTCAGCGGCGCGTCGCAGCGCGTGCAGGGCGCGATCCAGCCGCAGTCGTGGCAGGCAAGCGCCGGTGCGTAGCCGCGACGATTGATGAAGATCATCACCTGGTTGCCGGCGGCGAGCTGGGTCTCGATCCGGGCGAGCAGCGGATCGGACAGGCCACCGAGCAATGGTCGCGATCGGATATCGATGACCTCGATCGGCGGCAGCCGGGCACCGGTCGCCCGTTGATCCAGGCGCAAGTGACCGTAGCGCCTGTGCTCAGCGTTATACAGAGTTTCAAGGGCCGGTGTCGCGCTGCCGAGCACGATGGGGATGGCCGCCCGCTGGGCCCGCCGGAGTGCGACGTCGCGGGCGTGGTAGCGGAAACCGTCCTGCTGCTTGTAGGAGCCGTCGTGTTCTTCGTCGACCACGATCAGCCCGAGCCTTGGCATCGGGGTGAACACGGCCGAGCGGGTACCGATCACGATATCGGCTTCGCCGGCACGGGCCGCGCGCCAGACATCACCGCGCTCGCCTTCGCTGCGCTGAGAGTGGAGTACGCCGATACGAGCGGCAAAACGCTGTTGAACGCGCTCGATGAGCTGCGGTGTCAGGCCGATTTCGGGAGCCAGGAACAGAACCTGGCCGCCGGCAGCCAGGATGTCGGCCATGCGACGGAAATAGAGCTCGGTCTTGCCGCTGCCGGTCACGCCTTCGATGAGCGTGGGGGCGAAGCCGGGCTCGACGGCGCGCAACGCGGCCACCGCGACGGCCTGATCGTCGGTCAGCTGCGGGGCGCTACCCATCCTTCCCTGAATCAGCCCGCCGGGCCGTTCGACCGGCTCGATCAGACCGCGCTCGACCAGCGCTCGCAGTGTGGCCGCTGCGTTGGTGAATCGTTCTTTCAGCTGGCTATGGTCGACCGGGGCCTGAGCACTGGCCAGCCATTCGAATATTTCGCGTTGGCGTGGCGCGCGTGCCAGACGCGCCGCGAGGTCCGTCGGGTGTTCGTCGTGGGCGATCCGCCAGGCGCGGTATCGGCTAGGCGTCTGGTCGTTGCGGGCCCGGCGCAGGACCACCGGCAGGGCGGTGTTGAGCGCCTCACCGAGCGGATGATGATAATAACGTGCAGCCCAATGCAGCAGTCGTAGCTGATCGGCGTCGAATACCGGCGTGTCGTCCAACAACGTCTCGGCCGACTTCAGCCGGTCGACGTCCAGCTCGCTGTCGACATCGGCAGCGACCACGATGCCGACGAGCTTTCGTCGGCCGAAGCGCACCAGTACTCGATGACCGACCGGGTCGGGCGGGGTGTCGGACGGTGCGAGATAGTCGAATCCGCCGTGCAGCGGCACAGGCACTGCCACCCTCAGGACGCGTTGTCCGGCGAGCGGTTTCATTCGCGGCGTACAGCCTGTGGATAAATCAGTGGATTATTTTGCAGGGCTGCGTTCATAGACTGGGGCTAAAAAAATCAGGATTTCCGTTACATCTATAAATAATTTTTAATATTAGTGGGTTATGAGCACCCTGTACGGCAGCGAGCGAACGGTGGCCGTAAAAAAGCCGCGGCGGCGCGGCGAACCGTTTGTGGATAAACAGTGATTTCCGCGTGGATAGACTATCGAGATACCTGTCAACTAGCCGTTGGTCCTGTGGCCAAGCCAGCGACGGGCGCGCCGCTGTCCGAGCCGCATTCTATCTGGCAGGCGTTCACCTGAGGCGGCCGCGATCGGCAATGCGGAGCAGTTCGTCGAGAATCTGTAGGGTCAGGCCCCAGATCACCCGCCGATGGTCGCATGGGTGACAGGGCATGGGCAGTGCGACCGGGCCGATGCGCCAGCTCAGCGTCCCCCGCCGGCCGGGTTCATCGAGATCGGCCAGGGCCACCCAGCACGTGTCGGCGATCTCGTGATTGAGATACAGACAGGTTTCGTTGTCGTATCGATAGACGAACGGCGACAGGACCAGCGCGCCGCGCCGGCGATGATCCAGTGTGAGGCGGTCGGACAGACGGCCGACCCCGTGGGTCGAGTCAAGTGCCAGTCCGATCTCCTCGGCAGTCTCGCGCCGGGCGGCCGTCGAGCCGCTGGCCCGGTCGGCGCGCTCCAGGCGGCCGCCGGGCAGCGCCATGTGCCCCGACCAGGGGTCCCCGGCGCGCTGCGCTCGTTCGATCAGCAGAACTTCGCCGCCCTGGCGGGTCTCTCGCAGGATCACGGCCACCGCTGCGCGCTGCAGGTGGCGGCGCAGCGGCTGCCGGCGTGGTCGGTGGCGGGCCAGGGCGGTGATCAGCGGTGACAGTTCGTGCATGCGGGGCGTGTTCCGGGTGACAGACAGAAAAAAGCCGCCCGAAGGCGGCTTTTTTCGAACCGTATCGAACGGGGCCTAGAGCTGCTTGAGCCCGTTGGCCAGATCGGTACAGACCTGCTTGGCGTCGCCGAAGATCATCCGGGTATTGTCGCCGAAGAACAGCGCGTTCTGGACACCCGAGAAACCGGTGCCCTTGCCGCGCTTGATCACATAGACCTCACGCGCCTTGTCCACGTCCAGGATCGGCATGCCGTAGATCGGACTGGACTCATCGGTACGAGCCGCCGGGTTGACCACGTCGTTGGCACCGATCACCAGGGCCGCATCGGCATTGGGGAATTCGGCGTTGATTTCCTCCAGGTCGAAGATCATGTCGTAGGGCACCCCGGCCTCGGCCAGCAGCACGTTCATGTGTCCGGGCATGCGACCGGCCACCGGATGGATGGCGAACTTCACGTCGACATCGTGTTCCTTGGACAGCATCTGCACGAATTCCCACAGCTTGTGCTGGGCCTGCGCGACGGCCAGGCCGTAGCCGGGCACGATGATGAGCGAATCGGCATAGGCGAACGAGGCCGCCGCGTCGAACGCCTCGGTGGACTTCATCTCGCCTTCCGGGCCTTCCGCGGACGCGCCGTCGTCGACGCCGAAGCCGGCGAACAGCACGTTCGAGATCGACCGGTTCATGGCGTTGGCCATCAGAATGGTCAGCAGCGAACCGGCTGCGCCGACCACGGTGCCGGCAATGATCATGGCCGGGTTGCCGAGCACGAAGCCTTCGAAGGCCACGGCCAGGCCGGTCAGCGCGTTGTACAGCGAGATCACCACCGGCATGTCGGCGCCGCCGATGGGGTTGGTCAGGAACACGCCGAAGACCAGGCAGACCAGGAAGAACAGCGTCACCAGCACCGGTGCGCCGTCGCTCGACGCGCAGATCGCGATGCCGAGAATGACGGCCAGCAGCGCGATGCCGCCGTTGATGATGTGCTGGCCGGGCAGACGGATCGTTTTGTTCATCTTGCCTTCGAGCTTGGCCCAGGCAATCAGTGAACCGGAGAACGATACGCCACCGATCAATGCGCCGATGACCGCGAGAATCAGCACCGTGGTGCCATGTTCGAAGGCGGCATGGGAGTAGAGCTCGACCAGCGCAATCGCGGCGGCCGCACCGCCGCCCATGCCGTTATACAGCGCGACCATCTGCGGCATGCCGGTCATCTGGACCTTCTTGCCGGTATACCACGCCCCCGCGCCACCAATGCCGATGGCCAGCAGGATCAGCACGTAGCGGAAGAAGCCGGCGTCCATGTCCGGATGCCACAGGGTGACCACGGTGGCCAGCACCATGCCCACGCCAGCCCATTTGATGCCGGCCTTGGCGGTCTTGGGCGAGCCCATCCGCTTGAGGCCGATGATGAACAACACGGCTGCAATGAAGTAGCTCGCGTCGACGGTGAATTCCCAGAAACTCATAGTCGGTAACCTTTTCGTGTGCGCTTTTTATATGGAATCGGTACAGACGCGAGATCAGTCCTTGGAGGACTTGAACATCTCGAGCATGCGTTCGGTCACCACGTAACCGCCGACGGCATTGCCGGCGGCGAGGATCACGCCGATGAAGCCGATCAGCGTCTCCCAGAAGCCGTCGGCATGACCGAGGGCGACCATGGCGCCGACCAGCACGATCCCGTGCACGAAGTTGGAACCCGACATGAGCGGGGTATGCAGAATGGCCGGAACCCGGCCGATGATCTCGTAGCCGGTGAAGGCAGCGAGCATGAAGATATAGAGTGCGACAAAACCTGTAATCACAGCGTGTCTCCCTGAATGTGTATGGCCGTCGACAAAAAAAGCGGGCCGATCAGCCCGCCTCGGCCAGCGCCTTCTTGGCGGCCTCGTTGACGATCTGGCCGTCGTGCGTGAGCGCCGACTTGGCCAGGATCTCGTCGTCCCAGTTGATTTCCAGCTTGTATGTCTTGTCCGCCGGCTTGGCGTCGTCCTGGCCTTCTTCGGGCACCACGATCAGCTGCAGGAAGTTGAACAGGTTCTGGGCGTACATCTCGCTGGAGTGCTCGGCCAGCAGGGCCGGCACGTTGGACGGCCCGTAGATCGTTACGCTGCCGTGAGTAACGGTCTCGTCCGGACGGGTCAGCTCACAATTGCCGCCGCCAGAGGCGCCCAGATCGATGAGCACCGAGCCCGGTTTCATGGCTTCGACCATGGCCTGGGAGATGATCTTCGGCGCCGGCCGTCCGGGTACCGCGGCGGTGGTGATGACCGCGTCCGCATCGGCCATGTTCTTTTCCAGCATCTGCTGCTGCTTGGCCTTTTCGTCCTCGTTGAGCTCACGCGCGTAGCCGCCCTCGGCCTCGGCTTTCACGCCTTCGGCCATGAGGAAATCGGCACCGAGCGATTCGACCTGCTCCTTGGTGTCGGTCCGTACGTCGTAGGCGAATACCTTGGCGCCCAGGCGCTTGGCCGTCGCGATCGCCTGCAGACCGGCCACGCCCGCCCCGATGACCAGCACCTTGGCCGGACGAATGGTGCCGGCCGCGGTGGTCAGCATCGGCAGGAAGCGTTCCAGCGAATTGGCAGCCATCAGGGCGGCCTTGTAGCCGGCCGCAGAGGCCTGCGAGGACAGCGCGTCCATGGACTGGGCGCGGGTGATGCGCGGGACCAGCTCCATGGCGAAACAGGTCACCGAGCCGCTGTTCAGCGCCTCGACGACCTCGCGGTTGTTGTGTGCCTGGACGAAGCTGATCAGCACCGATCCCTTCTTCATCTTGGCGATCTGTTTCGGATCGGGTGCATTGACAGCCAGCACCACGTCGGCGCCGAAGATGTCGGCAGCACGACCCGAGAGCTTGACGGGCTCGTTGTAGGCCTCATCCGGAATACGGCTGCCTTCGCCGGCGCCCTTGGCCACCAGAAGCTCGACGTTCAGCTTGGTCAGCTTGTCGGCCACCTTCGGCACCATGGCGACACGCGTCTCGCCGCTGGCCGTCTCCTTCGGGACTGCGATTTTTACGCTCATGTCTTCCCTTGTTTGTTGCGATGAATACCCGGCGCGGCATGCGCACGTTCGTGCGAGCGTGCATTTCCCCCAGGGCCGCCGGTCCGGGTCAACCCGAAAATGAGTCTAACCGAAACCCCGAGGCTTTCGTAGCTTGGAGGCGACGCGCCGATCAGCTGCCGGGCGGGGCGATCGCGGTCTCGATATAGGTATCGGGAATGGTGAAACGCGAATCCGGCAGCTGCTTGTGATCGACGCTGATCAGCTGACGCTGCTCGCCGGTGTTGGTATCGGTAAAGCGTACGGGCATGCCCGACAGGCTCAGGTAGGGCAGGCCCGCCGCCTGGAAACCGGTACCGGCCAGCATCGTCTGCATGAGTTCAAACATGGATTGCACGCTGTCGAAGCCGGCCCCGGATATGCCCAGGGACTCCGCGCTGGCCACACACAGGCTCTCGGCCGGCCGGCCGTCGCGGACCACTTGGACCACGTTGCAGGCCACGCCGGCGATCGTGTCGGTACGGCCCGTCTTGTCCAGGCCGACCCGGTGCTCGCTGGAGTCCAGTGCCGGCATCGACTGCAGCAGCGCGGCTCGCGCGGTGGCCTGCTGGCTTTCCGGCAGCTGGCGAACCTTGGCGTCGACTCGCGAACGCAGGGCATCGACCTGAGCTCGTATATTGCGGGCGGTGCTCTTGTCGAGCCGTGTATAGCTCTGGTCGGTCGGATCGACCGAAAAGATCGCCTGTTGGCTTTCGTCGTAGAGCTGCCACTGACGGCTGGCATCATCGATACGCACTTCGCCCGGCCGGATATCGACCGTGAAGCGGCCCTGAGCGCCCTGGTAGACCAGCGTGGTGTCGTCGCCGGCGGCCAGGGCCGGACTCGCGGCCACGGTCAGCGTGATCAGGCCGCCGAGCAGCGCGGCGGCAGACAGAAGCAGTCGATTCATGGTGGGCTCGATTCCTGTTGCGATCCGTTGTGGACAGGGTCGCGATCGGCGGACCGATCGGCACTCCGTGGTGCAGTACACTAGGGCCTGTCAGATCATTATGCACGTGCGCGGACTCGATGCGTGGCGTGCCGGCCCCGCTGCGAGGAGACAGGTTTGGCCCGCCAGACGAGCAAAGACCAACGCCAGCGTGCGCACCGATCGCTGCGCGGCAATGGGCTCCAACGACGTGCAGCGGGCGCCGACACGGTGAGACGGAGATAGGCACATGCTGCTCATCGATGCCAGTGTCTATATCTTCCGGGCCTATCATGCCCTGCCCTCGAGCATCACCGGAGACGACGGCCGGCCGGTCAACGCCATTCACGGCTATGCAACCTTTCTGGTTCAGCTGCTCGCCGGTGCCGAGGACGACCGCGTCGCCGCGGCTTTCGACGAATCGCTGGTCAGCTCGTTCCGCAATGAGCTGTATGCCGACTACAAGGCCACGCGAGAGCTGCCGCCGGCGGATCTCGAAGCCCAGATCGCCGGCTGTCGTGCCCTGACCGAGGCACTTGGCGTGGCGACCCTGTCGAGCCCGGTCTATGAAGCCGACGATCTGATCGGCACGCTGGCCGTCGACGCCGACGAGCCGGTGACCATCGTTACCTCGGACAAGGATCTGGCGCAGCTGCTTGGCGAGGGCGATACGCTCTGGGACTATGCACGCGAGATCCGGTACGACGCCGCCGCGATCCGTGCCCGGTTCGGCGTCGGCCCGCGGGCGATTCCGGATTATCTGGCGCTGGTGGGCGATACCGTGGACAACATCCCCGGCGTGCCGGGCATCGGCGCCAAGACGGCGGCGGCGTTGCTCGGCTGCTTCGAGGATCTCGAAGCCATGCTGGTCGATATCGACGCGGTCGCCGAGAGCGGTGTGCGTGGTGCACGTTCGCTGGCCGGCCGGCTCGAGACCCATGCCGATCAGGCGCGCTTGTCGCGGCGGCTGGCCACGATCGTGACCGATATCGATCTGTCGGCGGCCGAACGCCGGATCGAGCGCCGGCCGGTCGACGCCGAACAGCTGCGCGCGGTGTGCGACCGTCTTGGCCTGGGCCAGGGACTGCGCCGCAAACTGGGGCTCGACGAGGCGTCCGAGTGATCGACTGGCCCGCGATCGATGCCGGCATCGGCCGGGCGATTGGCGGCCATTTCGCCAGTACCACGCGTGTCCGGCTGGCCGGCGGGTCGATCAATCTGGCGTATCGCCTGGAAGGGGCCAGTCACCGCGGGCCGGCCCGCTATTTCGTCAAGCTCAATCGCGCGCACCGCGCCGAGATGTTCAGTGCCGAGGCCGCCGGGCTGGATGAACTGGCCCAGGCCGTGGGCCTGCGCGTGCCGCGGCCGGTCGCCCGCGGGCAGGCCTCGGCGCATGCGTATCTGGTGCTCGAGCATATCGATCTGCAGCCGCTGTCGCCGCTGGCGATGACCCGTCTCGGCGAGGCGCTGGCGGATATGCACGGCGTGATCTCGACCCACTACGGCTGGCACCGCGATAACGTCATCGGCGCATCACCGCAGCCGAACGCGCCGCATCCGCGCTGGACGGAATTCTGGCGTGAGAACCGGCTGGCGGCGATGCTCGACGCATTGGCGCCGGCGCATCCGAAGCTGGCCCGCGAAGGCGATGTGCTGCTGGGCATGCTCGACCGGTTGCTGGCCGGCCACATACCCGAGGCCTCATTGGTGCACGGCGATCTGTGGGGCGGCAATGCCGGTATGGATACCGACGGCCACCCGGTCGTGTTCGACCCGGCGGTCTATTACGGCGATCGCGAGACCGATCTGGCCATGGCCGAGCTGTTCGGCGGTTTTTCGCCGCTGTTCTTCGAAGCGTACTGGGGCGCCTGGCCCATGACCGCGGGCTATCGCCATGTCCGGCGGCCGCTCTACCAGCTCTATCACCTGCTTAATCACGCGCGTCTGTTCGGCGGGCACTACGTGGCCGAAAGCCGGCGTGTGATCGCGGAGCTGCGCGCGCTCGGCTGAACGCCGTACAGGGCGGCGCGTACAATACGGCGCTGTTGCTCCGATTCACTGCCGACGATCGCCTCGCCATGTCCGATATTCCGGTTCTCGATACCCGCCCGCCGGCCGGCCTGACGCCGGGCTCGGTGTCGGCCAACAAGCTGGCCAAACGTCTCAAGCGCCTGACCGGTCAGGCCGTGACCGATTACGGCATGATCGGCGAGGGCGATCGGATCATGGTGTGTCTGTCCGGAGGCAAGGACAGTTACACGCTGCTTGACATGCTGGTGTATCTGCAGCGTGTGGCGCCGGTCCGTTTTTCATTGACGGCCGTGAACCTCGACCAGAAGCAGCCCGGCTTTCCGGCGTTCGTGCTGCCGGAATATCTCGCTGCCCGAGGCGTGGACTACCACATCATCGAGCGCGACACCTACAGCGTGGTCACGGACAAGGTCGCCGAGGGCAAGACCATGTGCGGGCTGTGTTCGCGCCTGCGTCGCGGCATTCTCTATCAGTATGCGAAAGACCACGGGTACAACCGGATCGCCCTGGGGCATCACCGCGACGATATCGTGGAGACGTTGTTTTTGAACATGTTTCATGGCGGTCGCATGGCCGCCATGCCGCCGAAGCTCAAGAGCGACGACGGCGAGAACGTGGTGATCCGCCCGCTGGCCTATTGCAGTGAGCGCGATATCGACAAGTTCGCTCGGCTGAACGAGTATCCGATCATTCCCTGCAATCTGTGTGGCTCGCAGGCCAACCTGGAACGCCAGAACATCAAGACGATGCTCGCCGAATGGGAGGCCGCCGACCCCGGTCGAAGCGAACGCATCTTCCGTTCGATGACCCGTATCGCGCCGTCCCAGATGGCCGACCGCGACCTGTTCGACTTCGCCGGTCTATAGGACGACGACAAGGCCGGACGGGGAACGGCGACAAACGTTCGTGGTCCAACCCACGGTACGACTTGAAAGCGGGCCCAGGGCAGGCCCGGAGGCGGTTTCACGACCGTTGGCTTGCCCCGCTCCGGCGAGCCTCCACGTGCAAAAGCGCGTGTGGCGCTTTCTTGAAAACGATTCTTATCTGCCGCATACTCAATGCGTCAGTGAACAGTTGTGCACTGCAACGAATTCCCCGGATTTTTTAGATTGAGGGCGCTACGCCAATGACCGCAGAAAGGAAGTATCCATCCAATCCCGAAATGGAAGACCGTTTCGACTGGGTCGAATTCATCCCCTTTGCGCTGCTTCATGTGGCGTTGATCGGGATCTGGTGGACAGGCTTTACGGCCACCTCGATCGCCCTGTGTGTCGGTCTGTACGTGTTCCGCGTTTTCGGCATCACCGCAGGCTATCACCGCTATTTCTCGCACCGCGGTTACAAGACCAGCCGCGCGTTCCAGTTCGTGCTGGCCTTTCTCGGGGCGACCGCGTTTCAGAAGGGCCCGCTCTGGTGGGCGGCCAAGCATCGCGAGCACCATCGCGACGCCGACATGCCGGCGGATTCGCACTCGCCGCGTCAGTACGGCGTGTTCGATGCGCATGTGGGCTGGGTCTATCGTGAAGCACGCGCCAATCCGGACATGGATCTGATCAAGGATTTCTCCAAGTACCCGGAAATTCGCTGGATCGAGCGGCATCAGTACATCCCGGGCATCATCGTGGGCGTGTTGTGCTTCGCGATAGGCGGCTGGGCCGGCCTGTTCTCGGGATTTCTGCTGTCGACCGTTCTGGTGTATCACGCCACGTTCACGGTCAACTCGCTCAACCACATGATCGGCAAGCAGCGTTATCTGACCGGTGACGACTCGCGCAACAACTGGTTCCTGGCCATCCTCACGATGGGCGAGGGCTGGCACAACAACCACCATTATTACCCGTCGACCGCGCGCAACGGCTTCTTCTGGTGGGAGTTCGATACGACCTACTACATGCTGCTGGGGCTCAAGAAGCTGGGCCTGGTCTGGGACCTGCGCCAGCCGCCGAAGACGATCCTGGCCAACGAGAAGGCGCCGACGCAGAAGATCATCGACAAGTGCGCGACCTATATTGCCGATGGTTTCTCGCCCGACCGTATCAGCGCGAACATCCGCCAGCGGTGGGAAGGCAGCCACATCCTGGACGATCTGCGTGGCCATGCGCGAACCAAGTGGAGCGCGGCCGAAGCTTATCTGGCCGAGATCGAACTGCCGGAGTTCCCGAGCGCCGAGGAGCTCAAGGCGCGGGCGCACAAGCAGTTCAAGATCCGCCACGAAGGCCTGGACCGTGCGATCGAGCGGGCGCATGAAATGCTGCACAAGGCGGTATCGCATCGCCTGATCGAGCAGGCCCGCTCGGAGCCGGTGCGCGCCTGAGCCGTACGCCTGCGCTGATCGTTGTCTGCGCCTGAGCGGACAACGTCGCCACTCGAGCCCGTCGCGTCAGCCGCGACGGGCTTTTTTGTGGGCTCGAGCGGACCACCTGCGGCCGAGTGATTCTCCCGTCGCACCGATGCCTGTCGGTGACAGTACGGCGTCGATATGCGCGCCGGTGACCGGGCTAGTCGAGTTTGTCGCGAGCCTCGGCCTGTTCCTCGTCGGCGGGCGCATCCTCGGCTTCATCGGCGTCCAGGGCGCCGCCACAGAACTTGCAGTAGTGGGCGTCGATCTCGTGGCCGCTGCGTTCGCAGTGCGGACACTGGCGCCGCTGCCGCTCGCTGGCGATCTCGTTGGTGAGCTCGGCGGTGATGATGCCGCCGGTCACTGCCAGCAGCGCATAGCCGAGCATGATCGCGATACCGGCCAGCGCCTGGCCCAGCGGGGTGCCGGGCGCGATATCGCCGTAGCCCACCGTGGTGATGGTCACCACCGCCCAGTACATGCTGCGCGGGATGCTGGTGAAACCGTGAACCGGGCCTTCGACGACATACATCAGCGCGCCCAGCACCACCGTGATGAGAGCCAGTACGCCGAGAAAGATCTGGATCTTGCGCTGGGCATGGCGCAGCGATCGAGTCAGCACGTTGGCATCGTTGGCATAGCGCACGAGCTTGAGTACGCGGAATATGCGCATCACTCGCAGCGCACGGATGGCGACCAGATAATGCGCCGAGGGCAGCATCAGCGCGAGGTACAGCGGCAGAACCGACAGCAGATCGACGATGCCGTAGAAGCTGCGGATATAAGCCCAGCGGCGTCGGGCGGCGTAGATACGCACGAGGTACTCGATGCTGAACGCCACCGTGAAGCCCCATTCCAGCGCATGCAGGAGCGTGCCGACGCGGGCCTCGATGGCCGCGACCGAGATCAGCATCAGGTTGGCTACGCTGGCCACGATGAACACCAGCAGCACGATATCGAAGCCGCGTCCGGCCGGTGTATCGGTACCGAAGATGATTTCGCGCAGGCGTATGCGCAGGCTGTGTTCGTCGTCGGTCATGGCGGGCCGGGTGGTAGCGACGTGCCGGCCGCCGAACCGCAGCGTATCAATTGACGGATGCGGTTACGCGGCGTGATTGCCAGTAATGGTTGCGCCAGTAGATGTTGTCCAGGCGCGATATCGTCACGCCCTTGCTGGTCGAGGCGTGCATGAAGCGTCCGTTGCCGACATATACCCCGACATGACGTCCGGAGCCGCCGGTCTTGAAGAACACCAGATCGCCGGGACTGAGTTCGCTGCGATCGATGGGCTCGCCCCGTTCGGCCTGTTCATAGGTCGTGCGGGGCAGGTCCAGCGATTCGATCGCGCCCATGGTCTGGCGCACGAAGCTGGAACAATCGATACCGTCGGTGCCGCGCCCGCCGTAGCGGTACGGCACGCCCTGCCACTGGCGATAAAAGTCGTGCAGCGCATCCTCGATGGCCGAATCGCTACCGGAAAACCGATTGCGCGACGAGGCCGGTCCCGCAGACCGGGCGTCGTTCATATGAGGGGAGCTGCCGGCTTTACGCACGGAATAGCCGTCGTTCTGAGCGCCCAGCGTGCGCGGTTGGCTGGCACAGCCGGATACCAGCAGCGCCAGCGCCGCCAGTGTCAGCCACGCCCGGGCCGATGCCACCGGGCGAATGATCAGCAACGGCACGAGCGCGCCATTACCGGACAGATCCTCGTCATTCGGCGTTTTCGCAAAACGTCGGCCCCTCGCGCCCCTGGTCACGAGCACATAAGATAGCCGCATGAATCGTGTCTTGGAAAGCCCCCGCGGCGAATACGCACCCCAGACCGTGGCCGCGGTGGACCTGGGATCGAACAGTTTCCACATGATCGTGGTGCGCAACGACGACGGAAAAATGCACGTCGTCGACCGGTTGAAGGAGTCGGTCCGGCTGGCGGCCGGGCTGACGGCCGATCGTCGTCTGGACGGCGCGGCCTGCGAGCGTGCATTGGCCTGCCTGGAGCGTTTCGGCCAGCGTCTGCGCGGCCTGCCGCACGATCACGTGCGTGCGGTCGGTACCAATACCCTGCGTCGCGCCCAGGGCAGCGACGACTTCATCGCACGCGCCAGCCAGGCGCTCGGACACCCCGTGGAGGTGATCTACGGCGCCGAGGAGGCGCGGTTGATCTATGGGGGCGTGATCCAGGACCTGGGCGACGAATGGCCGCGACGCCTGGTCGTGGATATCGGCGGCGGCTCTACGGAACTGATCGTCGGCGAGCACGCGCGTCCGCAGCTCGTGGAAAGCGTGTCTCTGGGCGCGGTCATGCACATGCAGCGCTATTTCGGCGATGGGCGCATCAGCCGCAAGGCCTGGCAGGCCGCGGTGATGGATGCGCGTCTCACCCTCGAGCCCATCGTGCGCGCCTACCGCAGCGCAGGCTGGGATCTCGCGGTGGGCGCGTCAGGCAGCGTGAAGTCGATTCTGCGCGCCACCGGAGCCACCCAGGGCGACGAGACCATCACCCCCGCGGCCTTACGCGAACTCGGCCGGGCGGTGGTCAAGGCCGGGCGCGTGGACAAGCTGTCGCTGCCTGGCGTTTCCGACGATCGCCGGGCCATCTTTCCGGGCGGCCTGGCGGTATTGACCGGTATCTTCGAGAGCCTGGGCATCGAGTCGATGCGCGTATCCGACAAGGCGCTTCGCGAAGGCGTGGTCTTCGATCTGCTGGGGCGGCTCCAGGATCACGATGCGCGCGAGGACGGCGTCCTGGCGGCCAGTGGCCGCTACGATGTCGACCAGTCCCAGGCCGAGCGCGTCGCGGCCACCGCCATTCGCCTGCTCGGCCACGTCGAGGACGACGACGAGATCACCGGTGTCATGGGGATTCGCCTGCTCCGCTGGGCGGCCCTGTTACACGAGATCGGTCTGGCGATTTCGCACAAGGGCTACCACAAGCACGGTGAATACATCCTCCGCAACGCCGACCTGCAGGGTTTCTCGCGGGCCGATCAGGCGATTCTGGCCACACTGGTGCGCCTGCATCGTGGCCGTTTCCGGCGCGACATCCTCGACGCGCTGCCGCGGGCGTGGCGCAGCCTCGCCGAGCGATTGACACTCGTGCTTCGCCTGGCCGTGATCCTCCATCGTGGACGCGACCCGCAGGTCCAGCCGCCGGTGCGTCTGGTCGCCGATCAAGCACGGCTGCGACTGCTTTGCGATGCCGAATGGCTGGCCGCGCGACCGCTGACCCAGGCGGATCTCGCCCGCGAGGCCGAACTGCTCGGACGGGCCGATATCACGCTGGTCACTGCGCCCGGCAAGTAGCGCGCATGGTGCTGAGCGCGCGCTCGGCAACCCGCTTGACGGGCAGACGCAACCCAACGCGCGGCGGGGATCCGGCAGGGCCTCCAAAGCCTGCCGATCGAGGCGCTAGATTACCGTCGCGCCTCGCTCAGCCTGTGTTGTACTCGCGCGTGGCCGCGAAGGTGATTTCCGGCCAGCGTTCTTCGGTCAGGGCCAGCTTCACCCGCGACGGCGCCAGATAGACCAGCGCGCCGCCATGGTCTTCGGCCACGCCGTCGTCCATGCGGTCGCGAAAGCGGGCGAGCTCGCGTTCGCTGCCGTAGATCCAGCGTGCGGTGAATACGTTGATCGCCTCGAAGCTCGCGTTGACGTTGTATTCGGTCCTGAGCCGCTCGGCGACCACGTCGAACTGCAGCACGCCGACCGCGCCCAGGATCACGTCGTTGTTGTTGACCGGGCGGAACACCTGGGTCGCGCCTTCCTCGCAGAGCTGGTCGAGACCCTTGTGCAACGCCTTGGCCTTGAGCGGGTCGCGCAGGACCACGCGCTGGAACAGCTCGGGCGCGAAGTTGGGGATGCCGGTGAACTGCAGATCCTCGCCCTGAGAGAAGCAGTCGCCGATGGCGATGGTGCCGTGATTGTGGATACCGATGATGTCGCCCGGCCAGGCGGTTTCCGCGGCCTCGCGCTTGTTGGCCATGAAGGTGATGGCGTCGTTGACGCGGATCTCCTTGCCGGCCCGCAGATGCTGCATCTTCATGCCTTTTTCGTAGTGGCCGGAGCACACGCGCATGAAGGCGATACGGTCGCGGTGCTGTGGGTCCATGTTCGCCTGGATCTTGAACACGAAGCCCGACAGCGGCTCTTCGGTGGGGACGACTTCGCGGCTGGTGGTCGCGCGGGGGATCGGCGCCGGTGCCCATTCGACGAAGGCATCCAGCAACGGGCGGATGCCGAAGTTGTTCACGGCCGAACCGAAGAACACCGGCGTGAGTTCGCCGGCGAGATACATCTCCAGGTCGAAGCCGTCGCCGGCTTCGCGGATCAGCTCGATCTCCTCGAGCAGGTCGTCGTAGTAGTGGCCGGCGATTTCCTTGAGACGTGGGTCGTCCAGGCCGTCGAGGGTGACGGTCTTGCCGCCGGCCTCGTTGTCGGAGCCTTCGTAGAGGTGCACTTTGTCTTCGAGCAGGTGATACACGCCCTTGAACTGGCTGCCCATGCCGATCGGCCAGGTAATCGGGGCGCAGGCGATACCGAGCACTTCCTCGACCTCATCGAGCACTTCCAGCGGCGGGCGGCCTTCACGGTCCATCTTGTTGATGAAGGTGAAGATCGGCGTGGTACGCAGCCGGCACACTTCCATGAGCTTGATCGTGCGCGGCTCAACGCCCTTGGCGATGTCGATGACCATGAGGGCGCTGTCCACCGCCGTGAGCGTGCGGTAGGTGTCTTCCGAGAAGTCCTCGTGGCCCGGGGTATCGAGCAGATTGACGATGCGTTCGTTGTAGGGGAACTGCATCACCGACGTGGTCACGGAGATACCGCGCGACTGCTCCATGGCCATCCAGTCGGAGGTGGCATGACGCGATGCCTTGCGGCCCTTGACGGTACCGGCGAGCTGGATCGCGCCGCCGAACAGCAGCAGCTTTTCGGTAAGCGTGGTCTTGCCCGCATCAGGGTGCGAGATGATGGCGAAGGTGCGTCTTTTGGCGGCTTGTTGCGCGGCCGATTTGCTATCGGCGGCGATTGCTGTGCTCATCAGGTGCTCCGGGCGGCCGTAATGCGCTGTGTGCGCTGAACAATATAGATGTATAGTGCAACACTATATATAGTTAAAAGAAATGCAATTGGGAACGACCATGCTTCGTGCCTATACTCTGTCTCGAAGACGACGGGAGCCATCCCGCCGCCTGCAGATTCGGTGTCCCCCTCACCGTTTACTGCTAAAGCAGCCGGCACGCCGACCCGACGCGTGTCGCTGCACCGATGACGCCGTTCTCCCCCTGGCGGCGTTGTTACCAGGCCCGGATCGGTTGCCCTCCCGATTCGGGCCTACCTTTGTCCGGCGTTCGTACGTCGCGAATCCGATCATCGCTCAACGGATTTCGAACTGACCGACCGCCTTTTCAGGCCGGTCATCGATACCCTCGCATACCAGCGTGTCCACGCGGGCCATCGCCGGCCCCTGCGCCAGCCAGGCTTCCAGCGCATCGAGCGTTTGCGCATCGCCGCGGGCCAACCCTTCGACGCTGCCGTCGGCGCGATTACGCACCCAGCCGGCCAGTCCGAGCGAACGTGCTCGATCCCGAGTTGCCGCGCGAAAGCCCACGCCCTGCACGCGGCCGGTAACGGTAAAGTGTCGGGTCTCTGGCATCGGTCGGCTCCATATCGCAGTATAATCGCTGTACCCATTTCATGGCGCAGGTTCGTCGATGTTCAACCGAGTGCGCGGTCGGCTGCGTCGGCTGACTGGCCGTGAAACGCATGCCGCCCGGCCCCACGATGCCAGTGTGCGGCTTCGGCTGCCCAGTCCCTATGGCGGCGCGCCGTGGCTGACCGCCACCGTCGCCCTGACCACCAGACCGCACGGCCAGGGAGAAACGTTGCGCCTGCGTGCGCACCTGGACGGTTGTCTGCGCCTGCCTCGCGAGCAGGGCTTTCACCACCGGCTGAGCACGGCGACGGACCGGCGCCGCTCGCTGGTACATCAGGGACGGGACGTGGCCGCTCATCTTGTGCGCCGTGTGGTCGACCGTCTGCCGGCTGAGCGGTTGGAGCCCTTGGCTTCGCGCCGCTGGCGTAGCTGGCTCGATATCCAGCTGAGTACGTCGCCGCTGGATGCGGGCGCGGATGCGCTCATGCCCGAGCGACTGCGTGGGATGTATGGCGGCGGCCTGCCACGTGCCGGCACCGGCGAGCCCCGGATCGGCGTCTGGTCGGGCCCGGCCGGCGGGCCGGCTGGCGGCGTGGCACAGCTGGCGCTGCTACAGCTCGACGAGCGCGATTTCGGCGCGCGTGGGCGCGAACAGGGGCGTTCCGGGTTCAACCTCAATGCCAGCATCGCGCAGCTTGTCGAGCCCTCGGCGGCGGACGACGAACCGGTGTGATTGGTCGACGCCCGGGCGCCGTGCGGAATTGACTCGAAAGCGGTTTTACAAGAGCATAGCGCTGCGCCGGGCTCCCTGGCGCAGGGCTGTTACCGGGAGATATTGATGATGCATAGCTGGCGTATGGGCCTGATGGCGTTGGTGTGTAGCTTTTGCGCGGCTGCGCCGGCGTTCGCTCAGGACCAGGCACAGGGCGATGCCGCGGCAGGCAAGGAACGCTTCTATACCTGTGCCGGATGCCACGGTATCAAGGGGTATGCGAATGCCTATCCGACGTATCACGTGCCCAAGATCGGCGGCCAGCACGCGACCTATATCGTCTCGGCGCTTCAGGAATACCGCAAGGGCGCACGCAAGCATTCGACCATGCATGCACAGGCGTCCAGCCTGAGCGACGAGGATATCCAGAACATTGCGGCATTCCTGTCGCAGCAGAAGCCGGACTGATGGGGCATAGCACGATGATTCAGGTGATCTACCGCAGCGTGGTGCTGCTCGCTCTGGCCGCTCTGGCCACGGTGGCCTCTGCCGAGTCCGAACAGGACAAGCCGGCCGGCAACGACTGGGTGTCTCAGGCGACCCAGACCTGTGCCAGTTGTCATGGCAAGAACGGCGTATCCCAGACCGCCAACTTTCCGGTGCTCGCCGGTCAGTATCAGGACTATCTGTACCACAGTCTCAAGGCGTATCGGGACGGCGAGCGCGAGAACGCGATCATGGGTGGTCAGGTTCAGGGCATGAGCGATGCCCAGCTCAAGGCGCTGGCCAAGTATTACAGCAACCAGACGGAAGGCCCGCTGCACACCCCGCATCTGGATTAGTCGCGGCGGCTTCAACGGGGGATTCCATGTCCAATTTTGCCATTTACATGATCGGCGTGGTGGTGGTCGTGGCCGCGCTCGGCTACGGCGCCTACGTGCTGAGCGTGCCGCCGGTCTGGATTGGCGTCGGCGTCGCGGTGATCGTCGGCTTCGGCCTGATGGGCGCCGTCAAGAAGACGCGCGAGCCCTCGCGCCGCCGCTAGGGCGCTAATCCGGGCGGTAACCCAGTCGTTCCAGCAGGCCGTCGAATTCATCGAGGTCGTGGAAGGAGATTCGCAGCTCGCCGCGGCGGCGATCCGGTTCGTAGATGATGCGCACGGCATTGCCGACGTGCTCGCCCAGTCGTGTCTCCAGCTCCGTCATGCCGTGATCGGTCGCCGGCGCTGGCGCCGGCGGTGGGTCTTCCCGCCGGGCGGCTCGTTCCAGTGCGCGCACGCTCAGTTGACGTGCAACGCTTTTGCGCGCCAGGGCGATCTGTCGCACAGCGGGCAGTCCGGCCAGGATCTTGGCATGCCCCAGCTGCAGCGCACCGTCTGCAATGAGCTGCTGTACCGGCGGCGCCAGTTGCCGCAGCCGCAGGTAGTTGGTCACGTACACGCGTGACTTGCCGATACGCTGGGCTACGCTATCGTGGGTGAGGCCGAAGCGTTCGCATAGTCGCGCCAGCCCCTGGGCGGTGTCCATCACGCCCAGCGATTCGCGCTGGAGATTCTCGATCAGGCCCAATACCACCGCCTCGTCCTCGGAGAGGTCGTTGCGGATGATCGCCGGCAGGCACGTCAGCCCGGCACGTTGCGCGGCGCGCCAACGCCGCTCGCCGGCCAGCAGACGATAGCCGCTTTCGGTATCGCCGCTGACCACCACCGGCGAGATCACCCCGGACTCGGCGATGGAGGCGGCCAGTTCGTCCAGCGCGCGGGCATCGAAATCGGTCCGTGCCTGGGTCGTGCCCGGTCGGATCAGGTCGATATCGAGGGTGATCACCCGGGGGTGATCGGCGCTCGTCGGGGTCGCTGGGTCAGGCATGTCGGTAGGCCACATTTACGCGCTGGGTGCGTGCTAAGCTCGATCTAGACAAGGGCAGTGTAAAACCATAGGCCGCGCGGCGTTGTTCGTGTCGGCCCATCGTGCGAGGAGCGACATGCGCACCCGGCAATTTCTCAAACCGCGAACGGTCAGCCGCGAGGTGGACGCGCTGGTCGATGCGCTGCCCAAGCACAACATCGGCAGCCAGGGCTACGATCCGTGGGGGCTGAATCCGGATACGGCCAAGATCACCTTCACGGCCGTACGCTGGCTCTACGAGAACTACTTTCGCGCCCAGGCTTACGGGCTCGATAACATTCCGGCCGATGGGCGCCTGCTCATCGTGGGCAACCATAGCGGTCAGTTGCCCATGGACGGCGTGATGGTGAGTTTCGCGGTCGCCAACAAGGCCGAGAACGCACGCCTGCCACGCTCGATGATCGAGCGCTGGTTTCCGTCGGTGCCGTTTC
This sequence comes from Salinisphaera sp. T31B1, assembly GCF_040361275.1. Lineage (NCBI taxonomy): Bacteria > Pseudomonadati > Pseudomonadota > Gammaproteobacteria > Salinisphaerales > Salinisphaeraceae > Salinisphaera > Salinisphaera sp. T31B1. Next base: position 273,814 of record NZ_APNH01000001.1, on the reverse strand, counting down.
TCGGCAACTGGATGAACTCGGTGGGCGGGGTCATCGGCGATCCGAAGAACTGCGCGAAGATGCTCGAGCGCGAAGAGGCGATCGTGGTGTTTCCGGAGGGGATCCGTGGATCCGGCAAGCCCTATCGCCTGCGCTACCAGCTACAGCGCTTCGGGCATGGCTTCATGCATCTGGCCATGGAACACAATACGCCGATCGTGCCGGTCGGCGTGGTCGGCTGCGAAGAAACCATGCCGTCGCTGGTCAATATCAAGCCGCTGGCACGCATGCTGGGTCTGCCGTATTTCCCTCTTGCGCCGTTGGTGCCGTTGCCAGCACGGGTGGTGATCAATTTCGGCAAGCCGCTGCGCTACGCCAACGACGCCCGCAACGAGCGAGACGTGGAATGGCGGGTCGAAGAGGTCAAGGATGCGATCCGGGATCTCATCGACACCGGCATCGCCCAGCGAAAAAGCATCTTCTAGGCATCGGCATGACAGAAAAACAAAAAACCGGGGCCGGTACCGGCCCCTCCGATACGGCGTCCCATCCAACACCCAGCAAGCGCAAGACGCCGGCCCGGCGCCGTGCGTCGGCCGGCGCCGGGAAAAAACGCAAAGCCGCGCCCGCGGGTATCGGCAGCGAAACGCGCGGCAAGGTTATGGTCACCGGCGCGGCCGGCGCGCTCGCCCAGCATGTGATCGCGCTGCTCAAGGAAAATTACGACGTGGTGGGGGTCGAGTTCCGTGGCCTGCAGACCAGCTACCCCGATACGGTCGATTACGTGGTCGACTTCAACACGCGCCCGTTCGAGGATGTATTCCGCGAGCACGGGTTCACCGCGATCATCCATCTCGGGCGTATCCGCTTTACCCAGTCCACGCGCGGACGGCGCTATTCGGCCAACGTGATCGGGACCGCGCGTTTGCTCCGGCTGGCATTGAAATACGGTGTCGAACAGGTCATCGCGCTGTCGACCTTCCATGTCTACGGCGCGGACGCCCGCAACCCCTCGCTCATCGACGAGGAGTACCCCATGCGGGCGGCCAATCTGATGCGCGAGGTGGTCGACGCGGTCGAGCTCGAGAATCTGTTCAATATCTATCTTTACAAGCATCCCGAGCTCAACATCGCGATCCTGCGGCCCTGTCATATTGCCGGACCGGGAATAAACAACGAGATCAGCCGCATGCTCGCCCAGCCGGTCGCGCCCTGTCTGCTGGGTTTTTCGCCGCTGATGCAGTTCATCCACGTCGAGGACATGGCCGAGGCGGTACTGCGCGCGTTCGAGCGCAACCGGCCGGGCGTATATAATGTGGCACCGGATGATTACGTGGCCTATCAGGATGCGTTGCAGCTGGCCGGCTGTCGGCGACTGTTCCTGCCCTCGGTACCACCGGGGCTGGCGCGTCGGGCGGTGCGCGCGCTGGGCCGCTACGCGCCCCCGGACTATCTGATCAATTTCTTCAAGTATGCAGTGATCATCGACGGTAGCCTGTTTGCACGCACCTTCGATTTTAAACCCCAGCGTTCGCTCACCGAACTGCTTGGCCACTACCGTGGCGACAAGTAGATCGCTGCGCGGCGTGGCTCGAGGCTGAACAAGATGAAGCGTTTTTCCTTTCCGCTGGCGCATGTGGCCAGCCTGCTCGGTGTGATGGTTCTGGCCGGCTGTGTTCACAGCCCGCCGTCGGACCCGTGGGATCCGATCGAACCGGTCAATCGGGCGGTCTACAAGTTCAACGACACGGCCGATCGATATGTGCTGCAGCCGGTGGCACGGGGCTACGACAAGGTCACTCCGGACCGTGTGCAGAAGAGCATCGGCAACTTCTTCGCCAATGCGCATCAGCCGGTGAGCATCGTCAACAGCGCCCTGCAGCTCAAGTTCGGATCGTTCAACGAGTCCCTGGGCCGGTTCATGGTCAATACCACCGCCGGCGTCGGCGGTCTGTTCGACGTCGCCACGGCCCTGGGCATTCCCGATCCGGACGAAGATCTGGGCCAGACGCTGGGCTACTGGGGCCTCGGGCAGGGGCCGTATCTGGTGCTGCCGTTCCTCGGACCGAGCAGCGGTCGCGACTTCACCGGTAGCCTGGGCGACCAGTTCGCCTATCCGATCAACTATCTCGACGAATTTCACGAGATCGATCAGAACTACCCGTGGGTGCCGTATGCGCTGCGCGGTCTGGAGCTGCTGAACCTACGCGCGAGCCTGCTCGGTTTCGAGGACACGCTCAACCAGCAATTCGACCCGTATGCATTCCTGCGCGGTTACTATCTGGAGAACCGTCTCAAGGACGTCTACGACGGCAACGTGCCGCCGGAGCGGCTGTATGGCGACGAGACCGGCGACGACGCGGGCGACAACCCGTAGCGCGAACGTGACCCGCGATGCCGAGCCGAGGCAGGCCAGTGGGCTGACGCGGCTGTCGCGCGCACAGCTCCACGGGTACGCGCAGCACTACTTCAAGGCCGGTGGCGCGACCGAGCCGGAGGTCGCGCTGGTGGCCTGTGGCGAGGCACAGGCTATTTTCAAGGACTATGCACGGACACCCGGCTGGTTCGGCCGCGTGATTGCGCCGGTGCTGATCTGGCGTGAAGCCAGCGCGTTGCGCCAGCTCGCCGGCATCGACGGGGTGCCGCGGGTCCTGCGCCAGCTCGACCGCCGCGGCCTGCTCATTGAATATCTGCCGGCCACACCGTGGCCGAAGGCTCGACCCCCGGACGCCGCTTATGCACGGCTGCAGGCACTGGTGGCGGCCATGCACGCGCGCGGGGTAGCGCACTGCGACCTGCGCGCGCCCAGTAATATTCTCGTCGATGACCAGGGGCAGCCCTACATCGTGGATTTCGTGGCGCGCGTTCGTCGCGGTGCGGCGTGGAACCTGCCCTGGAACTGGTTGTTTCGGCAGTTCGTGGCGGCCGACGACAGCGCGCTGGTCAAACTGCGTGTACGCTTCGCGCCGTCGCTGGCCACCGCAGCCGATCGTGCACGGCTGGCCGAACGCGGGCCGCTCGAACGTGTCGCGCGGGCGATTGGCGAATTCAGCCGCAGTATCGTCCGGTTTTTCGTGCGCTCGAGCTAGCCTCCGACGCCAGTCCACGCCCACGCCATTCACTGGAACGACACGCCGCTCAAGCCACCATGCAGTTGTTGATCCGTTTTCTGATGCTGTTCATGCCGCTGCTGCGCTGGCCGCTGCGTGCCTGGACGAACACGCATGCCTCGCCCTCGGATCTCGGCGAGATCGCGCTCGCGGCCGACAAGCCGGTCTGTTACGTACTGCCGGTCGCCAGCGTCATGGACTGGCTGGCGCTCGAAGCCGTCTGTGCCGAACAGGGCCTGCCGCGGCCGTATCTGGCCGGCAACGCCATGCCGCGCATCAACCGGGCCGTGGTGCTGGCGCTTCCGGTCGGGCGTGCCCGGGCGCGCTCCGAGCTGCATCGCATCGTCTCGCGCGGGCTGCACGACAAGCACTTCGATGTGCAGCTGGTGCCGGTGTCGGTGTTCTGGGGCCGCAACCCGGTCAAGGAGACATCCCTGCTGCGTATCCTGTTCGCCGACAGCGAGCGAACCGGCCGTCTGCGCAAGTTTCTGATCGTACTGGCCAACGGGCGCAACACGTTGGTGCATTTCGGCCAACCGCTGGACTATCGCGCATTTCTCGATCAGAACGAGAGCCCGGCCACGCTCGTGCGCAAGCTCGTACGCGTGCTGCGGGTGCATTTCCGGCGCCAGCGCGCGGCCACGCTCGGCCCGCCGCTGTCGCGCCGCAGCCAGCTGATCAACTCGCTGCTGGCCGACCCGGACGTCCAGCACAGCCTGGAAGAAACCGCGCGGCGGGAACAGACGAGCCTGGCGGCCGCGCGGGCCCGAGCGCGCGACTATGCCAACGAGATCGCGGCCGACTACTCGAACATCGCCATCGGATTCATGCTGCGGGTGCTGACCTGGCTATGGAACCGGATCTACGACGGCGTGGATGTGCGTCATCTGCCGCGCCTGCGGGCGACCACGCACGACCGCCGCGAAGTGATCTACCTGCCATCGCATCGCAGTCATATGGACTACCTCCTAGTGTCCTACATCCTGTATCAGGAAGGACTTGCGCTGCCCCAGATCGCCGCGGGCGTGAACCTCAATTTCTGGCCAATCGGTGCGCTGCTGCGCCGATGCGGTGCGTTCTATCTGCGTCGCAGCTTCAAGGGCGACCGGCTCTATACCGCCGTGTTCCGGGCTTATGTGGATGTGCTCATCCAGCGCGGCCAGCCCATGAAGTTCTATCCGGAAGGCGGGCGCAGCCGGACCGGGCGGCTGCTGTCGCCCAAGACCGGCATGCTGTCGATGGCAGTGACCAGCGCCCTGGGCGGCAACGGTGCGCCGGTGGCGATCGTGCCGGTCTATATCGGCTACGACCGGGTCATGGAGGTCAACAAATATTTCGACGAGCTCCGCGGCACCCGGCCCAAGAAGGGCGAATCGGTAGGCGATCTGGTGCGCGGCTCGACCAAGGTGCTCAAGCGAAAGTACGGCCGTGCTTTCGTGTCGTTCGGTGAACCCATCGATCTGCAGGCCTATGCCGATGCGCATCTGCCGAACTGGCGCGAGCGCATGGCAGGTCTGGATGTCGACAACCGGCCGAAATGGCTGCAGACGTTCGTGGCCGACCTGTCCGATCGCGTCATGGAGGGCATCAACGCCACGGCCACGCTCAATGCCACCGGCCTGGCATCACTGGTGCTGCTGGGCAGCCCGCAGAAGGCGGTGGCCGAAGACGAGATGATCCATACCCTGGAACTGCTGGCCCGGCTGGCGCGTATCAGCCCGTATTCGCCCGATGCCAGCGCACCGGCGGATACCGACGGCGCGGCCCTGCTGGCCGAGGCCGAGCCGACCATGCGGTTGCTACGCGTGCCGCACGCCTGGGGCGACGTGCTCACGGTCGAATCGCGCCAGGCGGTATTGCTCACCTACACGCGCAACAATGTGATGCACCTGTTCGCGCTGCCGTCGCTGATCGCCAATTTCTTTGCACATTTCGAACAGCGCAACCGGCGTGCGCTGCTGGCCGACGCCTGCGAGCTGTATCCGCTGCTGGCCTCGGAGCTGTTCCTGCGCTGGCCGGTCGACCAGGCTGAAGCCGCGCTCGACGAAGCCATCGACGGCATGCTGGCCTGCGGGCTGCTGATCGCCACCGACAAGGGCCGGTTGCGGCGCCCGGAGGCCGGGACCCATGCGTTCGCGGCGCTGGTGAGCCTGTCGCGCATCATGCGCGAAGCGCTGGAGCGCTATGCGATGACTGTAATGCTGCTCAGTCATCATCTGGACACCGGCCGCATCATCGAGCGCGGGCGCTTCGAGCGCCAGTGCCAGCTCATGGCTGAGCGCATGGCCATTGTCTCGGGACGCAACAGCCCCGAGTTCTTCGACGTCCGCCTGTTCCGGAACTATCTGCAGACGCTGGTTCGGATCGGGCTGCTCACCCAGCAGGGCAATCGTCTGCATATCGACGAACGGCTGCGCAACGTCGCCGAACATGCGCTGCGCCTGCTCGGCTCGGATCTGCGCCAGTCGATCGCCCATCTGACGTCTCTGCCCCATCTCGAAGACGCCCAGCCGGCGACCAATACAGCGACAACCGGCGACCGCGACTAACCCGCCCGGGCGCCGCGTGCCTTAGCGCGCCAGGCCCGGCTGCCAGAGATAGAGCGGCTCGGGGGTGGCCTCGGTGGCGGTGCTCATATCGATCGGAATGCCAGCAGCGCTGACCGCCAGGCGCCCGTCGCCCACCCGACTGTCGGCTACCAGTGTCGCCGGCGCACTGTTGCCCTGGTAGTACCGCACGATCCGCGCATCGTCGTCGCCCGCGCGTGATCGGGCCAGGGCGATGACGTCGTGCAGATGACCGATCCGATCGACCAGGCCCAGGCGGCGTGCATCCTCGGCGGCGAAGATCCGTCCGTCGGTGATCATCTCGAGCTGGTCGGTATCCAGATCCGGGCGCGCCGTGCGCACGACGTCGACGAATCGCCGGTAGAGCGAGTCCACCACCGACTGGACGATCGCGTGTTCGTCGGCCTGCGGTGGCCGCAGCGGCGACATGATGTCCTTGTGTTCGGCCGAGGTGACGGTCTGGTCGGTCAGGCCGAGCTTGTCCATGAGCCCGGCTGCGTTGACGCCCAGAATCAGTACCCCGATGGAGCCGGTGATGGTGGTCGGCTGGGCGATGACCTGATCGGCGGCCATGGCGACATAGTAGCCGCCCGAGGTGGCCACGCCGGCCAGGCTGGCGACCACCGGTACGCCGGTCTGTTCGTGGTAGCGCATCACCCGCGCGTAGATTTCGTCGGCGGCGGACACCGTGCCGCCCGGGCTGTTGATACGCAGGACCACGGCCTTGACCGTGTCGTCGTCGGCGGCCTTGTCGAGCGCGCGATCCACCATGGCCAGCGTCGAGGGCCGTTGTACCAGGCCGAACGCGCCGCTTGAGGGGGTGTCGGATATGAACCCCGAGATAGGCAACCACAGCACCTTGGCCTGGCCTTCGCCGTCCAGCGTGGTCTCGTGGAGCGTGTTGTCGCGACCACCGAAGGGCTGGACGGTGACACAGCCGCCCAGCAGACACAGGCTCAGCGCCAGAACAGCGCCGAGTCCGAGCCCGTCGTACACGATACGCCGGGGGCGACGGCGATCGTTCACGCTCAGTGGACCTGGGTCTGCCAGGCCTCGATCGCGGCGATCGTGCGCTGGGCGGACTGGGTCAGACAATGCAGCGCTTCGTCACGCTGACCGTCCTCGAAATGTTCCCAGGCCATGGCGATGAACGGTCGCGCCTGGGAAAGGACGTCCTGCTCGTGCAGCTGGCGATAAGCCGTCTCCAGCGCGGCCAGGCACTGGCCGATCGCATCGGCCGGCAGCTTGGCCTGCTGAAAGACCATCACACAGGCGCCGGTGGCCGCATGTTCAAGCATTTCCGGCTCCACATGGGCCTGAGGATAATGCTCGGCGTGCAGATCGGCCAGGCGGGTCACCATCTCCACCAGAGCCAGCATCGCGGGCATATCGTCGTGGAGGGTCGGGTGGCCACGCTTGGCAGCCACATCGGCGGCCACCTGCAGGGCCGGGCCGACCACGCGGTGGTAGGCATCGGCATCCATGGCCTCCGGGTTCAGGTGTTCCGGGTCCAGGCGACGCGCCGTTTCGGAGTCGGTCATAGCACAAACCATAGCGTTGAGATTTCGATTGCCGGTGCCGGCGGACCCGGTGCCCGGCCGCCGGGTCCACGATGGTCGATCGTGTCGGCCGGTACAACGAGCCAGCATGGGGGCGGCGCCGGCGTGCACAACAGCATACACGGGCGGACGGGGCGATTACTCGGCCGGGATCACTACATGGACGCGCCCGCCGCCGCGCTCGTTTCGGGTCAGCTCGATCTTGCCGGTATACGAACGCACGATTTCGGCGGCCATCGCCAGGCCCAGCCCCTGGCCTTCGCGCGACGTGTCGGCGCGGACACCGCGCTCGAGCAGGCGCTGGGGAGAGACATCGCCGAAACCGTCGCCGTTGTCGTCGACGAGCAGGTGCAGATCGTTATCGCGCTTGGATGCGCTGACGATCACCTCGCCGCGGCCGTACTTGGCGGCATTGTCCATGAGGTTGCCGAGCAGCTCGGTCAGGTCGCCCTCATCGATCGGGGCTTTCAGCCCGGCATCGATCCGTACCTCGAAGACGGTGCGCTGCTCGGCATAGACCTTGGTCAGCGCACGCCCCAGCTTGGCCGCGATCGGGGCAATGGTCAGCGACGGCGCCAGGCTGCGCTTGCCGGCCGCCGCGGCTTTCTGCAGCTGGTAGTCGAGGATATCGTTCATGCGTGCGAGCTGGTTGCGCAGACCCCGTTGCTGGGTGTCGTTCAGGGTGTCGTCCTCGGCCAGACCGCGCAGGATCGCCATCGGTGTCTTCAGGCTGTGGGCGAGATCGCCGAGCGCGTTGCGGTAACGCATCAGCCGAGCCTGGTCGTTGGACAACATGGTGTTGAGATTGGAGACCAGCGGCTGAATCTCGTCGGGATAGCGCCCTTCGATACGGCGCTTTTCATGTGCCTGCAGGGTGGCCAGATTGCGGGCCAGACGACGCAACGGCGACAGCCCCCAGCGCAGGATCAGCAGCTCGACGACCAGCAGCAGCAGCGCCGAGGCCGACAGCAGCGTCCATAGCACGCCGCGAAAGCGCTGCATCTGCTTGATGAACGTGCTTGCATCCTCGGCGACGACGAGTGTGTAACGGTAGTCCTTGCCGGCATCGGTGACCCAGCGGAAACCGAACGACAGGGTAATCAGCGTGGTGTTGTCGCGCTCGACGCGAGCGAACAGCCATTCACCGACGGCCGGTACGGTGTCCAGTTCGATGGTGCCCAGCAGCGACGGCGAGCGCCAGACAGGCTGTTCCTTTTCATCGAGCACCAACGCATAGAGCCCGGACTCGGGGCGGGTCAGATCGGATTCGGGCAGCACCCGAGGCGCCAGTTTGAAGCTGCCGTCTTCGGTGATCTCGGCGCTGCCGAGCAGCGCATAGCTCAGGCCTTGCAGCCGGTCGTGCTCGGCCTGGTCGGCGCGCTCGCTCACCGCCGTCTCCAGCGCGAGCCCGGTCAGCACGATAAAGGCCAGAAGGAGAACCGCGGTGGCGGCGAGCAGCCGCGCCCGCAGCGAGTTCATCACGAGCCGGCCGTGTTCGTCTCGGTGGCGCTGCGGTCATCGCGAGCCAGCCGGTAGCCGCGACCGCGCAGGGTTTCGATGGGCTTGCGCTGGCCGTCCGGATCCAGCTTGGCTCGCAGTCGGCGCACGAACACCTCGATGACGTTGGAGTCGCGCTCGGCGTTCTCTTCGTATATGTGTTCGGTCAGCGCCGTCTTGGAGACCACCTCTCCGGCGTGGAGCATCAGGTGTTCGAGCACACGATATTCATAGGCGGTTAGCTCCACCACCGTGCCGGCCACGAAGACTTCCTGGCGCGAGGTGTCGAGCACGATATCGCCGGATTCCAGCTTGGGCTGCGCCCAGCCTCGCGAGCGCCGTACCAGCGCCTGAATACGCGCGGTCAGTTCCTCCGGCTGGAACGGCTTGACGACATAATCGTCGGCGCCGGCTTCCAGTCCCTCGACCTTATCCTGCCAGCGGCTTCGCGCGGTGAGAATCAGGATCGGATAATCCAGCCCCGCGTCGCGGACTTCGCGGATGATATCCAGCCCGGTCGGTCCGGGCAGACCCAGATCGATGATAGCGATATCCACCGGATACTCCTGAGCGAAGAACAGGCCTTCCTCGCCCTCGCCGGTCGCATCCACGGCAAACCCGTCCTGGCGCAGCTGCGCACAGACCTGTTCACGCAGGTCGACATCGTCCTCGATCACCAGAGCTCGCATGCGTTTTATCCTTTGCCCGATCGTCTGCCGGCGCTAGTGGCGCGCCTCCACGTGGACGATACGTACACGTCCGCCGTCCAGAAGCTTGACCCGATAATACGGCCCGCCCGGACCGTCTTCCAACACGACGTTGAGCACCCGGCCGCCGTACTCGCGGCTGGCACGACGCGCCGCTTCCCCCGGCGCGACGTTGGGTGGCAGACGTTCACCGCGTTCGCTGTCCCGGCTCTGGCCCGGCCCGGCCCCCTGCGCCATCTGCGATCGCAACGCGCCCGGGTTCTGCGCATGGGCCGCCGATACCGAGCCGAAGAGCAGCAGCGCCAGCAACAGGGCCAGGATCAGCTGCCTTGGGTCGATGGTCCGGTTGACCGGCGTGCGCGACACGATCATGGATACGCCTTGAGGGCCGTTGACGGAATCACGGCGTCGAGTCAGCTACCCTGATATCGGTAGCCGCCGGCGTTGCCGTTCTGGCCACCGGTTCGCTGGAGACAGTGGTCCAGACGGTTGTTCTGCATGCGGCGCGCGTTCCATGCGCCCGCCGCGGCGCCGGCGGCCACGCCCAGGCCCGTGCCGATATCACGGCCGGTGCCGCTGCCGAACTGGTTGCCCAGCAGACCGCCTGCGGCGCCGCCGATCACGGCCTGACCCGCCGTGCTGGTTGCGCCCTTGGCGAACACATTGCGGTCGTCTTGCTGGGTATAACAGTCGTAGCGGCCGCCGGGAACAGCGGTGAAGATAGGATCGACGTCCGGCTTGGGGTTGCTCGCGCATCCGGTGACAATCGTGACCAAGGCCGCCGCGAGCACCGGCATCAGACGGGCTGAGCGGCTGGCCGAACTGCGCTGGAAACTGTTCATCACTCGATCCCCTTGTGTGGATATCGCAGGCTACGCAGGCCGCCCTGAACCTTTGCTTAAGCCTCCTCGCCCGCGCCCGCGCGACGACCGTGGAAATTCATACGCCGTTCAACCGGTCGGTCGCACGATGCGAATCCGGCACCAATTCCTCGCCCGTGTCGACACGGAGCCTGCCATGAAGACCGTCGTCACCCCGCGTATTCCGTTGTTCGCCGCTGCGTTGGTCGGTTTACTCGCGTTGTTGCCCGGCGCCGCGACCGCGGCCGACAACTCGGCGGTAATCATCATCGATCGTGCGCATCTGAACACGCCGTACGGGCGGTACGACAGTCATCGCCGGACCGAAGTGTTCGGCCCTTCGAGCGGCTATCGATACGAGGAATACAGACAGACCGTGCCGGTGCGTCCGTACGGCGGCCGGGCGCCCGACGAGGCGCCGTTCGGGGCGCATAGCGGGCGAGTCATCGAGCAATACGGGCCGGGCGCCTATGGCCGATTCGGTGCCGGCGGCGCGCCGGCCGCGCCTCGTATCGACGGGTTTGGCAACCCGTACGGGCATTCGTATCGTCAGCGCGAAGAGCACAGGCATGGTCGCGGCGATCATCGCGGGCGGCCGTCCGATGGCTACGATCGCGGGGATAGGGCCAGCCGTTCCTCGAGCGCCTATGGCGTCGGTCGGGACCCCTCGGCTCGTCAGATCCAGCCGGCGCAGCGGGCGATTCCGCCGGCGGGACGGGCCCTGGATCGGCGCTAGGGCTGCCGAGGTCGTGCGACGCGCCGATATACCCGCACGACCAGCCCGCCACCGGGTCTGTCGGAGGCGACGTGGTCGCACGGTACCGGCTGATCGGGTCACGCGCAGGGCGCCGTTCAACTGCCGGGCATGAGACCGCAGTCACCCAACAGTGTCTGCCATTGCCGCGTGTGGTCTTCGATTGCGGTATTCAGCCGTGGCCATAGGCCGCTGTCGGTGGCGAGGGTCGCCTGCCAATAGGTTCGAAACGATGCAGGCACGGGCGTGCGCTGAGCGTCGACGAGGCGGTCGACTGCAGCACGCCATTGATGGCCTGCCCGGACCAGATCCGCCAGATAAGACTGGACCTCGGGCCCGTAGACTTCAAGCAGGATCGTCTGCAGTGTTCGGCCCCGGCGGTTGGGGCGCTGGTTGAAGCAGATCGGGCGTCGGGCCATGCGCTCGGTCAGCATGGCGGTCGCGCTGTCGAGCGACTGGATTGCCCGTATCGCCGCGATCTGTAGCTGACCGCCGTAGGTGCTGGCCTCTAGCGTGCGGTAGAACCCGGCGAGTGTGTCGGCGTCGAGCCGGTCGCCTCTGGCGAGAGCGTCGCCGGCGCTGGCGAGCGCACCGATGGCCTGACGCGTGGCCCGCCCGCTGGCGGTGGGTGTCAGTCCGGGTGGACGACCGGCAAGGCTGAATACATGAATCACCGCGTCGCCGCCCAGCGTACGGTTCCAGAAGATACGCGGTACGGCGTCGCGCTTGCGTGCGATCAGCGTGTCGAGCCGGTCGACGAAGTCCGGGTCGGCGGTTGCCGCCTCGGCCGATAGTTCCTTCCGGCAGCGGGTCAGCCCGGCCAGCAACTGCGACTCGTAGGCCAGACGCTGGTGCGCCGGGGCAACCCGACCGAGGATGCTGTTGCGTTCGGAGACCAGATTGACCAGCCCGCAGCGGTGCAGTTCGAACAGCCCGATCCAGCCGGTGCGCGGGGTTTCGACCGGCCGTTGCAGCCGGCGCTTGTCCGGATAGGCACGGGCTACCGGCGCCGACGGACTCGGACGAGGCGTATCCAGAGTGCGGGCCAGACGCGCGAGATAATCGTCGAAACGCGTCTCGGGGCTGTCCTGGCCGGTACAGCCGCCGATAACGCACACAACGAGGATCACGCATAGTCGGGCGGCCACCGTCCGCAACCGATCACGGCCGGCCGACCGGGAGCGACAATGTTTGCGGGCAGAGGACAACGCCGCGCTGCGGCACAGCAGGAGACCGAAACACGAGTGGCGATCTGTCTGCCGGACGATCTGCCGGTCGACGAGTCGCTGAAATCGCATATTGCGGCGGCGGTCGCCCCGGCCAGCGCCTGGCTGCTCACCGGCAGTCGTGTGTCCGTGCCGCCCGTGGGCGCGGTGTTCGCTTTGTTTCCAACGGTCGATACGCTTCATCGACTGGCCGCGGCCGTTCGCGATCAGCGCCAGGGACGGGACGACGGCTACCCGGTGCTTGTGGTCGGACTCGCCCCCCACCAGTTGACCGAATTCGGTCGCTGGCTGGCCGAGGCCGCGCCTACGGGAGAGATTGAGGGCCTGCGGCTGATCGTCGGCCAAGACCCGGCGCAGGTGCTCGATCAGCTCGCCGACCATCTGCAACCGGTGTACGAGCCCAACGTGATCGCCATGCCGGTGTCCGGCGAGATCGATACGCCGCGGATCAAGTACTTCTATTGTCTGAGTCCGGAGCTGCGCGAGCTGTTGGCGTATCTGGCCGAACTGGCAGAGAACAACGTCTCGCGTATCTACCTGCTCGGCGGCCCCGGCGCCGGAAAGACCTCGCTGGCCTATTATTTTCATCTGTGCCGGAAGCTGGGAAATTTCGTCACCGTCAATCTCACCGCCGAGGCGACCCACGACAAGGCGGCCATGAAGTCGCTGCTGTGCGGGCACGTCTCCGGTGCATTCCCCGGCGCCGGCTCGCGTACCGGAGCGTTCTCCCATGCCCGCGACGGCGTCTGTTTTCTGGATGAGTCTCACGGAGTCTCCGGTACGGTCATGGAAGTGCTCATGGAGGCACTGGATTCGAACCAGTATCTGCCCTATGGCGCCTCGGCCAAGCGTCCGCTGGATTGCGCGATCGTATTCGCCTCCAACCGCAGCTGGGAGACACTGATAGCCTCTGTGAACATGGACGAACATGCACGTCTGGGCGCCCAGATCCTGCATCTGCCGGATCTTGCGGTGCGCCGGGAGGATCTGGTGGCCGTGCTCGCTGCAACCCTGCATCAGATGAAGAGCCGCTCGACCAGCTGGGTCGCCCCGGCCGGCTTGTCGCGGGCGGCATGGCAGGCGATGTGCGCCTGCCCCTGGCGAGGCAATACGCGTGCATTGATCCGGGTCATCGAGACCGCGTTCGTGACTGCGGCCACCGAGCGTGCGTCGCTGATCGAGCGTCATGCCGTGGAGGCCGCGCTGGCTCTGTGGGAGCCCTCGACGCATGCCAGCCACGATATCTATACCCGTGCGGGGCGCTGAACGCCGGACGGTACCGGATCGCGTTATGCTCGGCCGATGAGTCGACATGCGACGCTAGAAGCACTACCCGAGCCGGCACGCACCGAGATCGCGCGGCTGCGCGAGCCGCTGCACCTGCCGTGTGGTCAGGTACTGGCCAACCGCCTGGTCAAGGCGGCGATGACCGAAGGCCTGGCCGATGCCCACATGAACGCCACACCTGCGCTCGAGCGCTTGTACGGGCGATGGGCGCGCGGCGGCGCCGGCCTGCTGATCACCGGCAACGTGCAGATCGATCGCTGGGTGCTCGAACGCCCCGGCAACGTGGTGATCGACGGCGACGAGGACGAGTCGGCGCTCGAGCGATGGGCGGCGGCCGCCCATGCCGGCGGCAGCCGGATATGGATGCAGCTGTCGCATGCCGGACGTCAGGCGCCGCTGTACTGTTCGCCGCGTCCGGTCGCACCGTCGGCAGTGGGGCTCAAGCTGCTGGGTGCCTATCGGCGACCGCGTGCGCTCTCGCTGGCCGATATCCGCAGCGTGGTCGAGCGCTTCGTGCATGCCGCCGCCGTCGCCCAGCGCTGTGGTTTCGACGGCGTGCAGATACACGCCGCCCATGGCTATCTGCTGAGCGAATTCCTGTCGCCGCTGATCAATCATCGCGGCGACGACTACGGCGGAACGCTGGGAAACCGCGCGCGTCTGTTGCTGGAGGTCGTCGATGCCGTACGGGCGGCGGTCGGCGAGGACTTCGCAGTGGCGGTCAAGCTCAATTCTGCGGACTTCCAGAAAGGCGGTTTCTCCGACGACGACTGCCTGCAGGTGGTGCGCTGGCTCAACGATCGCCGGATCGATCTGCTCGAGATCTCCGGTGGCAGCTACGAGCAGCCGCGCCTGCTCGGACACAGCGGCGATGAGGCGACTGCAGAAACGCTGCGTCCCAGCACGCGGGATCGCGAGGCCTATTTCCTCGAATACGCCGCGCGGATACGTGACTGCACCCGTGTGCCGCTGATGGTTACCGGCGGTTTTCGTACGCGTTCGGCCATGGCCGCGGCACTGGCCAGTGGCGATACAGACCTCGTCGGGCTCGCACGACCGCTGTGCGTGGACCCAGGCTGGGTCGCTCGACTGTTCGAGGCTACGAGCGACCGCGCCGAAGATCCCGGTGCTGCGCTCGCCTACGGCCCGGGATGGCGCGGACCGCGATCGCCGATCGCCAGCCTGCGGTTCATCAACATCTTCTCGCAGATGGGCTGGTACTACGTCCAGATCCTGCGTATGGGGCGCGGCGAAGAGGCGGACTGGCGCATGCCGCTATGGCGCGGCCTGTACGGGCATCTGCGCGCCGAACTGGCCGCGGCGCGGGCCATCCGCGCGTTTCAGAAACGCGCCCGGCCGCTCGGCCGCGACGGCGACGCGCTTTAGTTTCAGCCGAAAACGACGACGCCCAGCAATATCACCCCCAGCGTGTTGACCGCGCCGTGGGCCCAGATCAACATTCGTGGCGGCGCGCTGTTGCGCCAGATCACGCCGAACAGCGTTGCCCCGGCCGCGAAGCCGAGCGCCAGAAGCCCGAATGCGGTCCAGACCAGCGTACCGGGCTCGATCAGCGCGCCGATCAACAGGCAGAACAGGCCGAGCCCGGCGATCAGGCCGTGGCCGATGCGCAGCGGGCGGGTCGCCCCGTCCAGTCCGGCCATGGCCGCGCCGCCGCCAGCGGCCGCCAGCAGTACCCAGAACGCCAGAACCAGCATCGGAGCGGGGCCTAGGTCTGGCTGGGCGAGTCGGACTTGTCGCCGGCACCGTCATCGCCCGGCTGCGGCGGATTCTGTTGTTGCTGTTGTTTCTGCTGTTGATCCTTCTGTTTTTTCTCCGCGTCCGTATCCTTGACCTGAAGCTGGTCGACCACGTTCTTCACGCCAGCCTGGGAGCGCGCGGTCTCCAGCGCCTGCTTGTGGGTCTTTTCATCGGGCACGTTGCCGGTGAGGGTCACCACGCGATCCTGGACGCCGACGGAAATCGCGGCCTGGTCGAATTTCTTCTTGTCGAGCAGTTCGCGCTGAATGGTGCGGAACAACACCTCGTCGTTCACCGTCTTGTTGACCGCCTGCGAGGCCTGGTCGACCTGATTGCGGGCATCGCTGAGATTGGATTCGGCCTCGTCGAGATTGGACTGCAACTCGGCCAGCTCCTCCTTCTTGGAGTTGAGCTTGTCCTGGGCATCGTTACGTGCCTCACGTGCCTCGTTGAGCTGCTCGACGGCGTCGTCGTATTTCTCCTGCGGGTCTTTCGAGCAGCCGGCCAGGGTGGTCGCGCCGATGACCAGCGCCAGCGACGTGGCAGCGAAACGAACGGTGAGCTTGTTCATGCAATCGACTCTGGAAAGAACGTGATGAAGCAAAAATAACACGTTTCCGAAGCCGCGCCGTCGCGCGCGATCGGCCGCGGCCGCTGGATTGGCTTACAATCGGCGCCCATGCAGATCGCCGGTTATCCATTCGCCCACGGACTGGCCGCCGCGCCGATGGCCGGCGTGAGCGACCGTGTGTTCCGCCAGCTCTGCCGCAGTCTCGGCGCGTCCTCCACGACCGCCGAAATGGTCTCGGCCCGCCCCGAGCTGCGCGGCACGCGAAAGTCGCGCCTGCGGCTGGACCATGCCGGCGAGCGGGCTCCACGGATCGTCCAGATCGCCGGCGGCGACGCCAAAGATCTGGCCTTCGCTGCGCGCGTGAACGCCGACGAGGGCGCGGATATCATCGATATCAACATGGGCTGCCCGGCCAAGAAAGTCTGTCGCAAGGCCGCCGGCTCGGCGCTGATGCGCGATGTCGATCAGGTCGGACGCATTCTCGATGCGGTGGTGGCAGCCAGCCCGGTGCCGGTCACGCTCAAGATGCGCACCGGTGTATCGGCCGACCGGCGCAATGCGGTGGCCATCGCGCGTATCGCCGACGCCGCGGGAATCGCTGCGCTGGCCGTGCACGGGCGCACCCGCGACCAGCATTATCGGGGCCAGGCGGAATACGACACTATCGCCGCGGTCAAGCGTGCGGTTTCGATTCCGGTCTGGGCCAACGGCGATATCGACTCGCCGGCCAAGGCGCGGGCGGTGCTCAAGGCCACCGGCGCCGACGGACTGATGATCGGCCGTGCGGCCTGTCGCCGTCCGTGGCTGTTTCGCGAGATCATCGTCGAACGGGCCACCGGCTGCGCCCCGCCGCCGCCGGGACTCGACGACGAGCGGGAGCTGTTGCTGGGCCTGATCGAGCAGATCCATGATTTCTACGGCGAAGAGCAGGGCTTGCGTGTGGCTCGCAAGCATATCGGCTGGCTGATCGAACGCCGCCCGGTGCCGCCCGTGCTGTACATGGACCTCATGCAGGCAGCCAGCGCTGCGCGCCAGCTGCGCCTGCTCGACTGCGTGTTCGACGCTGCCGAGCAGCGTCACATTCCGGCCTAGAGAGCCGGCGCGCTCGCGCTGCCGCCCATGCCCATCTGGGCGCCGCCGAAGAACAGGCCGAGAATCAGCAGCTGGACCACCCAGCCGATCAGGCAGACCCCGACCGCACGCCACGTGCTTTGATAGTCCAGCGCCTGGCGCACCGCGATCACCGTGGTGATCAGCATCCACACGTTGACGACGAGGAACACGATGCCCCCGATCAACGGAATGAAGCCCAGCACTCGCAGCAGCCCGGGTGCCGCGGCAAAGCCGAGCGTGCGCAGCAATTGCCCGATATCAGCTTCGGTCTGGGCTTCGGGCAGCAGCTTGGTGCCGACCAGCCAGATAATGGCCGCCCAGATCACCCACCCCAGCAGCGCCGCGATTGCCGAGAGAAGGAAGAGCTGCAGGCTGCCGCCGGCCATCGCGCCGATACCGGCCGCCAGCGCGGCCAATACGATCACGCCGGCGGCCTGGCCGGTCGCGCTGCGATCGTGCTCGACTTCTTCGTAGGTGGACACATCCAGGCGCGCGGCCCCGATCATGCGTTGAACGAAACTCTGCATTGATAGGTCGTGTTGAACGTTTGTGCGCCAGCTTGGCGCAAAGCGGCGAGCTTGGCCAGCGGCGTTCGTGACGCGGCCGCGACGATGGCGTGCATTGCGCGGCCGACGGGTCGCGCTTACGCTTGGCCATTGTCTGTCTGCCTAACCGGTGAGCCCTCTGCGCGTCCTTCTACTGATCAACCGCGAATCCCGGCAGGGCGAGGCCCATGCACAGGCCGCCCGCGATGCCCTGGAAGCGCTGGACGTCGAGGTGCTGCTCGGTAACTTCGAAAAGCCCGACGATGTACCGGCGGAGATCGAGGCCTACGCCGACCAGGTGGACATGATCGTGCTCGGCGGCGGTGATGGCACACTCAACCTCGCGGCCGGGCCGGTGATGCATTCCGGCAAGCCGATGGGCGTGCTGCCGCTGGGCACGGCCAATGATTTTGCCCGTACCCTGCTTATCCCCACCGAGCTCGAGGCCGCCTGCCGTAATGTTGTCGAAGGTGTGACGCACCGCGTCGACCTGGGTCAGTGCAACGACGTCTATTTCGTCAACGTCGCCAGTATCGGACTGGCGGTGCGCGCCTGCGAATATCGCTCGGATGCGGCCAAGAAGTGGTTCGGCGCGTTCGGCTATGCGTCCAACGTTTTCCAGGCGTTTCGCGATACCGACCCGTTCAGTGCCGAGGTCCGTTGCGGAAACCAGCGTCATCAGCTGCGCTCGATACAGCTGGCCATCGGCAACGGCCGTTATTTCGGCGGCGGGCTGGCGGTGTCCAGCGATGCCGCGCTGGACGACGGCCGGCTGGATCTGTACAGCCTCAAACCCGCTTCACTGACCAAGCTGGTGGGCATGCTGCCATCGCTGGTACGTGGGCCGGACAAATCGGTGCAGGGCGTACAGTTGCTCGAAGGCACCGAATTTCATGTCAGCACCGACCGGCCGATGCAGATCAACACCGACGGCGAACTGCTCACCGAGACGCCGGCCACGTTCCGGGTGTTGCCGGGCGCGCTGTCGGTCAAGGTGCCCGACGAATACATTCAGCGATATGGCAGCGGCCGGCGCGGCGACTGATCCACGGCCGGTCGAGCCCAGGGAGACTGCTCCATGAGTCAACGCCCGCGCCGTTTCACCGACGCCGAAGCCACGATCGACTGGCTCATCGAAACCATGGGCCGCGAACTGCATGTCGGCGCTCCGCTGGGCCTTGGCAAGGCGGCTACGCTGATGAACGCGCTATACGCGCGCGCCCGGGCGGATTCGTCGATCCGGTTGAGCATCCTGACCGCGCTGTCGCTGGATCTGCCGGAGGCGTCCAGCGAACTCGAGCGGCGGCTCATGGATCCGATCGTCGAGCGGGTGTTCGAGGATTATCCGGGCCTGGATTACGTCCGCGACCAGAAGGCCGGCGCGCTACCGGATAACGTGACTGTCTCGGAATTTTTCTTCCAGCCGGGTGCGATGCTCGGCAACGATGATGCCCAGCGCCATTATCGCTCGGTGAACTACACCCATGTGGCCCGGGATCTGATGAACGCGGGTGTGAATGTGCTCATGCAGATGGGCGCCCCCGGACCCGACGACAGCTGTTTTTCGCTGTCGAGCAACACCGATGTGACGCTCGACCTGATACCGGCGGTGGAAGCCGCGCGTGCGGCCGGCCGGCCGCTCGTGGTGGTCGGCCAGCTCAACTCGCGCATGCCCATGATGACGCGAAGCGCGCTGGTCGACGCCTCGCTGGCCGATGCCGTGTTCGAAGGCCCGGCGGCCGATTTCAAGCCCTTCGGTGCGCCGTCCATGCCCGTGTCGCTGGCCGATTATGCGATCGGGCTGCGCGTGTCCACGCTGCTGGCCGATGGCGGCACCCTGCAGATCGGTATCGGATCGCTGTCGGATGCGATCGCCTACTGTTCGGACCTGCGCGAAAACCACAACGCTGACTATCGCGCCTTGGTCGAAGCGATGAACCAGCCGGCCGATGGGGCCTCGCTGATCGACACCATCGGCGGCCTGGCGCCGTTCGAGCGTGGTCTGTATGGCTGTACCGAGATGCTGGTCGATGCCTATATCCAGCTCTATCGGGCCGGGGTGATCAAGCGCTGCGTCTACGACGACATCGCCGTCCAGCAACTCGTCGATGCCGGACGCATCGACGCCCGGGTCAGCCCCGCCACGCTCGCCGCGCTGTGCCAGGCAGGCGCGGTGCGGGCGCAGCTCAATGCAGACGATGTCGCGTATCTGCGCCGGGTCGGGGTGTTTCATGCCGACGTGAAATGGGCCGACGACTGTCTGGATGCAGCAGACGGCGGTGCGCTCATCGGCACCGATCTGGACAACGATGATGCACGCGCGGCGATCGAATCACGCTGTCTGGGCACGCGGCTGCACGGCGCGACGCTGGTACACGGCGGGTTCTTTCTGGGGCCGTCGCGCTTCTATCAGGCGCTGCGAGATCTGAACGACGACGAACGCGAGCTGTTCCATATGACCAGCGTCGGTCAGATCAATCACCTGTACGGCGATGAGGCGCTGCGGCGAATCCAGCGGCGCGATGCGCGCTTCGTCAATACCGCGATCAAGGCGACGCTTTCCGGTGCGGTCGCCTCCGACGGGCTGGCCGACGGCCAGGTACTGTCCGGCGTAGGCGGACAGTACAACTTCGTCGCCCAGGCACACGAGCTCGAGGGCGGCCGGTCGATCATCTGCGTACGCGCGACCCGCAACGGCTCCGACGGGCCGGAATCGAATATCGTCAGCCACTATGCCCACACCACGATCCCGCGCCATCTGCGCGATATCGTGATCACCGAATACGGCGTGGCCGATCTGCGCGGCAAGACCGACGAGCAGGTCGCCATGGCCATGATCGAGATCGCCGACGCTCGGTTTCAGGAGGATCTGCGGCGTTCGGCGATCGATGCCGGCAAGCTGCGACCGGACTACCAGATACCGGCGGCCGCCCGGAACAATCATCCCGAGCGGCTGACCGAGCTGTTCGCCGCATCGCGCCGGGCCGGCCGCTTCCAGGCCTATCCCTACGGCAGCGATTTCACCGAGATCGAACGGACGCTGATCGATGCGCTGAAAAAGCTGCAGGCCGGTTCGGCACGGGCGACCCTGGGCCAGCTGATCCGCCATGCCAGGATTCTGTCGCACGTGCCGGCCGCCGCGGGCGCGTATCTCGAGCGTCTGGGACTCACGCGGCCGCGCAGTTGGCGCGAATCGCTGTATGCCCGGCTGGTGTCGCTGGCGCTGATCGAACATGGCGTGATCGATGCCGAGGGCGAGGCCGAAGCCGACCCCGACCCCGGCCCCGACCGCGATTCGTGAGCCGCGAGACGGCGCCGAACCGGCCGGCTGCCGTGGCCGACCCGCGGGCCCTGGGCGCCGCGCTGGCTGCCCAGGGTTATGTCGGCGACACCGAGCTGACCACCACCCTCTATCTGGCCCTTGCGCTCGGCCGTCCGCTGCTGGTCGAAGGCCCGGCCGGCGTCGGCAAGACCGAGATCGCCCGCGCGCTGGCCGCGGCGGTCGATACCCGCCTGATCCGCCTGCAGTGCTATGAGGGCCTGGATGCGGCCGCGGCGCTGTATGACTGGGATTACCCGCGCCAGCTGTTGGAAATCCGCTTGGCCGAGGCGGCCGGCGCGGATGCCGGCGAGCTGCGACGCGGGCTCTACGACGACGCATTTCTGCTCGAGCGGCCGCTGCTGGCCGCGCTGCGGGCCGAACCACCGCCGGTACTGCTGATCGACGAACTCGACCGCGCCGATGAGGCGTTCGAGAGTTTCCTGCTCGAGATCCTGTCCGATTGGCAGATCAGCATCCCCGAGTACGGCACGGTGGTTGCCTCGACACCGCCGATGGTGGTGATCACCGGCAACCGCACCCGGGCGCTGGCCGAAGCCACCCGTCGGCGCTGTCTGTATCTATGGCTGGATTATCCCGACCGGGCCAAGGAGATCGCCGTGCTGCAGGCGCGGCTGCCGGATATCGACACGGCGCTGGCGGAGTCCATCGCCGACTTTCTGGCCTGGGCACGCCGTCAGGAACTGGCCAAGACCCCGGGCCTGGCCGAGACACTCGACTGGGCCGCTGCCCTCATCGAGCTGGGCGCCGCCAAGCTCGACGATCCGGTGGCCGCCACCACGCTGGGTGCCTTGTTCAAGGACGGCGCCGATATCCGCACGATGCGCAAGCGTCTGGCCGACGACCGCCGCGCGTGAGCGGCTGGTCGCTGGCCGGTCCGGTTGCAGATTTCGCCGCCGCGCTCCGGCGACACGGCGCCGCCGTGAGCCCGGTCGAGAGTGCCGATGCGCTGGCTGCGCTCGAGCGGCTCATGCCTGCCCCGGAGCCGACGTTTCGCAGTGCGCTGCAGGCCACGATGGCCAAGACGCCCGAGGCGCGTCGAATTTTCGACACCGTCTATCCCGCCTTCTGGCATGCACGCGTCCAGGCTTCGGTCGAGGCGGAGGACCGCGAGGCCTCAGACCCAGGCGATCCACCGACGCCGACACCGGCTTCAGCTGACGGCTACACGCCGGCGCCATCCGACGCCGACGCGCCCGGTGTCGATTCGCTGAACGGGCCGGACCACGGCGCAAGTGCGTTACGCAGCGCGCGCGACGCCGACCTGGCAGGCCTGGACGACAACGAACAACAGGCCACGGCCGCGCTCATTCGGGCCCTGGGCCGAGCGCTCGCACGCCGGGCGGATCGTCGCTGGCGCGCCCGCGGCCAGGGCCGACTGGACATGCGCGCCAGCCTGCGCGCAGCTCTGGCCCGCGGCGGCGAAGTGGCCGTGTTCCGCCGTCGATGGCGCCCGCCGCGCCGGCCGCGGTTGGTGGTGCTGGCCGATGTCAGCCGCTCGATGTCGGCCTACAGCCGTTTTGCGCTGTTGTTCATCCATGCCTTCGGGCAGGTGTTCCGCTCGGTAGAGAGTTTCGTGTTCTCGACCGGCCTGACCCGGGCCACGACAGCGCTGGCCGCGCCGTCGCCGGCGGTGGCTCTCGACCGATTGGCGGCAACGCTCGACGACTGGGCCGGCGGCACGCGGATCGCCAGCGCGATCGAGCGCTACGTTGCGCGTTATGGCGCCCGCCAGCTCGGCCGCGACACCGTGGTGATCGTGATCTCCGACGGCTGGGATACCGATCCTCCGGATCGCCTGGCCGCCGCGCTCCAGCGGTTGCACGGCCAGGCGCGGGCGCTCATCTGGCTGGACCCGCTGATGGACCACCCGCGCTATTTCGCCAGCGCCCTGGGGATGCAGCACACCAGCCCGCATGTGGATCTGTGCGTGCCGGCACGCAACGTGGCCGGGCTGGCGGCGCTGACCGAACGTCTGACCGAACGTCGTTTGATCTGAGTTGAGTTAGTCGATGGTGAACCGGCGGGAGCCGATGAGCTGGCCGTCGTCGGTGACCACAGAGACCCGCCAATCGCCGCTCGGGTCCGCGCCCAGGCTGAGTTTGTGGCTCCAGGCACGAAAACCGGCTTCGCGGTCGCCGCCGACGATCTCCAGCGGAATCCGGTCGACCTCGACACCGTCGTGATACCAGACATGCAGGATCTGCTGGTGCAGGCCGCGCGGTGCCTTGATCGCGGTAAAGGCATACAGCCCGTCGGCGGCCAGACCGGTACGTGGAAAGTTGTCACGGTCGCCACCGGGCTCGCGGGCGGTGGTATCCATCCGGGTGGTGATCACCATGTCGGTCGCACGCAGCGTGGCCGGCGGTATCCAGTAGCGTCCATACCAGCTCAGCGCGCCCATGGAGATCGACAGCGCGGCGAGCAGGAACCAGCGCCACCAACGGCCGGCCTGAAGCGCATCGTTGAAGCTGGGAAGCGCACAGATGCCCATGGCCACCGACGCGATCGCCACGCTCTGGCCGGTGGTCAGCGAGAACAGGATCGGCCCGGCGGTCAGCAGGGCCGCGAACAGCGTAAAGCCGTGGAAGCCCAGGAACAGCCAGCGCCGCTCGGCGATGCCGTGCAGATAGACCGGGTCGACCGTCGATGCCGCGGCGGCCACGATCAGAACGCCGGTGAACACGGCCTGGCCGCTCAACCAAGTGGTCGTGGCCAGAAAGAAGGGCAGCACGAAGAACAGGGTTTCCTGATGCAGGCTCTGGGCGGCGAATCGCACCGCCATCTGCGGCACGCGTTCGCCGAACCAGCGCGCCAGCAGGCGACACAACAGCCCCTCGAACAGCAGCGCCACCCATCCGAGCAGCATCAGCGCGGTCACCCATTGGGCGAGCTGAGCTTGGCGTTCGACCAGGAAGAAGCTGGCCGCACCCATGGCGAAAGAGGCAAACGGCACCAGGCGTCGATACCGGTACGCCAGCCGGGCAACCCGGCTGGCCATCATGCGACGAACGAACTGTTCCAGTGGGCTGCGCGTGGGGGCGGCGCGCGAGGCTTCGGCGGTCATGCGTTTGGCGATCGTCCGTGGCGTGTAGCGACAGGGTTCTCAGGCTGTAGAAAACAGCCGAGCGGCGCTTGATATTAGCAGCCGGTCAACTGACTGCGCGCTGACCCGGGGCCAAGGGTTGCAACCGGCTTGGGCGCCCGCATC
This sequence comes from Salinisphaera sp. T31B1, assembly GCF_040361275.1. Lineage (NCBI taxonomy): Bacteria > Pseudomonadati > Pseudomonadota > Gammaproteobacteria > Salinisphaerales > Salinisphaeraceae > Salinisphaera > Salinisphaera sp. T31B1. Next base: position 249,730 of record NZ_APNH01000001.1, on the reverse strand, counting down.
GTAGACCGGGCCGATCCGGGCGTCCGTGCAGCGGGTGTTAGGATCATGGCAACGAACCGATTTCTATTCCGGTTAATGAGCGTCATGAGCGATTTCAAAGGCATTCCCGTCGTCACCGGCTCGAAGATTCAGAAGCCCAACGGCACGCGGGCGATCAAGAACGGCATGAAGGCGAACAAGAACGCCGCAGCCGTGCCCATCGGGCGCAAGCCGGACTGGCTGCGGGCCCGTCTGCCCAGCGGCCCCGAGTACGCCAAGGTCAAGCAGAACGTGCGCGAGCACCGGCTCGCCACGGTGTGCGAGGAGTCCATGTGTCCGAACATCGGCGAGTGCTGGAGCCATGGAACCGCCACGATCATGATCATGGGCGATACCTGCACCCGTGCCTGTCGGTTCTGCGCGGTCGATACCGGCAACCCGCGCGGCTGGCTGGACACTGACGAGCCGGCGCACTGCGCCGAGTCGGTCGAGATCATGGGGCTGAACTATATCGTGCTCACCTCGGTCGATCGCGACGACCTGCCCGATGGCGGCGCCCAGCACTATGCCGACTGTGTGGCCGCGATCAAGCGCCGTACGCCTGATGTACGCGTGGAAGCTTTGGCACCGGATTTCCGTGGTGTCTTCGAGCATGTCGACAAGGTGGTCGACTCAGGCCTGGAGGTCTTCGCCCAGAACGTGGAGACGGTCGAACGGCTGACGCACGTGGTACGCGATGCGCGGGCCGGCTATCGGCAGACGCTGGATGTGCTCGAGCATGCCAAGCAACACAATCCGGATGTGTTGACCAAGACGAGCGTCATGCTGGGCCTGGGCGAGACCGAGGAAGAAATCGCCCAGGTGCTGGATGATCTGGCCGAGATCGGTGTCGATATCGTCACGTTCGGCCAGTACCTGCGGCCTACCGTCAATCATCTGCCGATCGACCGCTACGTGCCGCCGGAGGACTTCAAGAAATATCGCCAATGGGGTCTGGCCCGCGGTTTTCTGGAAGTCGTCTCCGGCCCGCTGGTGCGCAGTTCCTATCGTGCCGATCGGGTGTTCGACCAGAACAACGCCGGCCTTGAACAGACCGCCTAGACGAAAACGCTAGTGCCAGACGACAAAAGCCCCGGCCAGGACCGGGGCTTTTTCGTAAGCGACGGGCGTTCGGCTCAGACCTGCGGCGGCTGCCCGTTGGAGGCCATCAGGCCGCCGTCGACCGGCAGATTCACACCGGTGATGAAGCGCGCATCGTCGCTGGCCAGAAACGCAATGGCGCTTGCGATGTCTTCCGGCTGAGCGCCCGCGCCCAGCGGCATCCGTTCGCGGAACTTGGCCAGCAGTTGTTCGTTGTCGAACACGCCGCTGGCCATGTCGGTGCGGGTCAGGCTCGGGCAGACGGCGTTCACGCGGACGCCGTCGCCGCCATGATCCAGCGCGAGCGCGCGTGTGAAGTTGCTTACCGCGCCCTTGCTGGCGTTGTAGACGCTCATGCCCCAGTCGCCTGACAGGCCCGACACCGACGACGTGTTCACGATGTTGCCGCGTGTCTCGATCAGATGGGGCAGGGCTGCGCGGCAGCAATGAAACACGCCGTCCACATTGATGCTCATGAGCTTGCGCCACGTGTCGTCGTCGGTCTCGGTGATCCGGCTCTGGGTAGCGACGCCGGCATTGTTGACCAGCACGTCGAGGCGGCCGAAGCGTTCGACGGTCTCGTCGATCAGGGCATTGACGTCGGCGGCATCGGCGACATCGGTCGGGCGCACCAGTACGCGCTCGGGATCGGGCAGCGAGTCAGCCAGTGCCTCGAGCTTGGCGCGGGTACGGCCGACCAGCACGGTCGTGGCGCCTTCCTCGGCCATTCGCCGGGCGGTCGCCGCGCCCATGCCGGAACCGGCGCCGGTGATGATTATGATCTTGTCCTTGAAACGATCCATGAGAAAGTCCTTATCGAATGAGCGGACCAGGCCGGGCGCTGATCGCGCCGGCCAGGGTTGGCGGGTCGACCATGGCCACGACGGCCGCACAATCAAGCCGGCGCTGGGTGAGAGTACGGATCAGTCCGGCGCGTCGAAGCGCATGATGCCCCATGTCAGATAGCCTGCCCGGCCCGCGGCCACCCAGTGTTCCAGGCCGCGCCGCATGTTCGCGACGTAGTCCGACGAAATCGCCGGTGCCAGGGGCTCGGCATATGCATCGAGCGTCTGGTGCACGCGCGTGTAATGCAGCGGCACCTGGTCGCTGTGATCGGCAAAGCTCGCTTCGGTGAACCCCCGTGAGGCCAGCGCGGCCCGGTAAAAGCCGGGCGAGCCCATGGTTTCGAGGCTGATGCGATCGAGCACCGGTTGCAGCACGCCCGCCGGGCAGTCATCGGCGGTCATCGGGTCGGTGAAAATGAAGGTGCCGCCGGGTTTGAGCACGCGCGCGACTTCGGCGATCACACGTCCGCGATCGCCGGAATGCAGCATGGCGTCCTGTGACCACACCACATCGAAGTGGTCGTCGGGGTACGGAATATTCTCGAAATCGCCGTCGACGATGTCCACCCGATCGGCCAGGCCCTGCTCGGCGTTCATGCGTCGGCCCCGCTCGTTCTGGACCTCGCTCAGGTTGAGCGACACCACCGTCGCGCCACGTGCACGGGCCAGATAGCGTGCCGCCCCGCCGTAGCCCCCGCCGATATCCAGTACGTGCGCGCCGGCCAGGGTATCGCCGAGTGTGTCGGCCATGCGTTCGACGGTGCGATGGCTGGCGGTGAGGATCGCCTCGTCCGGATGATCGTAAAGACCGATATGAATATCTTCGCCGCCCCATACCCGGGCATAGAAGTTGTCGGCGTCATCGCTGTTGTAATAGGCCCGTGCGGTCTTCACCGCCTGGGAATACCGGCTCATCGGCAGCCTCCTGTCAGCTTGCGTTCTCGGTGTGATCCGCGACGTCGGCACAAAAAAAGGCCGTGGCAGCGGCATGGATGAAGAAATCTGGCTCGTCGTCGCGTCGTAGCGGCCGACGGCATCGTGCGTCAACCATCACCAGTTGCTGGGGGCGGTCGTAAGAATGAGACCGCGTTTGCGGGCGTTGTCGAACGCCTTGGCCAGCATCTGCGGGTTGTCGTCAACGCTGGCCAATCGAACCCGGCTTCCAGCAGCTCTACGGAGTAAAAGCCGGTCACGGTGACCGCATCGATGACCGACCGACAGCCGTAGTCGTAAAGAAGTGGGAGAGACACTGGCCCTTGCAGGCTGGGCGCCCGTCCCGGTCTCCGGGTCGGTCCCGGCGTTCGACGAAATCCTGCGCGTATTCTTGCCGATCGTGGTCGGTCTGGCCTATGGCCGTCGGCTTGCGGCCGAAGTGATGGGTACGCTGGTAGCTCAGGTGGTCGTCGGTAGGGCCGGTCATCCACGAAATTGTCCGGCGCGGTGGCATGCCACGGCAACGAGCGGCCACGCACTCTTTCAGATCGACAGAGCACACCCTATGCAGACCGGTATTCCGTTTCAATCCTCAAGCCTGGCCGTACCCGTTCGGCGGTGACCAGCGGGTATGCTCTGTCCATGATCGTTGCAATCGACAAACCAGTACGCGTGCGGCGTGAGCCAGCCGGCAGCCGAGACCGGCCGTGCGTCGCCGCAACCCATTGTGGCGGGCTGCGATAATGCGTCTGTTCACCGAGCTCTACACGCGGCTGGACGCCACCACGGCAACCAACGACAAGATCGCGGCCATGCGCGATTATTTCGAGGCCGCGCCGGCGGCGGATGCGGCCTGGGCCGTTTCGTTTCTGTGCGGACGTCGTATCAAGCGCCTCATTCCCGGTGTACGGCTGCGTGAGTGGGTCGGCCAGGCGATCGACATGCCGGGCTGGCTGGTCGAGGAATGCTACTCGGCGGTGGGGGACTCGGCCGAAACCATGACCCTGCTGCTCGACGAACTCGACAACGACGACACTGGGCTCGACGTGCCGCTGCATGTCTGGGTCGAGCAGCGCATCCTGCCGTTGAAATCGGCCTCGGAGGCACAGCAGAAGCAGTGTCTGCACGATTACTGGAGCCATCTGCCCACGGATGCGCGTTTTACGCTCAACAAGCTGTTGACCGGCGCGTTCCGGGTGGGGGTTTCGCGACGGTTGGTCACCCGGGCGCTGGCTGAAGTCGCCGATATCGAGCCCGCGCGCGTGGCGCATCGGCTGATGGGCCACTGGCAGCCGACGGCGACGTTCTTCGAGCGCCTGATCGATCCCGCCGATCGCGGCGAGGATGCGGCCCAGCCCTATCCCTTCTTTCTTGCCTCGCCCATCGAGAACGCCCCGATCGAACAGATGGCCGATCTCGGCGATCGCAGCGACTGGCACGCGGAATGGAAATGGGACGGCATCCGCGCCCAGATCATCCGTCGCCGGGGCGAATGCCACATCTGGTCGCGCGGGGAGGATCTCATGGACGGTCGGTTCCCCGAGATCGAAGCCGTGGCCGCCGAACTGCCCGACGGCTGTGTTCTCGACGGCGAGATCCTGGCCTGGGTGGAAGGCGAGTCGTTGCCGTTGCCGTTCGCACGCCTGCAGCGGCGTATCGGGCGGCTCAAGCCGTCGGCGGCGATGCAGAAAAAGCATCCGACCCGATTCTTCGCTTACGACCTGATGGAGTGGCAGGGGCGCGATATACGCAAGCTGCCGATCGAGACCCGGCGCGAGCATCTGCAGACGGCACTGGCCGATGTGGGCGCGCGTATCGGCGTGTCCGAGCCGCTGGACGCGGAGTCCTGGCCGGCGCTGGCGGCATTGCGCGAGCGATCACGCGAGTACGCCACCGAGGGCTTCGTGCTCAAGCGGGCCGGCTCGCCCTACCGGGTGGGCCGCACCCGGGGCGACTGGTGGAAATGGAAGGTCGACCCGTTCTCGGTGGATGCCGTGCTGCTGTATGCCCAGCCGGGCTCGGGGCGACGCTCGAACCTGCTCACCGATTACACCTTCGCGGTCTGGGACGGCGACGATCTGGTGCCCTTTGCCAAGGCCTATTCGGGGCTGACCGATGCCGAGATCGGCCAGGTGGACCACTGGATCCGGCGCAACACCCGCGAGCGCTTCGGCCCGGTACGATCGGTCACGCCGCACCACGTGTTCGAACTGCACTTCGAAGGCATTCAGGTGTCCAAACGCCACAAGTCCGGCATCGCCGTACGCTTTCCGCGTATCGCCCGCTGGCGGCACGACAAACCGCTGGCCGAGGCCGATACCCTGGACAACGTCAAGGCGCTGCTGCCCCCCAGCGAACGGCGTGCGCTGGCGCCTGCGTCGTGAGCCTGCGATGTCCGGCGCTGGTGGTTGCCCAATCAGACCCCATGTTCCTGCCATGAACGACTCGCCGAACCCGTCCGATGGCGCCCAGACGCCGCCCGAGCCGACCCGGATCGAATGGGCCGACATGACCTGGCGCGACTATGTGCGAATCGGGCTGGGCGTGTTCTTTTTTCTGTTGGGCATCGCCGGGCTGGTCCTGCCGATCCTGCAGGGCGTGCTGTTCCTGCTGATCTCGGCGATCCTGCTGGCGCCGTATTCGATCTGGGTACAGAAACAGCTGATCCGCCTGGAGACCAAATTCCCCTGGCTGGCGGCCAAGGCGCGTTCGATCGCCACGCGCTGGAGCCCGAAGAAAAAGGCCGAATGACGGGTATCGACCCGCGCATCGAGCGCTGGTTCGCCGCGCGCGACTGGCAGATCTTCGACTTCCAGCGCGCCACCTGGGCAGCCGTGGCTGCGGGCGAATCCGGGCTCGTGCATGCGCCGACGGGAACCGGCAAGACGCTGGCGGCCTGGTTCGCCGGGCTCAATCAATGGCTGGCCACCGCCGCCGACGACACGGCCACCCCGGGCCTGACGGTGCTCTGGATCACGCCGCTGCGCGCGCTGGCGGCCGATACCACCGCGCATCTGGCCGCCAGTGCCAGCGAACTGGGCCTGAACTGGCGCGTCGAGCAGCGCACCGGGGATACCAAGAGCCACGTCAAGGCACGCCAGCGCAAGCGTCTGCCCAGCGCGCTGGTGACCACGCCGGAAAGCCTGTCGCTGCTTCTATCCTATGCCGAGCATGAGCGGCTGTTCGCCACGCTGGACCTGGTCGTGGTTGACGAATGGCACGAACTGCTGTCGACCAAGCGCGGGGTCCAGCTGGAGCTGGCCCTGGCCCGGCTGCGGGCGCTGCGCCCGGCGCTGTGTACCTGGGGGCTTTCCGCCACGCTGGCCAATCTCGACGAGGCGGCGGCCACGCTCACCGGCGATGATGCCGCGCGCCAGATCGCCGGGGTGGTGCCGGCGACCACGCATATCGATGCGCTCATTCCGGACACTATCGAGCGTTTCCCCTGGGCCGGGCATCTGGGCACGCGGTTGGTCGAGCCCGTGCTCGCGGCCCTGGACGACGCGCGCACCACGCTGCTTTTCACCAATACCCGCTCGCAGGCTGAGCTCTGGCACCAGGCGTTGCTGCGTGCTCGCCCCGACTGGATCGCCAGGATCGCGCTGCACCACGGCTCGCTCGATCGCGACCTGCGTGAGCGTGTGGAGGCGATGATCGCCGACGGCACGCTGCGCTGCGTGGTGGCGACCTCGAGCCTCGACCTGGGGGTGGATTTCTCGCCGGTCGATCAGGTGATCCAGATCGGCAGTCCCAAGGGCGTGGCACGACTGCTCCAGCGCGCCGGGCGGTCGGGCCATCGACCGGGCGTGGCCAGCCGTATTCTGTGTGTACCCACCCATGCGTTCGAGCTGGTCGAGATCGCAGCGGCCCGTCGCAAGGCGCTGGCCGGCGAAGTGGAGGCACGTGCGCCGCTCACCGGGGCACTCGACGTGCTGGCCCAGCATCTGGTCACACGCGCGCTGGGCAGCACGGCGGCCGGGGGCGTGGCGGTCGATGCACTGCTGGACGAAGTCCGCTCGGCGCGCGCCTATCGCGATCTGGGCGACGACGAATGGCAGTGGACGCTGGATTTCGTGACCCGCGGCGGGGCCGCCCTGGCCGCCTATCCCGAGTTCCAGCGCGTTGAACGCCTCGAGAATCGCCTGCAGGTGACCGATCGGCGTATCGCACGCCGGCACCGCATGACCATGGGCACGATCACATCGGATGCGGCGATGAGCGTGCGATGGCTCAAGGGCGGCCGGCTGGGCGCCGTCGAGGAGCGGTTCATCGCACAGCTCAAGCCTGGTGACGTGTTTCTGTTTTCCGGGCGTCTGCTGGAACTGGTACGGACACGCGAGCTGACCGCCTATGTGAAGGCGGCAACGCGCAAGAACCGCCAGGTACCGCGTTGGGCGGGGGGACGCATGGCGATCTCCGGCACGCTGGCCGACGCTATTCGCGAGCTGCTGGAAGCCGCCCGCGACGGTGATTACCGGGAGCCGGAGCTGGCCGCGATCCGTGATCTGCTCGAGATCCAGCGTGGCTGGTCGGCGCTGCCGGCGGCCGACGAACTGCTCGTCGAGCATGTGACCAGCCGCGAAGGTCGACACTGGTTCTTCTACCCGTTCGCCGGACGTCTGGCCCACGAAGGCCTGTCGGCGCTGGTGGCCTGGCGGCTGGCGCGTATGCATTCAGCGTCGTTCCGATTTTCAGTCAACGACTACGGCTTCGAGCTGGTCACCCGCAACAAGGTGAACTTCAGCGCCGACGAACTGCGCGCGGCGCTCTCGCCGGCGCATCTGGTCGACGACCTGCTGGCCTGTCTCAACGCCGCGGAGCTGTCCAAGCGCGCGTTCCGCGATATCGCCCGGATCGCCGGTCTGGTATTTTCCGGCTACCCCGGCCAGCAGAAGAGTGCGCGTCAGGTCCAGGCCTCCAGCGGGCTGGTGTTCGACGTGCTCACGCGCTATGACGCCGATAATCTGCTGCTCGGTCAGGCCCGCCGCGAGGTGCTCGAACGCGAACTGGAATTCAATCGCGTACGCGATGCACTGGCCGCCATCGGTAGCCAGACGCTGTGTCTGACCGAGCCACCGCGTCTGACGCCACTGGGGTTCCCGCTCTGGGTGGAGCGGGTGGCCAGCCAGGTCACCGGTGAATCCTGGCGCGATCGGGTCGAACGCATGACCGTACAGCTGGAAAAGGCGGCCGACCGCCGACCGAAAGCGTCCGGTCGATGAGCGATACCCGTGCCGGTCGACACACCGACACGCCGGCGCCGGATAGCCCGGCACGCGCGGAAAACCGTGCGCCGGTCGTGGCCGGCTCGCGAATCAGCCACCGACCTGGGCGACGATCATTCATGTTTGGATTCGAATCACGACAGGCTCATGCGACCAAGCGCTGAATCGGTCAACGAGACGGGTCAGGCCGAGCTGATGCTCGCCGGTGAGCGGCTGTGGTTGCGCGGTGATCACAGCGTGTTCTGGCCGGCGCACGCGACGTTGTTCGTGGCCGATACCCACTTCGGCAAGTCCGGTGTGTTCCGACGTCAGGGGCTGGCGCTACCGCGGGGCACCACCGATCGCGATCTGGCACGCCTTGAGGCGGCCTTGACGATCACCGGCGCGCGCCGACTGGTGGTGCTCGGCGATTTCGTCCATGCCCCGCCGGGGCGCGACGAACCCTGGCTGGCCCGGTTCGCGAACTGGCGGAACCGGTTCCACGATGTGCAGATCGTGGTGACCCGCGGCAATCACGATCGCGGCGACCGGCTCGCCGAGCTTTTGGCGGTGGATTGGCATGAGGGTGCATTGTTCTCGGCGCCCTTCGTATGTCAGCACGAGCCCGGCACGGACCCGCGCGGCCCCACGCTGGCTGGACATCTGCACCCGGTGGTGCGACTGGGCGCGGGCAGCGAACGACTGCGCGCGCCGGTATTCTGGCATCACTGTGACGGGCTCGTGCTGCCGGCGTTCTCCAGCTTCGCCGGTGGCGGACGTATCACCCCGGCGGCCCGCGACCGCGTGTTCGCCGTCGGGGAAGGGCAGGTTCTGGAAGTGCCGGTGGGCAAACCGTGAGCGCGGTGGTCGCCGGGCGCGGCGGCGTGCGTCTGGACGAAGGCGGCATCGCCGGCCATCTGGTCGCGCTATCGCTGCCCATGGTCTGGGGCATTCTGGCGATGATCGCCTACAACGTCGCCGATACGTTCTTTGTCGCCCGTCTGGGGACTGCGCCGTTGGCCGCGCTGTCGTTCACCTTCCCGGTGGTCATGACGATCTTTTCCTTGGCGCTCGGGCTGGGTATCGGTACAGCCTCGGTAATCTCGCGCACGGTCGGTCGCGGCGATCACGAAGCCGTACGTCGACTGACCACCGACAGCCTGTGGCTGTCGATGGCCGTGGTGCTGGTGTTCATGATCGCCGGGCTTGCGACCATCGAGCCGCTGTTCGGCCTGCTGGGCGCTGGCGAGCAGACCCTGCCGCTGATCATCGACTATATGCAGATCTGGTATCTGGGCGCGCCGTTCGTGATCGTGCCGATGATCGCCAACAACGCCATGCGCGCCTGCGGCAATGCCCGCCTGCCCAGCTACATCATGATCGGCAGTGCTGCGCTGAATTTCGTGCTGGACCCATTGTTCATCTTCGGGCTCGGACCCGTGCCGGGGCTCGGGATTCAGGGCGCGGCCATCGCCTCGCTGATCGCGCGCTTCGCCGGGCTGGTGCTTGCCCTGCTGGCCCTGCATTACCGGATGGGGCTGATCGTATGGGCCTGGCCGCGATGGTCCCAGCTGCTGGAGTCGGCCCGCCAGGTCGCGTTGATCGCGTTGCCGGCGGCGGCGACGAATATGGTCAACCCGATCGCCGTGGCGGTGGTCACCGCCGTGGTGGCCTGGTATGGGCCCGAGGCCGTGGCGGGCTTCGGCGTGGCCACGCGTATCGAGGCGATCTCTGTCGTGCCGTTACTGGCACTGACCGCGGGCCTGGGGCCGTTCATCGGCCAGAACTGGGGCGCCGAGCGCGCCGATCGGGTACGCGCGGCGCTGCGCATCGCGGCGTTGTTCTGTCTTGTCTGGGGCGCAGCGGTGGCCGTTCTGCTCTGGTGGAGTGCGCCCGCGATCGTCGGCTTGTTCGGTGCCGGTCAGGCCACGGCCGATACCGCCATCGTCTATCTGCGACTGGTACCGGCCAGTTTTGCCGCTTACGGCGTGCTCATCTGCGTGAACGCGGCGTTCAATGCAATGGGCCGGCCGGTGGTGGCGACGGGGCTGATGCTGGGCCGGACCTTCGCGCTGTTCGTGCCACTGGCGGCGCTCGGCGGCTGGCTGGTCGGGCTATGGGCGGTGTTCGCCGCGGCTGGCCTGGCCAACGTCCTGCTCGGGCTGGTCGCCTATGGACTGGGCCAGCGAGCGCTGGTGCCGGAAGGGCGAATAGCTGCGGCTCGTCTCGCCTTGGGCCCGGCCCGCCGGTAGAATCACGTCATGCTTATCGCGATCATTCTCGGCGCCATCGCCGGCGCTTCGTTCTTTGGTCTGCCCGGCGCGATTCTGGGCGGTGTGCTGGGCTTCTGGGGCGCACAGCTGCTGGCTATGACGCTCATGAAGGGCGCACTCGGCACGATCCGTACCCAGTTCCTCAACTCGACGTTCGCGGTGATGGGCGCGTTGTGCAAGGCCGATGGCCAGGTCACCCGCGACGAGATCAAGGTGGCCGAGGAGTTGTTCACCCGGCTGCGGCTGGGCGAGGACCAGAAAGCCCAGGCACGTGCATCGTTCAATCGGGGCAAGGACCGGGACTTCGATCTGGACGGCGAAGTCGCACGCTTCGTCAAGGTCGCCCGCGGCCAGCGCGCACTGCATCAGATGTTCCTGCAGGTCCAGATCGCGGCCATTGCCGCGGACGGCAAAGTCAGTGCCGCCGAGCACGAAGCGCTCATGCGCGTCGCCCGCGGCCTGGGTCTTTCGGAAGCCGAGATCCGTCAGCTCGAGGCGATGCTGGGCATGGGCGCGGCGGGCGGCGGCGCCAGCGGCGACGGCATGGGTTCGAAGGCCGGCGTATCCCGGGAAGAACAGCTCCAGCAGGCCTACGACGTACTGGGTATATCCGCATCGGCCAGCGACGCCGAGGTCAAGAAAGCCTACCGGCGTCAGATGAGCCAGAACCATCCGGACAAGCTGGCCGCCAAGGGCCTGCCCGAGAGCATGCGCGACATGGCCGAGCAGAAGACCCGTGAGATCGGCGCTGCCTACGAGCGCATCTCCGAAGCACGCGGTATCAGCTGACCGGCGCGGAGCGATGGCCGGGCGCGGCGAGCCGCTCGATGAACCATTGCAGCGCCCGTCCCCGGTCGCCGCGCCGCCAGAGAACGAATGTATCGCGGTGTGCCGGTTGGTTGGCCGTCTCGAGTGCCACCAGTCGCCCGTCCGACAGCCACGGCTCGACCCATCGGGTCGGACAGTAGCCGACGCCCAACCCGCGGGCCAAGGCTTCGATCTTGCTGCGCATGCTGGCCACGGTCAGGCGCGGCTGGCCGTCCAGCAGGTTGCCGCTGCGTGGCGCGAAGCGTCGGGCGCTGTCGGCGACCACGAGCGCCCGCTGGCCGCGGATGCGCTCGTCGTCCAGGGGGCGCGGTGCCTCGACCAGCGGATGGTGGGGCGCGCAGCAGAAGCAGAACGTCAGCCGGTCGTAATGTGCCCGTTCGATGCCCGCATGGGCGGGGGGATCGGTCACGCCGATGGCCAGATCGACCCGTTCATCGATCAGGGCCTCCCAGCTCCCGGCCAGGACTTCCTCGCTGATGCGTACATCGATTGCCGGGTGGGCGGCGGTGAATTCCGCCACCAGCGGCCAGAGATCCTCGGCCGGGGTCGTGGCGTCGAGTGCGATTCGAAGCTCGGGCTCCCAGCGCAGGGCACGGCGACGCGCCGCGGCGGCCAGTTCCCGGGTCGCGAGCAGAATACGCCGCCCTTCATCGAGCAGCAGGCGGCCCGCCGGGGTGAGCACGGCCCGGTGGCCACTGCGATCGAACACCGCGACGCCGAGCTCGGTTTCCAGCTGGCTGACGGTATAGGAGATCGCCGACGGTACGCGATAAAGAGCCGCGGCCGCGGCGGCAAAGCTGCCATGCCGGTCAATGGCGTCCAGCGCTTGCAGCGCTTCCAGACTGATGGGTTCGCGGCTAGCCATGACTCGCGCCTGGGTCATTCGAAAATATTGAACGAGTATGCCAAAAGCGTTCGCTTTCCGGCTGACGGGAGACTCGATACGGTACTGGCTGAGGAACGCCAGTCGTCTGTATGTATTTTCAAGGTGAGCCCGGGTAGGGCGAAGCCTTGAGGCGCGCCTACGACGGCAGTTGTTCGATTTTGATGAACCAGATACCTGAGCGTTCGACAGGGCTTGCAACGACGACCGGCCGACCGATACGGGACATGCCGTTCGCTGGCAGGCAGGCTGTACGAATCGCCAGAACACCACCCAGGCGCCTGGCCCGGCCGGCGCCTATGTTCAAGGAGAGATCATGAAGAAGATACTGGTGCTCTATTACTCCATGTACGGTCATATCGAGACCATGGCCCAGACGGTGGCCGAAGGCGCGGCGTCCGTCGACGGCGTGGAGGTCACGCTCAAGCACGTGCCCGAAACCATGCCCCGGGACGCGCTCGAGGCCGCCGGCGGCAAGACCGAGCTGGCCGGTGAAACCGCTTCGCCCGGCGAACTGGCCGACTACGACGCCATCGTGTTCGGCACGCCGACGCGCTTCGGCAACATGGCCGGGCAGATGCGTACTTTTCTCGACCAGACCGGCGGTCTCTGGGCCAACGGCAAGTTGGTTAACAAGTTTGCCAGCGTGTTCACTTCCAGTGGAACCGGTGCCGGCAACGAAACCACGATCACCTCGTTCTGGAATACCCTGGCTCATCACGGCATGATCATCGTGCCGGTCGACTATGCCGGCGCCCAGGAGTTGTTCGACATTTCGGAGCTGCGCGGCGGATCCCCCTACGGTGCAGCCACCTATGCCGGCGGCGATGGCGCTCGCCAACCCAGCGACAAGGAGCTGGCGATCGCCCGTTACCAAGGCGCCAAGGTGGCCCGGCTGGCCATCCGGCTGGCCGATTGAGGCTCGCCGGACCGGCCGTGATGTATTTCGTTTGCCAGGAATTGCCATGAACAAGAACGCCCAAACCGACGCACCGATCGTGAACACGTTGGCCGTGCGCTGGAGCCCGTATGTGTTCAGCGCCGAGCCGGTGGCCGCCACCGATCTGAATTCGTTGTTCGAAGCCGCCCGTTGGGCGCCTTCGTCGTACAACGAGCAGCCCTGGCGCTATATCGTGGGCCAGAAGGGCCGGGACGACGTGCACGCGCGAATCCTGTCGTGTCTGGCCGAGGGCAATCAGCCCTGGGCGGCCGACGCGCCGGTGCTCGTGCTGGGTGTGGTGATGCGCCGGTTCAGCGCCAATGGCCAGCCCAACAAGGCGGCCGAGCACGATCTGGGGCTGGCATCGGCGAACCTGGTGCTCGAGGCGACGGTGCGCAAGCTGCATGTCCACCAGATGATCGGGCTCGACCCGGAGGCGGCGCGCACGGCGTTCTCGATTCCCGAAGAAGCCGAGGCATTCACGGCCCTGGCCATCGGACACAGAGACCGCTCCGCAGGCGGCGATCCGGGGCTGCGCGAACGCGAGGCGAAACCGCGTAACCGCCGTCCGACAGACGAATTCGTGTTTGGATCGCGCTTCGGAGTGCCGGCGGAATTCTGAGCGTGGGCCGCGGGCCGGCGTCCGGCCGGCCCGTCTCCGAAGCGATGCGGGCTGTCGTTAATCGGCGACAGGCATGTTATAGGTAGAAGAGGGAATTCATACATAGCAAGACTGAATGAGCGATAGCCAACCCACCAAGGCGGGTATCAATCCGCCGGTATTCTTTCCATCCGTGGCCGTGATCGGCGCGCTGGTGCTGTTCGGTGCCCTGATGCCCGAGACAGCCGATGGTTTCTTCAGCGCCATGCAGAGCTGGCTGATCGAAACCTTTGGCTGGCTGTACCTGGCCTCGGTGGGCGTCTACCTGATCTTCTGTATCGTGCTCGCTGTATCGCGATACGGATCGTTCCGGCTGGGCCCGGACCATAGCGAACCGGATTTCAGCTATATCTCCTGGTTCGCCATGCTGTTCTCGGCCGGCATGGGCATCGGCCTGATGTTCTACGGCGTGGCCGAGCCGGTGATGCATTACGCCAACCCACCGCTGGGCGACGCCAACAGCGCGCAGGCCGCAAAGGATTCGATGCGGATCACGTTCTTCCACTGGGGCGTGCATGCCTGGTCGATCTACGCGGTGGTGGGTCTGTCGCTGGCATACTTCAGCTTTCGACGCGATCTGCCGCTGCGCATCAGTTCGGCGTTCTATCCGTTCATCGGCAAGCGCATCTACGGTCCGATCGGCAACATCATCGATATTCTGGCCGTATTCGGCACGCTGTTTGGCGTGGCGACTTCGCTGGGATTCGGCGCCCAGCAGGTCAACTCCGGGCTGAACTTCCTGTTCAGCGTGCCGGAGGGCATGACCACGCAGATCGTGCTGATCTGCATCATCACCGCCATGGCGACGACATCCGTGGTGCTTGGCCTGGACGGCGGCATTCGCCGCGTATCCGAGCTCAACCTCTGGCTTGCTGCGGCGCTGCTGCTGTTCGTCATCGTGATGGGCCCGACGCTCTATATCTTCCAGTCGCTGACCCAGAACATCGGCAATTACGTGTCGTCGCTCGTGGACATGACGTTCAATTCGTATGTCTATACCGGCGACGAGGGGACCGAGAGCTTCATGAGCTCATGGACGCTGTTCTACTGGGCGTGGTGGATCTCCTGGTCGCCGTTCGTGGGTATGTTCGTCGCACGCGTGTCGCGCGGGCGGACCATTCGCGAGTTCGTCTGTGGCGTGCTGCTGGTGCCGGTGGGCGCGACCTTCCTGTGGCTGACTGCCTTCGGCGACGGCGCCCTGCACATGATTCTGGTGGACAACGCCACCAATATCCTGGACGCGGTCGATGCGAATACCTCGACCGCGCTGTTCGTGTTTCTCGAACAGTTTCCGTTCACCTGGCTGACCTCCGTGCTGGGCACGCTGCTGGTCGTCACCTTCTTCGTGACTTCCTCGGACTCCGGGTCGCTGGTCATCGATATCCTCACCGCGAAGGACGGGGAAGAGCCGCCGGTATGGCAGCGTATCTTCTGGGCCGTGCTCGAAGGCGTGGTGGCGATCGTGCTGCTGGCCGCCGGCGGTATCGGCGCGTTGCAGGCCGCCTCGCTGGCCTCAGCGTTGCCGTTCACGATCATCATCATGATCATGGCGCTGGGGCTTTATAAATCTCTGAGCGTGGAAGCGGTGAAGCAGGACAGCATGCGTCACATGATGAACACGCCGTCCAATGTGGCCTCTTCGTCGGCCGGCGGCGGCTGGCAACGCCGTCTGGACACGCTGATCTCCTCGCCTCGCAAGACCCAGGTCGAGACGTTCCTGCGGGACGTGGTCGGCCCGGCGATGAAGGAAGTCGCCGCCAAGTTCGAGGAGTCGGAGATGTCGACGAAGGTGACGATCGAGGACGACCGTTGCTATATCGACGTCGACCACGGCGCCGAGATCGATTTCGTCTACGGCGTCCGGGCGCGTCGGTTTGCCGCTCCGTCATTCGCGATCGCGGGCCTGCGGGAACGCAAGAGCGACAAGGATCGCGCACATTTCCGTGCCGAGGTCTATCTACGCGAGGGCGGCCAGCAGTACAACGTCGTCGGCTATACCAAGGATCAGCTGATCGGCGATATTCTCGACCAGTACGAGAAGCACCTGCATTTCCTGCATCTGGTGCGCTGATACGCCCACGGGCGCTGCCCGTACCGACCCGGCGTCCCGAGGGGGCGCCGGGTTTTTTTATGGTGGGCGCGGTGCGGCAGGGCGTCGGCCTTCGGTGATGCGGTATCCTTGATGCGCCCATTCCACGACCCGCCCGCCATGCGCCAGGATCCGTTCGCCGTGTCGAACGTGCCGCCGATGATCAAATGGTTGCTGATCGCCAACGGCATCGGTTTTCTGTTTCTTCTGTACGCGCCGGAGCCGACCATGCAGCATTTCGCGCTGTGGCCGTTTGGCGAATATCCGGTCGGGACCTCGCACGGCCCGGACACGGTCGGCTTTCAGTTCTGGCAGCTGTTGTCGTATGCCTTTCTGCACGGCGGCTTCGGACACCTGTTCTTCAACATGTTCGGGCTATGGATGTTCGGCCGGGTTGTCGAGCAGGTCTGGGGCGGGCAGCGGTTTCTCCTCTACTACCTGGTGTGCGCGGTGGGTGCCGGCATCACGCAGGTGCTCGTGCTGTTCTTCTTCTCCAGCGGCCAGGTGGTGCCGACGGTAGGCGCCTCGGGCGGACTGTTCGGCGTCTTGCTGGCCTTCGGCATGATGTTTCCCAACGCCCGCGTGATGCTGCTGATTCCGCCGATTCCGATGACGGCCAAGTGGCTGGTGATCGGCTACGGGGCGCTCGAACTGTTCTTCGGTGTGACTGGCACCCAGGCGGGGGTCGCGCATTTCGCCCATCTGGGTGGCATGGCGTTCGGTCTGGCGATGATCGCCTACTGGCGTAGCCAGGGCCGGATGATGGGGCCGCGCTAGGGCGAAGAAGACGACCGGCGGATCCCGCCGGTCATGGCCTCGGTTGCTAGACCTCGACGTGCAGATCGACGTCGATATTGCCGCGCGTCGCGTTGGAGTAGGGGCAAACCTGGTGGGCGGCATCCACCAGTGCGCGGGCCTGATCGGCCTCCATGCCCGGCAGGTGCACGGTCAACGCGACCTGGATACCGAATGCCTGGCCATCGGGGCCGATGCCGACTTCGGCCGATACCGCGGTTTCGCTCGGCAGCTTGGCCTTCTGGCGCCCGGCCACGACCTTCAGTGCACCGATGAAGCAGGCCGAGTAGCCTGCGCCGAACAGCTGTTCGGGGTTGGTGCCGTTGCCACCGCTGCCGCCCAACGCCTTCGGCGTGCTCAGTTCGACGTCGAGGGCCTGGTCCGACGAGGCGGCGCGTCCGTCGCGGCCGCCAGTGGCCTGGGCTCGGGCTGTGTAGAGTACTTTGTCCAGTGACATGGCGTTGACTCCTGGCTTTCAGGTGATAATAGATTGCGCGCAACTGACATTGCGCCACGATCCGTCGGATTTCAAGCGGCGCGGGGTCGGGTCGGGGTTTGTGGTCCGCCGGTGAGCCGGGTATTAATGATCACGCGGGCAATACGGCAGGGGGCCAGGTGCAGGACTACGAAAAACTCGGCGCGTTCTATCTGGGCCGTACACTCGCCGACGATGAGCAAGCCGCGGCCACCGTACTCTATGACTCGGCCGACCTGACCACGCATGCGGTAATCATCGGCATGACCGGCAGCGGCAAGACCGGGCTGGGCGTGAGCCTGATCGAAGAAGCCGCGCTGGACTCGGTGCCCGTGATCGCCATCGATCCCAAGGGCGATCTCGGCAACCTGATGCTGAGCTTTCCCGATCTGGCCGCCGCCGACTTCGAACCCTGGGTGGACGCGCGCGTGGCGGCCGGCCAGGGCATGAGCCCGACGGACTATGCTCGCGATCAGGCCCAGCGCTGGCAGGCCGGGCTGGCCGAATGGGGCCAGGACGGCGAGCGTATCCGCCGGCTCAGACAGGCCGCCGCATTCGGTATCTTCACGCCCGGCAGCCGGGCCGGGACCCCGTTGTCGGTCCTGGGTTCGTTCGAGGCGCCGCCGGCCATGTTGCGCGGTGACCGGGAGGCGTTCGCCGACCGTATTCAGGCGACTGCCACGTCGATACTCACGTTGCTCGGTGTCGATGCCGATCCGATCACGAGCCGGGCCCATGTATTGATCGCCAATCTGCTGCAGCACCACTGGGAGGCTGGCCGCTCGCTGGATCTGGCCGGGTTGATCGCTGCGGTCCAGAATCCACCGATGCGCCGTATCGGGGTGATGGACGTCGATGCGATCTATCCACAAGCCGACCGCTTTGCCCTGGCAATGCAGATGAACAACCTGCTGGCCTCGCCGGGCTTCGCCGCCTGGACCGAGGGTGTACCGCTGTCGGCACAGGGGCTGTTGTACACCGCAACTGGCAAGCCGCGCGTGTCGATCGTTTCGATCGCACATCTGAGCGACAGCCAGCGGATGTTCTTCGTGACGCTGCTGCTGTCCGAGTTGATCGCATGGATGCGAACCCAGCCGGGCACGGGCAGCCTGCGCGCGATCCTCTACATGGACGAGCTGTTCGGTTACATGCCGCCCACCGCGAATCCACCCTCCAAAGCGCTGTTCCTGACGCTGCTCAAGCAGGCACGTGCGTTCGGCCTGGGGGTGGTGCTGTCGACACAGAACCCGATGGATCTGGACTACAAGGGGCTGTCGAACACCGGGACCTGGTTTATCGGACGCCTGCAGACCGAACGCGATCAGGCACGCGTGCTGGACGGGCTGGCCGGTGCCGGCGATGGCGGAGGGCCGTTCGATCGGCAGCGCATGAGCCGGGTGCTGAGCGGCCTGGGCAAGCGAACGTTTCTGCTGCACAACGTGCACGAATCTCAGCCAGTGGTATTCGCGAGCCGTTGGGCGATGTCCTATCTCGCCGGCCCGCTCACCCGCGAGCAGATACAACGCCTGACCGCCGCGCTGTCGCCGCCGTTGTCGACGGAGACACTGCGCCCGGCGGGCCCTTCGGCTGCGCCGGCGTCCGGGCGGGCGCACCCAGACGTCGCGGACGCCGGGCGCGGCCCGCCCGTGCTCGCGCCGGGTATCGACGCGTTGTACGCGCCGGCGTCGTCCGTGTCCGGTACGGCGCTGATCTATTACCCGAGGATTGTCGGTGCAGCGCAGGTGTTCTATATCAACAAGACCTTCAAGGTGGATACGCAGCGCACCTTCCTGTTGGGCGTGGAGATCGACGACGGTCCGCTCGCGCTCGACTGGCCGCAGGCCGAACCGTTGGCGATGACCCTGGCAGATCTGGCCGCCCGACCCTGCCCGGGGGCAGGCTTTGCCGACCTGGCCGCTCCGGCTCATGACCCGGCCAATTACCGGCACTGGGCGAGTGCGTTCAAGACGTGGCTGCGCCAATCCTGCGGACTGACGCTGTATCGCAGTCGCGACTACCGGCTGACATCGAGCGCCGACGAATCCGAAGCCGAGTTCCGTGTGCGGGTCCATCAGGTCGCGCGTCAGGCGCGCGATCAGGCGGTGGGCAAACTGCGTGATCGCTACGATCGCCAGCTTGCAGATTTGCAAACACGGCTGGCCGCCGCCGAAGCCGAGATTGCCGCCGAGACGGCCCAGACGAACCAGAAAACCGTCGAAAGCGTCGTATCGATCGGCAGCGCGTTGCTCGGCGCCTTTCTCGGCCGCAAGGCGGTCTCTGCGACCAATGCTCGCCGGATCGGCACCGCGGCGCGTGGCGTGGGTGCGATCGCGCAACAGCGCCGTGACCTGGCCGAGGCAAGAGCCGACGCCGCCGACATTCGCGCGCGGATCGAAGCCGCCGGCCAAGACTTCGACGCTGAGGTGGCTGCACTGGCGCCGCTGCCCGGCCCGGAAGGCCTGGCACTGGAGACGGTCATCGTACGGGCGAAAAGCAGCGACATCACGGTCCAGGCGGTGGCGTTGCTGTGGCTGCCCCATGTGCGCGCACCGGACGGGCGTATGCGACCCGACTGGCCTCAGACATGAAAAAGCCCGGCAACGCGCTGGGCGTCGCCGGGCTCGGCCGGATCGCGATGTCCCGTATCAGTCGATCGTGGCCGTGATCGTCTCGCGCTGCAGGTTCTCGTCGGCGTTGATATCGGCGTTCGAATACAGCAGCTTGCGGTAGTTCTTGGCCGAATAGCGTTCGTCCTGATCACGATAATGCGCCGAGCTCGGATCGTCGGACTGGCTGTAACTGACCAGCCCATAGCCCTGCGGGCCGGCATCGGAGAAGTTCAGCCCGAAGTGCCAGCTCGTACCGTAGCCGATCAGCCAGCCCTCGCCGTCGGCAGTGGACAGCCCGCCGGTGCCGGCAATCGTGCCCTGTGGCGCATAGCGGGGATAGCGAGTGCCGTCCTCGACGGCTGAGGTGTCCACGGACACGATATTGAAGCCCCCTTCGAAGTTCTGGTTGCCGTGCCAGGGAATGACATCGCCCGTCGGCTGAGCCGCAGCGCCGGTCGGGCTCGGCGGGCGTGCATCGTAGGGCTGCTGATACTGGATATCAGCCAGCGGGGCGTCGTAGTCGATGCCGGCCTGGTCGAGCCGGTTCAGGCCGGTAGCCAGGGCAACGAGCATTGGATCGTCCGACAGATCGTCATCGGCCGGATACGGCGTGCCGGGGGTGGTCTCCGGCTGGCTCGGATCGAACGCGACGCTGAACTGGGCCGGGTAGCCCGGGCTGAAGGCGCCGATGAACACGCGGAACACCTGGGCGCCGGTGCTGTTCAGATCGTAGACCCCGTTCCAGCCGGCCAGGGCGGCACAGCCGTCGGCTACCGACCGGCTGTTGTCGTCATCGTAGGCGATGGCTGTATCGCCGGCCGCATTGCAGCGCTCACGCAGTTCGTCGAGCAGCGTTTCTGCGTAGTACGCGCGGTTGGAATACAGCGCGTCGATGATCTCCTGGCCGGTGAACTTGCCGTCGCTGCCGGCGGGTGCGACCTGCGACAGACCGGCATCGGTCGGGTTCTCCAGCATGCGCAGTCCCATGCGCGTGCGCGGCGACAGAATATTCTCGGTCGGCCCGTACAGCGGCGAAAAGCCGGTGAGGAACTGTTTCGGGTTGGTCGCCCAGTAGCTGTCGTTGGAGTTCTGAACATAGTCGCTGCGCTGCAGACGCGGCATGCCGGCATAGCCGACGCGTCCGTTGCAGTCGTTGTCGACCCAGTCGTTGAGCGAACGACTGCCGTCCAGCAGGGTGAGGTTGCTGGCGGCCAGCGCGGCGACTACCGGGTTGGACGACACGCGCGCATTGAACGCCGTCAGTGCGCCCTGCGACAGCTGCGGCACGGATGTGCCGTCGATATAGAACGCTCGGCCGGCGTCGTCGGCATACATGGTGTTGACCCACAGGACACTGCCGCAGGCCTTGAACGGCTGCTGGAACTCGGCCAGATTGTCCGCCCTTCCCATGGCCAGCCATTGGTCCACGACCTGGCGCGCGGTTTCGATATTGGCGTCGCGATAGGTCACCGCGGTGGATCGGCCGGCAAAGGTGTCGCCCCAGGCCGGCAGCGCGCCGTTGATGGTATTGGCGGCCAGCATCGGGCCGTATTCCGAGTAGTAGAAGTCACGCTGGAACGTCAGCGGCTGCGCGGCGCCGACATTGACCTCCACCGAGATACGCTTGCTGGTGATCGGCTTTTCCTGGCCATCCTTGATATAAGTCAGCGGATCGCCCGATTTGAGGGTCAGGTCGTAGAGCGTGAAGTGCTGGGCGGTGGATACCGTATGCGTCCAGGCGACGTGCTCGTTAAAACCGATCAGCGGGATCGCCACGCCGATCAGGCCGGCGCCGTTGACGTTGTAGACGCCCGGCACGGTGATCTGGCTCTGGTAGAGTCGGCGGTTGCCGGTATAGGGAAAATGCGGATTGGCCAGCAGTGCCCCACGGCCGTTTTCGGTCATGTCGCCGCCGATGCCCCAGCCGTTACTGGCCATGCCGCGTTCGTGGTAGTCGCTCTTCAGGCCCAGCGTGGCCGGGGTGGCACGGCGCAGTGCCGCGGCCAGCTCGGGGGTGTCTGTCGACAGCGCGGCCGACGTGGCTGGTGCGGCGGGAGCAGGCGCCGGGCTCACGCCGGGCGGCACGGCGGCGAACAGCGGCCCCTGAACGAAGTTGTCGCCGCTGGCATAGAGCGCCACCAGCTGATAATAGGCGTACAGATCCTCTGCGGTGATATCCCGCACCCAGGGCGCCTGGTTGCACTTGGCCGGCAGGGCGGTCGGGTCGGTCTCGTCGACATACTTGTTATAGCCGGCGGCAAAACCACGCAGCATAGCCTGGGAAGCCGGCGTGAGTTCGTCGAACTCCTCGTTGGCCCGATCCAGCAGCCCCAGCGCCTTGTAGCTGAAGTCGGTCACGACGTTGACACCGATCGGCAGCGCATCGGCGACGTTCGGGCCGGGACCGTAGAACTTGGCGCGTTCACCGCGCGCCCGGATGATCGAGTCGGCGATGATGCACACGTTGTCGCGTGCCTGAACATAGCCCGAGCCGAAGCCGGCCGACTCGAGGTTGTCGGCGGTGATATGCGGCACGCCACCGGTCGTGGTGCGAATGGTTGCCTGCAGGTTTCCGTTCGGCGCGTTGATCTGTTCGTCGGTCAACGCGCCGCTGTCGTTGCCGGCCTGGCCGACATCGTCCACTCCATCGTCGCCGCCGCCGGATGAGCAGCCGCCGATAGCCCCCGCCACGAGCAACGCCGCGCCGGCCGTGCGCAGCGTGCGCATCCATTTGTTCTCGAACATGAATATCCCCCCGGATGAATCCAGTGCACCCGACGGGTGCATGAAGCACGATTTTAGCGCCAACCGGACCTCCGCGCTCTATGTCTCAAGCTAAGACTTTAGCCGTGTACATCGGGCGGCAGTGATGAACCGCAGGCCGACGTCGTGGTCTGACCAGACAGGCCGGACAGTCTGTGTTGCGGCTGCATCCGAGGCCGTTACCCACGGGTATATCA
The DNA here is from genome assembly GCF_040361275.1 of Salinisphaera sp. T31B1. Classification (NCBI taxonomy): domain Bacteria; kingdom Pseudomonadati; phylum Pseudomonadota; class Gammaproteobacteria; order Salinisphaerales; family Salinisphaeraceae; genus Salinisphaera; species Salinisphaera sp. T31B1. Next base: position 227,116 of record NZ_APNH01000001.1, on the reverse strand, counting down.
TGAGGTCATGAACACTAAATTCTTGTATCCGCTGATTGGCTGCGTGCTGCTTGCAGGCTGTGCGAGCGGACCGGCCTATCGGCCGGCAGCACAGCCCGACGACTACGGTTATCGCGATACCCTGCTGACCAGCGACCGCTACCGGGTGAGCTTTGCCGGCGACTACGGCACGGCCCGCGAAACGGTGGAGAATTTCGCGCTGTTTCGTGCCGCCGACGTCGCCCTGGCCCACGGCGCATCCCGTTTCCGGATCAATTCGCGCGAGACCTCGCCGGTCACCAGCAATAGCGGCGGCGGGCCGTCGACCAGCATCGGCTACGGGTGGGGCTATCCGTTCTGGGGTACGGGCATCGGTTACTCGACCGGTGGCTACAGTCGTACGCGCTACGAAACTGTGCTGGAGATTCAGATCGGCCCGTCGGTGCCGGAATCCGGGCCCGAGGTCTACGATGCTGTGGAGCTCAAGCGCAACCTGTCGGCCGAGGTGGCTGCAGGCACCGGTTGAATCCGACCGCTCGGCCGGTCGTCGGATGTAGTCAGCGCAGCTTGAAGCTGACCGGAACGGTCAGAGCCAGCCGTTGCATGGGCACGCTGTCCGGCAGGGCGGGCAACGGGTCGGCGTCCTTGATCATCTTCTCGACGGCCTCGTCGAGCAACGCGTGGCCCGAGCTCTGGCGAATCTCCCAGTTCAGTACATGGCCGTTGCGGTCCATGACGAAATACAGCACGGCCGTGCCTTCCTGGCGCAGCCGCCGCGCGCGACGCGGATAGTCCTTATGGCGAGCCAGCCAGGAACGCAGCTCGCTGCGATAATCGGGCGGCGTGTCGGCCACGCTGCCGGTCGATCCAGCCTGTGTCCGATCCGAGGTCTGGGCGGCCTGGGCCGGCGCGTTGGTCGCATCCTGGCCGCCGGCCGGCTGTGCGTCCGGATTGCGACGCACGGCCGCCGTGGTGTCGGACGACGACTGAGTCCGCGGTGCCGGCTTGGGCTTGGGCTGCGGCTCGGGTTTGGGTTCCGGCTTGGGCGTGGGTTTTGGCTGTGGCTTGGGCTCAGGCTTGGGCTGCGGTTTGGGCGCGGGTTCGGGAACCGGCGTCGGCTCGGGCTCCGGTTCGGGCGCAGGCTCGGGGGCCGGCGGCTCGGGAACCGGTTCAGGTTCCGGCTGCGGCTCGGGCTCGGGTTCGGGCGTCGGTTCCGGCTCGGCCTCGGGCGCTGGCTCGGCGGGCTGCTCCGCTTCGGCCGGCTCCCCGCTCGCAGCCACCTGCTCGGGCTGTGGTTCGCCCTGGGTCGGGGCGAGCGCGATCCGCACGCCTGCGCCGCCGCTGTCTGCGTCGGCGAGCGTGTCCTCGACCTGGAAACGCAGCAGCAGCGCCGCATGTGCGGTAACGGCCAGCAGCAGAACCACCAGCCAATGTCGAAAGCCGATCCGTTTCATGGGTCGCGGTGCTGGGTCAGAAGGTTGACTTCGGCGATACCCGCGCCGCGCAGTGTGTCAAACAGGCCGGTGAGGGCGTCGGCCTTGAGTTTGCCGTCGGCCCGAATCTGGAGTGGCTTGTCGTGTGGCCAGTCGGCCAGGCGCGCGCTCAGCTGTGCCGACTCGATTGGCTCACCGCCGAATGCCAGACGGCCGTCGGCGGCGATCGAGAGCACCTCGCGGTCGAGCTGCGTGCTGGCTTCGGTGGACTCGGTGCTCGGCGGATCGAGCGCGAACGGCGGGTGCTGCGCCAGAACGCCGGCCAGCATGAAGAAGATCAACAGTAGAAAGACGATATTGATCAGCGGCAGGATGTTGTCTTCACTCGAGCGGGGGCGCTTGGGCGGCGCGATGATCATGAACCGCTCCCCGTGGCCAGAGACATCGGTGCGACGCCGGCACCGGATAGCGCATCCAGCGCCGAGACTGTGTCCTCCAGGTTGGCATCGGCCTCGGGCTGCACGATCACCGCAGAGATTTCGTCACGCTGACGAGCGTCTTTGAGCTCGGCGGCCAGCGCGGGCGCGGCCATGACGCGTTGCTGGTAATGCAGCCGGCCGTCGGCGTCGACGCGGACGACCGCCGGTGGTGTCTGGCCCGGCGTGGCCGCGCTCGTGCCGGTGACCAGGCCGATGGGTCGCCAATCGGTGAAGCTCGTGGCCAGCATGAAGAACACCAGCAGGATGAAGACCACGTCGATCAGGGGCGTCAGGCTGATCGTATGCCGCCGGCGTGGAATATGCTCGATGTGCATGGATCAGTAGGCATGCGAGGTACGCGGGGCGCGACGATCGGTCACCGCGCCGGCCGGTTGCTCTGCCTGGCGATCGAAGACCGCTTCATGCCGGGTGAAAAAGCGTGTCAGGCTGTCCTGCATGTCTTCGTGAAGGCGCTCGACGACCCGTTCGCACCAGTTCAGCGCCACCACGGCCGGAATCGCCACCACCAGACCCACCGCGGTGGTCAGCAGGGCCTCCCAGATGCCGTTGGACAGCACCGACGGATCGACCTGGCTGCCGGCACTGGCCAACTGCTGGAACGCGGTGATCATGCCCATCACCGTACCGAGCAGCCCCAGCAGCGGTGCGAGCGAGCCGATGACTTCCAGGGGGCGGAAATAGCTGCGCAATTCGCTTAAATGACGTGCGCCAACGCGGGCCGCCTCCTCGCGTACGACCCGTGTCTCGGCGCCCGAGCGGATACCGCGCATGGCCACGGCCAGCGCGTCGGCAATGGGGTTGCGCTTTGCTTCCAGCCGCGCGATCGCCCCGTCGCGGTCGCCCGATTGCCACTGTTCGATGGCCGGTTCGACGAAACCCCGCTGACCGACCCGGACGCTGAAAAACTGCCAAAGCTTGAGCAGCAAGATCGCCAGGCCGACGATCGACATCAGTACCAGCACCGCAACGACCGGCCCGCCCAGGCGCAGCAACTCGAACAGGCCGTTCAGATCGAAAACCGTGGAAGTATCGGGCGTCATGCGGAATCCCATGCAGACAGAAAGCGTGATCGCCGCGAAGGCGAGCCCGTGATTATGGCGCATACCACAGGTAAATGCGAACCATTACTATTTGTGCGACGGATTGTCGCACCGCGGTCTGCTTGTACGCGATCGAAGGTTTCGCGGGTTGCCATGCGCCTTTCGTCGTATGCAGTCCGTGGCCGCAAATGCGTATCCTGCGGGTAGTTGCGACTACAGCATGGAGCTTTGTTAATGGCCGACAGCAAGATCGAATCCGTCCTCAAGGAGGACCGCCAGTTCGAGCCGCCGCAGGCGTTCGTCGACAATGCGACGCTCAAGCCTGCCGACGTCAAGGCCCTGCGCGAAGCCGCCGCCGCCGACCACGAAGGCTTCTGGGCCGACCAGGCGCGCCAGCGCATCGACTGGCACAAGCCGTTCGAGCAGGTGCTCGACGATTCCGATGCGCCGTTCTTCAAATGGTTCGCGGACGGCCAGCTCAACGTCTCCTACAACTGTCTTGATCGCCATCTGGAGACCAAGGGCGACAAGACCGCCATCATCTTCGAAGGCGACGACGGCGAAGTCGAACACATTTCGTATACCGAGCTGCATGCGCGTGTCTGCCGGTTCGCCAACGCGCTCAAGGCCAACGGCCTGGGCAAGGGCGATCGCGCGGTGATCTATCTGCCGAACATTCCGCAGGCTGCGGTGGCGATGCTGGCCTGTGCGCGTATCGGCGCGATCCATTCGGTGGTGTTTGGCGGCTTCTCGGCGGTGTCGCTGCGCGACCGTATCGACGATGCCGAGGCCAAGATGCTCATCACCGCCGACGGCAACTATCGCGGCGGCAAGCTGATCCCGCTCAAGGAGACCGCTGACAAGGCGCTGTCGGAAGGCTGCCAGTCGATCGAGAAAGTCATCGTCTACAAGCGTGCCGACGCCGATGTGACCATGGCCGAGGGCCGCGATCTGTGGTGGCACGAAGCCGTCGACGGCCAGTCCGATACCTGCGAGCCGGAATGGGTGGACGCCGAGCACCCGCTGTTCATCCTCTATACCTCCGGTTCCACCGGCAAGCCGAAGGGTATCCAGCATTCCTCGGCCGGCTACCTGCTGGGCGCGATCTGTACCTGCCGCTGGGTGTTCGACTACGGCGACGACGATGTCTTCTGGTGTACTGCCGATGTGGGTTGGATCACCGGCCATACCTATATCACCTACGGCCCGACCGCCTGCGGCGGAACCCAGGTGATGTTCGAGGGTGTGCCGACCTATCCGGAACCCGACCGGTTCTGGAAGATGGTCGATACCCATCAGGTCACCATCTTCTATACCGCGCCGACCGCCATCCGCGCGCTCATGAAACAGGGCGACGAGTATCCGCAGCGCCATGCGCTGGATTCGCTGCGCGTGCTGGGTACCGTCGGCGAACCCATCAATCCGGAAGCCTGGATGTGGTATCGCCAGATGATCGGCAAGGAACGCTGCCCGATCGTCGATACCTGGTGGCAGACCGAGACGGGCGCCCACATGATCACGCCGATCGCCTCCAGTACCTCGACGAAACCGGGCTCGGTCACCCATGCCTTGCCGGGGATCGAGGCGGAGATCCTCGACGAGTCGGGTGCGCCGGTGACCGACGCCAACGCGGGCGGCATCCTGGTCATCACCAAGCCCTGGCCCTACATGCTGCGCACGATCTGGGGCGACCCGGCGCGTTATAAGGAAACCTATTTCGGCATGTTCGATGCGCACACCTATGTGGCGGGCGACTCGGCACAGCGCGACGAGCAGGGCAATTTCCGTATTCTCGGCCGTATCGACGATGTGGTGAACATTTCCGGGCACCGCATGGGCACGATGGAGGTCGAGTCGGCGCTGGTTGCGCACAAGGCGGTCGCCGAGGCGGCGGTCGTCAGCCGTCCGCATGACGTCAAGGGCGAGTGCATCATCGCGTTCGTGATTCTCAAGAACGACGACCCCAGCGACGAACTCGCATCCGAGCTGCGCGACTGGGTTTCCGAGCAGCTGGGAGCGATTGCCAAGCCCGAGGAGATCCGCTTCGCCGACGGATTGCCCAAGACCCGCTCGGGCAAGATCATGCGTCGGCTGCTGCGGACCGTGGCCCGCGATGAGGAGATCACCTCCGACGTCTCCACGCTCGAGAATCCGCAGATTATCGATCAGCTGCAAGCCAAGGGTAGCTAGCCGCGGGCAAAACCGCCGGTCGAATGCCCTGAATCCGGGCACGACCGGCGCCGATCAGGGGGTGGCCGGGCCGGCCGTGCGCATCGCGCCAGTCGGTTCCGGCCTTTTTTTATGGGCGTGTCCTGAATGCGACGCCCGGGACCCGCGCCAACGCGGATAATTCCAGCTGCTCCCGGGCGCGGCGTTTGTTGCCCTGCACAAACCGGCGTCAATTTCGTACACTTGAAACCAGGTTTCGCCAGGCGAGCCGTATTTTCTTGTTGTTCCAGAACCGATAAATCGTGGGGAGTTCGCGTGAGTCATTCAGTCGTCATTGCAGCGGCGGGTCGTACCGCCATCGGTCGCTTCGGCGGCACCCTGGCCGGAATCGATGCGCCGGCCCTGGGCGCGCACGTGGTGCGCGAGCTGCTGGCACGCCACGATATTCCGGGTGAGGCCGTCGATGAAGTCATCCTGGGCCAGGTGCTCACCGCCGGCTCGGGCCAGAATCCCGCGCGCCAGGCATCGATCAAGGCCGGTCTGCCCGACGGCGTGCCGGCGCTGACGATCAACAAGGTCTGCGGCAGTGGCCTCAAGGCGGTGATGATGGCCGCCCAGGCCGTCGCTCTCGGCGATGCCCAGCTCATCGTGGCCGGCGGGCAGGAGAGTATGAGTCGCGCGCCGCACGTGTTGCCGCACTCGCGTGACGGCCAGCGCATGGGCGACTGGTCGCTGGTGGATACCATGGTGCGCGACGGCCTGTGGGATGCGTTCAACGACTACCATATGGGCCAGACGGCCGAGAACATTGCCGCCAAGTACCGGATCTCGCGCGACGAACAGGATGCGTTCGCAGCACGCTCCCAGCAGCACGCCGAAGAAGCGCTCAAGCATGGTCGATTCGAAGACGAGATCCTGCCGATCGAGGTGCCACAGAGAAAAGGCGACGCGATCGCGTTCGCCCGCGACGAGGGCCCGCGCGCGGGCGTGACCGCCGAATCGCTGGCCGGGCTCAAGCCCGTCTTCACTCGCGATGGCAGTGTGACGGCGGGCAACGCCTCGGGTATCAATGACGGCGCGGCGGCGGTGATCGTGACCACCGAAGCGCGATGCCGGGAGCTCGGTCTGACCCCGCTGGTCACGATCGCCGGACATGCCAGCGCCGGCGTGGACCCGGCGTTCATGGGAATTGGCCCGGTCCCGGCGACCCGACGCTGTCTGGATCGCGTGGGCTGGCAGGTCAGTGATCTCGATCTGGTGGAGGCCAACGAGGCCTTCGCTGCCCAGTCGATCGCGGTGGCCCGACAGATGGAATGGGATATGGATCGCGTCAACGTCAACGGCGGTGCGATTGCGCTGGGGCACCCGATCGGTGCATCGGGCTGTCGTATTCTGGTCACGCTCGTCCACGAAATGATCAAGCGCGATGCCAAACGTGGCCTGGCGACGCTGTGTATTGGTGGCGGCCAGGGCGTGTCGCTGGCGGTCGAACGCTGAGCGGGCATGCACCGCCGGAGTGCAGCGGCGCTCGACAAACCGGATGGCGGATGCGTTTGGTCGGCATACGACCATGCGCGACCCGCCGTTTGCGGCCGATCGTGGGCCCCTGACCTGGCATCGGTCTTGCATTATCGATAGCGCATTACGATCCAGCGCCGTGTTGTTCTCCTCCAATACGCCCGCTCCCATCCCAACTCGATCGTGGTGCAATCGCGGCTTCCGGCCGGCGTGTTGTTGCGCCGGCCGGTTTTCTTCCGGCGGGATCAGCGGGCCCGCCGTGATGCGGGCAAACGCTAGTTCTGCCCGCCCAGTACGGGGGCGCGTTCACCGGGCGCATCGATCAGGCGCCGGCTGAGCAGGCTGCCGTCGGCGACGTACAGTTGGATCAGTGCCTGACGATAGGCGATGAAGGCATTGATCCGATCCAGCCGGGCACCCAGCAGATCGCGTTGGGCCTGGGCGACCAAAAGTGCGGTCGACCGGCCAACATCGAAACGGGCTTTTTCAGCCGCGAGTGTCTGTTCGCGAAACCGTACGGTCGCCGCCGAGGCCTCGATCTGGGCGGCGGCACGCCGTGCTTCGATCAGCGCATAGCGTACTTCCGCCTCGATCACTCGACCCAGATTGTCCAAGCTGGCACGGGCCTGTTCAGTGCTGGCCCGGGCGCGCCGGGCCAGGGCGTCGCCCGCCCGGTTGCCCAGCGGATATTCGAACTCGAGTGCGCCGGCTAGATCGTAGGTATCGCCGTTGTCGAGATTGCCGTAAGCATCGCTGTAGTTGCGGGCGAACCCGGTCTGGCCGAAGGTCACGAACAGATCCAGACGTGGCAGCAGCCCATTGCGGGTGGCCACGACCTCCAGTTCGTTGCGGGTGACCTCCAGCCGAGCTTGGTTGAGTTCGGGCCGCCGATCGCGTGCGAGCGCGACATAATCGGCCGGCGCATCCAGGGGCGCGGCTTCGGTGACCACCGGCGTGATCGGCACGATCGCCCGGCCGTAGAAGTCGCGGTCGGGGCGGCTGATCAGTTGTAACAGACGGGTCCGCAGGCGGGCCGCTTCGGCGCGACCATCGATGAGATCCTGGCGCCGGCGTGCTGCCTCGGCGGCGAATGCGGCCTGCTCGACTTCGGCGACCGTGCCGGCCTGGATCCGCAGTGCGGCCTCGCGCGACTGCTGCTCGGCCACCTCCAGCGCGTTCTCCAGAATGTCGATCCGCTCGCCTGCGCCGAGATAATTCCAGTAGGTCGATTCGACGTCGGCCACGAGCGACGTCACGAAACCGCGCAGCTGGTAGGCCGATGCCAGCGCATCGGCACGCGCCTGGCGCAGGGCAACGAGGTTACTGCGGATGCCGAAGCCGGCGAGCAGCGCCTGAGTGATCGTGATGCCGGCGCGCGTGCCAGCCTGACGCGGCGAGCGGTTCGAGGTCGCGAGATCCTGTTCCAGGCTCAATTCCAGTTCGGTACCGGTCGGCAGTCGCTGGCGAATCCCGGCTGTGGCGGTGTCCTGTTCGCTGCGAACGCTGAAATTGGACTGGATATCCTCGGACACCCGTTGGGTGACTTCGCGCGAGCGCTCCACGCGGGCGAATACGCTCGGGTCGAATACGGCGCGCTCGACGGCCGCGAAGGTCCCGGCAATGATCGGCGACTGGCGCTCGGCGCGCAGCGATGGGTTGTTCGTCAGCGCGTCGGCGACGGCCTGTTCCACACTTAGTTGCTTGCCTGTGTCGTTGTCGTCCCGGCCATAACCGGCCGGTAGCGGCAGACGGGCGAAACGCTGGCGATCACCCGGGGCGGGGGCATCGGGCTGGACGGCTGCTGCCGGGCTAGCCGGTGGCTCGGGCCAGACCAGGGCATCCGGGTCGAGATAGGCCAGCGCCGGCGTGGCGAGCGTGATCAGCGCGCCGGCCAGTGCACAGCGGAAACCAGCGATCGCCCGGCTCATGAGGCGGTTCCGCGCCGCGCCGGCCAGGCGCCGTGCACGCCGGCATAGACGACCGGGATCACCACCAGCGTGATCAGCGTGGAGGTCGTCATGCCGCCGATGACCGCCCGCGCCAGCGGCGCCTGTGACTCGGATCCCTCGCCCAGGCCGATAGCCAGAGGCACCAGCGCGAAGACGGTGGTCGCCGCGGTCATCAGGATCGGACGCAGCCGGCGCCGGCCCGCTTCGCGGACCGCGGCCAGCGGCGTATGGCCTTCCTGCTGCAGGTCGTTGGCCTGATCGACGATCAGGATCGCGTTATTCACCACGATGCCGATGAGCATCAAACAGCCCAGCAGCGACTGCGAGTTGATGCTTGTTCCGGTGGCCAGCAACGTGGCGACCACGCCGATGAGCGCCAGCGGCACGGTCACCATCACGATGAGCGGATCCACCAGCGACTCGTACAGACAGGCCATCACCATATAGACCAGCAGCAGTGCCAGGGCCACGTTCACGCCCAGTTCGCGAAACGCTTCGACCTGCTCTTCGTATTCACCGACCAGCTGGATATCGTAGTTGGCCGGCAGGGCGACCTCGTCGAGTGCGGTGTTCACGTCGGCAACCACCGAGCCCAGGTCGCGGCCGGCGATGTTGGCATAGACGGTGATCAGTCGCTGCTGGTTCTTGCGGTCGATCACGATCGGCCCGGTCGTGGATACGATCCGGGCGACATCGCCGAGTCGTACACGGGAGCCGTCCAGTGCAGCGACGGGCAGGTCAAGGATCTGTTCAGGGCTGACCTGCATCGGGTTGGCCAGTTGTACGCGGACCCGCACCTCGTCGCCGTCGTCCAGGAAATAGCCGGCGTTGGTCCCGGCGATCGCGGTCTCCACCGTCTGACCGATGGATTCGACGGTCACCCCGCGGTCGGCCGCGGCAGCCCGGTCGATGACGATATCCCGTTGGGGCGCGCCGCCCGAGCGCGAGGCGCGCAGATCGGTGATGCCATCGACGTTGCCAATGGCTTGTTGTACGCGCTGCGACAGTGTTTCGAGCACGCGGAAGTCATAGCCGCGTATCTCCATCTGCAGGCTTTCGTCCTCGCCGCCGCCGCTGAGCATGCGAAAGAAGAACGGCTGACGCGTACGCACGCGGATATCGGTATCCGGCAGCGTGCCGATGGCCGCGCGCAGATCGGCGGCCACCTCGCTACTGGACCGTTCGCGCAGGGCGCTGCCCGGCAGCTCGATCCGGATATCGGCCTCGGCGCCGGCTTCGGCTCGACGGCCGCCGCTGCCTACGGTGGTGACGATGCTGGCCCCGGCCGGCAGATGCTGGCGCACGATCGCCTCGGCGCGACGAGTCTGTTCGTCCATCAGCGCCAACCGGGTACCCGGCGGCATCTCCAGGCTGACGCGCACCTCGCCCTCGTCGGTGGCCGGCATGAACTCGGTGCCCAGCTGGGTGAGCCCGGCCATGGCCACCCCGCTTGCGATCGCGACCGCGCCGACCACCCAACGCGGCCGGCTCAGACCCGCATCCAGTGCGCGCGCGTAGCCATCGTGCAGGCGTTGATAGCCGGCGCTGGCCGCGACCACCAGACGCCGTGCACGGGCCGAACGCGGGGGCATCGGGCGGCCGATCAGATGGGCCGTGAGCATCGGCATCACCGACAATGCGACCGCGAGCGAGCACGCCAGCGCGAACGCCACGACCACGGCCAGCTCGCGAAACAGCTGGCCGGACAGTTCACGCGCGAACAGCATGGGTATGAAGATCGCCAGCGTGGTCAGCGTGCTGGCGATGATCGCGCCGGTGATCTCTTCGGTACCTCGGATGGCCGAGGCCTGGAGATCCTCGTCGAGTTCGGTCCGGCGCCGCTGGATGTTCTCCAGCACCACGATCGCCGAGTCGACCATCATGCCCACGCCCAGTGCAAGCCCGCCGAGCGTCATCAGGTTGATGGTGAACCCGGCGCCGTACATGAGCCCGAAGGTGGCGATCAGCGATACCGGTATGGCCAGTGATACCGCCAGCGCGGAGCGTAGATGACCGAGAAAGGCCAGCAGCACCAGCAGCGCGAGCACGCTGCCGTAGATCAGCGCGCGCGAGACGTTGGCGATCGAGCGGTTGATGTAGTCGGCGGTGTTGAAGAACGGTGAGATACGGACCTGCGGGAACTCACGGTTGAGTCGTGCGATTTCGCGTACCAGCCGGTCGGCCACTTCGACCGTGTTGGCCCCGGATTGCTTGCGCACGCCCATGCGCACGCCGCGCTCACCGTTGATACGTACCAGCCGCTCTTCGCGCTGCTGAGTGTCGGCCACGGTGGCGATATCAGCCAGGGTGATCGGTGTCCCATCGCGCACGAGCACCACCGAGCGGCGCAGGTCGTCGAGATCGGTGAACCGCCCGGGCGTACGCAATACCAGTTCCTGATTGCCGATCTCGATCGAGCCGGCCGGCAGGTTGCGGTTGGCCGAGGCCAGCGTGTCGCGGATGTCGGTCAGCGACAGATCGAGTGCGCGGACCCGGTCGATATCGAGATTGACCTGGATTTCGCGCTCCGGTTCGCCCCAGATCTCGACCGCGGCCACCCCGGGCAGCTGCTGGAGCCGGTACGACAATTGATTGTCGATCAGACGGCGCAGTTCGATGGGGTCGATGCCGCTGGCCAGGCCCAGCCCCATGACCGGCAGATCGGCGCTGTCGAACTTGCGCAGTCGGGGCCGGCCGGCATCGTCCGGCAACTCGTCGAGCTCCGAGAACAGCCGGTCGCGCACGTCGTTGGCCGCCTCGTCGATATCCACACCCCAGCCGAAGCGCAGGGTGACTTCGGCCCGGCCTTCCACTGACGCCGACTCCATCTCCTCGAGCCCCGGGGTGGCCGCCACGGCCTGCTCGACCCGTCGTGTGACCAGCTCTTCCATGGTCTCGGGCGATGCGTTTTCGTACTCGATCGAGATCGACAGCGTCGGGGTTTCGATATTGGGCAGCAGATCCACCGGCAGACGCGACAGGGCGACGCCGCCGAGCAGCAGTGCAATGGCGGTGATCATGCAGGTGGTGACCGGCCGGGCGACCGAAAACGCCGGCAACGACCTCATGAGGCGCGATCGGTCTCGCGGGCCGGGTTCGACCGGGCAGCGGGGCGGCTGTTGTCGTCAGCCTGCGCCGAAATGGCGATGCCATCCTCGAGCTGGGCCTGGCCGAGCGTGACGACGTCTCCGTCGAGATCGGCCGGCGCGGCGATGGCAGCGCGCTGGCCCGCCTCGAAGGCGACGGTCACAGCCACGAAGCGCGCCCGCAAAGGGCCGTCGGCCCCTGCATCGACCCGGAATACGCCGCGGCGTCCGTCCCGGGTGACCAGCGCGCTGCGCGGCACCACCGGCGCGTCGACCAAGCGCTGAGCTACCAGCCCCACCTGCACGAACATGCCCGGCGCGAGGTGGGCGTCGGCGTTGTCCACGCGCAGTTCGACCCGTGCCCGGCGTGTCTGTGGGTCGAACACCGGCGCGATACGTGTGATACGCGCGGTAAAGTCTGCCTCGGCGGCGCCGGCGACGCGCAGGCGGGCCTCCTGGCCTACCCGCAGGCTCGTGAACAGGTCTTCAGGCACCTGGATGATCGCGGTCAACGGGTCGATGGCGACCACCCGCATAAGGGCAGTGTTCGCGGCCACCGTATCGCCCGGCTCGACCATGCGCTGGCCGACCACGCGCGGACTCGTCTCGCCCGGCCAAACGGCGCGGATATCGGTATAGCCCAGGCGCACGCGCGCGGTCTCCACCTGGGCGCGGGCCTGGCTGATGCCGGCGCTGGCCACGGCGACGGCGGCACGGGCGTTGGTCGCTTCGGCCTGGGCGGCGTCGAGCTCCGCGGTGGCCGCGATGCCCTTGTCGTTGAGCGAGCGCACTCGCCCGAGCGTACGGTTGGCGGTGGCGGCATCGCCACGTGCCTGTGCCAGCTGGGCCTGGGCGACTTCGAGCTGGGCCTGTGCCTCGGCCAGTGCCTGACGGTATTCCTCGTCGTCCAGAGCGACCAGCGTGTCGCCACGTTCGACCGGATCGCCGATATCGACATTCACGGCCTGAACCTGGCCGGCGATCTTGGGGGCCACGGTCAGCACGGCGCTGGCTTCGAGCGTGCCGGCGAATTCGCGTACGTCCTCGACGGCCGTGCGCAGCACGGCTGTGGTCTGGACTGCGATGGTGGCCTCGGCATCGTCGGGCGGGACGGCCGGACCGCCGGTCAGGCGCCACAGGGCGAGCACGATCAGGCCGCCGACGATCAGGCCGATCAGTCCATAGCGGCGGCTCATGTGGATCGCCGGGTCGAGGCAGTGCAGGCAGGCATGGCAACAGTCTAGAGCAAAGCGAAAACCCTGGCGCGTGCATCCAAAAGCGTTGCGCGGCGCGATATCTATCCGGTAAAACAGATAGCGCGTACAGGGGGAGACAAATACAACGGCTGCGTCACGGCGCGGTCATCCGTGCCCGGCAGACTGATACGCCGGGTGCGACAACGAGGATGCGATTCGTGGCCATCATTCCACGCATACTCAAACTCGACGCCGGCGGACTGCCCGTGGAATGGGTGGATTGGCGCGAGGCGGTGAGTCTGTATTTCACCGACAAGATCGCCTGGGAGGCCGGCAGCGAGAAGATTCGGCTGCGTGGCGGCCGCTCGCGCGATACCGGGGCCCGCAGCGAGCTGTCGATCGACTCCATCATCGCGGTACGTGATCGCTCGCACCGGTTTGCACGAAACCTTGTGCCCGCGTTGACCCGGCGCGAGCTGTTTCATCGCGACGGCGGATTGTGTCTGTACTGTGGCACGCGGCTGTCGTTCGGCCAGATGCAGATCGAACACGTGCTGCCGCGCTCCAAGGGCGGCGCCCATGCCTGGACCAACGTCGTGTCCACCTGCGAGGCCTGTAACCGCTACAAGGACGACCGCACCCCGGAACAAGCCGGCATGAGTCTGCTGGCCCTGCCCTACGAGCCCAACTTGGCGGAATGGCTGATTCTGGCCAACCGCCGCATCCTGGCCGATCAACAGGCCTTTCTCGAACGGCTCGCGCCGCGCCGCTCAACCCGGCTTCAAGCCTGATCAGTTCGACGTCGTCGAGAACACCTTGCGTGCGATCGCGCTGCCGGCCGCGGCCGGATTGGCACGGATTCTGGCTTCCTGCTGGCCGATGACCGCAAACAGCCCGTCCAGGGCCTGCTGGGTGACATAGTCGTTGAGATCCAGGTTCAGCCCCGGCACGAACTTCAGCATGGGCTTGGCCTGTGAGGTGAGTGCTTCGTAGCGTGCCACGGCCTGGGACTCGGCGGTGGTACGTTCGATGATCGGCTGGAATCGGCTCGCGAGCTGGTCGCCGGAATGCTCGCGCAGATAATCGGTGGCCGCGGTGTCCGAGCCCTGCAGGATGCGATAGGCGTCGGCCATGCTCATCTGATTGATGGTTTCGCGCACGATCGGGCCGGCCTCGGCTGTGGCCTGTTCGGCGGCACGGTTCATCGACAGTTGCAGTGCGTCCATCTGGTCGCCGTAGCCGGCGGTGCGCAGCATGCTCGATGCCCGGCCCATCCAGCCGGGCAGGGCGATACGCAAGGCCGCATCGCCCCAGAAACCGTCGGTCTGGCCGAGTTGGGTCACCGCAGCTGATGCGCCATCGGCGAGCGCGGCCTTCAGGCCTGCAGCCACCTCGCTCTGCGGCAGGCCGCGTGCGCTGGCATCGGCGCTGGCCTGGCCGTTCATTCCTCCGACCATCTGCTTGACCCGGTCGCCCCAGTTCTGGGCGCTGGCCGCGGTTGTCGCCCAGAGCGCGCTGACGGTGATCAGGCCGATGAATACGCGTCGCATGGGCTCTCTCTTGGTGGCGGGGACACGATCATACCGTCTGTGACCGGCTGCACGGGCCCCCGTTCCCCAAGCGGTGCGCGCATACTCTGTCTCGCCGGCGCTCGGCCGGTGTCCGTCATGCGGGAGCGCAGCTCGTGCACACACAGTCGGTCGCTGGTTCGACCAGCCTTCGAGCGCTGGACGCGCTGAATTTCTTTCTGGCCGACGTGCGCGACGGCGTCGGCCCGTATCTTGCGATCTATCTGTTGGCTTCGCGATCGTGGTCGGCTGGCGATATCGGCATCGCCATGGCGTCGATGAGCGTTGCCACGCTTTTGGCTCAGACCCCGGCCGGTGCCTTGGTCGATGCCGTGGCCGCGCGCCGTCTGCTCATGGGCCTGGCCTCGACCGTCGTCGCCGTGGCCTGCGTGATGATGACCTGGTTCGAGGGGCTGTGGCCGGTGGTGATCGCCCAGGCCATGATCGGCGTGGCCGTGGCCGTTCTGGCGCCGGGTGTGGCCGCGATCACGCTGGGGCTGGTCGGCTATCGTGGCCTGTCACGGCGAACCGGGCGCAATGAAGCCTTCAACCATGCCGGCAATATCGCGGCCGCGGTCTGTGCCGGGTTGATCGGCCACTACGTGGCGCGAGAAGGCATTTTCTATCTCGTGGCCGTGTTCGCACTGTTCAGCGTGGTGTCGATCGCCTGTGTCAAACCCGACGAGATCGATGTGCGGCTGGCGCGTGGCGAACAGGCCGGTCATGACGAGGGCCCGGGGCGGCTGGCCGCGCTGCTGGCCGATCGGCGTGTGCTCGTGCTGGCCGCTGCGGTCACCCTGTTCCATTTCGCCAACGCGGCCATGCTGCCGCTGGTCGGACAGTATCTGTCATTGGGCAGAAACAGCGCCGCGTCGCTGTACATGTCGGCCTGCATCATCGTCGCCCAGCTGGTCATGATTCCGGTGGCGGTTGCCGCCGGCCGGCTGGCCGAACGCTGGGGGCGCCGGCCGGTATTCATGATCGGCTTCGCGGCGCTGCCGCTGCGCGGGGTGGCGTATGCGCTGAGCGATCATCCCGTCTGGCTGGTCGCCGTCCAGATGCTCGATGGCATCGGGGCCGGCGTCTTCGGTGTGCTGATCGTGCTGATGGTCTCGGATCTGACCCGCGGCACCGGCCGGTTCAATGTGACCCAAGGCGCACTGGCCACCGCCACCGGCCTGGGTGCGGCGGCGAGCAATCTGTCCGCGGGGTTCATCGTCGAGCGCTTCGGATACGGTGCGACCTTCTGCATGCTTGCCGGCGTGGCCGCGGTCGCACTGTCGGTGTTCGCGCTCGGGGTACCCGAGACCGCAACGCCGGTTGTCGCCGGGCCCACGCACACGCGATGATTGGATCGGCATGGATATTCCGCGCGAACAAATCACCGCCGGCATCCTGGCCGGTGGCGAGGGCCGGCGACTGGGCGGCCTCGACAAGGGCTGGTACGAGCTGGCCGGCCGTGCCCTGGTCGAGCATGTGCTCGAGCGCGTCGGCCCGCAGTGTGGGGCGGTGGTGATCAGCGCCAACCGGTCGCTGGCGCGTTATCGCGGGCTGAATCTCCCAGTGCAGCGCGACGACGATGACGATTATCGCGGCCCGCTGGCGGGAATTGCCGCCATCCTGCGTGCGGCACGCACCCCCTATGTCCTCACGGTGCCGGTGGATACACCGCTTCTGCCGGTCGATCTCGCCGACCGTCTGGCCAGCGCCATGCGCCCGAGCACCCAGCTTGCACGGGCCCATGCCGACTCACGCGACCAGCCGCTGCACGCGCTCATGCGGCGCGACGTGCTCGCGGAGCTGGAAACCGCGCTGTTCGCCGGTGTACGGGCGGTAACCGAGTGGCAGGCACGGCTGGACTGTCAATCGGTGGCCTGGGAGGAGCCCGAGGCTTTCGCCAATCTCAACCGTCCGGAGGATGCGCAGGCCATGGCGCGCCTGGTGGCCCGGCGCTAGCGTTCGGCTGGGCGCGGCGACGGGCGGCGTTTATGCTCGGCCCGGCAATCGAGCAAGGATCCGACCCCATGACGCAATCTTCTTCCGGCCCCGGTTTTCGTTCCACCCCCGCCGATCGGCCCATGCCGCTGGCCGAGGCACGGGCACGGATCGTCGAATCGATCACGCCGGTCGGCGGGTCCGAACGGATCGATCTGGCCGATGCGCTGTCTCGAGTGCTGGCCGAGGATGTGACCGCGCCGATCGATGTGCCCGGTGCGCCGAACTCGTCCATGGACGGTTACGGTTTCACGTTTGCCGACGCGCCGGCCGACGGGGCCCGGCTGCAGGTGGTCGGCGAAAGTCTGGCCGGTCATCCGTTCGGCGGCCGGCTCGACGCGGGTCAATGCATCCGCATCATGACCGGCGCGATGGTGCCGCCAGGCGTCGATACCGTGGTGATGCAGGAAAACACCCGCGAGGCCGACGGCCAATTGATTATCGATACGGCCCCGCGGCGCGGCGCCAATATCCGTCCCGCGGGCGAGGACCTGAGGCGCGGGCAGATCGTGATGCGCGCCGGTCAGTATCTGCGCCCGGCGGATATCGCCGTGCTGGCCTCGGTCGGTGCCGCCCGTGTCGAGGTGCGCCCGCGCCCGCGGGTGGCGTTCTTCTCCACCGGCGACGAGCTGCGTCCGATCGACGGGCCGATCCGCCCCGGCGAAATCTATGACAGCAATCGCTACGGGCTGGCGGCGATGCTCGCCGAGCTGGGTATGACCGGCATCAACCTGGGCGTCGTGGGCGATTCGCCCCAGGCCCTGCGCGCGGCCTTCGCCGAAGCCGCACAGGCCGATGCGGTGGTGACCAGCGGCGGCGTATCGGTCGGTGCAGCCGATTTCGTACTCGACGTGCTGGGCGAGCAGGGCCAGGTCGATTTCTGGCGTGTGGCGATCAAGCCCGGCAAGCCACTGGCCTTCGGGACCGTTGGCAACGCTCGGTTTTTCGGCCTGCCCGGTAACCCCGTCTCGACCGCGGTGACGTTCGTCCAGCTGGTCCGGCCGGCCTTGGTGCGTATGGCCGGCGGCGTGCCGGCCGTGCCCACGCGTTTCATGCTGCCCACGCAGACTGACCTGGACAAGCGTCCGGGCCGGGAGAATTTCCTGCGGGCACGTCTGCGCATGGACGCGGATACGCCCTCGGTCGAGGCGATCGATCATCAGGGCTCGGGGGTGATGCGCTCGATGAGTTCGGCGGACTGCTTCATCGTGTTGCCTGCCGATCAGGGCAAGGTCGCGGCCGGTACGCCGGTATGGGTCGAGCCGTTCGCACAGCCCGTATGGGGTTTGCCGGCGGGTTGACTCGGTCGGCCGCGCACCGAGCGGGCAATCGATCGTGCGCAATTGATTGCGCCGCTAGACTTTGGTCGCAGCCGCCACGCGCCCCGGCATGGCTCTGCTAGGCTGCCTGTAGCATCCAACAACAGGCGCTTGGCGCGCCTGATCTCGTTTCCAAGGGGGATACATGGCGGGTTTCTTCGACAAGTCCCATACCGTGGCCAAGCCCGGGTTCAACCGGTGGATGGTGCCGCCGGCGGCGCTGTGTATTCATCTGTGTATCGGCGAGGTGTATGCCTTTTCGGTGTTCAAGCTGCCCTTGACACGGATTCTGGGCGTGACCGAGTCCGCACCCGACGACTGGTCCCAGCCGACGCTGGCCTGGATATTTTCGCTCGCGATCGCCGTGCTCGGTCTGTCCGCCGCCTTCGGCGGCCAGTGGCTCGAGCGGGTTGGCCCGCGCAAGGCGATGGCACTGGCTGCAGCCTGTTTCGGCGGCGGTTTCATTGTCTCCGCGTTCGGCGTGTGGACACACCAGATCTGGCTGATCTATCTCGGCTACGGCGTGCTCGGCGGTATCGGCCTGGGCATCGGCTATATCTCGCCTGTGTCGACGCTGATCAAGTGGTTTCCGGATCGGCCCGGGCTGGCTACCGGCATGGCGATCATGGGCTTTGGCGGCGGGGCGATGATCGGTTCGCCGCTGTCGACGGCGCTGATGGCGTTCTTCTCGGGCCCGGATTCGGTGGGCGTCGGATCGGCGTTCATGGCCATGGGCGTGATTTATTTCTTATTCATGATGGTGGGTTCGCTGATCGTGCGTATCCCGGCCAAGGACTGGAAGCCCGCGGGTTTCGACCCCGAGCGCGATGGCAAGCAGGACAAGATGATCACGCGCAATCACGTGCACGTGAACGAATCGATGAAAACGCCGCAGTTCTACTTCATCTGGCTGGTGCTGTTTCTCAACGTGACCGCCGGTATCGCCTTGCTCGAGCAGGCATCGCCGATGGCACAGGAAATGGTCGGCGTGAGCGCGGCCGCAGCGGCCGGCTTCGTGGGTGTGCTGTCGATCTTCAACATGGCCGGGCGTTTCTTCTGGGCGTCGCTGTCCGACTATATCGGCCGCAAGCTGACCTATGTCTGCTTCTTCGTGATCGGCATGGTGCTCTATGCGCTGGTGCCCAACGTGGCCGCGGGCGGCAACGTCGTGTTCTTCGTGCTGGCGTGCTGCATCATCGTGAGCATGTACGGCGGCGGCTTTGCCACCGTGCCCGCCTATCTGCGCGATATCTTCGGCACCATGCATGTCGGCGCCATCCACGGGCGACTGCTCACCGCCTGGTCGGCAGCCGGCGTGGTCGGCCCGCTGTTGCTCAACCAGCTGCGCGAAGGCCGTATCGAGGCGGGTGTGGCGCCGGCCGATGCCTACACCACGACGCTCTACATCATGGTCGCCCTGCTGGGGGCTGGACTGGTGTGCAATCTGCTGGTCCGGCCGGTGGCCGAAAAGCACCATTACCAGGGAGATGTCAGCAACCCCGAATGAGCCAAGCCGCCCGATCGGGCGCTGGCCCGGGCCGGGCGCTACCGAACTCTACGTATTGATTGCGCCGAACGCGACAGGAGACAATGATGAATACCGATTCGACCGCTGCGGCCGAACACAGCACGACGCCCACCTGGCAGGTGGCCGCGCTCTGGATCATGGTGACCGTCCCCGCGCTGTGGGGATTCATCGAAACGCTGGTCAAGGCACTGCGCCTGTTTACCGGCTGATCGGCGATCATCCGATCCGGGCCCGTTGTGTCATGCACGAGGGGCCTTTTTTTTGCCCCCATTTTCAGCCGGCTGCTGATTGCAACCGGCTGTCCCTATAGTTGCGTAAACAGCCTATCGAATGCCGGGAGAGCTTGAATGGATGACGTAGCCGAGACGATCGAGATCCAGGTGGATGGGCGTACCATACAGGCACGCGTCGGCCAGCCGTTGCCCGAGGCCCTGGAGGCCGCCGGCATCTATCTGCCGCACCTGTGCTACCACCCGAGCCTTGGCCCGGTCCAGACCTGCGATACCTGTTTCGTGGAGGTCGACGGCAATCTGGTGCGCGGCTGCGGCGTGGCGGTCAAGCCCGGCCTGGATGTACGGCTCGACACCCGGAAAGCCCACGACGCCCGCCATGAGGGCATCAACCGTGTCGCCTCCAATCACGATCTGTACTGCTCGGTCTGTGACAACAACAACGGCAACTGCGAGGTGCACAACACTGTGCGCGACATGCACGTGCCCGGCCAGGTCTACGAATATCGCGGCAAGCCTTACGAGAAGGACTATTCCAACCCGTTCTATATCTACGACCCGGACCAGTGCATTCTGTGCGGGCGCTGTGTGGAGGCCTGCCAGAATCTGCAGGTCAACGAGACGCTGTCGATCGACTGGTCGCGCGAACGGCCGCGGGTGATCTGGGACGACGATGTCGCCATTGAAGACTCGTCGTGCGTGTCCTGTGGCCACTGTGTCACTGTCTGCCCGTGCAACGCGCTGATGGAAAAGACCATGCTCGGTCATGCCGGGCCGATGACCGCGTTGTCGCCTCAGGTCCAGGGCAAGTATCAGCAGCTCGGCCGATCGGCAATCGACCTGGTCAAGGCCGCCGAGCACACTACTGGCTTCGGCCCGATCTTCGCGGTCTCGGAAGTGGATGCCGCCATGCGCGAGACCGAGCTCAAGCGCACCAAGACGGTCTGTACCTACTGCGGGGTGGGCTGCTCGTTCGAAATGTGGACCCGCGGGCGCGAACTGCTCAAGGTCCAGCCGCAGCCGGAAGGCCCGGCCAACGGGATCTCGACCTGTATCAAGGGCAAGTTCGGCTGGGGCCATATCAACAGCGAAAAACGCCTGACCAAACCGCTGATCCGCGAAAACGGCGCCTTCCGCGAGGCCGAATGGGCCGAAGCCTATGCGCTGATCGCACGGCGTTTTTCCGAGATCAAGGCCGAGCACGGCCCCGATTCGCTCGCCTTCATCGCATCCAGCAAGTGCACCAATGAAGAAGGCTATCTGATGCAGAAGTTCGCCCGGGCCGTGATCGGGACGAACAATATCGACAACTGCTCGCGCTACTGTCAGGCCCCGGCTACAGAAAGCCTCTGGCGAACGGTCGGCTTTGGCGCGGATACCGGCTCGATCGCCGATCTGGAGGCCTCCGAGCTGCTGCTCATCGTGGGCTCGAACACCGCCGAGAGCCATCCGGTGATCGCCACCCGTATGAAGCGTGCGGCCAAGCTGCACGGCCAGAAGCATATCGTGGCCGATCTGCGTCGCCACGAGATGGCCGAGCGCGCGGACCTGTTCGTCCAGCCAGCGCCAGGCAGCGATCTGGTTTGGCTCAACGCCGTGGCCAAGTACATCGTCGACAACGGTCATGCCGACATGGACTTCATCACCGACCACGTCGAGTACTTCGAGGAGTACAAGACGTCGCTGGAACGCTATACGTTCGACTACGCGGTCCAGCACACCGGATTGAGCCACGACGAACTCCAGCGGATCGCCGACATGGTCATCGAGGCCAAGACGATGTGCGGTGTCTGGGCCATGGGCGTGACCCAGCATTCCATGGGGGCGGATACCGCCACGGCCCTGTGCAACCTGCTGGTGCTGACCGGCAACGTCGAGCGCTTCGCCACCGGCGGCTACCCGATGCGGGGCCACAACAATGTGCAGGGCGCGAGCGACTTCGGCTGCATGCCGGATCGCTTCCCGGGCTATCAGTTCGTCTCCGACGACGATACGCGCGCCGAGTACGAGAAGCTCTGGGGCGTGACGCTGTCCACCAACAAGGGCCTGGACAACCACGAAATGGTCGACGTCATCCACGAGGGCGGGCTGAAATCCCTGTACGTCGCCGGTGAGGACATGGCCATCGTGGACGCCAATGCCAAGCACGTACAGGCGGCCTTCGAGAAGCTCGACTTCTTCGTAGTACAGGACATGTTCTTCTCGCGAACCTGCGAATATGCCGATGTGGTCCTGCCGGCCAGCCCGTCGCTGGAGAAGGATGGCACCTTCACCAATACCGAACGCCGTATCCAGCGTATCTACGAAGTGTTTCCGCCGCTGGGCGACTCCAAGCCGGACTGGCTCATCCATACCGAACTGGCGCAGGCGATGGGCGCCGACTGGCACTACGAGCATCCGTCGCAGATCATGGCCGAGGTGACAAAGGTCTGTGATCTGATGGCCGGGGTGACCTACAGCCGCCTGGAAGGCTTCAAGTCCCAGCAATGGCCGGTTCGCGAAGACGGTACCGGCCACGAGCGGCTCTATAACGACGGCACCTTCCACTTCAAGGACGGCAACGCGCGTTTTCATCCGGTGCAATGGAACGAGCCGACCGACCAGCTCGATGCCGAGTACGACCTGCATCTGAACAACGGCCGGCTCCTCGAGCATTTCCACGAAGGAAACCTTACCGACGAGACGCCCGGCATCGTGTTCAAGCTGGTCGGTAATTTCGTCGAGGTCGGAGCCGATCTGGCCGCCGAACGCGGTCTCAAGCGCGGTTCGGTCGTACGGCTGATCTCGCGGCGCGGCGCGATTCGCGCCAGCGTCGAGATCACCGATCGTGTGGTCGGCAAGCAGCTTTACATGCCGATGCACGGCAAGAAGAACATCGAAGCCATCAACGTGCTGACCAGTTCGGTGACCGATAAGGACACCGATACGCCGGCCTACAAGGAGCTGGCTGTCAAGATGGAGCTGCTGTCCTATGAGGGCACGCCGCCGGTCAAGGAAAACAATCAGCGCAACCAGCCGCGCCACCCGACCAGCGGCGTGCAGGTCAGCGAGAAATGGCAGCGCAACGACTACGAACGTCCGCCCAAGCTGCGGCCGACCGGCAGCGGCCTTTAAGCGCCGATATCATGCGCAAGACGGGGCCGGCCACAGCGCGCCGGCCCGCTGGACCCGATTACGTGACCAGGAAGCATCGACCATGGCAGAACAGATCCACTATCGCCCGCCGCAGGCCAAGGGCCTGCGCGGCGAGACACAGGACGAACTGGAACGTCTCGAAGGCCGGCTGGGCGAGATCAACGGCCTGCTGGATGAGCTATACGCCTCGGGCATCATCCGCTGGCTCAAGGACTTTGCCGGCGCCTTTCCGCAGATATCGTCGATCGCGGTCGAGGGTATGAATACGCCGCAGGGCAAAGCCGGGCTTCGCAATCTGCTGGTCGTCGGCCAGCAGCTCGGCCGGATCGATCCCGACCGTCTGGAACGGGCCTTCGATTCGGCCAACGCCGGGCTGGACAAGGCGCGTGAAACCGCCGAGGGGCGTCACGACAGCGCCTACAACCCGCCGGGTGTGACCGGCGTGTTCAAGCTCCTCCACGACAAGGAGCTGTGGAGCGCGCTGGCCCCGGTCATCGAGGGGGTCAAGGCCTATTCCGCTGATCAGAAGGCCGCCGCGGAAAGGGACGACACGCCGGCTGACGATACCAAGCAATCCGGTTAGACAGTGCCGCCGTACCGACATGAGCGTACGGCCGGTCCGCCGTCGGGTCTCAGGCTGGCAGTGGCCGGGTGGATGCCGCTCAGATTACGCCGCCGGCGCGTAGTACGAACACGCCGAGCGTCATCGTCACGCTGGCGGCGAGCGTGGTCACGGCGACCATGTTCGCGGCCAGCTTCACGTTGCCGCCCATGGCCTGCACCATGATGAAACTGGCCGAGGCCGTCGGGCAGGCGAAGTACAGGAACATTAATCCCAGTTCGGCGTCCGAGAAGCCGAACGGCAGAGCGCCCAGCGTGGCCAGACCCGGCAGAATGGTCATCTTGATCGTACCGGCCGACAACGCGATGGAGCGGGCCTCATAGAGCGCAGCGACCGACAGCGATCCGCCGATACAGATCAACGCCAGCGGCAGGGTCATGTCGGCGAAATAATCGGCCGACGTCATGATCCACACGGGAACCGGCAGCGCCAGCACGGCCCATACGATCGCCACGAGGGTGGCCAGGATCAGCGGGTTGCCCAGCACGCCGCGCGTCATCCGCGCCCAGCTCGCGCGCTGGCCGGGCTGGTACCAGGTCAGCACGATCACGGACAGCCCGTTGTAGAGCAGAATGACCTCACCGACCAGGATGCTGCCCGCCGACAGCCCGAAATCGCCGTACATCGACGACGCCAGGGCCAGGCCCATGATCCCGCAATTGCCGCGAAACGCGCCCTGGACATAGACCCCGCGGTCGGCCTCGGGCACGCGCCAGATGGCCCACAGCCAGCACAACACGAAGCTCAGTACGGTGGCGACGCCGAAGTACGTGATCATCCCCGGTCGCAGTGCCTGCGACAGGTCGGCGCGGACGATGCTCACAAAGATCAGCGCCGGCATGCAGCCCTTGAAGACGATGGTCGAGGCCGAGCGAATGAAGTGATCATCGACCCAGCCGCCTCGACGCATGGCAATGCCCAGGAACACCATGGCGAACACGGGCAGCGTGACGTTGAGCGTCTGGATGAATATCTGGGACAGGCTCATG
This sequence comes from Salinisphaera sp. T31B1, assembly GCF_040361275.1. Classification (NCBI taxonomy): domain Bacteria; kingdom Pseudomonadati; phylum Pseudomonadota; class Gammaproteobacteria; order Salinisphaerales; family Salinisphaeraceae; genus Salinisphaera; species Salinisphaera sp. T31B1. Next base: position 202,860 of record NZ_APNH01000001.1, on the reverse strand, counting down.
AGGTCAGGCGAGCGGGGGCGGCGACGCGCATAATTGTAACGATTCGTTGCACCATGAACACGCCCGCCAGATGAGCTTCGGCCGGCAGATCGGTTACCGTGGGGCCATGGAACGCCCTGTCGACACGCCAACCCCTGCGCCAAGCCAAACGCCGGCGGTCGATGCCGCGCGCCGGCGGATTCGCCTGTGTGCCTATGAACAGGGTCACTTTATCGAGCGCGACGATGCGCTGGCCGTCGAACGCGCACTGGAGATCCACGTCGCCGGCGCCGAGCCGCTGATCACCATGCGTACGCCGGGCGCGGATCGTGAGCTGGTGGCCGGGCTGATGCACGGTGAAGGCGTGATCCGCTCGCGCGAGGACATCGTCTATCTCAAGCCGGCCCCGGGCGAAGCCGATGTGATGCGGCTCATGCTTCGCCCCGAAGCCCGCGCCCGTCTCGATCGCGTCGAGCGCAACACCCTGGCCACCAGTGCCTGCGGGGTCTGCGGCAAGCCGAGCTTCTCGCCGCCCGTCCCACCGTCGAGTGCTGCGGCGCAGACCGGCGCGGCGCTGACGCCAGAGCTGCTGCTGTCGTTGCCGCATAGGCTGCGGGCGGATCAGGGCGTGTTCGAATCCACCGGCGGGCTGCATGCCGCCGGCCTGTTCGATGCCAGCGGTACGCTCGTCGGTCTGCGTGAGGACGTGGGCCGCCACAACGCGCTCGACAAGCTGATCGGCTCGGCACTGCTGGCTGGCGGCCTACCGCTGTCGGATCACATCCTGATGCTGTCGGGCCGGGCGAGCTACGAGCTGCTGCAGAAAAGCGTCATGGCCGGTCTGCCGGTCGTGTGTGCGATCTCCGCGCCGAGCAGCTACGCGGTTGCGCTGGCCGAGGAATTCGATATCACCCTGGTGGGTTTCCTGCGCGAGCATCGGTTCAATGTCTATGCCGGTGGATGGCGATTCGAGCCGGACGAACCGACCATAGCCGGCTAGCCAGCGACGCGACCGCGACGGCATGACACCATCGGCCAATTGATCGCGGCCGTTGTGCTCTGCTATTCATGCCATCCTGTGGAACGGTGTGCGTCGACGGCGCCCCTTACTCTCCTATCGATAACGAGGTTGAATATGATCAAACGAGCCTTTTTCGGCGCCGCCGCGCTCGCGCTGTCCAGCGTGGTGCTCGTCGGCTGCGGTAGCGGCGACGACGCGCAGAACGATACGGCGGCCGACAACGGTCAGGCCGCCGGCGAACAGTCGTCGGATCAGGCCTCGAATCAGCCGGTCAACATCATCTTCGGTACAGGCGGCACCTCGGGCAGCTACTACCCGATCGGCGGTGCGCTCAAGGGCGTGTTCGAAGCCAGCGATCAGGTCGACAACGTCCAGGTCGTCTCGACCGGTGCATCGGTGCAGAACATCAACAATATCGAGGACGGCACCAACCAGATGGCGATCGTAATGAGCGATGTCGCCTTCGATGCCATCAACGGCCAGAACCAGTTCGAGGGCCGCAAGGCCGATATCAAGACCATCGCCGGGCTCTACCCCAACGTGGTCCAGATCGTCGCCACCGCCAACAGCGGCATCAAGTCCGTGGCCGACATGAAAGGCAAGCGCATCGGCGTCGGCAAGGTCGGCTCCGGCGTGGAGCAGAGTGCGAAGAAGGTCCTAGAGGCCGCCGGCATGACCTACGACGATCTCGGCCAGGTCAGCCATACCGGCTATGCCGACAGCGTCACGGAAATGAGCAACGGCAACCTCGATGCTGCGTTCTTCACCTCGGGCGTACCCAATTCGAGCATCACCGGGCTTATGCAGAACACCGACGTGACCTTCGTCAACGTCGATGGCGACACGGCCAGCAAGCTGCTCGAGAAATATCCGTACTACGAGAAAATCGAGATTCCGGCGAATGCGCCCGAGCGCTACGGGCTGGATCAGGCCGTCAATACCGTGGCCATCCGCAACATCCTGATCGTGCCGGCATCGATGGACAAGGCCGTCGCCGAGGATCTGGCCAAGCGCTTCTACGACTATCTGGGCACCGACAAGGTCTCGGTGGGTGCACTCAAGAGCTTCGACCGGTCCACCATGGCGGACAACCTCGTGGTGCCGCTGGCTCCGGGCGCCAAGGCTTTCTATGACAGCATCGGTAGCGGCGAGACGAATGCGGGCCAGGGCAGTAACGCCGGTCAGAGCGACGGCCAGAGCGACGGTGGGCAAAGCGCGCCGGCAGGCGATAACAACGGCTGAGCATCGCCGACACGCGGCGGACGCGGATGAACCGAACGCCGATCACAGCGCGGTGGTTCGCTGCGTTCGCGCTCGTGGTGGTGCTGTGTCTCACGGCCGCGGCCTGTTTCTGGCCGCGGTCGTGGCTGGTCGTACGCCAGGCCGATACCGTTCGCTATGCGTTTGCCGGCGGCGAGGGCACCGAATTCGCCCTCCGGTGGACCCATTCGGTCGAGGAAGAGGACTGGATCGAAGAGTTCGCCATGCGTGATGGCCATATCGAAGTGGTGGCCACACGCTTCAAGACCTTCGGTGCCGGCGTTCCGTCTCATGCCGGGCGTTCGACCACGCTCGAGCATGGCTGGGTGGTCATGCGCGGCATCGACCGCGTGGTGGACCCGCTGTCGGTCCAAGCCGCGTCCGCCGAGGACTATCGCATGCGCTATGGTTCGCACTGGTTCGAACTCAGTGCAGGCCACCGACAACCCATACTGACCTTCGCCGCCGTTCGTGCGCCGTGGCTGCCCATGCTGGCGCCAGCGGTGCGCGGCTGGCTGGCCACACGCTGACAACCGCCATGAGCCAAAGCCCGAAGTCTTCATCCTCGATATCGGTGGCACCGGAGATCGCCTCGCGCGAGACGCTGGAGAAATACGATCGCGAAAGTGCCGTGCGCGACGGCCTGCCGCGCCCGGTGATGACGTTCGTGAGCGCACTGTGCGTGCTGCTCGCGCTGTTCCACCTGTATACGTCGTTCTCGGGGCCGCTCGTCGATGTGGTCCAGCGCAGTATTCATCTATACACGTTGCTCGGGCTGACGTTCATCATCTACCCGATGCTCAAGTCCGGCGCGCGTGACCGGGTGCCGTGGCCGGACGTGCTCTTTGCGCTCGTCTCGTTCGCCATCGGCTGCTACATGATGATCGCCGCCGACCGCGTGATCGCATCGGCTGGACGGATCAACAGTGTGGACATGTGGGTCGGCCTGGCCGCTCTGCTGCTGGTCATCGATGCTGCGCGAAGGGTCACCGGCTGGGGTTTGCCCGGCCTGGCGGCGATCTTTCTGGCCTACGGCTTCTACGCCAAGCTGTCGCTCTACCCGCAGCTGAGCGAGGCGATCGTGCTGGCGACCACGCGCCAGATCGTGTCGCATCTGGTCTATATCACCGAGGGCCTGCTGGGTACCGCGATCGCGGTCTCGGCCAGCTATATCATCCTGTTCATCCTGTTCGGGGCGTTCCTGGTCAAATCCGGGCTCGGCCAACTGTTCAATGACCTGGCGCTGACCATCGCCGGGCCGACCCGCGGCGGGCCGGCCAAGGTCGCGGTGATCGCCAGCGGATTCCTTGGTTCGATCAACGGCTCGGCGATCGCCAACGTGGTGACCACCGGCGCGTTCACGATCCCGTTGATGAAACGCACCGGCTACAAAGCCAACTTCGCCGGGGCAGTCGAGGCGGCAGCCAGCGTCGGCGGCCAGATTCTGCCGCCGATCATGGGCGCGGCGGCGTTCATCATGGCCGAGGTGCTGGGCGTGGCCTATACCCAGGTCATGCTCGCCGGCATCATCCCGGCGCTGCTGTTCTATCTGGGCATTCTGTTCCAGGTGCATCTGCGGGCCCTGCGCAACGGACTGTCGGGCATTCCGCGCTCCGAGCTGACCCCGCTCAAGGACGTCATGCTCAAGCGCGGCCATCTGCTGTTGCCGATGGTCATTCTGCTGTGGCTGATCTTCGAAGGCCGGGCGCCGTTCTTCGCGGCCTTCTGGTCGATCGCGGCGACCGTGCTCATCTGCGGTACCGCACGCCTGGTGATACCGCTGTCCGCGGTGCTGGTCGCGCTGGTCTTCGAGCCGCAGATCTTTGCCTTGCTCGATGGCCGCACGATGCCGGGGCTGCCGGCCTCCCGGCTGTGGCTGTTCGCGATCATTGCGCTGCCGCTGGCCATCAACGCCATACGCTCGCGGTTGCCGGTCGAATCCGAGGTCATGGATTTCGGCGACTGTCGCGACGCCATGGTCGAGGGCGTACGCAACGCCATTCCGGTGGCGATCGCCTGTGCGGCCGTGGGCATCATCGTCGGTATCGCCACCCTCACCGGCATTGCGCTCGATGCCGCCGATGCGGTGGTCAACATGGGCCAGGCCATTCCCTACGACATGCTGCGCCTGCTCGTGACCCTGGCGCTGACCATGATGGCGTCGATCGTGCTCGGCATGGGCCTGCCGAGTATTCCCTGCTATATCATCACCTCGACCATGGCGGCGCCGATCCTGCTGAATCTGCCGTTGTTCCGTGAACTGGCCGGCTCCAACGACACGGCCATCTTCGTGGCCCACATGTTCGTGTTCTATTTCGGCATCTTCGCGAACCTGACGCCGCCGGTGGCCCTGGCGGCCTATGCCGGCGCCGGCATTTCCGGCGGCTCGCCCAACGCGACCGGCGTGCAGGCGATGAAGCTCGCGATTGCCGGCTTCGTGGTGCCCTATATGTTCGTGTTCGCGCACAGCATGCTCATGATCGATGCCACCTGGGCCAACGTCGCCGCGGTGGCGGCCACCGGCGTGGTCGGTGTGCTGTTGCTGGCGGTGGCCGTGGAAGGTTATCTGCGTGGTCCGCTCGGCGCGCTGTGGCGTGTGCTGGCGCTGATCGGCGCACTGGCGCTGATCTATCCTGGTTTGATCAGCGACGCGATCGGCGCGGTCATCGCCGTGCTGCTGTTTTTTGTTGGGCGTGGCGACAGCGACACGAGCGCCGGCGGCGCGACGAAAACGGCGGCAGGCGCGGGCGCATAGCGTGACGCGTGGACCGTCGCCCGTGCCCACCGACGCCGGCCATGCGGTGGTAAACCTCGACCTTATGCATGGCCGGGCGCGGGCTGGCCTGCCTGGGGTGGGTCGTCACCGGCCGGAGAGATAGTCCGTCTCGGGCTGGCCGACGCCGCCTAGCGCCTTGTAGATACCGGCGACGCCCACATTGACCGCCAGCTCCGACACGGCCACTGCGTCCTCGGCGTCCAGCTGGATACGCTGTGCGTCGAGCAGATCGAGGAAGTCGAGCGCGCCGACGCGGTACTGCACGGCGGCCATATCGGCGGCGCGCGCGGCCGCGTCGGCCTGCTCCACGAGGCTGGCCAGCCGACGCTGCTCGTTTGCGTAGGCGGTCAGGCTGTTGCGGGTATCCTCCAGGGCGATCAGCACGGCCTTGTGATAACCGGCCAGCGCGGCATCCGCCTGGGCCTCGGTGGCCTTGAGCCGTGCGCGCAGCGAGCCGAAGTCGAAGGCGGCCCAGCTCACGGTCGGTGTAACCGACCAGGCGCGTGCGGCCTCGGCGCTGAAGTCGAACAGATCCGAGGCGTTGCCGGACAGAAACCCGACAAAACCGGTCACGTTCACACGCGGGAACAGATCGGCGGTGGCCACACCCACGCGCGCGGTTGCCGCGGCGAGCCGTCTTTCGGCGATTTGCACGTCGGGCCGTCGGCGCAACAGAGCGGCCGGGTCGCCGATCGGCAGCGCCTTGGCATAGGGCACGATCGGCGCGGGCGCCAGTTCGTTGTCCAGCGTGCCGGGGCGCTGGCCTAGCAGCACGGCAAGACGGAAGGCCGCACGGCGTTCGGCCGCCTGCAGCGGTGGGATACGGGCCTCGATGGCCTTGAACTGCGAACGGCTGCTGAACACATCGCGCTGCGAGATACGGCCGATCTCGTAGCGTATGCGGGTCTGGTCGAGCGTCTGCCGTGCATTGTCCAGATTGCGGTTGGCAACGCGGATACGACTCTGCGCGCCGCGCAACTCGAAATAGTTGCGTGCGACCTCGGCGGCCACCATGACCTCGGCCGATCGCAGCGCTGCCTGCTCGGCGCCCAGATCTGCGCGCGCGGCTTCCACCGAACGCCGTACGCGGCCGAACAGGTCGATCTCCCATCGGGCATCGAAACCGAGCCGGTACTGTTCGGTTTCGATCGGCGTGTCGGTCAAGCCGGGCTCCTGCTGGTCTCGGCGCGTATAGCTCGCCGCAACCGGCACATGCGGGGCGTAGTCGTATTGCCGGTCGTTAAAGATCGCACGCGCCGCGCGCACCCGATCCAGCGCAATCTGCAGATCCAGGTTCGAGCCGAGCGCGCGTGTGACCAGCGAGTCGAGTTCGGGGTCATCGAACTGGGCCCACCACGCCGCCTCCGGGCTCTGCGTGACGAAGGCGCTCTGATCGTCTGTCTGCAGCTCGGCGCCGGGCGTGACCGGCGGGGTGTAGTCCGGACCGACCGCGCAGGCGCCGAGCCCCAGCGTCAGCGCGACGAGCCAATAGCGTACTGTCATCGACGGTCTCCCGCGGGCGGCGCCAGTCGATCGGTGTGCATGCGCGTAGCGCGGGCACGCACGGCGCGGCGATGGGCGATCGATCGCGCGGCCTTGCGCACCAGCAGATAGAACAGCGGCGTGAGCATGAGCCCGAAGAAGGTCACGCCGATCATGCCGGAGAACACGGCCACGCCCATGGCTCGGCGCATCTCCGCACCGGCGCCGGTCGAGATCACCAGCGGCACCACGCCCATGATGAACGCCATCGAGGTCATCAGGATCGGCCGCAGGCGCAGTCGAGCGGCATCGAGCACCGCTCGGAGGGAGCTGGCACCTTCTGCTTCGCGATCGCGGGCGAACTCCACGATGAGGATCGCATTCTTGCTGGCCAGCGCCACCAGTACGATCAGCCCGATCTGGGTGAATATGTTGTTGTCGCCGCCGGAGATACGTACGCCGACCAGGGCCGAGAACAGCACCATCGGCATGATCAGGATCACCGCCAACGGCAGGCCGAGACTCTCGTACTGGGCCGCGAGCACCAGAAAGACCAGCACCACCACCAGGGGGAAGATGAGCAGGCCGGTGTTCCCGGCGAGGATCTGCTGATAGGTCAGGTCGGTCCACTCGAAGCTCATGCCGTTGGGCAGGCTCTGTTGGGCTACACGCTCCATGGCCGCCTGGGCCTGGCCGGTACTAAAGCCCGGCGCTGGCCCGCCGTTGATTTCGGCGGTGGCATAGCCGTTGTAATGCATGACCCGGTCCGGCCCGGAGGAGGCGTTGAGGGTGACGAACGCGCCCAGCGGAATCATCGCGCCGTCGGCGTTGCGGGTCTTCAGATGCAGGATATCGTCGGGCTCCAGACGGAATTCCGGTTCGGCCTGGACATTGACCTGATAGGTGCGCCCGAAGCGATTGAACTGATTGACATACAGCGAGCCGAGATAAACCTGCATGGTGTCGAACAGCTGCTGCAGGTTCACGCCCTGGGCGATCGCCTTGTCGCGATTCACCTCGGCATCGATCTGGGGCACATTCTGCTGGAAGCCGGTGAACAGTCCTTGCAGTGCCGGCTCGGCATTGCCGGCCGCGATCAGTTTCTGGGTTTCTGCGTACAGGGCCTCGGAACCCAGATCGGCGCGATCCTGGATCTGCATGCGAAAACCGCCGATCGTGCCGAGCCCGTTCACTGGCGGCGGCGGAAACACCGCCACGAACGCCTCCTGTATGCCCGCGAACTTCTGGTTGAGCGCAGCGGCGATCGCGCCGGCCGACAGATCCGCCGTGGACCGCTGCTCGAACGGGTCGAGGGTGACGAACACGATGCCGGTATTGGGGCTGTTGGTGAACCCGTTGATATTCAGTCCCGGAAACTGGACGGCGCTCTCGGCGCCCGGCTGGTCGGCGACGAGTTCGCCCATACGGCGGATCACCGCCTCGGTCCGGTCCAGGGTGGCCGCGTCCGGCAGCTGCGCGAAGGCCACCAGATACTGCTTGTCCTGCTGGGGCACAAAGCCGGTCGGCGTCTGGGCGAACCCCAGCCAGGTCAGACCGATCAGTCCGCCATAGACCAGTAGGGTGATGCCGCCGATACGAAATATGCGGCCAATGCCGTGCACGTAGCCGTTGGACAACGCCGCGAAGAAACGGTTGAACGGCCGGAACAGCCAGCCGAACAGTGTGTTGATCAGGCGGGTGGGCCTATCGGGTGCGGCGCCTTTCTCCTTGAGTAGAAGCGCCGACAGCGCGGGGCTCAGGGTGAGCGAGTTGAACGCCGAAATCACCGTGCTGATCGCGATCGTGAGCGCGAACTGCTTGTAGAACTGGCCTGACAGGCCACTGATGAACGCGGTCGGCACGAACACCGCGCACAGCACAAGCGCAGTGGCGATGATCGGCCCGGTCACCTCGCGCATCGCCTGGTGGGTCGCGGCCACCGGCGTGAGCCCGTTCTCGATATTGCGCTGTACGTTTTCGACCACCACGATCGCGTCGTCCACCACGATGCCGATGGCCAGCACCAGGCCGAACAGCGACAGCGCGTTCAACGAGAACCCGAACAGGTACATGACCGCGAAGGTGCCCACCAGCGATACGGGGACCGCGACCAACGGGATCACCGACGCCCGCCAGGTCTGGAGGAACAGGATCACGACGAGCACGACGAGCACGATCGCCTCGATCAGCGTATGCACGACATCGCGGATCGACTCGCGTACGAACACGGTCGGGTCGTAGACGATCTGGTAGTCCACGCCCTGCGGGAAGCTCTTCTTGAGCTCGGCCATTTTCGCCCGCACCCGCTCGGATATATCCAGTGCGTTGCTGCCCGGCCGCTGGAATACCGGAATCGCGGCGGCCGGCGCGTTGTCCAGCAGCGCCCGCAGCGCATAGGTATCGGCGCCGATCTGTACGCGCGCGACATCCTTCAGGTAGGTGATTTGGCCGAGGCCCCCGGTCTTGACGACGATGTTCTCGAACTCGTCGGCCGTCGTCAGCCGGCCTTTGGTGTTGATCAGCAGCTGGAAATCCGCGCTGCTGCGGGTCGGCGGTGCGCCCAGCTGACCGGCGGCGACCTGAATGTTCTGGTCGCGAATCGCAGCTACCACGTCGCCTGCGGTCATGTTGCGGCTCGCCAGCTTCTCCGGGTCGAGCCAGATGCGCATGGAATACTCGCCGGCGCCGAAGACCTGGACATCGCCCACACCGTCCAGGCGCGCCAGTTCGTCCTTGACCCGCACCAGCGCATAGTTGGCCAGATAGAGCCGGTCGTAGCGTTCGCTCGGCGAGACCAGATGCACCACCATGGTCAGATCCGGCGATGCCTTGTTGGTGGTCACACCCAGGCGCTGAACCTCTTCGGGCAGTTCCGGCAGCGCCTGCGAGACCCGGTTCTGTACCAGCACCTGGGCGGTGTCCGGATCGGTGCCCAGCGCGAAGGTGATGGTCAGCGTCATCACGCCGTCGGCGGTCGACTGCGAGGACTGATAAAGCATGCCCTCGACGCCGTTGATGGCCTGTTCCAGCGGGCCGGCCACGGTATCGCCGATCACCTTCGGGTTGGCGCCTGGGTAGCTGGCCTTGACCACCACGGTCGGCGGCACGACTTCGGGGTACTCGCTGATCGGCAGCAAGGGCAGGGCCAGAAGACCCACCAGCAGGATGAGCGTCGACAGCACGCCCGCGAAGATCGGGCGGCTGATAAAGAATTGCGAGAGTTTCATCGGGCGTATTCCGCCTGCGCAACCAGGCCGTGCGCCTGGTCGATAGACAGGCCAGGCAGTCGCGCGACGGCCGGCGATCCAGGCGCGGTTGCGGCCTCCACTTGTGCGAGCTGGCCGAGTGCGTCGTCGTCATTGCGCATCGATACCCGCTCGGGCGAGACGGTCTGACCAGGCATGACATGCTGCAAACCGTCGACCACGATCACGTCGCCCGCCTTCAGGCCCGATCGCACCACGCGCAGACCGCCAATCGACGGGCCCATCTCCACCCGTTGATATTCGACCGTATCGTCGGGCGTGAGCCGGAGCACGAAGCGCTTGTCCAGATCGGTTCCGATGGCCCGGTCGTCGATCAGCACGGTCTCGGTCGCAGCCCCGCCGACCAGGCGCATACGCGCGAACAGCCCCGGCGTGTATCGCCCCTCCGCATTGTCGAACTCGGCGCGCGCACGGATGGTGCCGGTATCGGGATTCATGCGGTTGTCGACGAAGTCCAGCGTGCCCGCGTGCGGATAAGCCGTTTCGCCGACCAGCCCCATGAACACGCCGGTGGCATCTGCGTCCGTGTCCTGCCGGATCAGCCGACGGTAGCCGAGATAAGCCTGCTCATCGACATCGAAATACGCATAGATCGGATCCTGGGAGACCACGGTGGTCAGCAGATCGCGGCTGTCGACCAGGTTGCCGGCGGTGATGACCGCGCGTGAGACGCGCCCGTCGATCGGCGAGCGCACACGGGTGAATTCCAGGTTCAGCCGGGCCGCCTCCAGGGCCGCTGCCACCGATCCCAGATCGCCTCGGGCGGCGGCGGCGGCTGCCGCGAACTAATCGTATTCCTGGGTCGAGATCGCATTGGCGCGCTGCAACTCGCGGGCCCGCTGGAAATCGGCACGGGCGAGCACCAGCGACGACGTGGCGCGTTGCTTTTCGGCGGTCAGCCGGTCGACGTCTGCCTGATAGGGGCGCGGGTCGATCTGGAAAAGCAGATCGCCCTTGTGGACGATCGCGCCGTCGGCAAACGCGACGCGATCGATATAGCCGTTGACCCGCGGGTGGATATCCACCGTATCCACGGCTTCCAGGCGTCCGGTGAATTCCTGCCACTGATGCAGCGACTTCACGACGACCGGCGCCACGGTCACCGTCGGCGGCGGGGCGGCGGCCTGTGGCTGTGCCGCGGTGGGCTGATACGCGCCATAGGCAAGGCAGGCGACGATCACCACGACCGCCAGTCCGACAAGCCCCAACACACCGCGGGCCCGGAATCTTGATCTACGCATGAGAACTCCCTTGAACGACTGCGAGCCTGGTCGCCGCCGATTGCGCCGGCTTCATGCGTATCGCAGGGAGTCGGCGGCTTGACATCGTTCGGTAACAAGCCGATTCTTTGAAAAATTGTTACCGGCCGGTAACGTCCTGGGATGGATGTTAGTTACCGGTCAGTAACATTTCAAGAGATATATCGTGCCGATCTGCACGGAGAGTGATAAGCCGCTGTGACCGAAGAAGTTATTACCCGAAAGAAAAAGCCGCGCGTACGCGATCGGATCTTCGCTGCCGCGTGCGAGCTGTTTTACTGGCAGGGGGTGCGTGCCGTCGGTGTCGATGCGATCGTCTCGGCGGCGGGGACCAACAAGATGAGTTTCTATCGTGCGTTCGCCTCGAAGGACGATCTGGTCGCCGCCTACGTGCGTCAGGAAGTCGAAGACAGCCTGGCCCACTGGCAGGCGATACTCGATGCGCATGCCGGGGATGCGCTGGCCCAGGCCAGAGCCTTCTTCAAGGCCCACCTGACCGAGACCTGTGCCGAGGCCTCGCGTGGGTGCCCGCTGTCCAACGTGGCGGTCGAGTTGTCCGAGACACAGCACCCGGCCAGGGCGATCATCGAGGAGTACAAGAGCGAGATGCGCCACCGCTTTCGCAAGCTCGCCGGCGAGATGGGCACGCCCACCCCGGATGCCCTGGGCGATACCCTGATGCTGCTCTGGGAAGGGGCCTATCTATCCCCGCTGACCTTCCACGCGCAGCGCGGCCCGGCACAGCACGTCGCCGACGCCGCGGAAGCGGTAATCAAGGCGTTCGTGCCGGCGGCGCAATCGGCCGCCGAGCCGGCGTCTTAAGCGCCGGCCGTGCCGGCCGCAGCGCGTGTCGCCGTCTGCGGCGGATATCAGGCCCGCTCGTGTGACAGGGTCGCGGTCTGCCGGTATGTGGAGGGCCCGACGGGCCGGCGGCCGGTGTCTGGTCGATCGACCGTGCCCGTGCCGTCATCGGCTTTAAACCAGAACAGTCCGGCGGCCGGGCCGAGCGTGGCAAACACCAGTACGGCGGTCGCCAGCGAGCTGTGGCTCAGCAACAAACCGAATACCGGCGCGCCGGCGGTCTGGCCGACGGCAACGGTGAGAAACCCGATCATCAGGCCCGTGCCCGGCCGCTCGGGCAGCGCCGTCGTCCCCCATACCAGATAGACGCCGGTCAGCATCACATAGGCTGCGCCAAACAGCGCGCCGCCGACCAGCGTGAGGCGCGGTGTGGTGAAGCCCAGCCCGGCGAGGGCGATGCCGAGCGCGAGTGCCGCAAGAAACACACGGTGGACGGTGTTGATCCCGAAACGGGCGGTCAGCCAGCCGGCGGCCGCGCCCAGCACGCCGGCCGAGCCGATCGCGATCCACAGCAGGCCGATCTGCCCGGTCGACCAGCCCAGCCGGATATGGGCGATCTCGCCGCCGAACGACCACAGCGCGGTGCTCGACGCGCCCATCAGAAACGAGGCGCCGATCAGACGGATGAGATTGGCGCCCAGCGCCGGTCGTTGCACGCGATGGCCGCGCCGCTCGCGGGTTCGACCGGCCGGCAGGCACACGAATGCCGCAACGCCCAGGCCCATCGCCACGCCCGCGAAGAGCGTGAACACCAGACGCCAGTCGTCGCCGAGCGCCAGCGCGAACGGCCCGGATAGGCACACGCCGGCGCTCGTGCCGGCGTTGATGACGGTGTTGGTCAGATCCCGTCGAGCGGGTGCGACCGCGTGGGCCACCGCATCGGCCATCGGCGGCGAGGCCAGCCCGGTGCTGGTGCCGGCCAGGATCACGAAGACGGCCAGCCAGGCGGGCGAGGCGCACAGGGCGATGCCCAGCATGCCGAGTGCGGCGACAGCCGCGGCCATGACCGCGACCGTGCGCGCACCCAGACGCTCCGACAGACGCGCCGAGCCGATGATCGCCACGCAATAGGCGGCGAACGCGCCGCCCGATATCACGCCCGCCAGCGACGACGACAACGCGAGATCTTCGCGGATCTGCGGCAGGAACAGGCCAAAGGCGAACCGGGCAAACCCGTAGCACACGGCGATCAGGCCGAAACCGACCGCGCCGATCCGCAACGCTGCACTCATTGGGGGGCCCCGGCGGCGATCAGCTGTTGCGCGCAGGCGCTAGCCGCATCGATGACGGCCGTGCCGCGGTAGGTGGCCGCTGCGGTCGCGCCTTCGAACAAGGCGAGTATCTGGTCGGTGAGATCATCGTCGACGGTACCGGTCTCGCGTGCGACCAGGTCGGCGATACGGGCTCGCAGCATGCGGTGGTAAGCCGTGACTTCGTCAGCGATGTCCCGAATATCGCCGCCGGTTTCGGCCAGTGCGCGGAAGAACAGGCAACCGCGTGCGCCCTCGGTGGCCGACCAGTTCCTGAGCGATGCGAACAGCGTGGTCGTGCTGGTGAAATCGGTCTGTTCGAAAAAGCGCTGCTGACGCGCAGCCAGCACACGGGCCATGAGCGCGTTCTTGTTGCCGATGTGCTTGTAGACGGTGCGGCTCGACAGCTTGCTTTCGCGAACCAGCCGCCCCATGCCGGTGGCGTTGAAGCCGTCGCGATCGAACAGGCGCTCGGCCGCGCTGAGTAGTTGCTTATCTATATCCATGGCCGAAGTGTAAAACGATCGTTTTACATCGGTCAATTGGAGGGGTCGGATCGACGCCCCTTGCTTGGTTGCGTTCGGATTCAACGCCAGGTCTGGATCGGGTCGCGGGTCGGCGGTCGGTCGACGCGCCGCGGGCGATATGTCTGTCGCGAACAATAGGCGGGCCCCGCGGTGCGGGCCCTGGCGCTCGGCGGCCATGGTCATGCGCCCCCGAATCTCTCAGCGCATCGGCATGCAGTTCGCGGGCGCGTACGTCCGGCCGCGCGACCCGGTCGGTTATGCAAGCCGACTATGCGTCAAGCATTCGACCGGCGGCCCGGGGCGCTGACCAGCACCACGCCGGCCACGATCGCGGCCCCGCCGGCCAGGAAGTTCCAGGTCAGCGGATCGCCGAGCAGCAGGGCGCCGAAGACCACGCCGAACACCGGCGACAGGAACGAGAACACGCCCAGCCGCGAGGCCAGATAGCGCCGCAGCAGCGCGAACCAGAGCAGCAGCACGGCAAAGGCGATTCCCAGCGTCTGAAAGCTCATGCTCAGCGCGACGGCCGGCGTGAGCGTGATCGCAGACAGGTCGCCGGTAAACGCGGCGGCGATCAGCATGCAGATCCCGGCAATGGTCAGCTGGTAGGACAGGGTCAGTACCGGGCGTTCTTCGGACAGGCGCGTGGTACGAATCACGACCGTGGTGGCGGCCCAGCCGAGCCCGGCCAGCGTGCCCAGCAGATCGCCCACGATCAGCGAACTCATCGCCGGCCCGTCCGCCGGGCTGGCGCCGGGCGCCATCGCACAGACGATGCCGGCAAAAGCGATGGCGATGCCGATCCAGTGGCGCAGGCCCAGCTGCTCGCCGGGCACCAGCCAGTGCAGGCCCAGCGCGGCGAATATCGGCGCGGTATAGAGAAACACCGACATATGCGAAGCGGTGGTATAGCCCAGGCCGATCGCCACGAAAGAGAATTCGGCGAGAAACCCGACGCCCACTGCGACGCCCGGCCAGAACACCGCGCGTGCATCGGCCAGCCGCACCCCGCGTACACGCGCGACCGCGATCACCAGGATCGCGGCGATCGCCGAACGAATGGCGATCTGGGCCAATGGCGCGATGTCCGCGGCCACCCACTTGATCGCGACCTGCTGCAAGCCCAGGGCCAGACAGAACACCAGCATGAGCAGGCTGCCCTGCAGATCGAGCGCGCGACGCTGGGTGTTCGGGCTGTGGTGGAGTTCGGCAGCGGGCGTGGCCATGGGTCAGCGCAGTTGTTGAGGGGCGCCCAGTGCAGCATCGCCGACCTGCCGCGGCAACCGATTAATATACCGGGCGAGGCTCAGGAAAACTCATGTCATGTCCGACCGTCTGCCGTTGAACGCACTCCGCATATTCGCCGTGGCCGCGCGCCAGGGCAGCTTCAAGGCCGCCGCCGAAACCCTGCATGTGACCGCCGGGGCGGTCAGCCGGCAAGTCAAGCTGCTCGAGCACGAACTCGGCGCGCCGCTGTTCGAGCGTCGGGCGCATGGCGTATCGCTCAACAGTCGGGGTCGGCGACTGGCCGATGCCCTGGCTCCGGCCTTGGCCGATATCGGATCGGCACTGGCCGAGGCCCGAGCCGCCCCGCGGAGTGCCCGGCTGACGGTCAGCGCGCCGCCGTCGTTCATCCAGCACTGGCTGCTGCCGCGTCTGGCCGCCTTCGAGACCCGCTACCCCGATGTAGAGATCGCACTCGATGCGAGTCAGCGGTTGACTGCGCCGGCCTGGCAGGGCGACAGCCCGCGTATCGCGATCCGGTACGGCCAGGGCCCGTGGCCCGGCGTGCGCACTATCGGCCTGCTCGCCGATGCGTTGTTGCCGGTGTGTGCGCCGCGCCTGCTGGCACAGGGCCCGCCCCTGGTCGAGCCGGCGGATCTCGCCCACCACCGGCTGCTGCACGTCGCCTGGCCGTCGGCGCTGCCGTTTCCCGGCTGGCGTGAATGGTTGGATGCAGCCGGTGCGACACAGGTGGATGCCAGCGCGGGCCAGCGCTACTCGCTGTTCGGCCTGGCACTGGACCAGGCGATCGCCGGCCGGGGCGTGGCGCTGGCCAGCAGTGTCGTGGTTGCCGACCGCCTGGCCAGCGGCGTGTTGATCGCGCCGTTCGGTGCCGACAGCGCGCTGGCCGCGCCCTGCGTGTACGACCTGTTGCTGCCCTTGGACGGCGCGCCGCCCGATCCCGCGCGTGTGTTCATCGACTGGCTGCTCGGCGAGGTCGAGGCCTTCGGCGCCCAGGACCCGGTCGGGGCGGGCCGGCCGTGAGGCATCGGCCGCCCTGGCCAGGGCAGGAAAGTTGCCTCAACAGAGCGGCCAGGTCTTCGGCCCCGGGGCGGCATGCGCCCGGCGGGGCTGCCCGAGGCCGATGAGCGTTGTAGCATAGGCGTCCCGCGAGCCCGATTGCGTCGTGCGTGGAGAGCATCCGCGCCGGCGACCCACCCAGCCAAAGAGCCGGCCCATGGATGAAAACGTCACCGTCATCGACCACCCGCTGATCGCCCACAAGCTGACGCTGATGCGGCGCAAGCACGCCTCGACCCAGAAATTCCGCAGCCTGCTGCGCGAGGTCGCCCATCTGCTGACCTACGAGATCACTCGCGATCTGGCGCTGACCACCGAACGGATCGAGACACCGCTGCAAGAGATGGACGCGCCGGTGCTGGCTGGCAAGAAGCTGTGTTTCGTATCCATTCTGCGGGCCGGCAACGGCCTGCTGGAAGGCATGGTGGAGCTGATGCCGTCGGCCCGCGTGGGCCATATCGGCATGTTTCGCGATCCGGATTCGCTGGAAGCCGTGGAGTACTACTGCAAGGTGCCGGGTGATATCGGCGAGCGCCGGGTGATCGTGGTCGACCCGATGCTGGCCACCGGCAATTCGGCGATTGCGGCGATCGGGCATCTGAAGAAAAAGGGCGCGAAGAACATGAAGTTCCTGTGTCTGCTGGCCGCGCCCGAGGGCGTGGCCGCGCTACGCGATGCCCACCCGGATGTGCCGATCTATACCGCGGCCATCGACGAGCGCCTGGACGATCACGGCTATATCCGGCCGGGCCTGGGCGACGCCGGCGATCGCATGTACGGCACCAAGTAGAACCATTGGCCGGCCGCGGGCCGCTTTCGGGGGAACGATGAGCCAGGAAGGCGAACACGCCGATTCGGCAGTCTATCGGCTGCGCGCACGCGATGCCGTACTGGGCGGGCAGATGCTGTTCGTGGCATTCGGCTCGCTCGTGCTGGTGCCGCTGCTCACCGGGCTGGATCCGAACGTCGCGCTGTTCACCGCGGGGGCGGGCACGCTGGTCTTTCAGGTGGTCACCCGCGGCCGCGTGCCGGTGTTCCTGGCCTCGTCGTTCGCCTTCATTGCGCCCATCATCTACGGCGTGCAGACCTGGGGCATTCCCGGCACCCTGTGCGGGCTGATGGCCTCGGGCGGCGTCTATATGCTCATTAGCGCGCTCATTCGCTGGCGCGGGGTCGGCGTGATCACGCGGCTGCTGCCGCCGATCGTCACCGGGCCCGTGATCATGGTCATCGGGCTCGTGCTCGCCCCGGTCGCGGTCAATCTCGCCACCGGGCTCAACGGCAACGGCGATGCCACCCTCGTGGCCGCCGGCCCGGCGATGACGGTTTCGGCGATCGCGCTGGTGGTCACCGTGACGGTGTCGCTGCTGGCCCGAGGCTTTCTATCATTGGTGCCGATCCTGGCCGGCGTACTGGCGGGCTATATAGCGAGCATTCCCTTCGGGCTGGTGGACTGGTCCGGCGTGGCCGCTGCGCCGTGGCTGACGATGCCGGCGTTCGTGATGCCCGAATGGAACTGGCAGGCCGTGCTGTTCATGGTGCCGGTGACCATCGCCCCGGCCATCGAGCACTTCGGCGATATCGTGGCCATCCGCTCGGTCACCGGCCGCGACTATCTCAAGGACCCGGGTATCGACCGCACCATGCTCGGCGACGGTCTGGCCACCTCCCTGGCCGCAATGCTCGGTGGCCCGCCCAACACTACCTACTCGGAGGTCACCGGCGCGGTCACGCTCACCCGTGCCTACAATCCGGCGCTGATGACCTGGGCCGCCGGGTTCGCCATCGTGTTCGCCTTCGTCGGCAAACTCGGCGCGCTGCTGGCCAGCATTCCCACGCCGGTGATGGGTGGGATCATCATCCTGCTGTTCGGCGCGATCATCGTGGTCGGCATGAACAGCCTGGTGAAATCCGGCGAAGACCTGTCCGAGCCGCGCAATCTGGCCATCGTCGGCCTGATTCTGGTCACCGGCATCGGTGGCCTGAGTTTCTCCGCCGGCGACTTCACCCTCGAAGGCATTGCCCTCGCCGGCGTGCTGGGGGTCGTACTCAATCTTATTCTGCCCCGAGCGGCCATCCGGCCCTGAACTTTCACGGCCGGCGCGGCCATCGCTCCAGTCCTGTTCTGCAAAGCCTCGGCTGGATCAGTCCCACGTTACTCGGCGTGGGGCTGCTTTTCACGTGTAGAACACGCCCGCCGCGGGCCAACTCGTCGCCCGGCTCGCACACGCGAGATTCTGACTAAATCTTTCTAATAGTGCGGAATTGCGCCCTTGTTGAATGTTCGTCTCGAGTTCGAACTATTATTGGCGGGGTAGAAGCGGAGGCGGGACGAACTCGGAAATTCGGTAGGCCGTTCAGACCGAGCCTGGCGCGATAACGGCCGCTGACCACCGTGCAGAAGATCGCGGTATGTCACGGCTGACAAGCGCTGGAGCGGCACTCGGCGACATTGCGCCGGGGCGGATCAACGTATCTGTCGTTGCTTATCTGTACTGGATGAATCGGCGCGGCGCATCGGCGAGCTGTGAAGGCCCCGGTTTCGGATGCTCATGGCCCGAATCTCGGGGCCGTGCTGTTTCGCTTCCGAAACAGCGGTTTTTGGCGGTCGGCGCCCCCGTTATCGGTGAGCTCTCCGTGTTTCGACTATGAGAAACACGACGCCCGTTGCCGGGCCGGTCGATCGGTCTTGGGGTAGGTCAGGTCATCATCGTCGAGGGGACGATCAAAATGTTCGGTAAGCGCGCTGGATTGAATGTGTCTCGGTGCGGGGGTCGGCTGGCGCCGGTACTCGGCTTGTCGCTGTGGACCGCGGTCGTCTTCCCTGCCGTAGCGCAGTCGCTGGCCACATCGTGCCCGGGGACTGTCTCGAACGGCGTGTGCAACGTGGGCAGTGCCACCACCAACGTATCGGGGGTGCTGTTGTCCTCCCAGGGCACGAACAACCCGGGCAAGGACAAGCCGGGCGGCACAGGTGGCAACCTCGACCTGCACAACACGAGCGATCGGACGTACAACGCCACCGGATCCCAGAACGTCATGCTCGGCGTCGTGTCGCTCGGCGGCCAGGCCAGCAGCGGCAACGGTACCAAGCCGGGTGGCGATGCCGGCTCGCTGAATCTCTACAACAGTGCGCGGCTACAGTATCTCGGCACGGCAAATAGCGGCTCGGGCGTCGCCAGGACGTTCGACGGCAGCGCCGCCAAGGGCATCTGGGACGATAACGGCATCATCTTCGGGCTGTATTCGGCGGGACGCGGCGGCAACGGCGGCACCGGCTCGGGCGATCTGTTCGACGACAAGGAAGAGCAGAGCGGCGGGATGGGCGGCGGCGGTGCGACCAACGATAAGGTACGCAATACCGGCAGCGTCGAGATCGTCACCGCCATGCCCTCGGGCGCGGTCGGGATTCTGGCCAGCAGCGTTGGAGGCGACGGCGGTCGACAGGACAGCGGCGTGTCCACGCTCGGCAGCGACGTAAAAGGCGGTGTCGGCGGGCGCACGCACCAGACGCACATCGAGAACGCCGGTCGAGTCAAGCTCTCCGGCAAGGCATCGAATCTGCTCTACGGCGTGGCCGCGGAAAGCTATGGCGGCAATGGCGGCAGTGAAGCACAGCGCGGCGGCGCCGCCGGCGATGTGCGCATCCAGCACGAAGACGACGGCACGATCGAAATCGAAGCCACGGACGCCAAGGGCGCGACGTTTCCCCGCGGTATCGCCGGCATCCATGCCTATGTCCAGACTGGCGACGGCTCGCAGTCCGACGACAACAGCAATCGCGGCGGGGCGGGCGGCCCGTTCATTTATCGAACATATACCTACAGCGATGGGTCGAGCGATCTCGACGTCATCCGTGTGGTCTCGGAAGGCGATATCTCGGTCACCGCGCGAGGATTCGTACCGCTGCGCTCGGCCGGCTTGCCGCCGTCGGAAGAGTCGGTGCCGGATGCACTCAAACCGATCGAACTGAGCGCGCAGTCGGGCGGCATCGTGGCCATCGCCCGCGGCGGGCGCGGTGGCAATTCGGCGCAACCGGATGTGGGCGATGCCAACCCCGGCGGCAACGGCGGGGGCGCGAGCAGCGAAGTCCCAGGCCTTTCGGTGCACGTCAAGCAGGAAGGCGGCAGCATTCTGACGTATGGCGACTATCTGAGCGGTATTTTTGCGGCATCCCGGGCCGGCGACGGCGGCACGGGCCGCGGCCAGGCCGATGCGGGCAATGGGGATACCGGGCTGGACGTGCGCGTCGAGACCTCGGGCACATCACGTATCGCCACCGACGGTACCCAGGCGATCGGTATCGCGGCACAGAGTGTGGGCGGCAACGGCGGCTATCAGGATTCGGACGGCGACGGTTTCGTCGATCTGTACGGCCCGAATGCCGGCGACAGCGGCAACGGCGGCAGCGTGCTGCTGCATACCAAAGCACAATGGAACAACGGCCCGGCGGTCTCCACCACCGGCAAGCAGGCACACGCGATTCGTGCGCAATCGCTGGGTGGTGCGGCCGGAGGCGCGAACGGCAGTTTCGTGATCGTGGGCTTCGAGGCCGATGCGGGCGCCGGCGGCGATGGCGGGCATGTACTGGTCGACAACCGATCCTGGCTGTCGACGCAGGATGATTTTGCGTTCGGTATTCTGGCGCAGTCGATCGGCGGTGGCGGCGGCGATGTCGGCGCTGGCGACCTGACCGATGCCACCGGGCTGATCGTCGTCGCCGGTTCGGGTGGGGACGGCGGCGACGGTGGTTTCGTGCACGTCCAGCAAGGCGGCAAGATCCAGACTGGCCGCAAGACACCGGCCTCGGGTGATCAGGCCGAGCCACAGATCACCGGCAAGGCCGCCATCGGCATCCTTGCGCAGTCGATTGGCGGCGGCGGCGGTACCGCCGGTGCCTCGACCGGGGTGGCCAGCGTCGGCGGCGTGGCCGGGTCCAACGGAACAGGTGGCGATGCCACCATCGATATCGTCGATGATAGCGACATACAGACCCAGGGCGACTTTGCGTTCGGCCTGATGAGCCAGTCGATCGGCGGCGGTGGCGGCGTCGGCGGCAGCGCACTGGCGCTCGATATCATTCTGCCGTCGGTCGCAGTCGGCGGCGCTGGCGGGGCGGGCGGCATGGGCGGCAAGGCGACCGTCAACAATCGCGTCGACAGCAACAACAACGCTCTGAGCAGCGGCAATTATCTGCAGATCGCCACCGAAGGCGCCAACGCCCATGCGATTGTCGCCCAGTCGCTGGGCGGCGGTGGCGGCAGCGGCGGCAATGCCTACGGCCTGGATGCCGGTGTCACCGGCACGGTCGACTATGCGCTGGGCGCCGGGGGCGGCGGTGATGGCAGTGCCACGCGCGTCGAACTCGATCGGTTCGCACTGCAGACCGCGGGCGGCCATGCGAACGGCATTCTCGCGCAATCGGTCGGTGGCAGCGGCGGTATCGGCGGCATGGCCGGCGGCGCCAGCGCGGGGCTGTATTTTTCCGGCTCGCTGAGTGTGGGTGGCGCGGGCGGTGATGGCGGCGACGGCAGCACAGTCGATCTGGCGCTGTCCAACGGCAACATCTTCACCGGTGTCGGCGTGTCCCGCGATGGGTTCAACCCCAGCATCGTCACCGACAGTCACGCCGTGGTCGCGCAGTCCATCGGTGGGGGCGGCGGCATGGGCGGCTCGGCCTATGGCAAAGCGGTGGTCAAGGAATTCGATGTCCCCGATACCGGCGGCGAGATCAACGTCGGTGCGGATACCAGCGTGTCGGTCGGCGGCAGCGGCGGCAGCGGTGGCGACGGTTCGTCGGTCAAGGTGGGTTTGTCCGATGTCGCCATAGAGACTCATGGCCAGGGATCACACGGCGTGCTCGCCCAGTCGATCGGCGGCGGCGGCGGCGTCGGTGGTTCGGCCTCGGCCAAGGGCGGCGCGATCGGCAGCCCGGTCGCAGCGCTCGAGGAACTGGTCGAAAGCATCAAGAAAGGCGGCGAAAACATCAAGACCTTGAAATACATCGTCAAGGATGTCGCCAATGCGATCACGCCGGATGCCTTGAACAAGGCAGCGCACGGCGGGTATGAAGAGCCCGTTGCCAACGGCCCGATTCAGCTGGATGACGAGGGCCAGCCGCTGCCCGATCAGGGCACGCCGGTGCTCGACGACAAGCCGCGAGAAGACGCCGGTCTGCCGCCGCTGGACGACGAGCCCGGCGAGCCCGGCGAGAAACCGAAAACGGTTCGGACCTTCATCGCACTGAATCTCAATTTCGCGGTCGGCGGGGACGGCGGAGACGGCGGCAAGGGCAAGGATGTCAGCGTCGACCTGCGCGACGATACATCCATCGTCACAAACGATGCCGTCAGCTACGGCGTGCTGATGCAATCCATCAGCGACGGCGGTGGTGCGGCCGGCGCAGGCGACGCCGAGTCGTTGAACATCGGCTCGGGCTTGACCTACAACGCAACCGTCGGCATCGGCGGCAAGGGCGGCAAAGGCGAAAAAGCCGGCGACCTGTTTCTGCACGTCGACGACACGAGCCAGGTCGGTACGCGCGGCAACAAGTCCACCGGCATCCTCATGCAATCGATCGGTGGCGGCGGCGGCACGTCCGAGGGCACCTCGTTCGGTGTCTACGGCACCATTCCGGTACTGGATTTTTCCCCGAGCCTGACCGTGAACGTTGGACGCACCGGGTCCGACGGCGGCGCCGGCGGCAATATCGATCAGATCGATTTCGCCGGCGGTATCGAGACCTACGGCGCCGACGCCGACGGCCTGGTGGTTCAGAGCATCGGTGGCTCCGGCGGTGCCGGCGGCGCGCAGGGCCCGGAATCAGCCAGCGGCGGATTCTTCCGTGACGTGTTCGAACTGCTCGAAGACGAAGAAAGCTGGATCGATGCGCGGCTGACGCTGGGCGGACGTGGTGGTAGCGGTGCTGACGGCGGCCACATCGGCGGCTTGAAGAACGACAGCGGTCAGTTCATCGACGCCAACGACGATGGCCGCGCCGACATCATGCGCTATTCGGGCCACATCAGGACCCACGGCGCATTTGCCGACGGCATGGTCCTGCAGTCGATCGGCGCCGGCGGCGGGCTGGGCGGGGTCGGTGTGGCCCAGAGCTCGATCTCGATCATTCCGGCCATTGCACATGGCGGCTCGGGCGGCGCGGCCGGCAACGGTGGCGACATCAACTACGGTTTCGACGGCGGCACCGTGCAGACCGGCGGCAATGGTGCGCTCGGTGTCTTCATGCAGAGTATCGGCGGTGGCGGCGGGGCCGGCGGCAGTGCCTCGCGCGCGCGTTGCGGGCGTCTATCGATCGGTGGCGGTCTGGAGGTTCGCGACTTCATCGAAGCGGCAAAAGAGCAACAAGAGGCACAGAAGGATTCGCGCAATCCGTATGTCCTGCCGGCTCCGGCCAAGAATCGTTATGCCCAGGAGGCCCCCGAGGGGGAATCCGAACGGTGTTTTGAATACTCTCAAGGCATCGACAACTTCGATGGCCATGCAGGCTCGGCCGGCGACGGCGGCACGATCGCGGCGGCCGCAGGCACAGGCGTGTCGAGCAAGATCTCGATTGCCACGGCCGGCGATTACAGTCCGGGCTGGCTTTTGCAATCGGTTGGCGCCGGCGGCGGCACCACCATCAACGGCGATAACAAGATCATCGTCATCGATGATCCGACCGATCCCGACTACGACGCCGACAACCCACCGCCCCCGGGGTCGAGTCAGGGCGACAACATGACCCAGATCTCGGCGATCTTCGGCGGTGCGGGTAACTCGAGCGGCCACGGCGGCGCGATTGCCATCGACAACGATTTCTCGATCACGACAGCCGGCAAGGGCGCGCCGGCCCTCATCGCCCAGAGCATCGGTGCGGGCGGCGGCCTGGGCCAGACCAGCGGTCTGGTCGAACTGGTGCTCGGCGCCTACGATGCAGCCGGCTATGGCGAAGCCGTGAGCGTGAAGGGCCAAAGTGCCGGTGTAGCAACCCAGGGCGAAGCCTCGCACGCCGTCGTGGCGCAATCGGTCGGCGGCGGCGGCGGGATGTTCATCGGTGAACTCGGCAGTCACCGGGAGGCCAACGATCCCGTCGTCTTCAGGCTCGGCAGCCAGGCCGACGGCCAGGGGGCAGGCGGCAGCGTGTCGATCGACATGAACAATGCGTCCAACGGCAACACCCCCTATGTGATGACCATGGGCCGGCATGCGCGTGGGCTCGTGGCCCAGAGCATAGGGGCAGGCGGTGGTCTGTTCACAGCGGTCGATGCCAATGGCTACGGGCCGTTGTCCGGGGTCGAGGCACGCCTTGGAAGTCTGGGCCACGGCACGGGCGGCAATGTCTCGGTCTTTACGACCGGCACCGTCAGCACCGCCGGCACGGGCGCCGATGCCGTGCTTGCACAGAGTATCGGCAGCGGTGGCGGCAGTGCCGATTTCAGCCTGTTGGAAGACGATCAGGCGTTCTTCTCGACGATCCGCCTGGGTGTCGAGAATGCGTCGAACGATGCCGTCGTGGCCGACTCGGGCGGCAACGTCGCTGCGAAGTTTCTGGGCAACAGCGGCGATCTGGCCAATATCAGCACGCAGGGCGAACAAGCTTATGGTGTGCTGCTGCAGACCATCGCCGGCGGCGGCGGGCTGCTGGATGTAACCGGGGATGCGCCGCTGCCGGATGTCGTACTGGGTGCGACCGGCATCGCGGCCGCCAATCCGCAGGCGGCGGCCGTGCCAGGCGGCACGGCGACGCTGACCGATTACATCGGGTCGCTGACGACCCAGGGCCGCAATGCGCATGGCATGGTCGTGCAGTCGATCACCGGTGGTGGCGGCGTGGTACGCAGCAGCGGCGGCACCTCCTCGGCTCGGCTCGGTCAGCAGTCGGCGATCGGCCCGCAGAAAGCCGGTGCGGTGAATATCGCCATCGGTACGCAGGGCGGCGTATCGACCACCGGCGCCAGCGCCATCGGTCTGGTCGCGCAGTCGATCGGCGGCGGCGGTGGCCTGTTCTCGGTGGGCGATGGCAGCGGCATCGATCGCGCCGATCTGGGCAGCAGCAACGCTAATTCGGCGGATGGCGGTGCCGTGTCGCTCAGGTGGATACAAGGCAAGCTGCTCACCTCGGGCGCGGGCGCGCACGGGATCCTAGCCCAATCGATCGGCGGCGGCGGTGGCCTGGCCGGTAATCCCGTGCTCTCCGAAGGCGTGGCCGCCGGTGTATGGGACAAGACCGCGGGTCAGACCCTCACCACCGAGGCGCGCGGCCAGGGCGGCGCCGTCTCGGTGGAAGTGGCCGGCCGATTGGGCGTGAGTGGTGACGGCGCAGCCGCCGTGCTGGCCCAGTCGATCGGTGGCGGGGGCGGGCTGGCCGGCACCCGCGACGGGCTGTTCCTCGGCCGTACGTCGACCGACGACAGTGCGGCCAGCGGCTCCGGCACAGTCGATGTCACGGTCGATACCAACGCCCAGGTGACAGCGACCGGCCGCAACAGCATCGGCGTGCTGGCACAAAGCGCAGGCGGTACCGATCACAGCGGCGCGGTGAACGTCGAGATTCTCGGCCAGGTCGCCGGCGGCGCCGGGCCCGACGGTACCGGCGTGACCATTCTCGGCAGCAACAGCGGTGATCAGTTGCACGTAGCCGAAGGCGGCACGCTTTCGGCCGCCTCTGGTACCGCGTATCGCTATCTATCGGCGAAAGACAGCGGGGCGAGCAGCATTGCCTATATCGACGGCGCGGTCGATGGCGATATGGAAGGCTATTACCGCAACGGCGATTCGTTCTCGATCTATGAGTCGGAAAGCGGCGGTTTCGACGACGAGTTCTTCGTGCTGGCCAGCGCCGGCACGCCGGTGCCATCGCAACGTGTAGGCGCATTGCGTATCGTCAACGGCACGACCGGCCGCCTGACCGGCGCCTCGCAGTACCTGGCCGATGTCGAAAACAACGGCGAACTGGTCGTGGGCCGCGGTGCAACCGATGAGACGCTGACCATCGCCGGCGATTTCCGCCAGACCGCAACCGGCCAGTTGATCACGGCGGCCGATTTCGTCGACGGCCGTGCAGGGCGCGTACACGTGAAGGGCAATACGGATCTCGACGGCGAGCTGACCGTTTCTCTTCGCAATATCGTCAAGCATCGCGAGGTCTCGGTACTCCAGGCTGACGGCGCGTTGACCGGCCAATTCGTGAAAGCTTCGTCTGCTCTGTTCGATTTCGAGCAGCGCATCGACGACGGTGCGCTGCACCTGACCGCAGCCGATGCACGAATCAACGCCGGACAATTCGGCCTCAACGATCACGAGGCCGGTATTGCGCGCTATCTCGAGACGGTCTACGACAGCGGCGATGCCGGCTTCGGACGTCTATTGGCCGCGGCCGACGACATTGCCGCGGCCGACCTGGCGGGCATGGGCACACGCTTTGGTTTGCGGTTACAGGAACTTGCACCGGGTGCACTGTTGGCTGACGCCGCCAGCAATCTGTCGCTTTCACAGCAGCGATTCGATGACCTGTTCGACTGCTCGGATCGCACGGCGCGGCGGCTTGTCGATAGCGAAGGCTGTGTCGCGGGTCAGATCCGTGCGACCGCGATCGATCAGGGTTCCGACAACCGGGTCGGCTACGACGGCCAGCTCTATGGCTTTTCGATCGCGGCACGTGAAGTGCCCTTGATGGACAACGTCACCGTCGCCGGCGCGATCGGCTACGACCGTAGCGATTTCGACGGCGACTATGACCTCTCCCATTCCGAAGGCGATATCTTCCATGCCAGTGTCGGCATTACCCAGCACTGGAACGGCTTCGCGTTGACCGGCGCGGTGGGCGGCAGCTACGCCTGGCAGGACACCGAGCGCCGTATCGATTTTCTCGGCGAGCGGCGCGTAGCACGGTCGGATCACCAGACGGCCTCTGTCGGCGGTCGCGTACGTGTGGCCTATGCGTTTGGCAAGCCCGACGGTTACGTCAAGCCGTTCGTCGACGTTGACGTCATTCGAAGCCAGGCGGACGGTTTCCGCGAGCACGGCGCCGGCGAAGCGAATCTGGTGGTCGATGCCAGCAAGGAAACCGCCGTTCGTATCACGCCGGCGGTCGAAATCGGGCGTGAATTTTCGGTCGGCGAGACGCTGACCGTCACCGGCGCAATCAATGGCGGCGTCAGCCTATCGAGCGTGGACAACTACGCCACCTCGGCCGGTTTTGCCGCGGCACCCGGCGATGCCCGATTCATTACCAACATTGCGGTACCCGATACGCTTGGGCGTGTCGGCGCTGTGATTCAGGTGAGTCGCTCTGAACGGCTTGGACTCGGCTTGCGCTACGACGGCGCCTACGGCGATCACTTCGACAGTCACGCGGGCAGTCTGCAGGCTACCTGGAGTTTCGATTGATCCGCCCAGAGCTGAAATCCAGATGACAGCACAATCTGTGTGCAGGGCTGAATCGAATCGGACCGACCCGCTCGAGGCAGTCTCTCGATAAGCGGCCGATGTGCATGCTAAAAGGGGGACCGGGCTCAAGTCCGCGCAGAGGGTCATCTGTCGATGACCCCGTGCGCAAGTCGGCCAGGGACGAGCCTCCACAGGCGCCAGCTCCAGCCCGTGTCCGGCAGCCGGGTTCCATCCGGCTGCCGGGCTCGTCGAACCGTCTGCCGGCGCGCTCGGGTCTTGCTTGCGCCGGCTTTCATGCCCGTCGTGACCGACTGCCGTGCAGCCGCTCGCGCCCAACGCCTACCGCCGGGCGGGATATCGGCTCAGCCGAGCGCTGTTCGGGGCGGCGCCAGATCCGTGTGGGGGCGATGCCGCACCATGGCATCGAGCGCGGACAATGCAGGAGACCAGCCCGTGGTGGCGGTGGCGGCAAAATAGGTCGTGACGCCGCCGATATCGGCCGGCAGATCCATAGAGTGAATCGCAAACCGGGATCGGTAGGCGGCGACCACGGTTTCAGGCAATAGGGCATAGCCCATGCCGGCGGCCACGCAGCCGAGGATGCCGTCGATCGAGCCGAACTCGAATATCCGTGCGCCGGCAATGCCCTGGCGATCCAGCAGACGTTCCACGCACTGGCGGTAGTGACAGCCCTGCTTGAAGGCCAGAAACGGCATCTCCAGCAGATCATCGGCCGACGGCATTACTGGGACAGGTCGATCAGCAACCAGGACCAGCGATTCGTGAAACGCTTCGACACGGTACAGGCGCGAATGCGGCACGGACCCCGCGGTGAAGGCGCAGTCCAGTGATCCTGCGAGCAGTTGTGCCACGATATCGGTGGTGGTGCCGGTCGCCAGACGCAGATCGACACCGGGATACTGCCGGTGGTAGGCAGCCAGCAGACTCGGAAGCCGTACCGCAGCCGTGCTTTCCATGGAGCCGATTCGCAGGACACCGTGCGGTTGATCGTGTCCGTTGAATGAGGCCAGCGTCTCGTCGTGCGCGGCGAGCGTGCGCCGTGCGTGGGTCAGCAGCGTATGGCCTGCCGGGGTCAGATGAATCGTCCCCTGACGAATGAACAAGGCAACTCCCAGCTCGGTTTCGAGCTTCTTGATATGCGCGGTCACGTTGGATTGGACCGTATGCGTCTGTTTCGCGGCGATGCTGAAGCTGCCGCTGGAGGCGGCCGCAACGAACAGGCGTAAAGACTGGAGCTGCATACGCGATGAGATATCTTAAAAAAGGATAACTGGAATCAGTATAAATCATTTTTAGTGAACGCATAGCTTGCCTATTCTCGTCCTCGACACCCGATCGCGATGGACTGGAACCCGTGACCGCAGCTCGGCATCAAACCGCGTCGAACAGCCCGGCGCTACTCGTGGGCCTGACCTCTACGCTGGTCGGAATCGGGCTGGCTCGATTTGCCTATACATCGCTCGTGCCGGCGGTGGTGGAAGCGCACTGGTTCACGACCTCGGCGGCGGTCTATCTCGGGGCGGCCAATCTGCTCGGCTATTTCATTGGGGCGGTGACCGCGCATACCGCGTCTGAGCGTTTCGGCGCGCGGGCCACCCTGGGCCTGTCGTTCGCACTGGTCACACTCAGCTTCATCGGCTGTATGCATGCGGCGCCGTTTGCCTGGTTCTTCGTCTGGCGGCTTTTGTCCGGGCTGGCCGGGGCATGGCTGATGGTGATTGGGCCGGCGACGGCGTTGGCGGCCACTGCCCCTGAACGACGGCCGATCGTCGGCACGCT
The DNA here is from genome assembly GCF_040361275.1 of Salinisphaera sp. T31B1. NCBI lineage: Bacteria > Pseudomonadati > Pseudomonadota > Gammaproteobacteria > Salinisphaerales > Salinisphaeraceae > Salinisphaera > Salinisphaera sp. T31B1. The sequence continues at coordinate 173,687 of NZ_APNH01000001.1, read as the reverse complement.
GATGTTCATGGGCATCGGCCTCGGCGCCCTGCTGTCGGCCGTGGTCGTGCCCGGCCTGCTGCAGGCCGGCCTGTGGCTGACCTGGCTCGCCCTGGGCGTGCTGACGCTCATCGCAGGCGTGGTGGGCGATATCGCGCTGTATCGTCTGCCCCGGCCGTCTGCCGGCCACTCGGCCGTCGACCCGTCGGCGCCGGGCGTCGGTCCGGCCCTCTGGCCGGCGGTCGTGCTCGTGATCGGTGCCTATGCCTGCGAAGGTATCGGCTTCGTGCCGCATACCATGTTCTGGGTCGATTATCTGGCGCGTGAAGTCGGGGTGGGCATGGCCGCGGCCAATGGCCAGTGGGCGCTGTTCGGGCTGGGCGCGCTCCTCGGCCCGGTGGCCACGCGGTGGGTCGTGCCCAGGGCCGGCTGGCATATCAGCCTGACCCTGGCCTTCGCGCTCAAGTGCGTTGCCGTCGGCCTGCCGTTTGTCGCGATCGGCCTGTGGACACGGTCGCTGTCTTCAATCGCCGTGGGCGCACTCATACCCGGCATCGTGGCACTCACATCAGGCCGCCTGGCCGAGATGGTCGGCCCGGCCGAGCACAAGCGGCTCTGGGGCGTGGCCACCGCGGCGTTCGCCCTGGCCCAGGCGGTCGCCGGCTACGGCCTGTCCGCGCTTTATATGGCGGTCGGCCAATACCGGGTGACCTTCGGCATCGGCGCCGCCGTGCTGGGTCTAGGCGTGGTCATGGCCTGGTTCGGCCACCCGCGATATTTCGCGCGGCGGCGCGGGCTCAAAAACGCCGCGCGCGATGCGTGACGTGTGCCCCGGGCCAGAACCGTGCTCGTGCGAGACCCGATCGGTGGCGCCGCCGAGCCCGGCGATGCGGTCACGCGCCGGCTTTGGTGACGGTCGGTGGCCCGGGCCGTACTCGCGATACTCACACCCTGGGCGGCAGGGCCTGTCGCTCCGGTTCCAATACCCGTATGAAGGAGGATGTCATGGACGAACACGCACTGGGCGCACGATGCGCCGAGCTAATGAGCACGTGCCTGTATGCGAATATCGCTACGAGCGCCGACGATCAGCCGTGGAACACGCCGGTGACCGCGGTGGCGGACGATGCGCTGGCGATCTACTGGTCGTCGTGGGTCGATGCCGTTCATTCGAAGAATATCGATGCCAACCCACGGGTGTTCCTCACCTACTACGATTCCACCCGGCCGCGGGGCACCAACAACCATCGCTGTCTGTATCTGCGCTGTGAGGCGGCAGTGGTCACCGATGACGTCGAAGCGCGCAAAGCCCATCGATTGATCTATCCGGACGAGGACATCGATCTGGCCGGGTTCGTCGGCGACGGGCTCCGGCGGTTCTATCGCGCACGGCCGCTGCAGGCCTGGCTGAACTGCCTGTCCGAGCGGCAGGTCAGTGCCGATACGCTCGATATGCGCGAGCCTGTACCGTTGGAACGCATTCGCGCAGCCGTTTGATCCGCCGGCGATCAGCCGAACGCGCCGTGTCGCGAGTCAAGTCTCGCCCGGCGCTCCGCATGGCAGCCACGACGGATCACGAACCGCAGGGCCCGCGGTGGCCTTGTGAGTTCGGCATTGGCCGTCCGGGCAGACAGGGCGGATGAAAAAAGCCGCCGGCGCAGTGCGCACCGGCGGCTTTTTCACGACCGTGGCCAGCGCCGGCCTATTTCACGACATCGGCGATCGCGTTGCAGACATAGTCGAGATTGTCCTTCGACAGGCCGGCCACGTTGGCGCGCCCGGACTTGACCATATAGATGCTGTGCTTGTCGCGCAGCTGGGCGACATGATCGGCGGTCAGCCCGGTATAGGAAAACATGCCGCGCTGCTCGGCCACATGCGCGAACCGCTGGTCCAACCCGTGCGGGGCGAGTGCGGCGACGAAGTCCTGACGCAGCTGGTTGATCCGGCCGCGCATCTCGCCGAGCTCCTCGCGCCACATGGCGGTGAGTTCCGGCGAGTTGAAGATGGTGGCGACGATCGCGCTGCCGTGGGCCGGCGGGTTGGAATAGTTCTCGCGTGCGGTGATCGCCAGCTGCGAGCGTACGTCTTCCATGTCCTCGCTGTTCCGGGCGATGGCGATGAAGCAGCCGGTGCGCTCGCGGTAGATGCCGAAGTTCTTGGAGCAGGACTGGGTGATGATCACTTCATCGAGGTTTTCGGCCAGCAGGCGCACCCCGAAGGCATCCTCGTCCAGGCCGTCGCCGAAGCCCTGATAGGCGAAGTCCACCAGGGGCAGCAGGCCGCGATCGCGAACTACGTCCAGCACCTGTTGCCATTGCTCGTGCGACAGGTCGAAGCCGGTCGGGTTGTGACAGCAGGCATGCAGCAGCACGACATCGCCTTCGGGGATGGCCTTGAGCGCGGCGAGCATGCCGTCGAAGTCGAGCCGGTTGTCGGCATCGACATACGGATACTTCTCGAGATTCAGGCCGGCCGCGGAAAACACGCCCAGATGGTTGGGCCAGGTCGGATCCGACAGCCAGATCGATTTGCCCGGCAGCTGGCTGGCGATGAAGTCCGCGGCCAGGCGCAGCGCGCCGGTGCCCCCGGGCGACTGGGTTGCGCTCGCACGGTTGGCCGCCAGCACCGGGCTGTTCGCACCCAGCACGGTCTCGAGCACGAAGTGGCCATACTCCGGGTCGCCGTGCGAGCCGATATAGGCCTTGGTCTTTTCGTCGTCGATGAGCTGTTGCTCGGCGGCCTTGACCGCCCGCATGACCGGGGTTATGCCCTGTTCGTCGCGATACACACCGACACCCAGATCGACCTTGTCGGGGTTGCTGTCGTTGTTGAAAGCCTCGATGAGTCCCAGGATGGCATCGCCAGGGACGCGCTCAATCGGTTCGAACATGCGTGGCATTTCCTCGTTGGGTTGCGTCGGGCTGGCCCGACGCCATGCGGATTCGGCCAATAGTCTAACCGCTCGCGGGCGTTGCTGCCGAACCGGCCCGCGGTGTGCCGTACGGGGCCCACGACGCGGTCGTGGCGGCGCCCTGACAGGCCTCGTCCGGCCAGTCGCTGACCCGGCACCCGGCCGGCGACACGGATCGGCAACGACCGGTCGCGCATCGCATTGCCGATATCGCCCTCGTAGGCCTGCCACCGCAGCGGCTGTTCGCGCAGGGCACAGCGGGCGCCGGTGGCATCGTAGAACAGGCGATGCTCGGGGATGTCCGCGAGTTCGGTTCCGTCGTTGCCGGCTGGCTGGCATGCCGGCGCGAGACAGGCCAGCCGACGCGCGTGGCCGAGATGGCACGACAATCGGTGTGCGCCGGGTCAGGTTCTGACCCACCGCGCATGCCAGGCTCGCGCCATGAACGCTGCCGTCATGGACACCCGTCATCTGGCCACGCTCAACGACGCCCAGCGCGAAGCCGTCACCCACGGCCGCGCACAGTCCGGCGGCGTGGACGCGGGGCCGCTGCTGATCATCGCCGGCGCCGGCAGCGGCAAGACCCAGGCGCTGAGTCACCGCGCCGCGCATCTGGTGCTTGCCGGCGTGGATCCGCGCCGGATCCTGCTGCTGACGTTTTCGCGCCGGGCCGCCGACGAGATGGCGCGGCGGGCCCACCGTGTCGTGGCCGCATCGATGACCGCGCGCGGCCGGGCCAACCAGGCTGTGACTTTGCCCTGGGCCGGCACCTTCCACGCCGTGGGCGCGCGCCTGCTGCGCCTGCACGCCGACCATCTGGGTCTGGCCGAGAATTTCTCGGTCATGGATCGCAGCGATTCGGCGGATCTGCTGGATGTATGTCGCCAGCGTCTCGGTCTGGCTCGGGCCAGCGCACAACCCGGGGCGGCGCGTTTTCCGCGCAAGGACACCTGTCTGGGCATCTATTCGCAGACGATCAACCGCCAGATACCGCTGGCCGAGGTGTTGGAGACCCGATATCCCTGGTGCAGTGCGCATCACGACGCGCTCAAGCAGCTGTTCGCGGCCTATACCCAGCGCAAGCTCGAGCGGGCCTCGCTGGATTACGACGATCTGCTGCTTTACTGGGCGCTGATGATGCGTAACGACCAGCTGGCCGCGGCGGTGGCGGCGCGCTTCGACCATGTGCTGGTCGACGAGTATCAGGACACCAATACGCTGCAGGCCGAGATTCTCAAGCGTCTGTGTCCGAGCGGCCACGGGCTGTGCGTGGTCGGCGACGATGCCCAGGCGATCTACGGTTTTCGTGCTGCCGAAGTCGACAACATTCTCGACTTCGGCGATCACTTTCCCGGTACGACCCGGGTCACGCTGGAACAGAACTACCGGTCGACAAGCGCGATTCTGGACGCGGCCAACGCACTGATCGCCGAGTCCAGCCGCGGCTATGCCAAACGGCTGGTCAGCGAGCGCGGCGCCGGTACCAGGCCGCGCCATACCACGGTCGCCGACAGCCAGGCCGAGGCGGTGCACGTGGTGGACACGGTGCTCGAACGACGCGAGACCGGGGTCGATCTAAAGGCTCAGGCGGTGCTGTTCCGCAACGCGCATCATGCCAACGACGTGGAGGTCGAGCTGATCCGGCGCGATATTCCGTTCCGGAAGTACGGCGGGCTGAAATTCCTGGAAGCCGCCCACGTGCGCGACCTGCTCGCGTTGCTGCGGCTGGCCGACAACCCCAAACACGAGATCGCAGCCTTCCGCGTATTCCAGATGGTGCCCGGCGTAGGCCCGGCCGGTGCCCGCCATGCCGATGCGCATCTGGCTCGGCACAATCACCTGCTGGATTCGCTGGCCGGCTGTCGCATGCCGCGCGCCGAGCCTACCGCCTGGCAGGCGCTGGTCGAGCAGCTGGCCGGCGCCGCGGCGGATGCGCCGTGGCCGGCGCTCATCGAGCCGTTGGCCGCCTGGTACAAGACCCTGCTGGACCAGCGCTTCGATGCGCCGACCACGGCACGTGCCGGCGACATCGACGATCTGGTACGCATGGCCGGCCACTACGACAGCCGCTCGGCGTTCGTGACCGAGCTCACGCTCGACCCGCCCTCGGCCACCGGCGATCACAACGACGACGCCGACCTGGACGAGGACTACCTGGTGTTGTCGACCGTGCACAGCGCCAAGGGCCGCGAATGGGACAGCGTCTATCTGCTGCACGTGGCCGACGGGACGTTTCCCAACGAATACGCCACCCATAGCGCAGCGTCGCTGGATGAAGAGCGCCGGCTGATGTATGTCGCCATGACCCGGGCCAGGAATCATCTGGAACTGGTTTCGCCGCTGCGCTATTACGTCACCGAACAGCATCGCCACGGCGACCGGCATGTCTATGGCGCGACCAGCCGTTTTCTGACCCCGGCGGTCATGCAGCACTTCGAAACGGGCACCGACCGGCCCGCGGCCCGTGCCGCCGCCGAGAAGGCGATTGCCGACGTGCGGCTCGATCTGGGGTCGAGTGCGCTGGCGATGTGGGATTGACGGTCTTGAAGGCCCTGTGATCAGTGGGTGATGCGATGGGCGATCGCGCCTGGGACGTGGACTTGCGCTGCACCGGGTGCCGTTCGATCTGTGCATGGCAAGAATCGATGCCCCGGAGACGCGGCACGTCTGCGCTGTCTGGTCGATACAGCGCTGCGGCGCGACCGAGCGTATCTGGAGCGAGTCCACGGTCATGACTATGGGCTGCGAGTCGGCCGCCATCATGAAGACCGAGTCGTCCGACCGACCGGCGGCTGCCGACCATGACCGGCGGTCGTGCTAACTTTCAGGCATGGCTTGGGCATTACCGTGACGCTCATGAGGTCATTCTTTTCGCCTGGTCGCGGCGCGGGCCGGGCCCTGATGATCGCAGCCGGGCTATGGCTGGCAGGGGCGGCGCACGCCGAGCCGCAGCGGCTGCCCGGGCCGGTGGAGCGCCGCGGGCCGCCCCTCGCCATCTACCCGGAAATCGGGGTGCCGATCGATGCCCGAGCCGAGCACTGGCGTGGCAACTATCGTCCCGACGGCGATCGTCTGTACGGCTACGATGGCCAGCCGCGCGCCGGTACGATCTGTCGTGGCGACCGCGGCGCGACATGGTCCACACGTGCCGGCGCCTGCCCGCCCGGCCAGGCGCCGGAGACCGGCGGCCGGCGCTTGTCCACGCGTCCCTAGGACGTGTCGTTCGTCGCCGGGGGATACGGCAGGCGTGCGACAACGCTTCCGGGTTGCGGGCGCGAGCCCAGTCGGCGGCCGACATAAAGTAATCGGCCGACGCGCCGATAGGCGGGCTGTCAGTTCTATTGCGCGCCGCGACGAGCGGTGAGCCAAGAGTGCAACCGCCATGGCATCTGCGATCTCTTCTCTGGGTATCGGTTCCAATCTGGATCTGAGCGGGCTGCTGGACAGCCTCAAGAGCTCGGAGCAATCGCGCCTCACGCCGTTGAAGAATCAGCAGGCCAGCTATAGATCCCAGTTGTCGGCTTATGGCGTGCTGCAGGGCGCACTCCAACAGATCCAGACCGCAAGCAAGGCGCTGGGCAAGGCCACGCTCTACGACAGTATTCAGGTCTCGAGTGCGGCCGAGGCGTTCACGGTCTCCGGCGGCGCCGAGGCCGTGCCGGGCCGTTATGCCATCGATGTCGATCGCATCGCCCAGGCGCAATCGCTGGTCAGCGACGGGCAGGCGGCGCTCGACGCCCCGATCGGCCAGGGCGGCACCCTCACGCTATCGCTCGGTGATAGCGCCGGCCAGACCGGCGACAGCGTGGCGATCACGCTGGGCGCAGACGGCAGCAGCCTCGAAGGCGTGCGCGATGCCATCAACGAGGCTGGTATCGGTATCAACGCCTCGATCATCAACGACGGTAGCGCAGCCGGTTATCGGCTGGTGCTGTCCTCGGAAGATACCGGTACGGAGGCCCAGATCAGCGTCGCCGTGAGCGAGCCCGCGGGCGAGACGGCGTTGACCGACCTGTTGAGCTACGACAGTGGCACGGGCCGCGGCGCGTTGACTCAGACGGTCGCGGCGGAGAACGCGCTGCTGCGCGTCAACGGCGTGACCATCGAAAGCCCGAGCAACACGCTCGATGAGGCGATCCAGGGTATGACGCTGACCCTGTCGTCGACCACCGACACTGCACAGATCGTTTCCAGTACGCGCGACGACAATAAGATCAAGAAAGCGTTCGAGACCTTCGTATCCGCCTACAACCGTTTTCAGGGTGTGGCCAAGAGTCTGACCGCCTACGGCGGCGAGGACGGCGGCAACGGCGTGCTCATCGGTGATTCCACCGTACGCTCGATCAGCAATCAGCTGCGCGGCGCGCTCAACACGCCGATGGCCGACGGCGGTTTCTCGGCGCTGGCCGAGATCGGCGTATCGCTCCAGAGCGACGGCACGATGGCGCTCGACGACGACGCCTTCGACACCGCCCTGGCCGAGCGCCGCGGCGACGTGGCTGACCTGATGGCCGGCCCGCCCGATACCGACGCCGGCGGTGTGGCCGGCCTGCTGGGTACGACCCTCGAGCGGCTGGTCGGTGACGACGGCTTGCTGGCGGCCGCGCGCAGCGGCACCGAAAACCGGATCGACGGGCTCGACGAGCGGCTGAGCCGCATGCAGGACTCGGTGGACGCGACCATTGCCCGCTATCGCGAACAGTTCATCCAGCTCGACTCGCTGATGTCGTCGCTGAACTCGACCGGCAACTACCTCACCCAGCAGTTGAGCATGCTCAACAACAACCGAAACGACAAGTAAACCGAAGGTTTCAAGGAGACACCCATGGTGATGCACGCGCGTCAGGCCGCACATGCCTATGCCCACGTCGGCCTGCAGACCGGCGCGATGAGCGCCAGCCCGCATCAGTTGATTGTGATGCTGTTCGATGGCACCCACGCGGCGCTCAAGAAAAGCCAGTGGGCGATCGCCAACAACGATCTGGCGGCCAAGGGCCGTACGCTGTCCAAAGCCATCGATATCATCGAACGCGGCCTGCGTGCGGCCCTGGATTTCGAGCGCGGCGGCGAGATCGCCCAGCGTCTGGACAGCCTTTACGACTACATGGTGCGTACGCTGATGCGGGCCAATCTGCACAGCGACGCGACGCTGGTCGCCGAAGTCGATACGCTGCTGACTGACATCAGTTCGGCCTGGAAGCAGATCGGCCACGTCGCTGCGCCGGCCGTGCCGGCCTGACGGCTTTCTACCGAGACACCCCCGTGGAATACAGCAACGACATAATCGAGCGTTACCAGCATATCCTGACCTGGGGGCAGACCCTGCTCGTGCATGCACACAACGGTGACTGGGAAGCGCTGCTGGCGCTGCAGGACGAATATGTCTGTCATGTGGCGCAGCTGGCCGACGAGGAAAAGGATATCGATCTGGATCCGGCCACCCGGGCCCGCAAATACGAACTGCTGGTCGAGATATGTCGCGCCGAGGACAGCGTCCGTGGACTGCTGCATGAGCGGATGCGACAGCTCAGCAGCGTCATGACGCAGACGCGCAGCCGTCAGCAGGTCAGTCGGGCCTACGAGGTCGGAAGGCCGGGCTGACCGGCCCGGGTCGTCGGAGCGATCGGTCGTCCATGGCAAGTATCACGCCGATTCTGGATACGCTGCTGCCCCAGGTGCTGGGTCGCCGGGGTGATATCGAGCGTTTCAGCGCAACGCGCCCGAATTCGCCGCTGTCGGCGATCACCTCGATCGCATCGGTCCGCGAGACACCGGGCCGTGGCGAGCCCGGCGGACGCGCGACCGGGCCTTCCGAAGCGCTCGCCGGGAGCCGGTCGAGCCGCGCGGTCAGCGCGGCAGCGCCGGACGGTAACGAAACGCCGACCCGGGCGGCGGCCGGGGTGCGGGCAGCCGTATCGGACTCGCCTGGCCAGGCATCGTCGGCGCGGGCGCATCTGAGTCGGGCAGGCGAGACGATTGCCGCACTCATGGCGGGGCTTGCCGATGGGCCGGCAAAAGCGACCAGTCCGGCGCCGCCGCTGGTCGGCTCGACCGGCAGGATGCCGACGCCGGCGGCGCTGGCGCTGATACTGGGTCATCAGGTTGTCTACAGCGGTCTGTTTTACGAGTCGCATCTAGGCCAGTGGCTGGAAGGCCGGCGGCCGCTGTCGCAGTTGCGCCAGGAGCCGCAGGCCCAGCGGCCGGTGCGGCCGGCGTCCGAGCCGTCGTGGTCCGGGTCCGACGCGGGCGCGCCGGCGCCGTCGGCCAAATCGGCCGGCGACGTGGACGAGCGATTGTTGCCCTTGCTGCGACAACAGCTGGATATGCTCGATCAGCCGGTCTTCCGCTGGCAGGGTCAGGCCTGGCCGGGGGTGCCCATGGCGTGGCAGATAGAGCGCGAGCCCCACGATGACGACCGGGCCGAGGCGCATGGCGAAGACGAGATACGACCGGCGAGTCATCGCACGGCGCTGCGTCTGGACCTGCCAAGCCTGGGCAGGGTGGAACTGCAGCTGTCTCTGGGCAGCGGGCGTGTCGAGGTCTATGCCTGGGCCGAGCACAGCCACGGGCGTTCGATGCTCGAAGGCGACGCGACGACATTGGCCGAACGCCTGGAGCGAGCCGGCTGTGGCCATCCGCGGGTGCAGGTGCTACCGGCCATCGAGCCGAGCGCATCCACGTGAGCGAAACCGACGACGATCGCGAGGCGCGTCGCCATGCGGTGGCGCTGCGCTACCGGCCCGGAGAGGCCGCCCCGCGCGTGGTGGCCAAGGGCTATGGCGACATCGCCGACGCCATCATCGCCAAGGCCGACGAGCATGAGCTCTATACCCATCGATCGCCCGAGCTCGTGCGCCTGCTGATGGGCGTGGATCTCGATGCGGAAATCCCGCCCGAGCTCTATCGCGCGGTCGCCGAACTGTTGGCCTGGGTCTACGAACTGGAGACAGCCAGCAGCCAGTTCCGCTAGCTCCAGGCTGCGCGATCGGGCGCCGATGTATCGATGACGCTGAAATTCGGTTTCATCTTTAGTCGAACAGCGCGAGGCTTTGACTATCAAGGCATGACGCTGATCGTCAGGTGACGCGGAGCGGCACATGGCGGGGGTGGCCTGTTGTATGCACGCGGTGCTTTGTATAGTTTGAGCACGCACGGACAATTGCATATACAACAATTGCCGCGGGGGTTTACACGGGGAATGTCGCCCGATGTGTCATCACATCGTGGTGTTCTGCAGCGTTTGGTTCCGCGCCCGGATTCCAGGCGCCGCGCAGGCCGACAGGGGGCGTTTCGTCCGTGTGCAGGCTGTCGTGGCCGGACCATGCGTCATGGCGATAAGGCAACGGAATGAGTACTGAGCACTTGCTCGACGACGTACGCGACGTGAATCTGTCGTATCTGTTGCTCATGCAGCGGCTGATCAACAGCGACCGTGAGCTGGCGATGTTCCGGCTCAAGATCGATGAGGAGATGGCCGATCTGCTGAGCAAGATCCCCGTGCCGGATCTGGTCAAGCTCGCACGCTGCAACCAGTTGCTGTGCCACTTTTCCCTCGGCGATGCATCGGAGCTGTATTCCCTGGTGAATGCAAGCGAGGACGACGACATGCGGCGTGTGCACGCCGCGATCCTGTTGTCGAGTCAGGACAAGCGCGAAGGCCAGCGCCGTCAGGGTGAGCGTCGACAGGGCGATCGCCGGCAGGCCGATCGACGCACGCAAGCCGCCGGGGACTGGAGCGGGCCGGAGCGGCGTCGCAGCGATCGCCGTCAGGCAGAGCGCCGCACCGGCAAGGATCGCCGCCAGGCCGATCGCCGGGCCGGGCCGCCGGATTCCAAGTAAGCCAGACCGATGCGCCCGTCCGAGCAGCGACATGGCTGAAAAAAGCGTCATCGACGAAGCCAAGCAGATCAGCCTGGCGATCGAACTCATCACGCTCGGCGCACGGTTGCAGGTTCTCCAGACCGAGACCCAGATCAGCCGACGCCGGCTGATCAATCTCTACAAGGAAATTCATCACGAATCGCCGCCCAAGGGCATGCTGCCGTTCTCGACCGACTGGTATGTGACCTGGTTGCCCAATATCCATTCGTCGCTGTTCTACAACACCTATCTATACCTGCGGCGCAACCCCGAACGCAGCCGTATGCAGTCGGTGGTCAACGCGTACCGGCTGTATCTGGAACAGGTGCCTCTGCAGGACGACGGCAAACCGGTACTCACGCTTACACGCGCCTGGATGCTGGTGCGGTTTTTCGAAAGCGACATGATGCAGCTGTCCACCTGCCTCCGCTGTTCGGGGCGTTTCGTTGGCCATGCCTACACACTGGACAGCGATTTCGTCTGCGGGATCTGTCAGCCGCCCTCGCGGGCCGGCAAGACCAAGCGCCGCAAGGCAGCCCGGGCAGGTTCGGCCGCCGAACGCAGCAACTAGCCACGGGGTTTTCCGGGCCGGTCGCAGGGCACGTTCAAGCTTTGGCCGTCGGCGCCGTTATGACGCACTAACACCTCTTAAATGTGCGTGGCCTACCACGCCGGCAAGGGAAGCTTCGTGCTCATATTTGCGGGTTACGTCATCGTCATCGGTTCGGTACTGGGCGGCTATGCGATGGTCGGCGGGCATATGGGCGCGCTGTACCAGCCGGCCGAGCTGGTCATCATCCTCGGCGCCGGCCTGGGCGCGTTCGTGGCCTCCAACAACGGCAAGGGCATCGTGGCCACCATGCATACCCTGCCCAAGCTCATGCGCGGTTCGCACTATCGCAAGAGCGTATGCCTGGATCTGATGACGCTGTTGTATCTGCTGCTGGCCAAGGCCCGGCAGTCCGGGATCATGGCGCTGGAGCAGGATATCGAGAACCCGCAGGACAGCGAGTTGTTCTCGGCCTATCCGGGATTGCTGGCCGATCCGCTGATCATGCAGTTCGTCACCGATTATCTGCGCCTGATGATCAGCGGCAACATGGACGCCTTCGAGATCGAAGCGCTCATGGACCACGAGATCGAGACCTTCCAGCACGAAGCCGAAATACCGGCCAACGGCCTGGCGGCCATGGGCGATTCGCTGCCGGCGTTCGGCATCGTCGCGGCAGTGATGGGCGTGGTACACGCCTTGGGTGCGGCCGCGCTCGACCCGGAAGGCATCGGTCCGCTGATCGCACATGCCATGGTCGGCACCTTTCTGGGCATCCTGCTGGCCTATGGTTTCGTCTCCCCGCTGGCCGCCCGCGTGCGTGCCCAGGTGGAGGATGTCACCAAGATCCTGCAGAGCATCAAGGTCACGCTGCTGGCCCATCTGAACAACTACCCTCCGCCGATCGCCATCGAGTTCGGTCGCAAGGCGCTGTTCGCCGCTGAACGGCCGTCGTTCAACGAGCTCGAAAGCCATGTCCGTGAGGTCAAGTCCGCGCCTGCCCGCGAGCGCACGGCATGAGTGGCGCCGAGAGCCGTCGGCCGATCATCGTCAAGCGCAAGCGCCCCGTGGCCAAGCATGGCGCCCACGGGACGTGGAAGATCGCCTATGCGGATTTCATGACCGCGATGATGGCCTTCTTTCTCGTGATGTGGCTGCTCGGGGGCCTGAGCGACACGGAAATGGAACAGGTGGGCGACTACTTCCGCACGCCGCTGTCGGTGGCCATCGCCGGCGGCGATCGCAGCAGCGCCAGCGACAGCGTCATCCCCGGCGGCGGGGCCGATCCCACACGCACCGACGGCATGACGCGCATGCGTTTCACGCCCGACGCCACCACGGTGGACCGTCAGCGGCTCGACCGGCTCAAACGTCGCCTTGAAAGCCTCATCCACCAGGACCCTGCGCTCAACGCGATGTCGTCGCAGATCAAGATCGATATCGTCCAGGACGGGCTGCGTATCCAGATATTCGACGATCGCAATCGGCCGATGTTCGAACTCGGCAGTGCGCATATCCAGCCCTATATCCGTGATCTGCTGGCCGCGATCGCGCCGCGCCTGGATACGATGCCGAACCGGATCATCCTGACCGGCCATACCGACGACCTGCGCTATGCCGGCGGCGCGGCGAGCTACGGCAACTGGGAGCTGTCCAGCGACCGGGCCAACGCCGCCCGCCGTGCGCTGGTCGCCGCCGGTTACTCGCCCGACAAGCTGCTACGCGTGATCGGCGCTGCGGCCACCCAGCGGCTGCCCGGCGACGGGCCCAGCGCGGCCGTCAATCGACGCATCAGCATTCTCGTGCTCAACGCCGCTGCCGAACAGCGTATCCAGTCCGAAGGCCAGGCGCTCATGCCGCCGCCCGCCCCACGCAGGCCGGCCGCCCAGAGCGCGGATGGGCGTCCTGGGCCCGGGACGACACCGGCGGCGCAAGCGCTATCGCTGATCGACGGCGATGAACTGTTCGTCGGACCGTGGGCGAGCGCACCCGGCACGGCGAGCCTGTTCTGAGCGGGTCGGTTCGTCGAGCCGCGCGACTAAAGTTTGCTGTGCTCGATCCGATAGTGCGCCCGACACGATCGATTCATCCACGCGCCGGTCGGTGCGCCCCATGACGAGTCCTGGCATGGACATCAGCGAGTTCTATCAGACGTTCTTCGACGAAGCCGACGAGCTGCTCGACGACATGGAGCGCCTGTTGCTGGCCCTGGATCCGGCCGCGCCCGCCGACGAGGATCTGAACGCCATATTCCGGGCGGCCCATTCGATCAAGGGGGGCGCCGGCACGTTCGGCTTCGAGCCGTTGCAGGACACCACGCACCGGCTGGAGAATCTGCTGGATAGCGCCCGCCACCATGAACTCGTCCTGGACCAGGCCATCGTGGATGTGTTCCTGGAGACCCGCGATATCCTCAAGGCCCAGGTAGCGGCCTATCGCGAACAGGCCGAGCCCGACGCCGAGGCGTGTCGGCGGATCGGCGCGACATTGGCCACGCTGGCCGACACCACGGGTGGCCAGGCCGCCGTAAGCGCGGCGCCGCCCGCCGCAAGCGCAGCGATCGACGCCGAGTGCACCGAGGCGCCGGCTCTTCGGATCGATATTCGCGGCCGGGCCCCCGGCGAGCATGATGCGCTGGTCGAAGAGCTGGCGCTGTTCGGCGATGTGCTGACACGCGAGATCGACGGCGAGACGCTGGTGGTGCGATTGCGCTCGACGGTCTCGGCGGCGGATATCACCTCCGTGCTGTGTTTCGTGGTCGATGCCGACCAGCTGACGATCGTCGCGGACGACGACGAAGCGGCAGGCGGGGCACCGAGCGGTTGTTCGAACGGCGTGGCCGCCGATCGTGCGCCGGGCGCGAACGCGGGCGGGCGCACAAACCTGGAAGCAGCCGCCGCTCAGACGCGTTCTGCAGCCGCCGAGAGCACGTCGCTGCGGGTGGCGACCGACAAGGTCGATCGCATCATCAACCTCGTTGGCGAACTGGTGATCACCCAGTCGATGATCGAACAGGCCACGGCCGGGCTGCACGCCGACGTGGCCGCAGAACTGGCCGAGGGCATGGCCCAGCTGCAGCGCAACGCACGCGATCTGCAGGAGGCGGTGATGTCGGTACGCATGACGCCGATGGACTATGTGTTCAGCCGGTTTCCGCGCCTGGTGCGCGATCTGGGCCGCAAGCTCGGCAAGGAGGTCGAGCTGGCCACTGTCGGCGCCTCGACCGAACTCGACAAGGGGTTGATCGAGCGGATCATGGACCCGCTCACCCATCTGGTGCGCAACAGCCTGGACCACGGAATCGAGGCGCCGGCGGCACGCGAGGCCGCGGGCAAGCCGCGCGCCGGAACGTTGACGCTGGCGGCCCGTCACCAGGGCGCGAACGTGCTCATCGAGATCCGGGATGACGGTGCCGGGCTGAACCGGGATCGTCTGTTGGCCAAGGCACGGGAGAACGGGCTGGCGGTCGACGATGCAATGGCCGACGACGAAGTCTGGCAACTGATCTTCGCCCCCGGTTTTTCCACGGCACAAGCGGTGACCGACGTCTCTGGGCGAGGGGTCGGCATGGACGTGGTCAAACGCAACATCCAGCAGCTCGGCGGCCATGTGGACCTAATCTCCGAGCCGGGAATCGGCATCACCGTGCGTATCGTGCTGCCGCTGACCCTGGCGATCATGGACAGCATGTCGATCCGTGTCGGCGGCGAGGTGTTCATCATGCCGTTGGGGGCGATCGTGGAGTCCATACAGGTCCGCACCGAGCAGGTACGACCGGTGGCCGGCGGTGGCCGCGTTATCGAGGTCCGGGGCCAGTATCTGGCGCTGGTCGAGCTGCATCGAGTGTTCGATGTGCCTGCGGCCCGTACCGATCTATCCCGCGGCATCGTCATGGTCGTACAGAGCGAGGGACGGCCGTTCGCGCTGTTCGTCGATGAGCTGATCGGCCAGCAGCAGGTGGTGGTCAAGAATCTGGAAACCCACTACCGGAAAGTGCCGGGCGTATCCGCGGCGACCATCCTCGGCGACGGCAGCGTCGCGCTGATTCTCGATGTGCTCGCGCTGTCGCGTCTGGCCCGTCGTCCGCCGCCGTGCGTCCCTGCGCCATCCGTCACCATCGAACAGGAGACCGTGTCATGAGCCATGCACTCGCCCGCGATTCGCGCGAAGAGTCCAGCCACACCGAAGTGTTGGTATTCGCCCTGGGCGCCGAGGAATATGCCGTGAATATCCTCAAGGTTCAGGAGATCCGCGGCTACAGCAGCGTCACCCGTATCGCCAACGTCCCCGATTTCGTCAAGGGCGTGACCAACCTGCGCGGCGAGATCGTGCCGATCGTCGATCTGCGGCTGAAATTCGGGCTCGGCGAGGCCCGTTACGACGAGCAGACCGTGGTGATCGTGCTCAACATCGGTGAGCGGATCGTGGGGGTGGTGGTCGACAGCGTCTCTGACGTGCTCGGCCTGTCTGCCGAGCAGATCAAGCCGGCGCCGGACTTCGGGGCTGGCCTGGCGACCGATTACCTGCAGGGGCTGGGCAGCGTGGACGATCGCATGCTCATCATCGTGGATATCGATCGCATGATGACCAGCCACGAGATGGCGCTGGTGGAGGCGGCCGCGACGTGAGCATGGCAGCCCATGGTCGGCGCGCGGGCGCTGTCCGGTCAGGCGGACGCTGACGTGGTCGGAGATACGTCCGGCCGGGATCTGGTCTTCACCGATCGCGATTTCGTCCGTATCCGCGGCCTGATCCATGCGCGTGCCGGTATCGCCCTGGCCGAGCACAAGACCGAGATGGCCTACAGTCGGCTCGCCCGGCGTCTGCGTGCCCTTCGGCTGACGCGGTTCGACGACTATCTCGGCCTGCTCGAGACCAGCCCGGCGCACCCCGAGTGGGAGCATTTCGTCAACGCGCTGACCACCAATCTCACTGCGTTTTTTCGAGAGGCCTATCATTTTCCGTTGCTCGCCGCCCATGCCCGCAATCGGCGTCGGCCGCTTGCCGTCTGGTGCTGTGCGGCCTCGACCGGCGAGGAGGCCTATTCCATCGCCATGACGCTCGTCGAGACCCTGGGCGAACGCGCAGCCAGCGCATCGATTCTGGCCAGCGATATCGACACGCGAGCGTTGGCGCGCGCCCAGGCGGGCATCTACCCGCTCGCAGAGGTCGAAAAACTCTCGGAGACCCGGCGCAAGCGTTTCTTTCAGCGCGGCTCGGGTACCCGTGCCGGTCTGGCACGCGTGACCCCGGCGCTGCGATCGATGATCGAGTTCCGCCCCCTCAACCTGCGTACGCACGACTGGGATCTGTCCGGCCCGTTCGACGCGATCTTCTGCCGCAACCTCATGATCTATTTCGATCAGGCCACCCAGAAAGCGCTGCTCGATCGTTTCGCTGCGCTGATCGCCCCGGACGGGTTGTTGTTCGCCGGGCATTCGGAAAACTTCAGTGGCCTGACGAGCGCGTTCACGCTGCGCAGCCATACCGTCTACGAGCGCGCCGCCCGCGTGCGGGTGGCCTCGTGAGTCCGGCCGGTCGGCATTGTGTCGATCCCGTTTCCGGCCTGGTCTTGGTCAAGCTGTTGCCCGGCGAGGTTTTCGTGACCGCCGAGGATCTGCTGGTGACCACCGTGCTCGGTTCCTGTGTCGCGACCTGCCTGGCGGACCCGGTCGCCGGCGTGGGCGGGATGAACCATTTCATGCTGCCGGGTCCCGCCGCGGGGGTGCCGCTGGCCGGCGAGCGGCCGCTGCGCTACGGCCGGCCGGCGATGGATCGGTTGCTGGCGGCGCTGTATGAACAGGGCGCACGGCCCGACCGTATCCAGGCCAAGGCATTCGGCGGGGCGAGCGTGCTCGACGATCTCAGGGGCGCGCGTATCGGCGAGGCGAACGTCGATTTTCTGCGCGGGTACCTGGCCGAACACAATATCCACCTCGTCGCCGAGGATCTGGGCGATCGTTGCCCGCGTCAGCTGCAGTACCGGCCGGCCAGCGGGGTGGTGCGGGTACGGCGTCATGCCAATCGCGGTGCCGAGGTGATCGCACGCGAGCAGTCGTTGGCCAAGGCGATCAGGCGGGCCGCGCGCGCCGCGTCCGGGCCGATGGCGGGCACCCCGTGAAGGCCGTGATCAAGGTGCTGTGTGTCGACGATTCGGCGCTGATCCGCAGCCTGATCAGCGCGATCGTCGATGAGCAGCCGGATATGGCGATGGTGGCGACTGCCCCCGACCCGCTGGTCGCGCGTGAGCTGATCAAGCGCCACGACCCGGACGTGCTCACCCTCGACGTCGAGATGCCGCGCATGGACGGGCTCGACTTTCTGGAAAAGCTGATGCGTCTGCGGCCGATGCCAGTGCTCATGGTGTCTTCGCTGACCGAACGCGGCTCGGAAGCCACCCTGCAGGCGCTGGCCCTGGGCGCGGTGGATTTCGTGGCCAAACCACGCCTGAATATTCGCGACGGCATGCTCGACTATGCCGCCGAGATCGCCGCCAAGATCCGGGCCGCCGCCGCGGCCCGCCCACGCCGGGCCGCGACCAGCCACGAGTTGGCGCCTGCGCTGCGTGTGCCGCGAGTTTCCAGCGAGAAGCTGTTCATCGTGGGCGCATCCACCGGCGGCACGGAAGCGGTGCGCGAACTGCTCGTGCCGATGCCCCCGGATGCCCCGGCTGTGCTGGTCACCCAGCATATGCCGGCCGGTTTCACCGCGTCATTCGCACGACGTCTGGACAGCCTGTGCCGTATCCATGTCAAGGAAGCCGAGCAGGGCGAGCGCGTCCTGCCCGGCCATGCGTATATCGCGCCCGGCGGGCCGGCGCACATGCGCGTCGCGCGTAGCGGGGCGAACTACGTGATCGCGCTGGAGGAGTCGGCGCCGGTCAACCGGCACCGGCCGTCGGTCGATGTGCTGTTCGAATCGGCCGCCCGTCACGCCGGGCGTAACGCGGTCGGCATTCTGCTCACCGGCATGGGCAAGGACGGCGCCCGAGGACTTCTGGAAATGCGTGCGGCGGGTGCCGCCACGCTGGCTCAGGACGAGGCCACCTCGGTGGTCTTCGGCATGCCGCGCGAAGCGATCGCCCTGGGGGCGGCCGAACAGGTCGTGGCGCTGCCCCAGATGTCTCGACACGCACTGGCGGCGCTGGCCGCCGATACCAGCCACGGCCTGCGCATCTGATGCGGTGCAGGTCGATCTAGAACCGGCGCGAAGCGCCCTCTCTCAACCCGGAGCAATCGAAACATCATGGCCGACAAGAACCTTTCCTTTCTGGTCGTCGACGACTTCTCGACCATGCGCCGAATCGTGCGGAATCTGCTCAAGGAGCTCGGATACGCCAACGTCGACGAAGCCGAGGACGGCGTCGAGGCGCTGGAGAAACTGCGCGGCGGCGGATTCGACTTCGTCGTTTCGGACTGGAACATGCCCAATCTCGACGGTCTGGAGATGCTCAAGCAGATCCGGGCCGACGATGCGCTCAAGGCGCTGCCGGTGCTGATGGTCACCGCGGAGGCCAAGAAGGAGAACATCATCGCGGCCGCTCAGGCCGGCGCCAGCGGCTACGTGGTCAAGCCGTTCTCGGCGGCCACGCTGGAAGAGAAGCTCAACAAGATATTCGAAAAACACGGCATGTAAGACCGGGCACGTTCGTCGTACCCGTCAGGAGGAACCCCTAATGAGCGATGCAGCCCAGGCCGGCACAGCCGGGCATCCGGAGACACACGATCTGATCGGACGTATCGGCCAGCTCACCCGTGCACTGCACGACAGCATGCGCGAACTCGGTCTCGACAAGGAGGTCCAGAAGGCCGCCGAGGCGATTCCCGACGCGCGCGACCGGCTGTCCTATATCGCCACCACGACCGAACAGGCCGCCGAGCGGGCGCTGTCGTCGATCGAGGTCGCCCAGCCGTTGCAGGAGGCGCTGGAATCGCGGGCCGACGCGCTGTCCGATCGCTGGGACGAATGGTTTGCTGCGCCGGTAGCGCTGGCCGATGCCCGCGATCTGGTCGCCGATACGCGTGGATATCTGCGCCAAGTGCCCGAACAGGCGCGGGCAACCAGTGCCGAATTGCACAAGATCATGATGGCGCAGGATTTTCAGGATCTTACCGGTCAGGTGATCAAGAAACTGGTCGAGGTGATCCGTCGGATCGAGCATCAGCTCGTGGAAGTGCTGCTCGACAACATGGCAGACGATCGCGCGCGGACGCTGCTGGGCGATCGGCACGATCGCGAGCACCGCACATCGCTGGTCAACGGCCCGCAGGTGCGCGCCGATGCGGCCGATATCGTCACCGATCAGAGCCAGGTCGACGATCTGCTGGACAGCCTCGGCTTCTAGGCGCTGCCCATGACTCGCGCGGGTTCGGCGTCTGTGCCCGCGCTGCGCCGGGCGTCCAGCGCCGTGCAGCAGGCCAGCCAGCCCACGGTTCGCCACCAGCGCTGGCTCGCGGCGAGCCGGCGGTCGCGTGCCGATGGACAAGGGCCGCCCGGATTCGCAATGTCTGTCGCGACGACTGAACGACGTCTGCTGTGGAGATGCATCAGGCATCGAACGCCCAGGGTCCGACGGTGTCCGGGGCCAGACGATGCGCCGATAAGCACGCAATAGCGCCGCTATTCGCACGATCGTTGTCGCCGCGCGCCTCGGATAATGGCCGCGCCCAGCCTGGCCGTGAATCGACGGCGCATCGGAGCGTGCATGGCCGACGACAGCGACGAGGAAAAGACCGAACCGGCGACCTCCCGGCGTCTGGAAAAGGCGCGCGAGGAAGGGCAGGTACCGCGCTCGCGCGAGCTGGCCACGCTGATGCTGTTGTGTACCGGCCTGGGCGGGCTGTGGCTGGCGTCGGGCTGGACGGGCGAGCGCTTGGCCGATGTCATGCGCATGAGCCTGGCGTTCGATGCCGCGACCGCCATGGACAGCTCGCGATTGCTCGCCCGCCTCTGGGCTCAGGCGATGCTGGCCCTGGCCGCATTGGCGCCGGTGCTGGCGGCGCTGGCTGTGGTGGCCCTGGTCGCGCCCACCCTGCTGGGCGGCTGGCTGTTCTCGGCCAAGTCGATCAAGGTCGATCTCAAGCGCCTGGATCTGTTCAAGGGACTGGCGCGGCTGTTCTCCAGCCAGGCCGCCGCCGAGCTGATCAAGGCGATCGCCAAGTCGGTGCTGGTGGGCTCGGTCGCGGCCGTGTTCATCTACCGGCACATGCACGAACTGCTGGCACTCGCCGGCGAGCCCACCCGCGGGGCGCTGGTGCACGCGCTGCAGCTCGTGGTGGCCTGCTGTGCGCTGATGTTGCTGGCCTTCGTGGTCGTGGTGCTCATCGATGTGCCCTACCAGCTGTGGAGCCACCACAAGAAGCTGCGCATGAGCCCCGACGAGATCAAGAAGGAACACAAGGAATCGGAGGGCGACCCGCAGCTCAAGGCGCGGATTCGCCAGCAACAGCAGGCCATGGCGCGCAAGCGCATGATGAGCGAGGTCCCCAGGGCCAACGTCATCGTGACCAATCCGACCCATTTCGCGGTGGCGCTGGCCTATCGCGATGGAGAAATGGGCGCACCCAAGGTAGTAGCCAAGGGGGTCGATCACGTGGCTGCGCGGATTCGCGAGCTTGCCGCCGAACACGGCGTGCCGCAGCTGGCTGCGCCGCCGCTGGCGCGCGCGCTTTATCGCCACGCCGAGCTCGAGACCGAGATTCCGGCATCGCTGTATGCCGCGGTGGCCGAAGTGCTCGCCTGGGTGTTCCAGCTGGAGCGCTATCACCAGGGGCGCGGCGAGCGCCCGGCCGAGCCGGAGCGTATTGAAGTGCCGGCCGGTCTGGATACGGAGACCGCGCAGTGAACCAGACCATGACCGCGTTGTTCGGGCGTACCGGCCTGAGCGACGCGAGCCAGCTCAAGATGCTCGCCGGCCCGGTGCTGATCATTCTGATCATGGCGATGATGATCCTGCCCTTGCCGCCGTTCGTGCTGGATCTGCTGTTCACCTTCAACATCGCGCTGTCGGTGATGGTGCTGCTGGTGAGCATGTTCACCACCAAGCCGCTCGACTTCGCCGCCTTTCCTGCGGTGTTGCTGTTCGCCACCCTGTTGCGCCTGTCGCTGAACGTGGCCTCCACCCGGGTGGTGCTCATGCACGGCCATACGGGGCCGGGCGCGGCCGGCGACGTGATCGAGGCGTTCGGTGCGTTTCTTGTGGGCGGAAACTTCGCGGTCGGTCTGGTGGTGTTCCTGATCCTGATCGTGATCAATTTCATGGTGATCACCAAGGGGGCGGGACGGATCGCCGAGGTCGGTGCGCGCTTCACGCTGGACGCGATGCCGGGCAAGCAGATGGCTATCGATGCCGATCTCAACGCCGGTCTGATCGACGAAGAAACCGCCAAGATCCGGCGCCGTGAGACCTCCCAGGAAGCCGACTTCTACGGCTCCATGGACGGCGCCAGCAAGTTCGTGCGCGGGGATGCCATCGCCGGCATCCTGATCATGGTGATCAACCTGATCGGCGGCCTGCTCATCGGGATGGGCCAGCATGATCTGTCGGTCGGCGAGGCCGCGCGTACCTATACGCTGCTGACCATCGGCGACGGGCTTGTCGCCCAGGTGCCGGCGCTGGTCATCTCCACTGCGGCCGGCGTGACCGTATCGCGCGTGGCCAGCGACGAGGATGTCGGCCAGCAGCTCATCGGCCAGCTGTTCACCAACCCGCGGGTGCTGTTTCTTTGCGCGGGCGTGCTCGGTCTGCTCGGACTGGTGCCGGGCATGCCCAATCTGGTGTTCTTGCTGTTCACCGGCCTGCTGGGCGGGCTCGGCTGGTGGTTGGGCCAGCGCGAGCGCCTGCGGCTGGCCGCTGAGGCCGCCGAAACACCCCCGCCGACCGCTACGGCCGAAACCCAGGAGGCCAGCTGGGACGACGTACAGCTGATCGATGCGCTGGGGCTGGAAGTGGGCTATCGTCTGATCGGACTGGTCGACGCTCAGCAGAACGGCGAGCTGCTGCGCCGTATCAAGGGCGTGCGGAAGAAGTTCGCCGCCGAGATCGGATTTCTGCCGCCGGTGGTGCATATTCGGGACAACCTGGAGTTCGCGCCGCACACCTACAGCCTCGCTCTGCACGGCGTGGAGATCGGTCGCGGCGAAGCCTTTCCGGGCCAGTGGCTGGCCATCGACCCCGGGCATGCCAGCGGTACGCTCGAAGGCCGGGAAGGGGTCGATCCGGCGTTCGGCCTGCCGGCCACCTGGATCGAGGACGGCCATCGCGATCAGGCCGAGGCCCAGGGTTTCACCGTCGTCGACGCCGCGACCGTGATCGCCACGCATATCAACCATCTGCTTAGCGTCAACGCCAGCCGCATGCTCGGCCGTACGGAGACTCAGCAGCTGCTCGATCGGGTCAAGCAGGACGCGCCGGGACTGGTGGACGACGTCGTGCCCAAGCCCGTGGCCCTAAGTACGCTCACCGCGATCCTGCAGAACCTGCTCGACGAGGATGTCTCGATCCGCGATATGCGACAGATACTCGACGTGCTCGCCGTGCAGGGCGAGCACAGTGCCGATGCGAATGAGCTCACTGCAGCCATTCGTATGGCGCTGGGCCGCTCCATCGTCCAGCACTGGTTCGGGGCGGCGGCACAGCTGGAAGTGATGAGCCTGGACAGCCGGCTTGAGCAGATGCTGGCCCAGGCGCTGGCCAACGGCGGCGGCATGGAACCTGGTCTGGCCGAAACCCTGATGAGCCAGACCGAGGAGGCTGCCGCGCGTCAGGAAGGGCGTGGTGTGGCGCCGGTGTTGGTGGTCCAGCACGAACTTCGGCCGTTGCTCGCCCGTTTTCTGCGTCGACGCCTGCCGCGGCTGGCAGTGCTGTCGCAGAACGAGATTCCCGATGATCGCAGCCTGCGGGTGACCACGCTCATCGGCGGCAGCTGATCGTATGCGCCGGCGGGCGTTCGTAGCGCTGCTGTGGCTGGCTCTGGTACTTGCGGCGGCTTCGCCGGCCGGGCACGCGTGGGCTGCGGGCAGCTGGGTGGCCGAGGCCACCGCGCCGACGCTGCGCCAGCGGGGTTGGCGATATACCACGGCGATACTGCGCCCGCGTTCGAGTACGCCGGTCGCCGGCCGGGCGATCCGTTCCGTGAGCTGGCGCTACGGCTTCGGCTCGCCCGGCCCGGCGCCGGATGTCTGGCTGTGCGGGGCCGGGCGCTGTATTGACGCCTCGACGGCGGTCGGCCGGAGCACGGGCTTTGCGGGCCTGGCGCCGACCACCGGCTTTCGTTTCGTGTTCCGACTCGCCGGGCAGGGCATGCTGGCGGACCCGCGTCGCGGCGGGGCCTTGCAGCTCGTGGTCAATTTCGAATAGCGCGCGGCTGGTCTGGATACGCTTTGACCGCGTCACGCGCCGCCGGAAAAACGGCGGCCGGCCGGCGCGGCGCGCTGGCCGTCGGCGGCGTACAGATTCTGTGCCGAAGCCTGGCGCAAAAAACCGAGCGTGCGCCGGGCATGATCCAGTCGGGTGTCGATATGCAAGCCGTTGAGACGGTTGTGCGTGCGCGCGTCGTCGACCCGGGCGATAAATGTCTGCCAGAGGGCGGTACAGCCCAGCCGCTCGGCCAGCGCAGCCGCCCCGGCGGCATCCGTGGGATGGCCGTGGGCAGCCACGAGCTGCTGACGCCGGGCTTCCATGCGCTCGAGATCGGCGGCGAGGGCGCGCTTGGCCTCGGTGATGTCCGACAGCGTGTCGATGGCGACCGGCGTATCGGCGAGGATCGCGCGCTCGCGTTCGAGCACCGCGATGAACTCGCCCAGTCGTGCATGCTGGGCGGCGACATGCGCCTGGAACCCGTCGTTCATGAGGCCGTGCTACTCGTCGATCAGCGCACGGGCGCTGGCGATGATGCCGTCGGCGATACGGTCGGTGTCGATCTCCAGCCGGCCCTGGCTGATGGCCTCGCGGATCTCGGCGACACGGGCGGTGTCGATATCCTGCGACGTGTCGCTGGCCCGCGAGGCCTGGTAGCGAGCGGATTCGCGCGGCGCCTCGGCCGGCCCCGAGGGTCGGCTTGCCGCGGACTTGCCGGTCTCGCGCACGTCGGCAGAATGGATAGGACCGCGGTTCTGGGTCGGATCGATATTCATGACAGTCATCCTCGATTGGGCATGAGATGCGTCGGATGCCAGCAACATCGGCCAAGGCCTCGTTTACTTGAATACCGCGGCCGCATGCCGAAGCCGAGCTTAGCAGCCCGGGGCGGGTCGGGCGTCTGATGACCTCCGCCGTGATCGGTTGCGCATCTCCTACGGGTGATTCGAGCGCGGCCGATCGTCACGGCTAGCCGCCCACCACCACTTGGTTCGGCCCGTCGGCCACGCCGCGGACCACCGACCCGTTGTCGGTGCGTACACGCAGGCTTGCGCCGGCCGTTGCGCTGTCCAGCGCCTGGCCCTCGGTCGTGATCGCAAAGCCGCTGCCGCGCCGGATCACCCGCACGCGCGCGCCGCGTTCGATGGCCTTGGGCGGTGCCACCATGGACAGGCGTACCGGCATGTCGGCCGCGATACGCCGCATGGCCACCTGCCCGACCAGCTGATCGGCCCGGGTGGCGATATTGTCGGCCAGCCGCGTGATCTCGCCGGTCACGGCATGTACGTCCGCGGCGCGGACCACCTCACCGGGATTGATCGTGCGCGCGGCCACGTAATAGGGCGCGCTGATGGCGACATCGACCGGGTAGTAGCGTAGCGACGGCCGATCGCCCGGGCAGCGCACGCCTATGGTCAGCCGGCCAGTCATGCGCTGTGAGCGGCCTGGAAGGAACGGCTCGGGCTTGCGGCAGTGCGTCATGCGCGCCGCCTGCGCGGGGATCGCGATCTGTATCTGGTCGGGCGCATAGTCGCTGCGTTCGTGCACGAAGGCGGTGATCGCCCGTGCCACCGGTGCCGGCACATCGGCGGCAGCCGCTGTCACAGTGCCGGCCAGCATCATCAGCCCGGTCGCGAGCATGGCCGGCCGCCTCCGGTATCGGGCCTGATGGGGTCTCATCGCGGCATGACCTGTGGCTGAGCGTACGGATGACAACCTCGGGATTGTAGGCGGCCTCTCCTCGGGCCAAAGCGTGAACTACGTGTCAAAGCGTCGCCTATTCGATCGATAGCCTGCGTGGTCGGGTCCCTAGTATGGCGGCCTGACGGAGCCATTCCCGGGGGGGGGGGATCATGCTCGATCGACTCAACGCATCGCTTGCGTTCTACAAGCAGGCACTGGACCTGCGCGGCCAACGCCAGGAAGTGCTGGCGGCGAATATCGCCAACAGCGATACGCCCAACTACAAGGCGCGCGATTTCGACTTCAAGGCCGCGCTTGATCGCGCCATGGGCGACAACGCGCCGGCCGGCGGGCCGGCGCTGGGCCTGCGGACCACCTCGACCGGCCATATGGCTGCCCGGGCCGCCGGCCCGGCCGCGGATGGCCCGATGCTCGAATACCGCAACCCGTCCCAGCCCAGCCTGGACGGTAATACGGTCGACATGAACGCCGAGCGGGTCGAGTTCATGGAGAACGCGGTCCACTACCAGGCCAACCTGCAGATTCTGGGCAGCCAGCTCAAGGGTCTGAAGTCGGCCATGCAGCCCGAACGCTGAACGGGCACACGAGGAACAACGCAATGGCGATGTACAGCATCTTCAATACCGCCGGGTCGGCGATGAGTGCGCAGTCGCAGCGCATGAACGTGGCGGCCTCGAACATGGCCAACGCTGACAGCGTGGCCGGCCCGGACGGCGAGCCATACCGCGCCAAGCAGGTAATGTTCGAGCTGCAGGCCGAGCCGGGCAGCGCGATCGGCGGCGTGCGCGTGTCCGATGTGATCGAGGATCAGTCGCCGCTGCGCAGCGAATACAACCCCAGCCATCCGCTGGCCGACGACCAGGGCTATATCCAGATGCCCAACGTCAATCCCACCGACGAGATGATCAACATGATCTCGGCGGCCCGCTCCTATGAAGCCAGCGTGGAAGTGCTCAACACCAGCAAGGAGCTGATGTTGCGCACCCTGACGCTCGGCCAGTAACGGCAGACAACCCCATGGCCAACAACAGTCTCGGTGCGGTGTCACAGACCTCCACCACGGCCGCGGCCAGCGCGGCGGCGAACGCCGGCACCGGTCGCCAGAGCAGCGCCGACATGAGCGAACAGTTTTTGACCCTGCTCGTCGCCCAGATGCGTAACCAGGATCCGCTCAATCCGATGGACAACGCGCAGATGACCTCGCAGATCGCCCAGATCAACACCGTGTCGGGGATCAACGATCTCAACGATACGCTGGGCGCAATCAACGGCCAGATCGATACCAGCCAGCGCCTGCAGGCCAGTGCGCTGATCGGTCGCGACGTGCTGGTGCCCGGTCGCGAGATCGCCGTGGGCAAGGCGGGCGCCGCGACGCCCTTCGGCATGGAACTGCCCGCCGACGCCGCACAGGTGACCATCAGCATCAGCGATGCCATGGGCACGCTCGTGCATCAGTCGAGCTACGACGATATCCCTGCCGGTGTGCAATCGTTCCAGTGGGACGGGCGCGATGGCAGCGAACAGACCGTGGGCGAGGGCACCTATCGGATCGATATCCAGGCCGTGGATTCGGCCGGCCAGGCGATCGACGTACAGCCGCTGTCGATGGGGCGTGTGGGCGGCGTGGTTGCAGGCGACGGCGCGCCGAAGCTCGATCTCGGCCCACGCGGCATGGTTCCGCTCGACGATATCCGCCAGATCATCTGAGAACAGCGTGCGAAAGAGCACGCTATTCGAGCCAACACCGTTCACGCGCGGCGTGAATACTTCCCGGACACAACGCCAGAACAGGCAAGGGGACAACCATGGGTTTCACACAGGGCGTCAGCGGCCTGAACGCCGCGGCCAGCGGTCTCGACACCATCGGCAACAACATCGCCAACTCGCAGACGGTCGGTTTCAAGTCCGGCCGTAGCGAATTCGCGGATCTGTATGCCGGCGCCAAGACCGGGCTGGGTGTTCAGGTCACCGGCGTCACGCAAAGCTTCAACGGCGGGCCGCTGAACACCACCGGCCGCAGCCTGGACCTGGCCATCGACGGTGGCGGATTCTTCCGCCTGGCCAACGGCAATCAGACGGTCTACTCGCGCGACGGCCAGTTCCAGCAGACCAAGGACGGCAATATTGCCAATGGCCAAGGGGCCTTACTGACCGGCTACAACGTCACCAACTTCAACGATCCCAACGCCGCCGCGCAGATCAACGCCGGCGGCAATCCGGGGCCGATCCAGCTGCCCGCGGAAGGTCTGAATGCGCGTGCGACCACCGGCGCCTCGCTGCAGGCCAGCCTCGACGCGGGTGCGGCGATCATCGACGAGCCGTTCAACAGCGACGACGCCGCGACCTACAACTGGAGCACGCCCAGTACCGTGTTCGACTCGCTGGGTAATGCCCACAGCGTCAACCTGTACTTCACCAAGACCGGCGAGAATCAGTGGGCGGTCAACGGTGAAATGCCACTGGGCGACGAATCCTCGCTGGCCCGCACGGTCAGCGCCGACGGCGAGTATCCGGGCGACTTCAACCCCACGGCCAACGGCACCTATCGCGATATCCGCGTCGTGGACAACGGCGTGGAGCATCTGTACACCGCCGTGGTTTCGGGGGCCACCGACAACAACGGCACCTTCTCGGGCGGCCAGATTCGTTATGTCGAGCAGCTGCCCGAAGCCACGATGGCCTTCGATGCCAACGGCAATCTGGCACGCGCGACCCCGGCGGCCGGCGGCAAGGACGATACGCTCGCCGATTCGGCCGTGGCGTTCAGCCTGAATGCACGAAACGGCTCGGCGCCGATCGAGTTCGACTACGATTTCGCCGGCACGGCACAGACCGCACAGTCGTTCGCGGCCGGCAATCCGCAGCAGGACGGCTATGCCTCCGGCTCGCTGACCGGTATCGCGATCGCGGGCGACGGCATGATCCGCGGCACCTATTCCAACGGCCAGTCGTTGAACCTGGCCCAGGTGGCACTGGCCAGCTTCCGCAACGAGCAGGGCCTGTCGCCGGTCGGCGGCAATGCCTGGGTCGAGACGGCCGATTCGGGCCAGCCGGCGCTGGGTACCGCCGGCGTGGGCCAGCTCGGCAATCTGCTCGGCGGCACGCTGGAGGGCTCCAACGTGGATCTGTCTCAGCAGCTGGTGGACATGATCGTGGCCCAGCGCAATTACCAGGCCAACGCGCAGACCATCAAGACCCAGGATCAGGTCCTGCAGACGGCAGTCAACCTGCGCTGATCGGCAGGCGAACGGCGGCATAAGACATGGACAAGCTCATCTACACCGCGCTCAGCGGCGCGACCCAGACACTCGATCGTCAGGCCGTGGTGGCCAACAATCTGGCCAATGCCTCGACGGTCGGCTTCAAGGGCCAGCTGTCGATGTTCCGTGCCGTGCCGGTCAACGGCGCGGGCCATGCGACCCGTGCGATCGCCGCCGACACCACGCCCGCGGCGGATTTCGCGCCCGGCGCGATGACGCGTACCGGGCGTTCGCTGGATGTCGCCATCGACGGCGATGGCTGGCTGGCGGTCCAGGGCGATGACGCCGGCGAAGGCTATACCCGGGCCGGCGATCTGCAGCAGGACGCCGCCGGGCTGTTGCGCAGCAACGGGCACGTGGTGCTCGGTGAAGACGGCCAGCCGCTGGTGCTGCCGCTGCAGGCCGAGGTGTCCATCGCCGCCGACGGCACGATCTCGGCGCTGGGCGCGGGCGATGCGCCGGACACGCTGGCCGAGGTCGGCCGTCTGAAACTGGTCAATCCGCCGGTCGAACAACTGGTGCGCGGCGGCGACGGCCTGTTTCGGCTGCGGACCGGGCCCGGCGAACAGGCGACGCCGCTGGTGGCCGACGACACGGTGCGCGTGGTCGGCGGGGCGCTCGAACACAGCAACGTCAGCCCGGTCGAGGCGATGGTCGCCATGATCGGCAACGCGCGCCGCTTCGAGATGCAGATGAAGATGATCAGCACCGCCGACGAGAACGAACGCGGTGCCAACCGTCTGTTGTCGCTGAGCTGATTCACACACGCGGGCCGGCCGCTTTCGCGGTCGGCGTCAACACGCCGTGTCGACACCTGTCGCGCGGTTCACGGGGGAGTTCGTCATGATCCGTTCACTCTGGATCGCCAAGACCGGGCTGGAGAGCCAGCAGGTCAAGCTCGACACGGTCGCCAACAACCTGGCCAATGTTTCCACCAACGGGTTCAAGCGCTCGCGCGCGGTATTTCAGGATCTGCTCTACCAGGACATGCGCCAGCCGGGTGCATTGTCCTCGGTACAGACGAATCTGCCGTCCGGCATGCAGGTCGGCTCCGGCGTGCAGCCGGTCGCCGCCGAGCGACTGCATACCCAGGGCAACCTGGAGTCGACCGGCAATTCCAAGGATGTCGCCATTCAGGGTAAAGGCTTCTTTGCGGTGCAGATGCCCGACGGCACCACCAGTTTCACCCGTGACGGCGCCTTCCAGATCGACCAGAACGGACAGCTTGTCACTGCGTCGGGATTTCCGGTGGAGCCGGCGATCGTGATTCCGCCGAACGCCCTGTCGATCAGCATCGCCCAGGACGGCACCGTGTCGGTGACCCAGCCCGGCAGCGGCGAGAACGTCGAGGTCGGCCAGATGCAGCTGAGCACGTTCATCAACCCGACCGGTCTGCAGAGCATCGGCGACAATCTCTATCGCGAAACCACGGCCTCCGGCCCGCGCAACGACAGCATCCCGGGGCTCAACGGCGCCGGTCTGCTGCGACACAAGTTCGTGGAGACCTCGAACGTGAACGTGGTCGAGGAGATGGTCGACATGATCGCTACCCAGCGCGCCTACGAGATCAACTCGAAGGCGGTCGAGACCTCCGACCAGATGCTCCAGCGTCTGGCGCAGCTGTAAGCCGATGGCGCACGCGAACATGGTTCGCGCGCCGGGCAGGCGGTCAGCGCGTTTGTGGCGGCTGATCGTGACGCTGGCGTGTCTGGCGGGTCTGGGCGCGTGTGCGCAGTTGCCGCGCAAGAACGTCGTGGAAGGGCCGACCAACACGCCGCCGGCGCTGCCGGCCGCCGCGCCGGCCAACGGCTCGATCTTCGCCTCGGCCTATACCAAGCCGCTGTTCGAGGATCGGCGGCCACGCCAGATCGGCGATATTCTCACCATCGTTCTCGACGAAAACGTCAGCGCGACCAAAAGCTCGGCGGCCAACGCCTCGCGCGACGGCTCGCTGACATTCAAGCCGACCGTGGTGCCGGACGTGCTTGGCGGCCTGTTCGACGACCAGGACGCCGACCTGTCTGCGAAGCACGATTTCGACGGCCGCGGCGGCGCCAACGCCTCCAACACCTTCGTGGGTACGATTACCACCACGGTGATGAACGTACTGCCCAACGGCAATCTCGAAGTCGCCGGTGAAAAACGGATCGGCATCAACCAGGGCGTCGAGTACATCCTGTTCTCGGGCACGGTCAATCCGCGCATGATCCGTGCCGACAGCACGATTACCTCCAACCAGGTCGCCAACGTGCGCCTGGAATACTACGGCGACGGCTATATCAACGAGGCCCAGAACATGGGCTGGTTCCAGCGTCTGCTGCTCAACGTTTCGCCATTCTGAGGGCGTCGCTCATGCGTATGACCGTGTTCCGTTGTCGGCTGCCGCGTATCGCGCCGGGATTGATCGCAATCGCGACGACGCTTGCGATCGCAGGGGCCGCCCAGGCCGCACGGCTGGCCGATATCGCCAGTTTCCAGGGCGTGCGCTCGAACCCGCTGGTCGGCTATGGCCTGGTGGTGGGGCTGGGCAATACCGGCGATCAGACCACACAGACGCCGTTTACCGGCCAGGCGCTCAAGAACATGCTGACCCAGCTGGGCGTGACCATGCCCACCGGCACCAACATGCAGCTCAAGAACGTGGCCGCGGTGATGGTGACCGCGAGCCTGCCGCCGTTCGCCGGGCCCGGCCAGACGCTGGATGTGACGGTGTCCTCGATCGGCAACGCCAAGAGCCTGCGCGGCGGCACGCTGCTGATGACGCCGCTCAAGGGGGCCGATGGCCAGATCTATGCGCTGGCCCAGGGCAACGTGCTGGCACCGGGCATCAGCGCCGGCGCGGCCGGCAGCAGCGTGCAGGTCAACCAGACGGCGGCCGCGCGTATTCCCAACGGCGCGGTGATCGAACGCACGGTGGCCTCCGATCTGGCCGACAACGGCGAGATCGAACTGGAGCTCAAGGAAGCCAACTTCGATACCGCGCTGCGCACCATGAATGCGGTCAACCAGACGTTCGGACGCAACATCGCCAGCGCGCGCAACTCGCGGGTGATCACGCTGCAGACCCCGGTCGACGACAGCGCCAAGGTGGCCTTTCTGGCACGCGTACAGAATATCGACGTGACCCCCGGGCAGGCACGGCCGCGGGTCGTGATCAACTCGCGGACCGGCTCGGTGGTCATGAACACCACCGTGACGCTCGACCAGGCCGCGGTGGCCCACGGCAATCTGTCGGTGGTGATCGACTCCAACCCGATCGTCAGCCAGCCGAACGCGTTCTCCGGCGGGCAGACCGCGGTGGTGCCCAATGCGGACGTCACCGTGCAGGAGGGCAGCGGCGCGTTGAACATGGTGCGTGCCAGCGCGACCCTGCGCGACGTGGTGAACGCGCTCAACCAGCTCGGCGCCACCCCCACCGATCTGATGGCCATTCTGGAAGCGCTCAAATCCGCCGGCGCGCTCAACGCCGATCTGGAGATCATCTGATGGCGGTCGATGCCAGCGGCAGCTTTGCCCTGGATGTCCAGTCCATCACCCGGCTCAAGCATTCCGCGCGCGCCGCCCCACAGCAGGGCCTGAATCAGGCCGCGCGCCAGTTCGAGGCGCTGTTCCTGCAGAAGATGCTCGAGACCATGCGCGAGGCCATGCCCAAGAGCGGGCTGTTGCACAGCCATCAGAGCGATACCTACGACTCGCTCATGGACCAGCAATGGGCACAGACCCTGGCTCGTCGCGGCATCGGCCTGGCCGACATGATGACCCGACAGATGCAGCGTCCCGAGTCCCAGGGCGCCGGCGCGACGGATGCGGCGGCCGGTATCGCCACCGCCCGGCCGCGTGTGTTGTCGGCTTCCGAGGCGCTGCCGGGCGCCCCGGCGCCTGCGGCGCTATCCGACCGTCCGCGGCCGGTGGTCGATACCGCCGCGGCCCCGCCGTTGCGGGATGTGCCGGCCTACGCGCCAACGCCCCTGGTGGCCCTGGACGGGACGGCCGGCACGCGCGAGGCGGCTTCGCGGGCGCTACTGCCGGACCACGTCAACGCGTTCATCGATCGCATGGGCGGCGCGGCCCGCACGGCGGCCCGCGAGACCGGTGTGCCACAGCACCTGATTCTGGCCCAGGCCGCGCTCGAGACCGGCTGGGGCCGGCACGAGACCACCCGTGCCGATGGTCGGCCGAGCTACAACGTGTTCAATATCAAGGCCACCGGCTGGTCCGGCGACACCGCCGAGGTCATGACCCATGAATACGCCGGCGGCCAGGCCCGGGCCGAGCGCGCGGCCTTCCGGGCCTACGACTCCTACGACCAAGCCTTTGCCGACTATGCTCGGCTGATCAGTCGGTCGCCGCGCTATGCCGGGGTGGCCGCCGCGCCCAACGCCGCCGCCGCCGCACATGAACTGCAGGCCGCCGGCTATGCGACCGATCCGGCCTATGCCGACAAGCTGGTGGCGATCATGCGCCAGTTCGAGGGCGTGGGTACGGCCGCACCGGCCGTCGTCGAACTGAACACGAGCACGCCGTTGTTCGAGGAAGTCGCCGCCGATGACGCACGTATCGCGCGCAACGATCCGGGACTGACCCGTACCACGCCTGGCGCGATGACGACCGACAGGCCGCTGGCCACGGCCGCTGCCCGTGGCCTGGCCGAGCCGCCGGCCCAGGCCGAGACGCTGGCCCGGCTGTTCTAGAAGACGGTTGATGTGTCGTGCAAGTGCCGGGTCTTGGCATGCGCCGACATCCTCTCGCAGCGCGCTGTCGGACGATCTCTTGCCGGACACGCCGCCGGTTGCGGCAGGGGGACATGGGCCATCGGCCCATCTATGGTGCCGGCGCGTCGGCACAGGCGGTCGATTCAAGATCGTCGCCGGCTGGCCGTTAGTATCGACATGACCACGGCACGGGTCAGACACGTCACGGGAAGCGATTGAATGTCCAGTCTTTTCGGTATCGGCTATAGCGGCCTGAGCGCTGCCCAGAGCGGCATGTCGACGGCCAGCAACAATATCGCCAACGTCAATACGCCCGGCTATACCCGCCAATCGCTGCGTCTGGAGCAAAGCGCACAGTCCGGCGGTCAGGGCGGCGTGGGCGTGGGCGCGGTCCAACGCAACTATCAGCAGTATCTCAGCGGCCAGCTCAACGACGCTCGCAGTACGGCAAGCGCGCTGGACAGCCATCTCGGCCAGCTGTCGCAGATCAACAATCTGCTGGGTGACGGCGATGCCGGTCTGGCACCGCTCATGCAGCAGTTCTTTGCCGGCCTGCAGACGCTGGCGGGCAGCCCCGACGACGCCGCAGCCCGCGAATCGCTGTTGGGAGACGCCAACAGCATGGCCGCCCAGTTCCAGACGTTTGCCGGCTACCTCGACGATATGGGCCGCAGCGTCGCCACCCAGATGGAAGGCGCAGTGGGCCAGGTCAACAACTACGCCGAGCAGATCGACCGTCTCAACGAACAGATCACCCTGGCACGCGGACGCACCGGTGCCGAGCCCAATACGCTGCTCGACAAGCGCGATCAGCTCGTCTCGGAGCTGGGCCAGCTGATCAATATCGATGTCGCCATCCAGGACGGCAATACTTACAACATCACCGCCGCGGGCCAGCCGTTGGTGGACGCCACCGGCGCCCATTCGCTGGCATTGGTGCGATCGGCTGGCGACCCCACGCGCCGGGTGATCGCCTATGAAGCGCCGGGCGGCGCACGGCGCGAGCTCGACGCCTCCCAGATCAGCGGCGGCAGCCTCGGCGGCCTGGTCGCGTTTCGCGACGGCTCGCTGGAGTCGGCCACGCTGTCGCTCGATCAGCTGGCCCACGATCTGGCCGACAAGATCAACGACGTGCACGGCCAGGGCACCGATCTGGCCGGCAACCCCGGCACGGCGTTGTTCGAAACGGCGCGGCCGATCAGCCTCGACAACGCCCGCAATACGGGCACGGCCACACTTCAGGTCGCTTTCAGCGACGACGGCATGGCCGACATCGCGGCCAGCAACTATCGCGTGGCGTATGAAAACGGCCAGTACAGCGTGACCCGAGTCAGCGACGGCCAGCGTACCCGCTTCGGTAGCGACTCTTTTTCGATCGGCGGTGTCGATATTGCGGTCGAGGGCACGCCGAACGAGGGTGACTCGTTCCTGATCAAGCCGCTGGCCGGTGCCGCGGCAGCCCTGAATGTGTCGATCACCGACCCGGCCCAGATTGCTGCCGCCCAGGGCGGTGGCAGTGGCGACAATCGCAATGCCCAGGCACTGGCCGACCTGCAGAACGCCAAGACGGTCGAAGGCAATCGCAGCTTCAACAGCCAGTATGCCCAGCTGGTCAGCGATATCGGCAACCGAACCCGCACCCTGCAGGTCAACGGCGAGGCACAACAGACCCTGACCGGCGAGCTCGAGAACGCCCAGCAGTCGATTTCAGGCGTCAATCTCGATGAAGAGCGGGTCAACCTGCTGTATTACCAGCAGATGTATCAGGCCAACGCCAAGGTGATCGAGACCGCGGCCAGCCTGTTCGACACGTTGCTGGGCATTCGCGCCTAACCGATCGCAATTGCCCGTCAGGAGAGCTTTCATGCGTCTGAGCACCAACACGATCTACGCCATGGGCAGCCAGGCGATCCTGCGTCAGCAGAGTGAAGTGGCCGATATCGGCCAGCAGCTGGCCAGCGGTCGGCGTATCGTCACGCCCGCCGACGATCCGCGCGCCGCGGCCCAGGCGCTGAATGTCTCCCAGGCCGCCCAGGTCAACGCGCAGTTCGCCGACAGCCGCGAGATCGCCCGGCGGAGCCTGTCTGCCGAGGACAACGAGCTCGACAGCGTGATCGATGCCCTCACGGCGGCCAAGCCTCTGTTCGTGCAGGCCGGCAACGGCACGCTCAGCGACGCGGACCGCGACTCGATCGCCACCCAGCTCGAAGGCATCCATGCCCAGCTGCTGGGCAATGCCAACGCCCAGAACGGCAACGGCGGCTCGTTCTTCTCCGGTTACCGGACCGACGCGTCGGCGTTCCTCTTCGACGAGACCACGGGCGTGGCGACCTACAACGGCGATGCCGGCCGCCGCGAGCTGCGCGTGGACTCGTCGCGCACCATGCCGATCAACGATACCGGGCGCGACGTGTTCGCGAGCGTCACGGCCGGCGCACGCTATGTGGCGCGCGCCGGGGCCGACAACGCCGGAAGTGCGGTGTTCGCCGGGATCGGCGTGCGCGACAGCGCCGCGACCGACTACGGCGACAGCTTCGAGATCACGTTTGCAGACAATGCCGGCGAACTGAGCTACAGCGTTCGCAATACCACGACGGCCACGGACGTGGTCAGCGGGGCTGTCTTCGAACCCGGCCAGACGCTGACTATCGGCGCCAGCATGAGCCTGCGTATCGACGGGATGCCCGCCGACGGCGACGCCTTCACGCTGGGCAAGGGTCGCCCTGAAGACAGCAATATTCTGAATACCATCGCCGGCCTGGCGGCGCAGCTGCGCCAACCCGACGACGGGCCCGCCGCCGGCGCCGCACTGGCCAATACGCTCAACAGCGCCCAGCGACAGCTCGACAATTCGCTCGATAACGTGCTGTCGGTGCGTTCGTCGCTGGGCGCGCGTCTCAACGAGCTAGACGTGCTTGACCGGGCGGGCAGCAACCGTGACGTCAATTACAAGTCCAGCCTGGCCAATCTGCAGGACGTGGATCCGGTCAAGGCGATCTCGGATTATTCACTGGCCCAGGTGGCGCTGCAGTTCTCACAGAAGACGTTCGCCGACATTCAGCAGATGTCCCTGTTCAGTCTGGTGTAGGCCCGTGGCCATCGGCTGTTCGAACATCGCGCGGCGTTGAACCCGACGCGTCGGGGCTGGGTTCTGTCCGCCTCGATAGACGCCTGGCCTGAGCCGGTCGAACGGCTCGGCATCGCAGTCGCTCGACCGCGCCGTGTCGTGCGGCCGGTGGCCTGACGGGAGCGATCGGCAAAGCCGGCTCATGACAATGGTGCGCCGCATGCTGTATCGGTCTCGAGCGCCCGGTGATCGTCGCCGCGGGCGGCTTGTGCCCGGCCTAGCCGCCGGCCAGCGCGGCGGCCACATGGGCCATGGCCTCGAGCCCGGCGACGAACATGCGCGAGAACACGCTTCCCAGTTCCGGCGTCATGAACGCGAGCACGGTCAGCCCGGCCAGCAGGGTCAACGGAAAGCCGACCGAGAAGATCGACAGCTGCGGCGAGGCACGGTTTAGAATGCCCATCGTCAGGTTGATGGTCAGCAGCGCGGCGATCAGCGGCAGCGCCAGGCCCACGCCGGCGGTGAACACGGTCGCCCCCCACAGGGCGGCGGTCTGCCAACCCGCGGCACTTAGCCCGCCCGCCCCGATCGGCAGCGTGGTGAAGGTATCGGCCAGGATGCGCACCATGATCAGATGCCCGTCGAAGGCCAGGAAGAAAAGCATGGCGAAGGTGTTGAGAAACTGCGAGAGCACCATCGCGTTGGTGCCCATGGCCGCCGAGAAGAACGAGGCGAAGCCCAGGCCCATCTGCAGGCCGACATAGTCTCCCGCGGCCTGAACGGCGGCGAACACCACCCGCATCGTAAGCCCGATCGCGCTGCCGATCAGTATCTGCTGCACGAGCAGCCACACGCCGGTAAAAGATACAGGAGCCACGTCGGGAATACGGTCGACGGTGGGCGCGATCACCAATGCAAGGGCGACGGCGATGCCGATCTTGCCCAGGCGCGACAGCCCGTTTTCGCCGAAGACCGGCGCCACCGCGACGAATGCCAGAATCCGTACGAAGGGCCACAGGAACGCCATCGCCCAGCCGGTGAGCTCGTCCGACGTGAACTCGATCATGGCCGGTACGCGCCGGGGCTCAGCCGATCAGCCCGGGGATGGACAAAAACAGTGTTCGGGTGAAGTCCTGTATCAACCCCAGCATCCAGGGGCCGGCCACGATCAGCACCGCGAACACCGCCAGGATCTTGGGAATGAACGACAGCGTCATTTCGTTGATCTGGGTCGCGGCCTGAAAAAGGCTCACGATGAGGCCGACCAACAGGGCCGTGGCGAGCAGCGGTCCGGCCAGCAGCAGGGTGATCTTCATGCCCTGATAGGCCAGTTCCATGACGGTGGTGGGGCTCATCCGGTTTGGCTCCTCATCCCATGAAGAAACTCTGCGACAGCGAGCCCACGAGCAGGGTCCAGCCATCGACCAGTACGAACAGCATCAGCTTGAACGGCAGCGAGATGGTCGCCGGCGGCACCATCATCATGCCCAGCGACATCAGCACGCTGGCCACCACCAGATCGATCACCAGAAACGGGATGAAGATGGTGAAACCGATCTGGAAGGCGGTCTTGAGTTCGCTGGTCACGAACGCAGGCAGCAGCAGACGCATCGGTACATCCTCCGGGCCCTGCATGGGGGGCATGTCGGCGATGTTGGCGAACATGGCGATATCGGTTTCGCGGGTCTGATGCAGCATGAACTCGCGCATGGGCGCGGCGCCGGCCGACAGCGCCTGCTGAAAGGTCAACTCGCCAGCGGACAGCGGCTCGTAGGCCACCTCATAGACACGCTCGAACACCGGCGACATGACGAAGAACGTCAGGAAAAGCGCCAGGCCCAGCAGTACCTGGTTGGGCGGCGCGGTGGGTGTACCGAGCGCGCTGCGCAGCAGGCTCAGCACGATGATGATGCGCGTGAAGCCGGTCATCATCAGCAGCACCGCCGGCAGGAAGGCCAGCGAGGTCAGCAATACCAGCGTCTGTACCGATAGCGTCCATTCCTGGCCGCCGCCGGCCAGCGGTGCGCTGACGATACCCGGCAGCGGAGCGCCGGATTGCGCCAGTGCGGCGGTACTGGCCAGCAGAGCGAACATCATGCCGAACACACGTAGCCTGAGCACAACCCTCATCGTCGGCTCAGCGAGCGCGTGAACGCGACCAGCGCGCCGTGGCCTGACGAAGATTGTGGGCAAACGCGGTGCCGAATGTCGGCGCTGTATTGTTTGCCGGGCGCCCGTCTTGGGCGCTCGCCTGGGCGACGAGCGTGTGCAGCGTGTTCACCTGGCTCGGGGTCACCCCAAGCACCAGCCACTGATCGTCGATCTCGACGACCACCACCCGTTCGCGCTGGCCCACTGCGCGACTGGCGACGACCTTGAGCAACTCCGGGTTGTGCCCGCGTGCCCCGTTAAAACACCTCAACAGCCAGGCGCAGAGCAGGATCACGGCGATGACCGCGATCAGGCCTATCGAGGTTCGTCCCAACGTAGCGGCGTCCACGCCCGGACTGGGCTGCGCGAACCCGGGCTCGGCCTGGCTCGCCGAGTGCGTCTCGGTGGTCGGCGGGCATGCCCAGCCGGGCGAGGCCGCCGTCGAGGCTGTGTCCGGCCGCGACTCGCCGTGCGCGTCGAGCGGGGTGTCGGTCATCGGTTGAGCTTGTTGATGCGTTCGCTGCGGGTGACGATCTCTGTGATCCGGATGCCGTACTTGTCGTCGACGACCACGACCTCGCCCTGGGCGATGAGATAGCCGTTGATGAGGATATCCATGGGTTCGCCGGCCAGCCCGTCCAGTTCGACGATCGAGCCCTTGGCCAGGTCCAGCAGCTCACGGATCGTCAGCCGGGTCTGGCCGAGCTCGACCGAGAGCGTGACCGGAATATCCATGATCATGTCGAGCTCGCGCGGCGCGGGCGTCTCGTCATCGCCCTGCAGCGGCTTGAACACGCGTGCCTCGGCGCTGGTTGCCCGCGCAGTGTGCGACGCCTCCGCGGCCTGGTCTGCCTGCTCGGCCATGGCTTCGGCCCAGGCCGCCTGCGTCTGATCGCCCGCCTGCCCGGATGTGGCCTGCTCGCCCATGGCGGCTGCCCAGTCGTCTGCGCTCACCGGTGAATCTTCCCCGGAGCGGGATTTGTCGTCGGTCATGATTTTTTTCCCTGATACGAAGCGGGCGCGATGTGATCGATCACACGCGTGACCCGTAGCGCCTTGCGATCGCCGATACGTCCGTAATCGCAGTTGAAAACCGGCACCCCGTCGACCCGTGCGGTGATCTCGGCCGGCAGCGCGATCGGCAGTACATCGCCCACGGAGAGGCGCTGGACACGTCCAAGCGTGCTGGCCAGCTCGGTGAAGTCCGCGGTCAGGCGTACATGCGACTGCTTGACCTCGCCGGCGAGCTGATGGGTACGGAAGCGTTCTTCGTCCGGATCGGTCTTCTGCAGCGGCCCGGACAGCAGCTCACGGATCGGTTCGAGCATCGCGTAGGGCATGCAGATATGAAAATCGCTGCCGAAGGCGCCCACTTCGAGATGAAACGTGGTGTTGACGACCAGTTCGTTCGAGGTCGTGGTGATGTTTGCAAACTTCACCTGCATTTCGGCGCGCTGGTATTCCAGTTGGAGCGGGTAGACGCTTTTCCAGCCCTCGGCATAGCTGTCGAGGGCCAGGGCCAGCAGCCGCTGAATGATGCGCTGTTCGGTATGGGTGAACTCGCGGCCTTCGGACTTGGTCAGAAAACGTCCGTCGCCGCCGAACAGGCTGTCGACTACCAGATAGACAAGGTTCGGCGGAAATACCACCAGCGCATTCCCGCGCAAGGGCTTCATGCTTATGAGGTTGATATTGGCCGGTACCGGCAGATTACGGGTGAAATCGCTGTATTTCTGAATCTTCACCGAACCAACCGTAATATCCGCGCTGCGCCGGATGAGGTTGAACAGCGACATGCGAAAATGGCGGGCGAAGCGCTCGTTGATGATGTCGAAGGTATGCAGACGTCCGCGTACCACGCGCTGCTGAGAAGCCGGATCGAACGGGCGTACACGACGGCCGTTGGCGGCGTCGCTGCCGGCCGCTGGTTCGTCGTCGCCGCTCACCCCCTTGAGCAGCGAGTCGATTTCTTCCTGCGAGAGGATGTCGTCGTTGCTCATCGGGCTACTGAACGATGAAGTCGGTGAACAGCACGTTGTCCACGGCGACGGGATCGCCCTCGACGGTCAGCGGCTCGGCGATGCGCTCGCCAAGCTTTGTGGCCAGGGTCTGCTTTCCCTGGCTGGATACAAGATCTTCGGCGTGCTGATCGGACAGCGTCATGAGGATCCGGTTGCGCACCCGGGGCATGTAGTTGCCCAGCTGCGTGGCAGCACTCGCGTCGGCGACCTGTACCGACATGCGCACGTACAACACGCGGCCGCTGTCGCCGGCCAGGTTGACGGTCAACGGTTCGATCGCCACGAAGACCGGCTCCGGTGGCGGTACCCGGGTCGTCCGGGCCTGGTTGTCGGCAGGCTGGCCGTCATCGCGCATCATGAAATAGGTGGCGGCGACGGCGCCTGCCCCGACCGCCAGCACACCCAGCACGATGGTCAGCAGCAGGACGAAGGATATCCGGCCCGACTGGCGTTCGGACGGTGGCAACGGGTTCGAGACCATGGCTAGGACGATGACCTGTACAGAACGCATGTCGGGCATGCGGATGAAAACCAATCAGGCGAAAATATCGATACCGCCCGCCGGCGACCGGCCGTGGGCAATGGGTGTATCGGTGACCGCAACGCGCGAGTCAACGACAGCGTTTGCTGGCTCCGGCGCGCTGAAGTCGGCCGGTCGGTGCTGACCAGCGGACGAGTCTTGCTGGCTGCGCTGATCGCCGACCGACGTGTCGCCCAGCGCGATGCCGGCCTCGGCGAAGGCGTGACGCAGTTGCGGCAGGGCCGACTCGACGGCCGCGCGCACGTGAGCGTGTGGTGAGCTGAAATGCAGCTGGGCCTGTTCGCCCATCTTGAGCGAGATCTGCAGTTGGCCGAGCTCGCGAGGGTAGAGCGTGAGTTCGGCACGGCCACCGTCGGCGTGACTGAGCCGCAGCGACTGGCGGGTTACCGCGCGTTGCCAGGCGTCGCTGCCCAGCGGCGCATCGACAGGGCCAGCGAACATCGCGCCGGCCGGGACAGCGGCTGCTGCAGGGTGTCCGGCAGCGGCGCCCGACGGGATGGCGCTGGGCGTCGCCGAGGCCATGGCGCTCATGGAAACGGGCCCCGTATCCGAGTGCGCAGCGGCGCTGCGTGCCGTCGCGTCTCCGCCGGCCAGCGCCACGGTGCGTTCGATAGGTCGGTTGAAGCCGGCCTGCTGGACGGATTCCGCGGCCGAGCCGCCCTCGCGTGTGCTCAGCACATCGGCGAGGTTTGCCGGGGGCAGGGTGCGATCGGCCCGGGCGCGCGCGCCAGGGGCGTGTACCTGTCCCGCGCGTTCGGTCGTGACGGTATGCCGTGGTCGTGTGTCGGGTTGCCGGGCTGGATTCTCACCCGCGATTGCCGCCCGGGCGGGCAGCAGCGCCGGATCGATCACGCCGATCAGCGGATCGGACGTTGAGTCGTCCGCGGATTTGGTGGGCGAATCCGTATCGTTCGAGTCGCGGTCGCTGGTGGGCTCCACCTGGTGTGCGGGGCCGTCGCCGGCCTCGGGTCCGGGAGACCCGGTGCCATCGAGCATGGACCCTGCATGGCCACGCGTATCCGATGCCCCGCCGGCGGCCGCCGCCGAGTCCGGGCGATCGGCGCCAGCAGGCGACCGGCCGATCGCGGCACGACCGTCGCTGGGCTCTGGCCGTACCTCGGACGGCCGCGCCCGGGCTGTCCTGGCGCCGTTGTCGGCAGGCCCGGGGCCGCGCGTGCGCTCGGCCCCGCGCTCGTTCGAGCGCTGGCCCGTCTCACCCGAGTGCGGTCTGGGCGATGAGGCGTCGCTCGGCCGGACGCGCTCGACCTGACGTTGGGCCAGCGTTTCGGCGAAGCCGGGCTGGCCGGTATCGTATTGGCCGCTCGCGCGGGAATCGGCCGCGCGCCCGGCGGCCGGGCCGCTGGCTGCGGCCAGGTTGACTGGATGAACGCTCATCCCGGTTTCCCCCAAGAAAACTAGCGTGTGCCGCGCACGCCGAGGCGGCTGGCGAATTCGTCGGTGGTCTGCTGTTCGCGCTTGGCTTCGGCGCGGACCGCGCTGTCGCGGCGGCGAGTGGCCAGCACGTCGTAGGATTGCAGGCGGCGTTGGCGGTCCTGCCACTGGTGTTTGCCGCCGGCCACACGCTGTTCGCTATGCGCCAGCGCCTGCCGCTGGTGGGCGATCGCGCCATCGAGCGAAGTCAAGAAACGGCGGTAGTTGTCCAGACTGGCCATGCTCAGGCCTTCGGCCATATGAGCTTCCAGCCGTTGCCGATATTCCTGGCGATAGGCGATCAACGCATCAAGCTGCTGTTGTGAATGTCGATGTGCGTTGTAGAGCCTGCCC
The DNA here is from genome assembly GCF_040361275.1 of Salinisphaera sp. T31B1. Lineage (NCBI taxonomy): Bacteria > Pseudomonadati > Pseudomonadota > Gammaproteobacteria > Salinisphaerales > Salinisphaeraceae > Salinisphaera > Salinisphaera sp. T31B1. The sequence continues at coordinate 130,785 of NZ_APNH01000001.1, read as the reverse complement.
AGGGCGACGGCCGCGGCATCGCGCTGATCGGTCGCCAGTTCCAGCAGGGTATCCAGAGCGGTGGCCGCGGGCATCGAATCAGTCCTCCTGCGGGATCAGCTCGGCCAGCCCACGGCTGGCCTCGACGAAGTCGCTGCGCTGGTTCATGGGCTGCTGCAAGAAAGCCTCGAGCTGCGGGTACAGTGAGATCGCACGATCGAGCGTCGGATCGCTACCTGCGGCATAGGCGCCGACGTTGATCAGATCGCGGTTGCGTTCGTAGCGGGAGAACATGCGCTTAAAATACTGCACGTCCGCGAAATGCGTTTCGTCGATAAGCGCCGTCATTGCGCGACTAATCGAGGCTTCGATATCGATCGCGGGGTAGTGGCCGGCCTCGGCGAGCCGCCGCGACAGCACGAAGTGGCCGTCCAGGATCGCCCGCGCCGAATCGGCGATCGGGTCCTGCTGGTCGTCGCCTTCGGTGAGCACGGTATAGAAGGCGGTGATCGATCCCTTGTCGGGCGAGTCATTGCCGGCGCGTTCGACCAGAGTCGGCAGTTTGGCGAACACCGAAGGGGGGTAGCCCTTGGTGGCCGGTGGCTCGCCCACGGCAAGGGCGATTTCGCGTTGTGCCATGGCATAGCGGGTCAGCGAATCCATGATCAGCAGCACGTGCCTGCCGCGCTCGCGGAAATCCTCGGCCAGCCGGGTTGCATAGTCGGCGCCCTGCAGGCGCAGCAGGGCCGAGGTGTCCGCGGGGGCCGCGACAACCACGGCTCGGGCCAGACCCTGGGCGCCGAGGATGTTGTCGATGAAGTCCTTGACCTCGCGCCCGCGTTCGCCGATCAGCCCGACCACGATCACATCGGCGCTGGTGAAGCGCGCCATCATGCCCAACAGCACGCTCTTGCCGACGCCGGAACCGGCGAACAGGCCCAGACGCTGGCCGCGGCCCACCGTGAGCAGGGCGTTGATCGCGCGTACGCCCACGTCCAGGACATCGCTGATCGGCGCGCGCTTGAGCGGGTTGAGTCTGGGCCCGGCCAGCGAGGCATGGTCGGGCTCGACCAGCGGTCCGCGATCGTCGAGTACGCGCCCGCGTGCGTCGACCACCCGGCCCAGCAGTGCATCGCCCACCGGCAGCTGCTTTCCGGCGCCGGCCCGCGCGCCGGGCGGCGCGAGTACCGGCCATACGCGCGCACCTGGTACCAGCCCGGCGGTTTCCACGAACGGCATCAGCAGCAATCGGTCGCTGGTGAAGCCCACGACTTCCGCTTCGGCCAGCCGTCCGCCTTCGGCCTGCTCGATCCAGCAATGCGCGCCCAGCGCCAGGCGCAGACCGACCGCTTCGAGCACCAGTCCGCTGGCACGTACCAGGCGGCCGCGTTCACGGGTGCGGCTGAGCGTCGCGACCCGGTCGCGGGTTCGCCGTACGTGGGTCTGCCAGCAGTCCAGCAGCTGCTCGGCGGTGGGCTCGGACGGGGTCATCAGTGCTCGCCGTGGCCGACCGCGTGCAGCAGCCGACGCCAGCGATCGTCGGCGCTGGCGTCGATCTCGTTGTGTTCGGTCTCGATCCGGCAGTCGCCGCGGGCGAGATTGATATCGGCCCGTAGCTGCCAGCCGGCGGCGGACAATGCCTGCGACAGCGTCGTCTGAATCAGTGCCAGATCCTCGATGTTGACGAACAGCGTCGGCTCGCCGGTGAGCCCGGCATGGCCTTCCAGGAGTTCCTCGATATCGTCGAGGATGTGTTCGGGCTTGATCTCCAGGGCCCGGCCGGCGAGCTGGCGACCCGTCTCGATGGCCAGTTCCACCAGATCGTAGGCGAGCCGGTCCTCGAGCGCGTCGGCGGCCTGTCTGAAAGTCGCGGCCAATTCGCCGATCGGGGCCAGACATGCGGCCAGCTCGGCGGCCAAAGCGCTCTCGTGTTCGGCGCGCACCTTGGCCTCGCCCTCGGTATAGCCGGCAGCAAGACCTTCGGCGTGGCCGGCCTCGAAGCCTTTCTGCCGGGCTTCCTCCTTGGCGAGTTCGAACAGCGTCATGCTGATCTGGTCTTCGCGTCGACGCACCGGTGTAACGGACGGGCGCGGGCCGCTTTCGGCCACACGCCGTTCCAGACGGCCCATCTGCCAGCGTTGCCAGGGCGCCTGCGCATCGCTAGACATATTCGTCGTCGTCCTTGCTCAAGGTGATTTCGCCGGCGTCGGCCAAGCGTCGTACCTGATCCAGAATGCGCTTGCGCTCGGCCTCGACCTGCGACAAGCGCAACGGTCCGCGCATTTCCATGTCTTCGCGCAGCAGTTCGCCGGCGCGGTTGGCCATGTTGTCGGTAAAGCGCTGCTGCAACCCAGCCGAGGTGCCTTTCAAGGCAACGGCCAGCGTATTGGTATCCAGGTCCTGGAGCAGACGCTGGATGGTTCGATTGTCGGCGCTCTCCAGATCCTCGAAGACGAACATCTCGTCGAGGATCTTCTGGGCGAGCGCTTCATCGTGTATGCGCACGCTGTTGATCACGCTCTCTTCCTGGGCCGAGTTCATCAGGTTGAGAATCTCTGCCGCCGTATTGATGCCGCCCATCTTGCTGCGCTTGAGGTTCTGGCCGTCGAGCAGGCTCGATAGTACTTCGGTGAGTTCGGCCAGCGCCGCCGGCTGTACGCCGGAAAAGGTGGCTACCCGCAGTACGACGTCGTTGCGCAGGCTCTCGTTGAAGTGGGCAAGTACTTCGGAGGCCTGGGCACGCTCCAGATGCACCACGATGGTGGCGATGATCTGCGGATGTTCGTCGCGAATCATTTCCGCAACGACATTCGCCTCCATCATGTTCAGCGCGTCGATGCCGGCGCCCTGACCGGTGTCGAAGATATCTTCCAGCAGCCCCGAGGCGCGTTCCTCGCCCATCGCCTTGATCAGAATCGAGCGGATATGGTCGCTGGAGTGCAGATTGACGGCGCTGTATTGGTCGAGCTCTTCGTTGAACTCGCGCATGACCGCGCCGATGCGTTCGTTGGAGATATGGCTCAGCCCGGCCATGCGCAGGCCAAGCTCCTGAGCGCTGTGCGGTGGCAGGTGCTTGAACACCTCCGCGGCAGTGTCCTCGTCCAGAGCCATCATCAGGATCGCGCTACGCTCGATGCCGGCTTCATCGAATGGCGGCCTAGCCATTGGTCATCCATCCCTTGACGATCATCGCCACCATCCGCGGATCGTTGCGCGCGACCTCCTGTGTATTGTCGAGCAATGCGGTGTACTGCTGGCGCCGCTGCTGACGCAGGCGCGCCTCGCCGGCCTGCTCGTCGCCCGGCTCGGCCGCCGTGGCCGGTGCCGTGCCGGGTACGCCGGCCGCCGTACTCGCCGGAGCAGAGCCGGTCGCGCGTTCGAGCAGCGGCTTGACGAGCTTGCGCCAGAGCATCCACGCGACCACCACGAGCACCAGATACTTGAGCATCTGCTCGACCAGCGCGAGCAGCGCCGGCTGCTGCCACCAGGGGGCTGCAGCCGGCTCGGCCGCGGCCGGGGCCTGTGTGAAACGGGTATCGACGACTTCCAGCGAATCGCCGCGGTCGGCTGAATAACCGATGGCGCTGCGCACCAGATCACGGATCTGCTGCATGCGCTGGGGATCGACCGCTTGTGTAAGCGTATCGGTTTTCGTGGCCGGTGCGGCCGGGTCGTCATCGCTTGCCGGCGGCGTGAGGACTGCCATCGCCGCCCGGTTGATCACCACCGCGGCCGACAGACGGCGGATACGGCCTGTTTCGAGTTTGACGTGCTCGATGGTGCGATCAAGTTCGTAGTTGATCGTCGAGCCACTGACTGTCGTGCCATCGTCGCTGCCGCCGCGCTCCAGCCCGGTCGCACCGGCGGTCTGCAGCGCGCCGCTGTCTTCGGCCGACGACTCGGCCGGCGCGTTGATCGGCGATGGCTCGTCCGGGGCCGGACGGTTGCTCAACGCGCCCGGCACGCCGCCGATGCCGGCGCCGCCGTTGGCCAGGTTCAGACTGCGTTGCTCGCTGCGGACCGACGCTCGGTCGGGATTGCGGTTCGGGGCATAGGTTTCCTGGGTGCGTTCACCTACCGAGAAATCCACGTCGGCCACCACCTGGGCCCGTACGTTGTCCGCGCCCACGATCGGCGCGAGGATATCGCGGATGCGTTGACGATAGGCCGACTCGATCTGGGCGACATAATCGAGCTGATGGGCGCTGGCGCTGCGCCCCGGCCCGCCTGCCTGGTTCGACAACAGATGACCGGCGGCGTCGACCACGGTCACCGCATCGACAGGCAGTTGGGTCACGCTGCTGGACACCAGGTGCGCGATCGCGCTGACCTGGCCTTCGCTCAAGCTGCGGCCGTCGTACAGCTCGAGTACCACCGAAGCCGTGGGCGTGTCGCGGTCGCGCACGAACACCGACGATTCCGGAATGGCCAGGTGCACGCGCGCGCTGGCCACTTCGTTGACGGTCTCGATCGAGCGGGCCAGCTCGCCTTCCAGCGCGCGGTTGTAGTTGACGTGTTCGGCGAACTGGCTGATGCCGAACGACTGGTTATCCATCAGTTCGAAGCCCACGCCGGCGCCCTTGGGCAGGCCCTGGCCGGCCAGCGACAAACGGGTGCTATCGATGGCGTCGCGGGGCACCAGAATGGTGCTGCCGTTGGCAGCAAAACGATAAGGCACCTGCATCTGGTCGAGTTCGGCGATGATCTCGCCGCCGTCGCGATCGGACAGGCCCGAATAGAGTACGCCGTAGCTCGGCCCGCGGCTCCACAGCAGCACGCCGACCAGCACCGTGATCGCGACGGCCACGCCGACCACCAGCGGTAGTCGCGGGTTGGCGCGCAACTGTTCGAGCAGCCCGGGCTTGACCTGCCCGGCCGCGCCCGGCGGCGATTCGGCGCTGGCCATTCATTCCCCCCGTGAAGACCGGCCGTCTTGCCGACGGGGCCCAATCCAAAGATATGCCGGCTGGGGCCGTCGATGTCCGTGACGGACACCCTTGACCACGCCAGCGGGCTCGGCGGCCATTATTGCCTAGCCCTGTCTTTTCAAAGACATGAAAAGCCCGCTTTTTGGGCGCCATTTGCGCTGTTTGGCCATCCGGGACCTGAGCTACCCTGCCAGGCGTCCACGCGGCGGGCGTTGCTTCGCCGTGCTCGCTCGTCATGCATTAGGGAGTCGTCGAACGATCATGAGCGCTGTCGGCCCATTACTACAGAACGTCGTCCAGCAGCTGCAGGCTACAGCGGCACAGGCGACTACGAACCGCGATCCGATCGCCCACGAGGCTGGTTACGCACCGGACAGCTTCGCCGCTGCTCTGATGCATTCGATCGATCGGGTCGATGCTCTCAAGCAGACGGCCGTCGCCCAGGGGCACGCCTTCGAACGGGGCGAGCCCGGCATCGGTATCAACGATGTCATGGTCGATATGGAAAAGGCCGGCGTGGCCTTCGAAATGAGCGTTCAGGTCCGCAACCGCGTGGTCAACGCCTACAAAGACATCATGAACATGCAGGTCTAGGCGATCATGCCGAACCGGTAGGTCGGCTCGGCTGCACAGGCGAGCCGTCGGCGGCCCCCGGCGCAGCGACACGACGGCAGAGGGTCCGCCTGCGCGCGGCCGGCTCTCGGTCGTTGGCACAGGCCATCATGTGCGTATGCGCTACAACGAAGAAGGGGGCGCCGAAGCGCCCCCGTCCTGTGGTTCCGCGTTCAAGCGGTGGCCGGTTCTAGCCCAGCAGGGAAAGCACGCCCTGGCCGGTCTGGTTGGCCTGAGCGAGCACGGAGGTGCCGGCCTGCTGCAGGATCTGGGCCTTGGACATGTTCGAGACCTCGGTGGCGTAGTCGGTGTCTTCGATACGCGAACGGGCCGAGCTGATGTTGATGGTGGTGGTGCTGATATTGCTGATGGCCGAGTCCATCCGGTTCTGTACCGCACCGAGGTCGGAACGCAGATCGTCGACTTGCTTGAGAGCGGCGTCGAGTGCAGCCAGCGGATCGCTGGTCTTGGCGTTGGTAGCGAAATCGCCGTCGTTCACGGCGGTGGTGCCACCGGCCCCGACGTCGACCTTGCGACCGCTGTCGCTGACTACGCCGTCTTCGCTGATGTCGGCCTTGGTATAGCTGTAGTCGCCCGCCGTGCCCGACTGGATAGCGTACTGGGTGTTGCCGTTGTCGTCTTCATAGGAAACGACCGAGGAATCAGCTGCAACGCCGCTGGTGTCGAGCGTCACGCCCGTGCTGGTAACCGTCGCATCACTCTGGACGTCCTTCGCATCGCTGACCTTGCCGGTGACGTCCGTACCCGTGTCGGCAACGGTTCCATCCTGGTCGATCGTGGCCGCCGTGAAAGTGGTGACGGCTCCGTCGGTGTCGTTGGTGGTCACCGTCTTCACCGCGTACTGCGTGGTGCCGGCGTCGTCCTGATACGAGACAAGCTGCTCGGTGACATTGGGGTCGGCATCGGTGCCAGCGCCACCGTCGTCGGCGGTCAGAGCGCTCGTGTCCACGGTGACGGCCTTGCCGCCGCCGTTCACGTTGAATCGATCTAGACCCAGCGTGGAGGAGTCCATCTTCGACAGATTGATCGAGATGGTCTGGTCGTCCTTGTCGCCGACCTGGATCTTGATCTCGGTCTTGGAGCCGTCGAGAACGTTGGTGCCGTTAAACGACGTCTGCTCGGATATACGGTTGATCTCGCCCAGACGCTGATCGATTTCGTTCTGGATGGACTCCAGGTCCGATGCGGAGTTGGTGCCGTTGGCAGCCTGTACGGTCAGCTCGCGCACGCGCTGGAGGTTGTCGTTGACCTGATCGAGCGCGCCTTCGGTGGTCTGGGCCAGCGAGATGCCGTCGTTGGCGTTCGACGAAGCCTGTTCGAGACCCTTGATCTGGGAGGTCATGCGGTTGGCGATGGCCTGGCCAGCGGCATCGTCCTTGGCGCTGTTGATCTGGCTGCCCGACGACAGTCGCTCGATGGCGCTGTTGAGGGATTTCTGGGATTGGCTGAGGTTGTTCTGGGCAACCAGCGACAGCGTGTTTGTGTTGATGGTGAAAGACATGATCGAGTCCCCTGGTTAGGTATGAAAGCGTTGGCGGTGTCGCCTTGTTGCGACGGGTCATGGCCGCCGCTGGCGGTTCTATCGTCACCGTCGCCCGCTTCTTTAATCGTCCGGTCGCGGCCGGATTTTCTCCCGTGTTCGCGTGCAATCCGGCGAGCAGCCGCCGAAACCCGGGCCTGTTCGCGGCATGGCCTGGCCCGCCGGGCGCCAATAATCGACGGGTCGATACGCGGCAGGCCCTGGGTCAGGCCGGTTGGGGCGAGGCATGCCCCGGGTTTTCGAAGGACGACTGCATGTACACGGCGCAGGGAACGATCGATCGATCGCAGGTCATAGAGCAGTACCTGCCCATGGTGCGGCGCCAAGCGCTTGCGCTGCGGGTGCGTCTGCCGTCGAGCGTGGATCTGGACGATCTCATTCAGGCCGGCATCGTGGGCCTGCTCGATGCGCTGGATCGATTCGACGCCGGCCAGGGGGCCTTGTTCTCGACCTATGCATCGCAGCGGGTGCGTGGGGCGATGATCGACGAGTTACGCAGCCGCGACTGGCTGCCGCGCAGCGTGCGCCGCGCCAGCCGTGAGCTCAACCGTGCGATCCAGCGTCTCCAGCACCGTCTCGGCCGAGCCCCGAGCGAAAGAGAGATCGCCGGCGAGCTCGATATACCGCTGGACGAATATCACCGACTGCTCTACGACGTGAACAACGGATTTATCGAAGCCTACGAGGAAAACGGCACCGATGAGACCAGTGCCACGGTGGTATCGGACGAGGTGACCATGACCGCCGGCCCCGTGGAGGCCCTGCTGGCCTTCGGCGAACGAGAGGCACTGGCCGCGGCCATCGAAGAATTGCCCGAGCGCGAAAAGCTGCTGCTCGCGCTGTATTACCAGGAAGACCTCAACCTGAAAGAGGTCGGGGCGGTACTCGGGGTCGGAGAGTCCCGCGTATGTCAGCTGCACAGCCAGGCCGTGTCCCGGCTGCGCGCCACGCTGGCCGCCACCGCCTGAGCCGGGCCGCGGTCGCGCCCGCCCGAGGGCTGATGGGGCCGACACGCGCCGCTGCGAACCCGCGCTCGGAGCGAATCGCCGCGGGTCTTAAAGTCCATCCGACGGCGGCCGATAGTCGGCGCAACACCACCGTTGCTGGATGCTGTGGGAACGACTGACGCCGACCCGGCGCCGAGCGGACCCGGTATGCCGGGTAGTGATCGCGGGCATTTCACGCACATCGACGGTGTTGACGATCGACCGCTGGCTCAATACCTGGAAAACCCTCGATGCTGAATATCAATAAAAGTGTGAAGGCCAAGCTCGGCCTCGGATTCGGGCTGATTCTGGCCCTTCTGTGCGGACTGGGCGGCTATGCGTTGTATGCGCTGGATCACAGTAACCAGACCGTCGATGTCATGTACAACAAGAATCTCAGCGGCCTGCGCGATATCGCCAAGGTCGACAGCCTGATCGCAGGGCTGCGCAGCGACATCACCGAGGAGATGCTGGGGCAGTCTTCGGCCGGCATCCAGGCGTTCGTCGAGGCCATGCAGGCCGAACGTCGCGAAATCGGACAGCGCTGGGCGGCCTACTATCCGGACAAGCTGACCTCGGCAGAAGAGCGCACCGCCGCAGACAAGGTCTGGGCCGAATATCAGGCCGTCACCGAGCGGCTCGACGCATTCGTGGCCGAGCTCAACAGCGGCGGCACCTATGCTGCCAGCGTGTTCTATACGGACAATGTTCAGGCCAGTTTCGATGCGCTGCGCGGCCAGTTGAACAACCTGGAGGACTACCAGGTCGAACGCGCAGAAGGCTTCTACAACAACACGGCCCAGATCGGCCAGCGTGATCAGATGCTCATCGTGGCCGCGATCATCGCGGCCGTATTGCTGACGCTGGTCATCACCTGGCTGCTCACCCGCATGATCACTCGGCCGTTGCTCGGCGCGCGCCATCTGGCCGAATCCATCGCCGACGGCCATCTCGACAACGACGTGCGCACCGATCGCGGGGATGAGTTCGGCGTCGTGCTCAACGCTCTGGGCGCGATGCAGGCCCGTCTGGCTGAAATGGTACAGAAAGTGCGCGCCGGCTCTGAAGCAGTCAGTACGGGGACCAGTCAGATCGCCTCGGGCAACGACGAACTCAGCAGCCGTACCCAGCAGCAGGCCGCCAACCTCGAACAGACGGCGGCTTCGATGGAGCAGATGACCTCGACGGTCAAGCAGAACGCCGACAACGCTGCACAAGCCGATCAGCTGGCGCGCGGGGTCCGGGCCCAGGCCCACGAAGGCGGGGAGGTGGTCGGCCGCGCCGTCGAATCCATGCAGAAAATCGAAGAGGCCAGTCGCCGGATCGTCGATATCATCAGCCTGATCGACGATATCGCCTTCCAGACCAACCTGCTGGCCTTGAACGCTTCGGTCGAGGCCGCACGTGCCGGCGAGCAAGGCCGCGGGTTCGCGGTGGTCGCCTCGGAAGTGCGTAACCTGGCCAGCCGGAGTGCGGCGGCGGCCAAGGACATCAAGGGGCTGGTCGAAGACAGTGCCGCCAAGGTGCGGGATGGCTCGGCGCAGGTCTCGCAGTCGGGCAAGACGCTTGACGAGATCGTCGAGAACATCAACAAGGTCAGCGATCTCGTGGCCGAGATCGCCGCAGCCAGCAAGGAGCAGTCCAGCGGTATCGAACAGGTGAATCTGGCGGTCTCGGAGATGGACAGCATGACTCAGCAGAACGCGTCGCTGGTCGAGGAATCCGCGGCCGCCAGCCGATCGCTGGAAGAACAGGCCAATGCGCTTCGGGCCCAGGTGGCGTTCTTCAAGGCGGAGCGCTTGCAGGCGATCGACGCCGAAACGGCTGCAGAAACCGAGACCGACGAAGCCGACCGGGACAGCCGCCTGCCGGCTCCGTCCTCGGAACGCTCGGCTGATAAAGCCGGGGCTGTACCGGTATCAAGGCCGGCGCCATCGTCGCGGGCGAGCGTGGCCATGAACGTGGCCGACGAGGGTGAGTGGGCTTCGTTCTGATCGGCAGGCAACGCGGTTGGGCCATGGGCGCCTTGGCGCCGGTGGGCCCTGCGTCGCCGCGCGTACGCGACCCGGAGTTGTTTGATCACGCCAAGCGGTGAGACCGCCCGGCCGGGAACGGCCGGGCGGTCTCGCTTGTCAGCACACCGACAGATCGAACGGCTGGCGGACTCGGTCTGCGCCTGGCCTGACGTCGCCCGGGACGGTCCGCGCAGCCAATTGCTATTTGCCGATGTCCTCGTTCCAGAGCTCGGGTTGGGCGGCGATGAACTCCGTCATCAACCGGCGACAGTCGGTGTCGTCGAGCACGGTGACTGTCACGCCGCGATCGCGCAGGTGGGCTTCCTCGCCCATGAACGTCTGGTTTTCGCCGACGACCACGTGCCGAATGCCGTAGAGCAGAATCGCGCCGCTGCACATCGCACACGGCGACAGCGTCGTGTAGAGGGTGACGTCCTTGTACCAGGCGCCGGGGCGCCGCCCGGTCGATTCGAATGCGTCCATCTCGCCGTGCAGGATCGCACTGTCGCGCTGGACGCGGCGGTTGTGGCCGGCGCCGACGATATCTCCGTCCCTGACCAATACGCAGCCGATCGGCACGCCTCCTTCGTCGTAGCCGGCACGTGCTTCGGCCAGGGCAGCCTGGATGAATGGGGCGTGGTCCATGTTTCGTGGTCCTGGTGGAATAGAGGCCGGTGAAGTCTAAGCATCCGCAGCGGATGACGACAGCACTGCTCGGCATTTGTGCGGATGGCACCTCAACGCCCGACGGCGTTGAATAGGTTGTCACCGGATTGTATGGGTGTCGGGTATGACCGCCGATCCGCTCAAAGGTTATCGCGACAAGCAGACCGCTCGTATCGGTTCGCCACCGTGTGGCCGGGCCGCGCATCGGCCGATCTTCGTGATCCAGAAACACCGTGCCTCGACGGTGCACTATGATTTCCGGCTCGAGATCGACGGCGTGCTCAAATCCTGGGCCGTGCCCAAGGGCCCGTCGACCGATCCACGGGATAAACGGCTTGCTATCGAAACCGGCGATCATGCGCTGGGTTATGCCGACTTCGAAGGCGTCATCCCGGCAGGGCAGTACGGCAGCGGAACGGTGATGGTCTGGGACATCGGCGCCTACGATCGCGCAGCCGGCGACAGCGAGCGGTCGTTGGCCGAGTGCTGGGCCGACGGGCACCTGCATGTGCTGCTCCACGGCGACAAGATCCGCGGCGGCTATGCGCTGACGCATTTCCGCACCGAGGGCCGCACACGGCAGTGGTTGCTGATCAAGACCGATGATGCCGAGGCGGATGCCCGCCGTAAGCCGGTCCGTACCGAAAACCGGTCGGCACTGACCGGCCGCAGCATGGCCGATATCCAGCGCGCGGATGACGATCATGCCTGAGCAATATCACCACCGCGCGGTGTCACGCCGGGGTTCGGCTCGGCCACGAACGGGAAGACGCGCGCGGCGGCCCGCCACGTCGAATGTAGCGCCGCTCGTGCCCCGCGCTCGGGCGTTTCATGGCCGTTGGCGACGCCACGGCGCCGTCGCCGCGCGCTCGGTAGCCGGACGATGACCGACCGGATCGCCAACGCCGACAAGATTTTCTTTCCGGATACGGGGCTGACCAAAGGCGATCTGGCGGCGTACTACCGCCGTATCGCGCCGGTCATGTGTCCACACCTGGCCGGTCGCCCAATCACCCTCAACCGGTTTCCCGACGGGATCGACGGCACTTATTTCATCCAGAAAAGCGTCTCGGACCATTACCCGAACTGGATCGATTCGGTCACGGTGTCCAAGGAAGACGGGCATATCACCCAGCCGCTGATCGACAACGCAAGCGCACTTGCATATTTCGTCGGCCAGGGCGCGGTTGCCTTTCATGTGTGGTTGTCGCGTCACGACCGCCCGCACCATCCGGACCGTCTGATCTTCGATCTCGACCCGCCCGACGACGACTTCGCCGCGGTAGCATCGGCCGCGCGGGCGGTACGCGATAGGCTGAAGGCGCTCGGCCTCGTGTCGTTCGTGATGACGACCGGCTCGTCGGGGTTGCACGTGAGCGTGCCGTTGGATCGGAGGGCCGATTTCGATCGGGTCCGCGCCTTTGCCGCGCGTGTCGCCGAATCGCTCGTTGCGGATGCGCCGGATACGTTGACCACCGCCCATGCCAAGGCCCGACGCGGCGACCGGCTGTATCTGGATATCGGCCGCAATGCCTATGCCCAGACGGGTGTAGCGCCGTATTCGGTACGGCCGAAGCCGGGCGCGCCGATCGCCACCCCGCTTGCCTGGGGCGAACTGGGTGATCGCCGGCTGCATGCGCAGCGGTTTCATATCGGCAATATCTTCCGGCGGCTGGGGCAGCGCGAATGTCCCTGGTCGGACATCCAGCGCCGTGCGCAGAGCCTGGATCAGGCCATCGAGGCACTCGACGCAGCGCCCTGAGCCTCGGGCCGTTGTATCCTGCACGCGGATCATGAATCCGCGCCGAGCCCGATCGACGGCACCACGATCGTTAAACGGGCGGGACCCGGCGGGTCACACGACGAGACCATCGGTCGATTCGGCTATGCAATCCAGGCGATCGCCGTCGTTACGCAGCGCCGATACGGCGGTTTGTGGGCCCGGGGGGCAATGCGGCGGGCTCGCAATGAGATGACGCCGGCGGACCTGGCCCAACGCACGCGTGGCTGTTCGCCCGGCCAAGCAACGGGTCGTCGGTATATGCTTCGTGCCGGCGTCACCGTTAGCCTGGCCGGCCCACTTCGCATGGGCAATGGTTTCAAAGCGGCTGGGTTCGGGCTTCGATCGGCGGTCCCGACCGGAGTTCGCCGGGTTGTGGGCCAGACGGCAGGGCGATCGTCGAGCCCGGAACGGGTTCTGCGCGACGATGAGCGACTCGACTACGACACAGGACACGAGGCGGCATGGCCGCGCTAAAGGATGACCCTCTGATGAGCAGTGAATACCCGGTTTCGTCCGAATGGGCGACCCACGCCGATGAAGGATTTCTCGCGCTTGTGGGGCCGGTCCTCGAAAGACGCGACGGCGATGCGCTCGTTCTCGGCGTGGCCACCGAGGCCAAGCATCGCAACACGCGTGGCGTGGTCCAGGGCGGGATGCTGGTCACGCTCGCCGACCGGGCCATGGGACGCCGGGCGCGGCTGGCGATCGACGGCGGGCCGGTGGCCACCGTGCAGCTCGATACCCACTTCGTCTCGGCTGCCGAGATCGGCGAGTTCCTGCAGGCGCGAGCGACGCTGATTCGGTTGACGCGGTCGCTGGTATTCGTCGAGGCCACGGTGAGCGTCGACGAGCGTCTGGTTATGACCGCCCGCGGGCTGTGGAAACGGATGAAAGACCACGGTAGGGTCGAGCCGGCTCGGCCGCCGACAGGTGGAAATGGCTAGCGTGCCAGGACACAGAAGCGCGCTTCGAGGAGGTCGCCAAGTAGACATGCGTCGATCTCGATCTCCAGACCGCGCCTGCCGCCGCTGACGTAGATCGTCGGGAAATCGCCTGCGGACACATCGATGAAACTGCGTAGCGGCTTCTTCTGGCCGAGTGGGCTGACGCCGCCGAGGACGTAGCCGGTGGTCTTTTCCACGCGTACCCGGTCGGCCATGAAGGCCTTCTTTGCACCGGCGGCTGCAGCCAGACGCTTCATATCCAGGCGCGCAGCCACCGGCACGGCCGCCACCACGAGTTCGTGGCTGTCGAGTTCGACCACGAGCGTCTTGAATACCCGCGCCGCGGCGACGCCCAGCTGGTTGGAGGCGTCGATACCATAATCACTGTGCGCTGTGGACGGCTCGTAGGTGTGCAGGCGGTATTCCGTCCGGTGAGCATCCAGCAGTCGGGTGGCAGGGGTCATTGCATGTGCGAACGGGTTGCAGGGGGCAGGCGCACGGAACAGCCGGGCGTGCCGATCACCCGCCGATATATGACATCTCGACCCGGCCGTCGGCATCCTTGCCGCGACGGCTGGCCGTCTGCTCGCCGCGGATCTCGGAGTAGCGATCGTCACGCGCACGCCAGATTCCGGCCAGCAGATCGGTCAGTTCCGCGTCGGTGGCACCGGCGCGCATCGGGCCGCGGATATCGCGCCCGTGAACGCCGAACAGACAGGTATACAGCTCACCGATTGCCGACAGCCGGGCGCGCGTGCAGCCGCCACAGAACGGCTGCGATACCGACGCAATGATGCCGATCTCGCCGGCGCCGTCGTCGTAGTGCCAACGATTGGCTGTTTCGCCCGGTGTATTCGCCGCCGCCCGCGTGATCGGATGTACCGCACGGATCGTATCCACGATTTCGCGGGCGGTGACGACCTGTTCCATGCGCCAACCATTGGATGTGCCCACGTCCATGAACTCGATGAAACGCAGGACCACGCCGGTATGGCGAAAGTGTTCGGCCATCGGCAGGATCTGGTGTTCGTTGACGCCGCGCTGGAGTACGCAGTTGACCTTGACCGGCCCGAGCCCGGCGGCACGCGCATTGTCGACGGCCGCAAGCACTTTGGAGGCCGGATAGCCCACGTCGTTGATCGACTTGAACAGCTCGTCGTCGATCGCATCCAGGCTGAGCGTCACGCGATTGATACCGGCGGCCCTGAGTTCGCGGGCGCGCTGTTCGGTGAGCAAAGAGCCGTTGGTGGTCAGGCAGATATCCTCGATACCCTCGATCGCGGCCAGCCGGGCGACCAGTACGTCCAGGTCCCGGCGCAACAACGGTTCGCCGCCGGTCAGCCGGAGCTTGGTCACACCCAGACCCGCGGCCAGGCGGGACAGCCGCTCGATCTCGTCGAAGTCCAGCAATTCGGCGCGCGGCAGGAACAGGTGCTCGGACCCGAACAGATGCCGCGGCATGCAGTAGGTGCAGCGAAAGTTGCAGCGGTCGGTCAGCGAAATCCGCAGATCCCGCAGAGCGCGTGCGCGCGTATCGGTAACGGCAGCGGTCGAGGTCATGGCTCTATGATCGGGGCTTTCGCTGCGACTCTCAAGCCTCGGGCCGATGGCTGTCGCTGGACAATCGTTTCGCCTGCCAGCCAGATTCGCTTGTACCGGGGTCCGGGTGCGAAGATTAGCGCACGCGTACCCGGTCTCCGGGTGCGACATCGTGCCTCTATCGTTATACGACTTTCGTAGTATATTGCTGGAGGCCGTCGCGACCGGTTCGAGCTCGCCTCGAGCTGGCCCCGCCACGCCAGGGAAACCACCCGGAGTATCGTCGATGTCATTGGATCCGGAAATCCTGTCGCGAATCCAGTTCGCGTTCGTTGTTTCCTTTCATATCCTGTTCCCGGCATTCACGATCGGCCTGGCCAGCTGGCTGGCCATGTGTGAAGGACTGTATCTGGCGACATCGAGAGATGTATTCCGTCGGCTGTACCAGTTCTGGGTGAAGATCTTCGCCGTGTCCTTCGGCATGGGCGTGGTGTCGGGCATCGTGATGAGTTTTCAGTTCGGCACGAACTGGTCGGTGTTCGCCGAGGCCACCGCGCCGGTGCTCGGACCGTTGTTCTCATACGAAGTGCTGACCGCGTTCTTCCTGGAGGCGACCTTCCTCGGCATCATGCTGTTCGGCTGGAACAAGGTGGGTCCGAGGCTGCATTTCTTCGCCACCGCCATGGTCGCCATCGGCACCATGCTGTCGGCGTTCTGGATTTTGTCCGCCAACTCCTGGATGCATACGCCCGACGGCTTCGAGCTGCGCGACGGCATCTTCTATCCGGTCGACTGGTTCAAGATCGTATTCAACCCGTCGTTCCCCTATCGGCTGGTGCACATGGTGCTGGCGGCCTACCTGACCACCGCCTTCGTGATCCTGGGCGTCGGGGCGTGGTATCGCCTGCGCGACACCGCCCACGAGTCCGCGCGGGTGATGCTCATGATGGGCGTCGGTTTCGTGTCCATCGTCACGCCGCTGCAGATCGTGGCCGGCGACTTCCACGGCCTGAAGACGCTGGAATACCAGCCCGCCAAGATCGCGGCCATGGAAGCCCACTGGGACACCGAGCGGGGTGCGGCTCTGGCCCTTTTCGCCTGGCCCGATAGCGCAGCTGAAACCAATCATTTCGAGATCGCGATCCCGAATCTGGCCAGTCTGATCCTTACCCACGAATGGAACGGCGAACTGGTCGGACTCAAGGATTTCCCGCGCAGCGAGCGACCGCCGGTCGCGCCGATCTTCTTTTCGTTCCGGATCATGGTGGGGCTGGGGATTCTCATGCTGATCGCCGGCATGAGCGGGCTGTGGCTGGCCTGGCGGCGCCGGTTGTTCGATACGCCCTGGTATCACCGTTATCTGGTCGCAATGACGCCATCGGGTTTCATCGCCGTGCTCGCCGGCTGGATCACCACCGAGATCGGCCGCCAGCCTTATACCGTCTATGGCCTGTTGCGCACATCGGACTCCGTCTCGCCGGTCGGCGCGCCGAGTGTGCTCGCCACGCTGGTCACATTCGTGGTCGTCTACGGCATCGTCTTCGGCGCCGGGTTGTACTACATCCTGCGCGTGGTGCGCACCGGGCCGGAGCGGCCGCCGGTCGATCCCAAGCCGGATCCCTATGCCACGCCGGCCCGGCCGTTGTCGTATCCGAACGAATCCGTAGGGGAACGCTCATGACCACGATGGAACTGCTGCCGCTGGTGTGGTTCGGCATCATCGGCTTCGGCGTGATCATGTATGTGTTGCTCGACGGCTTCGTGCTGGGCATCGGCATCCTGTCGGGCTTTGCTCACGGCGAACACGAACGCGACATCATGATGAACTCGGTCGCCCCTATCTGGGACGGTAACGAGACCTGGCTGGTGCTGGGCGGTGTCGGTCTGCTGGCCGCCTTTCCGCCGGCCTACACGGTGCTGTTGCCGGCGCTTTATCTACCGCTGTCGCTGATGCTGATCGCGCTGATATTTCGCGGTGTCGCCTTCGAATTCCGGTTCAAGGCCAATCGCCCGCTGGGCTGGAACATGGCGTTCAACCTGGGTTCGATCGTGGCGACCTTCTGCCAGGGCGTGACGTTGGGCGCGATCGTGCAGGGCATCGACGCTGAGGGCGCACAGTATGTGGGGGGTGCCTTCGACTGGCTGTCGGCCTTCACGCTGCTCACCGGCTGTGCGCTGGTGGCCGGCTACGCGCTGCTGGGCGCGACCTGGGTGGTGATGAAGACCTCCGGCGTGTTGCAGGCCAAGGCCTACGGCTGGAGCCGCATGCTGCTGACATCGGTGATCGTGTTCATGGCGCTGGTCAGCCTGTATGTGCCGTTTCTCGACGGCAACTATGCCGAGCGCTGGTTCGGTTTTCCGCACGCGCTGTTGATGGTGCCCTTCCCGCTGGCCGCGATCGCGGTCTCCTACGGGCTGTACTGGAGTGTGGCTCATCGCCACGAGCATCTGCCGTTTCTGTTGTCGCTGGCGATGTTCGTGGTCGGCTATGCCGGTCTGGCCGCGAGTTTCTGGCCGCATATCATCCCGCCGCATCTGACTATCTGGAACGCGGCCTCGCCGCCGGAGACCCAGGGGTTTCTGATCGTCGGACTGGGTTTTCTGCTGCCGTTCATCCTGTTCTATACCGGCTGGTCGTACTGGATCTTCCGCGGCAAGGTCACCCGTGACATGGGTTACCACTGATGCCGCGCCAGGCTAACGTCGAACACGGCAAGCGCCGCAACCGGATGCGCCTGGGGGACAGCGCGCGCCGTCTGCTGTGGTTCGTCGGATTGGCCGCGGCGAGCCTGATCGTGTGCGCCACGGCGGCACTGGTGTTCCGCGAAGTCATCTTCTTCGTGCTGGAGCACTAGCGCCGCGGCGAGCGGGTGCGATCGCGCCGTGGGGCCGGCGTGGTTCGATCGCGACGCGCTCACGGGATCCTCACGGCTCGACTGGGACGCCGGATTGCTCTCGAATCGCGAGGAAAACCGCGGCTTTGCGCGGCTCGGGGCGCCACGCGCGTTCGCTAGCCTGTCATGAGCACGCTACGCTCGCGTTTTCCTGGCGGCCACGTGTATCGACCTCGGGTGCGCCTGTCATTACTCAATCTGAGGTTCTCCCAGGCACATGAACGCTGTCCGACGAACGCCTGTCGGCTGGACGCTGGCCGACCTGATCGATTTCGAGGCGCTGCTCGCTGGCATGTCCGAAGACGATATCGCCGGTGATCGGCTCTATTTCGCCCGGGATATCCGTCCGCAACTCGGCGCCGGCAGCGAGATCGCGCGGCGGCGACGCGGCCTGCGATTGTGGTTGGCCATGCGCGCCCAGCACACGCCGCCCGTGCCGGGGCGTCTGTGGCGCCGCGGGCGCAGCGTGGCCGAGCTGGGTCTGTCGCTGGGCATGGCCCTCGCCGGATTCATTCTCGTCGCGGGCCTGTGTGCCGGTGTATCGCAAAGCGTGCACGTCATCGTGTTCTTCGCGCTGACGTTGATCGTGCCGTGGGCGGTGTTCGTGCTCTGGGCGATCGTGCGCATCGCAGGGCAGGGTAGCGGCCAGGCCCTCGAGCGGCTGTTGGATCTTGGTCTGCGTCTGGGCGCGGGTGTGACCGGAGCCGAGCCAGATGGCGTTGCCGCGGACTGGCGCGAACGTCTGCTCGAAGGCCGACAGCCCAGACGAGCGCTGGCGGCGGCCCTGGGCGGCACGCTCCAGCGTGGCGGGCTGGGTTTCAGCGTCGGCCTGGTCGCGGCCTTCATCGGCTGTCTGATGATCTTCGATGTGCGTTTCTACTGGGAAGCCACGCCCGAGACGGGCGGACTGATGCAGTCATCGGTCCAGGCCATTGCCACCCCCTGGCAATGGGCCTGGCCGGCTGCGGTGCCGAGCACTGCGGCTATCGAATCCAGCCGTGCGCGTTTCGTCGACGGGGTCAAGCGCGTGCCCGACACGCCGGCCAGTGCCGGCGCTTGGTGGCGTTTTCTGTTGATGTCGCTGTTGGTCTGGGGCGTGCTCCCGCGCCTGCTGCTGATCGGCTACTTCGGTTGGCGCGAACACCGAGCGCTGGCCAGGCTGGATTTTCAGGCTCCGCGGCACCGGGCGTTGTGGCGTGGGCTGACCGCAGTCGAACGCGGTGCGGTCGCAGCCGCGGCAGCCGATGGTGCGCTGGTGCTCGATGTCGGTGGCAACGGGGTGAGCGGCGACGAACTGCGCGGGTTCTGTCTGCGAGCGCTGCGATTGAATCCTCAGGCGGTGCACCGTATCGACGTGCTCGACGAGGCCGAGCAGGCTGCGGCCGATTCGGCGCTGGCCGACGCCCCGGCTCATGTCCTGCTCGCGGTGGCAGACTGGAGTCTGTCGCCGCGTCAGGCGGCGGCGCTGCAGGCACGGGTGCGAAACGCCGCCGGCGCGGATACACCGGTGACCTGGGTGGTGATCGGGCAGGGCGAGGGCCGCTGGAGCGCGCCGGCGGACGAGCATATGGCCCGCTGGACCCGTTTCGTGGATGGCCTGCGCGATCCGGCCACCGAGGTGGCCGCGTTTGACCCGGGAGCCTGACATGAATCCGGTCGAACCAACACCCGGCCAGTGGGTGACTGACGAGGTGCCCTGTTTCGCCGTCGTGGGCAAGGTCAATATGGGCAAGTCGGCGGTGCTGGCCACGCTGCTCGAAGAGGACGACGACCGCATCATCCGCATCTCGCCCGAGCCGGGCGAGACCACCCGGTGCCAGCGGCTGTCGCTGGTGCTCGACGGCGTGGAACGATTGCGGTTCATCGATACCCCTGGCTTTCAGCGACCGGTGGATGCCCTGCGTGC
Source organism: Salinisphaera sp. T31B1 (assembly GCF_040361275.1). Classification (NCBI taxonomy): domain Bacteria; kingdom Pseudomonadati; phylum Pseudomonadota; class Gammaproteobacteria; order Salinisphaerales; family Salinisphaeraceae; genus Salinisphaera; species Salinisphaera sp. T31B1. The sequence goes on along the minus strand of NZ_APNH01000001.1, from coordinate 110,972 downwards.
CATCCGCGGGCTGCATGGCAATGACCAGACCACGCCCGGGCTCGATGTGCTGCGCCGTTTCGTCGAGCGCTATCGCAGCGGCGGGGAGTTCCAGGACGAGTGCCGCCTGCTGGAACCGCTGCTTGAAGGGGCCGGCATCCTGTATGTCGTCGACCCGGGTGTACCTGTCCAGGACAGCTTCCTGGCCGAAATCGAGATTCTTCGGTTTTCCGGACGGGCTCGGCTGGCGGTGCTCAATCGACGCGGCGCGTCCGAAGGCGCCTTCGAAGCCGACTGGCGTGCGCATCTGGGGCAGGCGTTCAATCTCGTGCGCGGCTTCGATGCCCATCAGGCTCGGTTTACCGCACGGCGGGAGCTGCTGGCCGCGCTCAACCAGATCGACGAGCGCGACCGCGATCATCTGGATGCGACCCTGGCGCTACTGGATGCCGAATGGGCCCAGCGCCGGGAGACCGCCGCCGAACATATCCAGTCGTTCCTGCAAGACGCGCTGCGGCTCAGAGAACGGCGGACCTATGACGAAGATGGCCCGGCGCCGGCCACGGCAAGGCGCGAGGCCGAAAAGACGGCGGCCGCGCGCTACTTCGAGCGCATGAGCGTGCTCGAGCGCGAAACAGCCGATGCGCTGCTGGCCATCTATCGGCATACGGCGGTCCGGGCCAAGCCGCGCGACGGGTTCGGCGACGATCTGGATCTGACCAGCGACGAGACCTGGCGCCGGCTGGGATTGAACCGCCAGCAACTCACGGTCGCCAGTGCAGCGGCCGGCGCAACCGCCGGTCTGAGCATCGATGCCGCCACGTTCGGCCATTCCATGGGACTCGGAGCGATCATCGGCGGTATCGGCGGCGGCGCGCTGGCTTTCTTCAAGGGCGATGCCCTGCCCACGCTCAAGGCGGACCTGGGACCGCTGGGCGCGTTGGGTGGCCGTCAGATCACGCTCGGCCCGCCGCGCAACCCCAATTTCGCCTGGGTGCTGCTGGATTCCATTCTCATCCGTTATCGCCAGATTCTGTCGAGGGCCCATGCGCGCCGCGGGGACGGCGAGCTCGACGCGCTCGCCGAGCCCGAGCACAGCATCGCGCGGGATATGCCCACCGCCCGACAGAAGACGTTGGCGAAATGGTTTCGACAGGTCATCCGTGACCAGCACGACGAAACCCGTACCGCCGAGGCCTTCGCGGCGATCGTCGATACGCTCGTCGATCTCGAAAACGATCTCTAGACCGCGCACCGATCACGACCGCTTGGCGAAGCGGGCACGACCGGCGCGCGGGCCGGGTCGCTGTTACGGCATGACCGGCGGGTGATAGGGCAGGGTATAGCCGAGTAGCCAGCCGACAATCAGCACGGTCGGTGCGAGAAACACGAAGTAGATGAAGGTGAATCCCACCACGCTTCGCGCCTGAAGAGACAGCAGACCGAGGATCGGCAGCATCCAGAACGGGTTGAGCAGGTTCGCGACCGACTCGGCCGCCCCATAGATATTGATCAGCCAGCCCAGATGGCTGTGCAACTCGTTGCCGGCCTGAAGAATATAAGGTGCCTCCAGCACCCATTTCGCCCCGGCCGAGGGGATGAATACGCCAACGACGTAGGAATAGATCGCGACCACCGGCGGCAGCAGCTGTGGGCTCGCCAGGCTGGCGAACATGTCGCCCAGATAATCGGCCACGGTCTGGCCGGCCGGATTCTCGGCGGTCATCAGCACGGCCGCGACCGCCGCATAGATCGGAAACTGGATCAGTACCGCCCCGATCGAGGGCACGGCTTCGGCGACTGCCTTGAGAAATCGGCGTATACGAAAGTTCAGCAGTATGGCGAGGGTCAGCGTGATGAAGATGTAGTTGTTCAGATTGGAGATGGTGGCCGCAAACCCGTTGTCCCATATCTGCATGGAGATCCAGCACGCCATGACCGCGCCGGTGATCAAGGCCAGCGCCGGGTGGTCTGACAGAAAATCCCCCGGTCGGCGTTCAGCCGATGCCTGGTCGTCGGCATCGCTGTCGGCGAACAGGGCCGCGGCATTGATCCCCATGCTCTCGGCGGTGTGTACCGCTGCCCCGCGCGGGGCGGTGCAATAGGCCACGAACAGGCCGACCGTGGCCATGGCAGCGATCAGCACGGCGTTCTGCCAGAGGAAGACGGTCTCGGTCAGCGGAATATAGCCGGAGATCGCGAGCAGCTCTGGGGGCACGCTGGCCGGTGTGGCATGCAGTAGGGCAGCGGTGGAGGACAGCCCGACCATGTTCGTGCTGCCGGTACCCAGCAGACCCGCTGCTGCGGCCGCACGCAGATCCATGTTCAGGCTGGGGCGCGCAGCGAGCGCCATGACCAGAAATGCGCTGAACATCATGCCAAAGCCCCAGTTCAGCAGCCCAGCGATCATGCTCATCAGAGCAATGAACGCGATCGCGCCCGGTCCGCTGCGAGGCACGGCAGCCAGGGCTTCGATCATCCGACGGATCGGCGGGGCGGCCGCAAGTGCGAAGCCGGTCAGGATCACCATGGCCATCTGGTAGGTGAAACGAGTCAGGTTCCAGTAGTTGTCACCGACGGCCGAAACGATATCGGTCGGCCGTGCGCCGATCAGCAGAGCGGCACCGGAGACGATCACCAGTGCCAGCAATGCGATCACATAGGCATCGGGGAACCAGCGCTCTGTCCAGGTCGTGACTGCCAAAGCGATGCGCTCCAGGCGGCTGCCCGGCGGAGCGTCGTCGCTGCTGTCGTAACCGCGCGTGCGGCCGAGTTCGCGTTCATCGATCGCCATATGTTTTTCCTTATAGGGAACTGGCTATGCCTGTATGCCGACCGATATAACGGTTCGAGTTTTGCTCGGCCGGCGCCGAACGAGCGCAACCACACTTGGCAGCGTCGAGCGTCCCATAATATGGACCGCAGTTCTATAATTTAATCTAGACTTTAGTCGTAGTCCAGAGCCGGGGCCGACGAGGCCCGGGCCAGGCGATCGGGGCGTGTCAATGCGCTCCACTTCCCGAGCTATGGCGACGGCACGATCGTAACTAGAGCCGGATCGTCACGGGCCGGCCCCGGCAGGCGGGCGGCGGCTAAGTCGTCTGGCTACTGCAAGTATCTGATATCGAAAATTATTCAATCGATCGATTGTGTCGAGGTCAGCGCGTGCCGATGGCGCCTGACGCGCGATCGGCTGTTCGGCTCAGGCACGTGACCATCAGAATCCGCCTCGCCTGGGTGGGTAGCGGATCGCGGCATGGGCCGCCAGGTCGGCCATGTCTTGACATCACCGGAACGCGACAATAATCTGAATAGCAAAATAGCGTTCCAAATAATAGAACAATTATAAGCGCTGGCTGATGGTTGGCCAGTATCGACCGTGTGAACGAGGAGCAAGCCATGTTGAAACGACTGGCCGCCTTTTTTTCAGCCTTTTCCCGGCAGTTCATCCCGACGCCGTTTGCCTTCGCCATCATGCTGACGGTGCTGGTATTCGTTTTCGGAATCGTGCTCGCCGGCGCGGGCCCGCTGGAGATGGTCGATTACTGGTACGACGGCTTCTGGGGACTGCTCAAGTTCTCCATGCAGATGGTGGCCATTCTGCTTTTCGGCTATGTGCTGGCCGAGTCGCCGCCGGTACAACGGGTGATCATCCGGCTGGCCAAGCTGCCCAATTCGGCCGGTACGGCGGTCATGCTCGTCTGCCTGCTTTCGGTCGGCGTGTCGTTCATCAACTGGGGGCTGGGCCTGATCATCGGTGCCGTATCCGCCCGGGAAATCTGTCTTCAGGCCAAGCTCCGGGGCATTCGCGTGCACTATCCGCTGGCAGTCGCCGCCGGGTTTGCCGGTGCCACCACATCGCAGGGCGGGCTGTCGTCGACCACGTCGTTGCTGGTCAATACTCCCGATCATTTCCTCTCCGATCAGATCGGACTGATACCGCTGACCCAGACCGTGCTTTCGCCGTTGAACCTGATCGTTTCGGCCGCCCTGCTGATACTGCTGCCGTGGGTCTGTCGACGCATGCACCCGACCGGCGACGGCATCCGGGCGGTCAGTGATAAGGAAATCGGCGTCATGCGGGCGGCGAGCGACAGCGGGCGTGTCGACGTGGCCGATGCACCGGTGGACGGCGGGGCCCGGAGCGTCGGCGCGGCCGCGGTCAGCACGGAAGTACCGCCGGCTCGACACACATTCGCCGAGCGGGTCGAGAACTCCCGCCTGCTGACGCTATGTATCGTGGCGCTGGCGCTGGGCTACATCATCAAGTTCTTTATCACCAACGGGTTCGATCTGAACCTAAATATCGTGAACTTCACGTTCCTGACTCTCGGGCTGATCGCCTACGGCCGGCCGATCGCCTATGTCCGCGCCATCGACCGCGGTATCAAGACCTGCGGCCAGATCGTGCTCCAGTTTCCCTTCTATGCCGGGATCATGGGCATGATGGCCGGTTCGGGGCTGATCACCCTGTTCGCCCAGGGCCTGGTCAATATTTCGACGGTGCATACCTTCCCGCTGATGACCACGCTGAGCGCAGCGTTCGTCAACCTGATGGTGCCGTCGAACGGCGGCCAGTGGGCGGTCCAGGGGCCGATGCTCATCGAAGCGGCGCGTTCGGTGGGGGCTGATATTCCGACCACCGTGCTGGCGTTTTCCTACGGTGACGAGCTGACCAACGGCGTGCAGCCAATGTGGATGCTGCCCCTGCTCGGCGTCACCGCGCTCAAGGCACGAGACATCCTGGGCTATACCGCGCTGATGATGATCGTCTCCACGGCGATCTTCACCGTCAGTCTGCTGTTTATCGCTCCGTTGTTCTACTGAATCGAATGCATATTCAAAACGATACGACGGCGCTGGTGACCGGCGCGGGCAGTGGTATCGGTCGCGCCCTGGCCCTGGCCCTGGCCGACCGCGGCGCGCGGGTGATCTGTGCAGACCTGACCGCCGCCCGGGGCGAGCAGACGGCAGGTGCGATCCGCGCGCGTTCAGGGCGCGCGGAGGCGATCGCGCTGGATGTCTCTTGCCTGGATAGCTGGACGACTGCCTGTGGGCATATCCGTTCGACCATCGGCTGGGTCGACATCATCTGCAACAACGCCGGTACGACCTGTGGCAAGTCGGGCGTCGGCGAGATCGCGTTCGCCGACTGGGATCGGCTGATCTCGACCAACCTGTCGGGTGTGCTGTACGGCAGCCGGCTGTTCCTGTCCGATCTCTATCGAGGGCATGGCCCGGGCCACATTCTGAATACCGTCTCGATCTGCGGGGTGGTGACCGGTTCGGGCAGCGGTGCGTACATCGCCTCGAAATTCGGTGCGCTCGGGCTCAGCGAGGCGCTGTATTTCGACACGCTCGATTCCGAGGTGTCGGTATCGGTGCTGTGTCCGGGATTCGTGAAGACCGGCCTGGCGACCCAGGCGCCGCGCGGTAACGAATGCGGCGAGCCGGTGCCCAGGACCAACCATGCGGCGATCGACAACGGTATGGATCCGGCCGCGCTCGCCGCGATGGCCGTCCGCGGCATCGAGAACGAGCAATTCTATCTGATGAGCCATCCCGAATATGCGGCGGTGGTGCGTAGCCGTCATCGCCAGATCGAGCAAGCGCTGACCAGCGCCGAGCGAGGCGATGGCCGACAGGACGACGTGCGCGTGCTGGCTGCTGGCTGGGCACAAGGAGACATGCATGGTTGATGAAAATAACTGGCCCGATCGCACCGTTGTCGTGACCGGCGGGGCGCGCGGGCAGGGCGCGGCACTGGCGGCCAAGCTCGTGGCTCGCGGTTGCCGGGTGGTGGTCGGTGATGTCCGTGAGGACGAAGGCCGGGCTCTGGCGGAGCGCCTCGGTGCGCAATGTGAATTCGTCGTGCTGGATGTGGCCGACCCGGACAGCTGGCAGGCACTCAAGACGGTGGTCGCCCGTACCGGTCGTCTGGACGGGTTGGTCAACAACGCCGGCATCTTCGATCCGCGGCCGATTCTCGATACCGATGTGGCGCTGTTCCAGCGTCATGTGGCGGTCAACCAGCTGGGCACGTTTCTCGGCTTGAAGTTCGCTGCCGAGCTGGCCGACGGGGCGGATCTGTCCGTGGTCAACATTTCGTCGATCTCGGGGCTGCGCGGCACCGGCGGGGCGGCGTATACGAGCACCAAGTGGGCAGTGCGAGGCATGACCAAGATGGCCGCGGCCGAACTGGCCGAGCACGGCATTCGCGTGAATTCGGTGCACCCCGGGCTGATCGACACGAAGATGATCGAGGCCATCGACCCGGACCGGCTGGCTCGGCGTACCGCACAGATTCCGATGCAGCGCCGTGGCTCCGAGGACGAGGTGGTCGACGTCGTGCTGTTTCTGCTGTCGCCGGCCAGCCGTTATGTCAACGGCGCGGAAATCGCGGTCGACGGCGGCCTGTCGGTCTAGCAGAGTCATGCTCAGCCGCGACAGTCGCGATCTGCTCGAACAGCGCCTGGCCGAGGGCCGGCTGGCCTACGAGCACTACCGTGTCGATGAGGCCCGGGCGCTGATCGCCGCCGCCCAGACCCCGGCCCGGCATCCGCTGCTCGAAGGCCGTACCGGGCGATGCTGGCGTACGGCGGTCACGTGCCACGCTGCGCTGACGGTGTTCGAACCCGAATCGGACTCGATCGTGCCGCGCCCAGTGGTGATCTATATGCACGGGGGCGGCTGGGTGTTCGGTGAGCTGGAAGCCCACCGGTTGCTGTGTGCGCGCCTGGCCGCGCGCAGCGGCTGGGTGGTGGCGTCGGTCGATTATCGGCTGGCACCCGAGCACCCGTTTCCCGCGGCCTATGAAGACTGTATCGCGGCGCTGGGCTGGCTGCGGGCGAATGCGGGTTCGCTTGCCCTGGACAGCCAGCGCGTGGTGCTGGCCGGGGACAGCGCCGGCGGGACGCTCGCCGCGGCCGTGGCCGAGCACGCCGCCGAGGCCGGTATCGGCCTGTCGGGCCGGATTCTGATCTATCCCTCGCTCGACCAGTGCACGGTCTACCCGTCGGACAGTATCGACGTACCGGGCATGGCGGTCACCGGCCGCACGATGGCGTGGTTCCGCTCTCTGTATTTTCCCGCGGCGGCCGACCGGGCGGGGGCACGGGCCTCGCCGCTGACCCCGGGCCCGGACGCCGCCGCCGCGCCGACGCTGATCATCAGTGCTGGCTATGACCCGCTGCGCGACGAGGCTGTCGAGCACGCTGCGCGCTGCCAGGCACGCCGGGCGGGTGCATGCACCCATGAACACTATCCCGGCGAGCTTCACGGTTTCCTGACCGTGGGGCCCGATTTTGCGGCATCCGGCCATGCGTTGGCTGCGATGACCGGCTTTCTATCCCGAATCACAGACTGAAAGGAGATCCATTCATGTCCGACCCGATAGAGCGCCATGACGCGCTGGTGGTGGGTGCCGGTTTTGCCGGCGTCTATGCCCTGCACCGTTTGCGTACGCTGGGCCTGAATGCGCGTGCGGTGGAGGCGGGCGCCGACGTGGGTGGCACCTGGTATTGGAATCGCTACCCGGGTGCGCGTTGCGATACCGAGAGCATGCAGTACTCCTATTCGTTCTCGGACGAGATCCAGCAGGAATGGGACTGGTCCGAACTGTATGCGGCACAGCCGGAGATTCTCGCCTACATCAATTTCGTGGTGGACCGTCTGGCGCTACGGGATCATATCGACTTCAATACATGCCTCAGCTCGCTGCGCTACGACGCCGAGACTGCGTTGTGGCGCGCGGCGTTCGACGATGGCCGTCAGGTCGAGGCAACCTACTGCGTGATGGCCACCGGCTGCCTGTCGGTGCCGAAGGTGCCGGATATTGAAGGGCTGGAACACTTCCAGGGGCGGCTGCTCAAGACCTCCGAATGGCCGTCCGAACGCCCGGATTTCAGCGCCGACCGCGTCGGTCTGATCGGCACCGGTTCGTCGGGGATCCAGACGGCGACGACGATCGCCGCCGATTGTCGGCAGCTGACGGTGTTTCAGCGCACGCCGAACTATTCGGTGCCCGCCAACAATCGCCCCATGAGCCAGGGGTATATCAAGGCATGGAAGAGCGATTACGCGAATCGCCGCGAGCAGGTGCGCCAGACCCGCAACTACACGCTCTACAACAACCCGGGCCAGCGCTCCGGACACGAGCTGACCGAACAGCAGCTCGACACGCTGCTCGAGGCGGAATGGCAGATCGGCGGTATCGGCTTTCTCTATGCGTTCAACGATGTGACCCGAGACCGCGAAGTCAACGAAGCGGTGGCGCGTTTCGTGCGCAAGAAGATCGGCGAGATCGTGGACGACCCGGATACCGCGGCCGTTCTGGCGCCCAGTGACTATCCGATCGGCGCCAAACGCATCTGTGTGGATACCGGGTACTACGAGATATTCAACCACGACCATGTGGACGTCGTGGATATCAAGGCCGATCCAGTGGCCGGCGTGACCGAGACCGGCGTGCGGCTGAACAGCGGTCGCGAGTTCGAACTCGATACGCTGGTGCTGGCCACCGGGTTCGACGCCATGACCGGCGCGCTCAGCCGGATCGACATCCGCGGCCGCGACGATCTGCCGCTGTCGCAGGAATGGGCGGCCGGGCCGAAAACCTATCTGGGCCTGATGGTCGCCGACTTCCCCAACCTGTTCCTGGTGACCGGTCCGGGCAGCCCGTCGGTGTTCTCGAACATGGTCCCCTCGATCGAGGAGCACGTGGACTGGATCACCGAGACCGTCGCCGACCTGGAGCGTCGTCAGGACCAGACCGTCGAACCCACCCGCGACGCCCAGGAAGACTGGATGGCCGAAGTCGACGCCGTGTCGCGGCGTACGCTCATGCGCGAGGCCAACTCCTGGTATCTGGGAGCCAACGTCGAAGGCAAACCGCAGGTATTCATGCCTTATATCGGCGGTTCGGCCGTCTATGCCCGCATTCTCAAGCAGCGCACGACGAACGATATGGAAGGTTTCGTATTTCGCTAGTTCAGCGCCGATGGCAGCGGCCGCGGCGCGCTATCCGCGACGAGCCGCCCGTTCGGTGTTCGGTGTTTATCAATCGGAAATCTCATGGATAATCAGACCTACGACTATGTCATCGTCGGCGCGGGTACCGCCGGCTGCGTGCTGGCCAATCGCTTAAGCGCCTGTGGCCGCAATAAGGTGCTGCTGCTCGAAGCCGGGCCGGAGGATCGCAACCCCTGGATCCACGTACCGCTGGGCTACGGCAAGACGATCTACGACGAACGCATCGCACGCCAGTTCGAGACGGACGCCGGGCCGCAGATGAACGGTCGCAAGATGGTCTGGCCCCGCGGTGTCTGTATCGGCGGCTCCAGTTCGATCAACGGCATGGTCGTGATCCGCGGTCAGGCCGAGGACTACGATCACTGGGCTGATCAGGGCAACGCCGACTGGTCCTGGGACCGGGTATTGCCGTATTTTCGCAAGCTGGAGAAGAACACCCGCGGCGAGTCGGCGTTGCATGGGGGCGACGGCCTGCTGTGGGCTTCCGACATGCCGGTCAAGGACGAACTCATGGAGGCGATATTCGACGGCGCCCAAGAACTCGGCCTGCCGAAGAACACCGATTTCAACGGCGCCAGCCAGCTGGGGGCCGGCTACTACCAATTCTTCATCCGCCAGGCGCGCCGGTGCAGCGCGGCGGTGGCCTATCTCAAGCCAGCCCGGGCGCGGGAGAATCTGACCGTCAAGACCGAGGCTTTCGTCACACGCGTGATCTTCGAAGGCCAGATTGCCGTCGGCGTGGAGATTCAACACGACGGGCAGACGCAACAGATACGCGCCGAGGCGGAAGTGATTCTGGCTGCCGGCGCGCTGCAGAGCCCGCAGCTGTTGCAGCTGTCCGGAATCGGGCCCTCGGCGCTGATACGCGAACACGCTATTCCCGGGGTATCTGCGCTCGAAGGGGTCGGACAGAATCTGCAGGATCATCTCCAGATCCCGGTGACCTACCGGATCAAGAAGAAGATCACGCTCAACGATGATCTCAACAGCCTCTGGCGCAAGCTGGGACTGGGCATGAAGTACGCGCTGTTCAAATCCGGACCGTTATCGATGCCGGCCGCGACCGCCGGCCTGTTCGCCAAGGTGTTGCCGTCGTCGGATCGTGCGGACGTGCAGTTCCATTTTTCCAAGGTGACCGCCGAAACCGTACGCTACCGGCCACACAAATGGTCGGGGGCGACGTTCTCGGTCTGCCAGCTGCGACCCGAATCGCGCGGCGAGCTGTCGATACAAAGCCGGGATCCCCGCATGCAGCCGAAAATTCAGGCGAACTATCTGAGCACGGCGACCGATCGGGATTGCGCGGTGGGTGGCATTAAGCTCGCCCGCGCGCTGGCCGCGACCGAGGCGCTACGTGCCTATATCGACTGCGAGGTGCTACCCGGCACGGCGCATCGCGATGACGAGGCCCTGCTCGAACATGCGCGTGAAAAGGGCGCGACCATCTATCATCCGTCGGGGACCTGCAAGATGGGCACCGATGCACAGGCCGTCGTGGACCCGCAGCTCAGGGTTCATGGCGTCGAGCGCCTGCGAGTGGTCGATTGTTCGATAATGCCGACGTTGATTTCCGGCAACACGAATGCGCCCACGGCCATGATTGCCGAAAAGGCCGCCGACTACATATTGCACCGGCAGACAGCGGTCGCCGCCTGAGCGGGCCGCGGCCAAACGTTCGCGATGAATAGGGCCGAGCCGACCCCAACCGGGTCGGCCGTGCGCTCGAGCGCGCGATCGCAACGAAGGTGGGTTGCCGTCCGGCGGTTCAGGTTGGGCCGCCGTGGCGCGCACTGGCGCCGAGCCGCACCGACAGCTGGCGGCCGATCGTCTTGATCTCATCGGTGAGCGCTTCGATACGGTCTTCGGCCATCCGGTCACGGGGCGCCGAGATGCCGATCGCGGCAACGACCTCGTCCAGGGCCGAAAAAATGGGCACGGCCAGGCCATAGGCGCCGCCGCGCCATTCGCCGCGGTTCACGGCGAACGTCTGTTCGCGGACCGCGTCGAGCTCGGCGCGCAGTGCGCTGGGATCGGTGACGGTGCTGTCGGTGAATTTCTCGATCCCTGCGATCGCCCGGTCGATGCGCTCGGGGCGGCTGAATGCCAGCGCGGCCTTTCCGGTGGCCACACAGATGGCCGGCGCGCGCCCGCCGATACGGGTGAAGGTGCGTACCGCATGGCGGGCTTCAAGCTTGTCGATATAAATCACGTCGATATCGTCCAGGATCGACAGATGCGTGGTTTCGCCGGTCATTTCGTTCAATCGATCCAGGAACGGGCGGGCTTCCTGCTTGAAATCCAGCCGTTCCACGGCCTTGGACCCCAGAGACCATACGCGAAGGGTCATGTGGTAGCGCCGACTTCGCGAATCCTGGGCGACATAGCCCAAGGTCTGGAAGGTGGCCAGTACGCGATGGGCGTTGCTGCGCGTCAGCCCGCAGGCTTCGGCCAGTTCGCTCACCGATGCAGGCTCATCGAAGTCGGCGAGCGTCTCCAGGACCTTCATGCCCTTTATGAGTGTTTTATCCATAAACAGAAGGCGCAGCGGTGGAACGATCGGTCCGTGAACTTGGCGATGTCGGGCGACCGGCAGCGCGGCAGCCGGATTTCAGGTTGTCCGCCGACCCAGCAACGGTGGTGGCGATGGGTTCGGCCTGACCGGACTCACACTGGCCGCCTGCCTGCCGGCGCACCGGCCTGCGGCTGGTCGGCGGCGCGTGCGCCAGGTTGCACACGGCGGCGCGAGCGCCAGAAAACGATCGCGAACAGTACAAGCGCCACTGCGTGCCCGTACCAGGGCATGGGCCAGAGCAGCCCGATGCCACAGGCCAGAACGAGGACTCGCTCGACGATATTGAGCCGGCTTTCCAGATAGCCGGACATGCCGCCGGCCAGCGCATACAGCCCGACCGCCGCCCAGCCGAATATGGCCAGGGCGGTGCCCACATCGCCGGATAAGAACGGCGTGAAGGCGAACAGCAGCGGGATGATATAAAGTCCCTTGGCCATCTTCCAGGCCTCGAACCCGGTTCGGAACGGGCGGCTGCCGGCGATGGCGGCTGCGGCAAACGCGGCGATGCACACCGGCGGTGTGACGTTGCTGTCCTGGGACAACCAGAAGATGATCATGTGAGCCGACAGCAGCGCAGTCGTTACCACGCCGGCCGAGAGCACCTGATCCGAAACCTGGCCCATCATCGGGGCCGGCACCTGATCGACCAGCGTCGCGGCGGCGGCATGTCCCATCGGCTGGCCCAGCCCGTCGGCGCCGGCCACGCCCAGGGCCTGCAGCATGGTGACCAGCTGTTGCGGGACGTCTCCGCCAGCGATGGCCGACACCAGGTGGCCGTGCACGATCATCTCGGACAGCGCCGGTGCGGCCATGGTGGCCAGGATGATATACGACGCGGTCACCGGCAGCCCCATGCCCAGCACCAGCGAGACCAGGCCGATGAGGCCGATGGCGATCAGCACGTTGCCATGCGACCAGCTGTCGATCATCAGGCCGAATGTGTTGCCGATGCCTGTCGTGCCGAGCATGTTCACGACGATGCCGATGCTGATCAGCAGTACGGCAGTCGGGATCATCGTGCGTGAGGCTTCCGCCAGGGTGCGGATGGCGCGCACCGGGCCGATCGGCTGGGCGGTGAACCAGGACACGACCACGATCGAGGCGATGCCGGCGACCGCGGCCATCTCCGGCGTGTAGTCCGCGGCGAGCATGCCCACCAGCACGATCAGCGGCAGCAGATGCATCCAGCCCTGGGCCAGAACCTGCAGAAAACGTGGCGTATCGTCCTCGATGTCGGCGATATCGTATTTCTGAAGGTTGATACGAATCCAGCAGGCCACCGAGAGCAGATACAACAGCGCCGGCAGCAGGGCGACGCCGATGATCGTGGCATAGGGGATCTGGGTGTAGTTGGCCATCACGAACGCGCCGGCGCCCATGATCGGCGGCATCATCTGGCCGCCCGTCGAGGCCGCGGTTTCCAGCCCGCCGGCAAATTCCGGTCGAAAACCCGCCCGTTTCATCATCGGAATGGTCACGGTGCCGGTCGAGGCGACGTTGGCGGCTGCCGATCCCGAGATCGATCCCATCATGCCCGAGGCGGCCACCGCCACGAAGCCGGGTCCGCCGCGCAGACGACCGGTCGCCGACCGTGCCAGGTTGACGATGAAGTCGCTCGCCCCGGAACTGGCCAGAAAGGCGCCGAAGATCACGAACAGGAATACGTAGGCATAGGAAATGCGCGCCAGCGAGCCGAACAGTCCGTCGGGGCCGAAATAACTGCGGTAGAGGATCACCTCGGCCGACAGCCCGGGGAAATGGAATACGCCCGGCAGGTACTGACCCAGTCCGCCGGCGTAGCCGAGCGCGGCCAGCACCATCAGGGGAATCGCCCAGCCGACCGAGCGGCGTACGAACTCCAGGGCAAGCACCACGCAGGCGATCGAGAACAGCCAATCGCTGGCAATGAAGTTGACGCTGCGCGCATACAGCGCGTTTTCCATGACGAACAGATAGACCACACAGGCCACGGCCAGTAGCGCGGCCGCGTAGTCCAGCGCCACGATCAGCGGATGACGGGCGTGGCGGGGCGCCAGCGAATAATGCAAGGCGCACAGGAAACCGAACGAGGCAAAGTGCAGTGCGCCGATGCGCAGATCCGAGATGGGCGTGAACGTCACCAGATACAGATGCAAGGCGGCGATTGCCGCGGCGATCGCGGTCATGACGTAGCCGTTGCGATCGGGCTGGCTGCCGGCAGGCGGCGTCGCCACGGGCGTCGGGTTCGGGTCAGCCATGGATCTCCTCCAGGTTCGCGATATGGGCGACGCGTCTCTAGCGGGCGTTCGGCCAATCGATCGTACGGTTCGACAGACACGGGCCGCCGCGGCTGGTGAAGTGCCTACGGCGGGTGGTCAGTCGTCTTTGTGTCTGTTCTAATATATGGATCGTCGTTCCACAAAATGTATCTATGCGTGAGCGCGTTTGTCAATTGCATGACCCCGTGCCTGAAAACCCGCGCACGTCGGAGGGCGTGGGGCTGGTGCCGCTATCCGGCAGCTGGGGCTCACGTCGTTGACAAGCCGGGCGGAACACGGCTAGCTTGAATATGGAACGCACTATCAATATTCAGAACAACGGCTGACGGCCGATCATGCGAGGGAGAAAACAATGAAATCAATCAAGCGATTAGTGGCCTGCGCCGCGGTGGGAGCGATGCTCGTGCTCGGGGCGGCCCAGACGGCTGGGGCGGCCGGCCAGTCCTATATCCTGGCTACGGCGACACCCGGCGGCACGTTCTACCCGGTCGGCGTCGGGCTGGCCTCCCTGACCAAGGTCAAACTCGAACCCAAGACCGGTATCTCGCTATCGGCGATCAGCACAGCCGGCTCGGGAGAGAACATCAAGCTGCTGAGAGAGGATCAGGCTCAGTTCGCGATTCTTCAGGGCGTGTTCGGCGCCTGGGCGTGGGAAGGCGAGGGCCGGCTGGCCGATGCCGGCAAACAGCAACAGCTGCGCTCTATCACGATGCTGTGGTCCAACGTCGAGCATTTCGTGGTCCGCAAGAAATTCGTCGATACCGGTACGATGGCCGATATGGATAACCTGGTCGGGGGACGGTTTTCCATCGGCCGTCGCAACTCGGGAACGGAAGGCTCCGGCACCACGCTGTTGACCAATCTCGGCTATGACGTGAACGCCGACTTCAACCTAATGCATCAGGGCTACGAAGGCTCGGCCAACGCATTGCAGAACGGCGTGATCGGCGGCATGAACACGCCCGGCGGGGTGCCGGTCTCGGCGGTGACCCGGGCTTACGCTGCGATGGGCGACGATGTCCAGGTGCTGGACTTCACCGACGAGGAAATGGCCAAGGCCAACGGCAAGTATTCGCTGTGGACACGCTACGACATTCCGGCCGGCACGTATCCGAATCAGGACAAGGCCATCCACACCGTCGCCCAGCCCAACTTCCTTGTGGTCAATGCCGATGTTTCCGAGGACGATGTCTATAAGATCACCCAGGCGATCTACGAGAACCTGCCGTTTCTCAACAGCGTGCATTCGGCGACCAAGGTCATGAGTCTGGAGCATGCGCTGGCCGGTCTGCCCATGCCGCTGCATCCGGGCGCGGCGCGCTACTTCCGCGAACAGGGCGTCGAGATTCCGGACGCCTTGCAGCCGCCCGAGGCATAGGTCGAACCAGGTTCGCCGCCCGGCACGGCCCGTATTTCTATTGCTTAAATCAAGGAGACACCATGGACAGCCCGTTAGGCGGCGTCACCGTCATCGAGTTCTGCAACGTGGCTGCCGGCCCGTTCTGCGGCATGTTGCTGGCCGACATGGGGGCCGACGTGATCAAGGTCGAGAACCCCAACGGGGGTGACAGCCTCCGTGCCTGGCCGCCGATCACCGATGGCTATAGCGAGAACTTTGCTTCGCTGAACCGCAACAAGCGATCGGTGGCACTGGATCTCAAGAACGAGACGGATCGTGACAATGCCCGGCGGCTGTGTGAGAGCGCGCAGGTCGTCATCGAGAACAACCGCCCGGGCGTGATGGCCCGGCTGGGTCTGGGCTACGAGGAACTCAGCCGGGTGAATCCGGCGTTGATCTATGCTTCGATATCGGCGTACGGGCAGACCGGACCGCGCGCCCAGGAAGGTGGATTCGATCTGACGGTGCAGGCGATGAGCGGCATCATGAGCATCACCGGCGAACCCGGCGGGGCACCGGTCAAATGTGGCGTGCCGCTGGCCGATTTCTCGGCGGGGCTGTATGCGGCCTATTCGGTCGCCTCGGCGCTTCGCTCGGCCGAGAAGACCGGCCAGGGCGCCCATATCGATGTGCCCATGCTGGGCGCGACGCTCGGGATCGCCGCACTGCAGACCTCCGAGTATTTCGGCAGCGGCCGCGACCCGGAAAAGCTCGGCAGCGCGCATCCGCGAAATGCGCCCTACCAGGCGTTCGCCGCGCGCGACGGCTATTTCGGTATGGCGGCAGGCAACGATGCCCTCTGGAAGAAAGTGTGCTCGGTGGTCGACCGACCGGCGTGGCTGACCGATCCAAGGTTCGCATCACCCACCGACCGGGCAGCCCACCAGACCGAACTGCGCGAGATGCTGGAGGCGATCTTTGCCGAGGCCGATAGCGAAACCTGGCTGGCGCGCTTCCGAGAAGCCGGCGTGCCGTGTGCGCCGATCAACCGGTATTCCGAGGTGCTGGCCGATCCTCAGGTCGAGCACATGGGCTGGGTCCAGCCGCTGGAGCTTCCCAACGGTGTGGCGACCAAGACGTTCGGCTCGCCGGTACGTTTTTCAGGGGTCGGCCAGGGCGTGCGCCGTCGGCCCCCCGAGCTCGGCGAGCATACTGCCGAGGTACTGGCCGAGATGAATGGGCGGGCCACGGCATGAGCGAGCTGTTGACCGTCGATCGCACCGCCGGTGGCGTCACGCTGACGCTGAACCGGCCTGACAAACGCAACGCTTTGTCGGCCGAATTGGTCGAGGCATTGATCGACGCGGTAGATGCCGCACATGCCGAAGCCGCCGAGGTCATCGTGCTCGCCGGACGAGGAAAGAATTTCAGCGCCGGCTTCGATTTCTCGGGGTGGCAGGACGCCAGCGAAGGCGATCTCGTGCTGCGCTTCATTCGGATCGAGACGCTGCTCCAGAAGCTGGCCTGGTCACCTGCGGTGACCATCGGCCTGGCCCATGGCCGCAATTTCGGTGCCGGAGTCGACCTGTTCGGTGCCTGTCGACGTCGTATCGCGACCGATGAAGCGAGTTTTCGCATGCCGGGGCTTAACTTCGGGCTGGTGCTGGGCACGCGCCGCTTTGCCGCCTGCGTGGGCGCGGATACTGCGCGCGAGATCCAGTCGTCGACGCGTACTTTCGACGCCGAGGAAGCGCATCGGATCGGCTTCGTCACCGAGACGGCCGCCGTCGACGCATGGTCGGCGCTGGTAGACGACGAGTTCGCTCGCTCGCCGGATCCCGCCCGTGCGCTGCTGCACGGCGCGCTGGACGATGCGCAACCGGACCGGGATCTGGCCCGGCTCGTGCGTTCGGCGGCCGCGCCTGGTCTCAAATCGCGTATTGCCGCTTACCTGGCGCCCGCCGACAAGGCGTGAGCCCTCTTAGACAGGAGCATGATCATGTCCTCCGGATACATCAGTAAAGACAAGCGTATTCCACTGGCCGATCTCGCCGCCAAGATCACCGACGGCGCTTCGGTTGCGTTGGGCGGTAGTTTTCTGCATCGCGGGCCGTTCGCGCTGGTACGCGAGCTCATTCGCCAGGGGCGGCGCGATCTGGAGATCGTCAAACAGTCGCCCGGCTACGATATCGATATCCTCTGTCGTGCCGGGGTGGCCTCGAAAGCGCGGGCCGGCATCGTGGCGATGGAAGGCAACTTCGGACTCGCGCCGTATTACCGCAAGGCGGTGCAGGACGGCGCGCTCACACTCGAAGAGCATGCCTGTGCGAGTCTGACCGCCGGCTTGCGCGCGGCCGCCTTCGGTGTGCCGTTCCAGCCGTGCGGCGGTCTGCAGGGCAGCGCCTTTCCCAAGCTCAACGAATGGCAGCAGATCGACGACCCCTACGGCAGCGGCCAGTCGGTGTTCGTGATTCCGGCGATCCGTCCCGACTACGCAGTGATCCATGCCAGCGAGGTGGATGCCGCCGGTAACGTCCGTGTCTACGGCACCGCACACTGGGACCGCATCATGAGCCGTGCCGCGGACAAGGTACTGGTCGTGGCCGAACGCTGTGTCGATACCCAGACCTTCGTCGACGCGCCCGAAACGACGCTGATCCCTTATTTCATGGTCGAAGCGGTCAGCATTTGCCCGCGGGGCGCGTGGCCTGGGTCGAATCATCCCGACTACGACATCGATTACCCGGCCGTCGAGGCCTATCTGGAACAGGGCGACGACGTGCTCCAGCGCCATCTGGACAGCGCACCGGAAGTCGACGCCGACACACAGCGGAGTATGGCGCATGGCTGAGCAGTGGAGCGGTTTTTCCTATGTCGTGACCAATCTGGCGCGTTTCATTCGGCCGGAGGAGATCACCTTCTCCGGCGTGAATTCGACGCCGCCCATGCTGGCCTGTCTGCTGGCCAAACGCGCCTACGACTGGGACTTCATCTATATCAACGTAGCTGGCGGCGTCGATCCGACGGTCGAGAAGGTGCCGCTGTCGAGCTCCGACCCGGCGCTGGCGAACGGTTCGGCATCGATCTTCTCCAATGAGGATTTCTACGATCTGTGCACCCGTGGACGTATGGATCTGACGTTCCTGGGCGCGGCCCAGATCGACGGCGAGGGCAACGTCAACAATTCCGCGATCGGCGACTGGCACAAGCCCAAGGTGCGTCTGCCCGGCGGTGGGGGCGGGGCGGTCATGCTGCCTACCGCACGCCGCGCCTGTACCTGGCGTACCGAGCACTCCACCCGCACGCTGGTCGACAAGCTGCACTTTCTGACCTCCTGGGGCGGAATGAGCGGCGTGGTGACGCCGATCGCGGTGTTCGTCAAGCGGGACGGGCGGCTGGCGCTCGAATCCTGGCATCCGGAGGTCGAGCTCGAGGAAGTGCGCGAGCGGACGGGCTTCAGCTTCGATGCCAGCCAGGCCGCCCCCACGGCACCGCCGACCGAGGCCGAGCGGGCCGCGCTCGCCGCGATCGACCCGGATGGTCGTTTCGAGCAAGACGCTGCCATCAAGCTTCACTGAGGACACCATGCCCGAATCGACTCTTATTGCCGCCTATCGTCATCTCTGGACAAGTGACGACTGGCGCGATCGCGAGGCCCTGGCCAGCGACGACCTGACGCTCAGTTATGCCGAACTGCAACATCGGGTGCATACATTGGCCGGCGCGTTGGTGGCCGCGGGACTGCAACCCGGCGAGGTCGTGGCGCTGTCGATGGCGCGCACCGGTGACAGCGTCTGCGTGCTGCTGGCCATCCTGTTCGCCGGTGGGTCGGTCTGCCCTTTGGAGCCGCGGTTGTCGGCCGAGGAGGTGGGCGCGCGTCTGACCCGTATAGGCTGTCGGCGGGCGGTTACCGACACGACGCTCGTGCATCAGTTCGCTCACATGACGGATATCGACGTCGTGGATCGAATCAAGCTCAACGGCACCGACGGACCGGGCGCGCCCGAGGATCGCGTCGGACCGGATACGCCGGCGCTGACGCTTTTTACCTCGGGTAGCACCGGTACGCCGAAGGCCGTACAGCTCACCCACCGGGCGCTGGCCAACAATGCGTTCGGTCTGATTCGCCATACCGGTCTGACCCGTTCCGACCGGCTGCTGCATGTGATGCCGATCTATCACACCAACGGCATCAACAATCAGATTCTCGCGCCGCTGGCTGCCGGTGCGCGCATCGCGTTCGCGCCGCGTTTCCGTGCTGCCGATATGCCGGAATTGATGGCGCGCTACCAGCCGACGCTGGTCTCGGGCGTGCCCACCATGTATTCGCGCATGCTCGCCTACAGCTTCGATGACCGGGCCACCGCCCACCTGCGCATGATCCGCTGCGGATCGGCGCCCATCACGCCCGACCTGCACCGCCGTATCGAAGCCGCGCTGGGCGCGCCGGTGGTGGTGTCCTACGGGCTGTCGGAGGCGACCTGCACCTCGACCATGAATCCGCCTGATGATCGACGCATCGGGTCGGTCGGCACCACGCTGGTCAATCAGACGGTGGCTTTGCTCAAGACTGACGCGGACGAGCGCGTGGGTGCAGGCCAGCAGGGCGAGATCGCAATCGCCGGAGACAACCTGATGACCGGCTATCTGGATGAAAACGGGCGTCCGGATGCCTCGGTCATCGCCAGCGGCTGGCTGCGTACCGGCGATCTCGGTCGTTTCGACGACGATGGCTATCTGTTCATTACCGGGCGGATCAAGGATGTGATCATCCGCGGTGGCGAGAATATTCCGCCCGGGATGATCGAGGACGTGGTGACCGCACACGCCGGCGTCGAAGCCTGCTGTGTCGTCGGTCAGCCGGACGAGGACCTGGGCGAGGTCCCGGTGATGTTCGTGGTCGCCGCCGGCGATCAAAGCCCCAGTGCGCAGGATCTCATCGACCGGGTGGAGACACAGCTTTCACGCGCCCATCGCCCGGCAGCGGTCTGGTTCGTCGACAGCTTGCCTGAGAACGCCGTCGGCAAGGTTGATCGCAAGACGCTGGCCCGGCGTGTCGTCGAGCAGAGCGAAGGCGCCGCTACCTCCTAGCTGGGGATGGCGGCGGCGCCCCGGTGGATTCAGCCGTTGCCGCCGCCGCTCTGGCGCTCGACCGCCTGCTGGATACGCTCATAGCTGACCGCGCCCGAGAACAGCGTATCGCCGACGATGATCGTCGGCGTGGCGCGCAGGCCGATGGCTTTGCCGGCCTCCTGATTCTGGCTGATCACCTCGTCCGGGCCACCCTGGGTCATGCATTGTTCCAGTCGATCGGCGTCGACGCCCGATTCGACGGCCATATCGAGAAACATGGAGGTCGGATCGTCGCGCTGGGACCAGTCGCGCTGGGTTTCGAACAGCCGGTCGTGGTAATCCCAAAACCTGCCCTGGCGGGCTGCACAGCGCGCGGCGACAGCCGCCTGCTTGGCATGGGCATGCATCGGCAGCGGGAAGTCGAAGAACACGAAACGTGCCTTGCCGGATTCCACCATCTCCTCACGAATCCGTTTGGCCGTGGGCGCGAACGATCCGCAGGCCGGGCACTGATAATCGGCGAATTCGCGAATCGTGATCGGCGCGTCTGGCTTGCCGACGGATTCGCCCAGCGCGTCGTAGGTGTCCTCGAACTGGCTGATCAGGCTCGCATCCAGCGTGCGCGTATTGTCGTTGCCGGCAGATGGCGCCGAGGGCGACGAACGGAAACTGATGACCAGAATGGCGAGGATGATCAGCACACCCAGGATGAGGGCGGGCATGAACAGAGCACCAAACAGGCTCGACCGGGCGTTGTTCTGGCTCATGCGGTGGCTCCTTGTGCCGACAGGAAAAAACCAGCGCGCATCATAGCCTTTTGCCGGGCCTGGGTCAGGCAGGCCGGCCCGCGATCTTGCACCAGCCCGGAACGCGCACACCTCGCCATACCGGGTCGCTGAGACTGTGTCGTCTGGGAGACCAGGCTGGGCAGGCCCCGAATACAAGAAAGGGGCCGGACGGCCCCTTTCAGATCATGCCGTTGCCCCGGCAGAAAACGCGCGATCAGTGCGTTGCGTCGTCGGCGGCGTCCTGGGTGTTGTCGGCTGCATTGTCGACCGCGTCGCCGGTGGCGTCCGCGGCGTCGCTGGTTTCACCCTGAGCCCGATCGATGAGGTCGTTGGTGCCCTTCTTGATCCGAGTCCAGGCGTCGCTCGCGGATTCCTTGGTCTGCTGCCACGCGTCGCTGGCCTGCGACTGGGTGTTGTTCCACCACGCGTCGTTGTAAACCGGGTAGCCGCTGAGCTGGCTCGCGTCGGCGTTGAGCGTCACGCGATAGTTCGGCTCGGTCGGCTTGTCGCCACTCAAGGTTTCGACCGACAGCTGATCGGGCGACACCACATACGATTTGCCGCCGAGTCCGAACTTGCCCTCGGTCTCGACGATGAACGACTTGATCTGCATGTTGTTGTCCAGGATCACATCCTCGACCTCGCCGACCGCATCGTTCGAACCGCTGACGTAGACATCGGCGTCCATCAGTCGGTCGGCCGAATAGACTCCTTCGGGTTGTGCGGCGAATGCCATGCTGGTCGAGGCGGCGAGCGCGATGCCGATCAGGCCGGTGGTGGTGGTTTTACGAATGCTCATGATCCAGGTCCCTCTGAATAAAAGATAATTCGCGTCGTATCCTAGATTCGCCAACTGAACGCCGGCTGAAAGGACGTGGCTTATTCAGAGCTGGGGAGGGCGGCAGTCAATGCCGCAATCAGCCGCGCGATCAAGGCTGATCGTTGGCTGTTGCGTCGTTCGACACGCCAGAGCGGACGCCTCAGGGCCAGGCTGGGCAGATCGATGAACTGCACCCGCGACAGCGCACTGGCCTGGGTGGCGGCGTGCCGGCTCACGCAGGCCAGGCCCGCTCCGGCAGCAACGGCGCGCACGATCGAGCCGCTGTCGTCGATGACCAGCGCTGCGTGCGGCGCAGCCAGGCCGGCCAGTGCGAGGCTGTGTTCGAACACTGCGCGGGTGCCCGAACCGGGCTCTCGGGCGACCCAGGCATGGCGGGCCAGATTGTCCGCGGCTACGGTTTCGGTCGGATAATCGGGTGGGGCGATGATCTGCAGCGTATCGGTGGCCCAGGCGTGGGCGTCCAGGTCGTCGCGCTGTGACGGTCCCTCGATAAAGCCCAGATCGGCCTCGAAATCGGCGACGCGGCGTTCGGCGGTCGCACTGTTGCCGGAGACCACGGTCACGGCCAGCCCCGGATGCTCGCGACGAAGACGTGCCAGGGCCTGCGGCAGGATATAGCGGGTGATTGTGCTCGATGCGGCTAGTACCACACGGCCGACGATCGGCTGGTCGGCGCGTTCCGGCGACAGCCGCGTATCGATCGCGCCCAGTGCGGCCATCGAGGGGGCGGCCAGTTCGAGCAGCTGACGGGCGTCTGCGGTCGGGATCAGCGCCCGGCCGTGCCGTTCGAAAAGCGTCACATCCAACGCCAGGGCCAGCTCGCGCAGCGCCTGGCTGACCGCCGCCTGGCTCAGATGCAGCACCTCGGCCGCACGCCGCACCTGGCCGGTGCGCACGACGGTCGCGAAGATATCGAGTTGGCGAAGTGTGAAACGCGGCGCGGTCATTACTCAATGATAAGCAAAACCGAACGGTTGGATCGATATAATTCGATTTTAAGTAATCGTCGTTCGGCCTAGCTTGGCTGTCTACCGACTCCGGGAGATAGTTATGAGTGCTGAACAGGCGACCACCACCCCCCAATTCAAAGATTCGCCCGGGGTGTTGGCACGTGTGCCGGGCATTCTGCCTGGTCTGCTTTTGTGTATCGCGCTCGCGGGCGTGTCATACGCGATCGCCTCCTGGCCGGCGCTCAACGAAGTCGTGCCGTTGTCGGCGTTGACCGTGGGCATTCTCGTGGGCGTGCTGCTACGCCTTTGCGTGCCGTTGCCGGCCCGGGTCGAGCCGGGCATTCGCTGGACCCTTCACTATCTGCTGCGAGCCGGCATCATTCTGCTAGGTTTCCGGATCGTGTTGCAGGACATGCTGTCGGTCGGGTTCGGCGGACTCGCGCTGGTGGTGGTGGCCGTGACGACCACGATCCTGCTCGCCGTGGTTCTCGGTCGTGCGCTCAAGCTGCCGGATACGCTGAGCCTGCTGGTCGGCTGTGGCACGGGGATCTGCGGTGCCTCGGCGGTGGTCGCGGTCGACGGCGTCATCAAGGGGCGCGAGCAGGATGTCGCCTGTGCGATCGCCATGGTGACGGTCTTCGGCACCATTTCGATGTTCGCCTACCCGGCCATCGCCCACGCGATCGGCCTGTCGGAAGCGGTGTATGCGACCTGGGCGGGCAGTTCCATCCACGAGGTCGCGCAGGCGGTGGCTGCCGGTTTTGCCTTCGATCAGAACGCGGGCCTCGATGCCAGCCTGTTCAAGCTCTCGCGCGTGGCCATGCTGGCGCCGGTATGCGCGGTACTGGCGGTGTGGTGGCGGCGGCGCGCGCGCCAGGATGGCGACGGCGACGCGGCCGGGCGTTCGAGCGCGCCGTTTCCTCTTTTCGTGCTGTTGTTCGTGGTCATGGTCGGCGTGAATTCATTCGTGCCCATGCACGAAACCACGCGCACGACCCTGACCACGATCGATTCGGCCCTGCTGGCCGCCGCAATGGTAGCCATGGGTCTGCAGACCCGGCTGGTGTCGGTCGCTCGGCTGGGCTGGCGCCCGCTTTTCCTGGGCGCGGCGATCACGCTCTGGATCAGCGCGCTCGCCTTGAGCGGCGGTCTACTGCTTCACGGCTAGTCGTCGGTCTGTCGCCGCGGGCGCCCGCCCGCGGCCCGTCCGCACATGCATGCGCGCCGGCATGAACACGACGCCGGTGCGCATCGTTGTCCCAAGTAGTGCCGCTACGCCCCTATCGGCGGCACTCGGGCTGCGATATCTACGCGCTAGCGGCTCCGACCCGGCCGAGCAGGCGGACGGCGCGGGCGCATCGGTTTGTCCCGGGCCCGCGTAATTCGTTGTAACTTGTGAGGCGGTCATAGTCTGCGACAATGCCGACGATGATCGTTCGACCCTTTCGCGTGATCGCACAGGGGCGTAATATTAGTTGCACTGCACAATGACCGTTCCAGCAGACCGCATGTCGCGGTACGGCACGAGATGGAACAGCGGTCAGTTGTGCCAGCGAAGAGCCGCGCAGCCGCCCGACCCAGGGTCGTCCGGTGGGCTCGGCGATCACTGGTGGACCGGGCTCAAGGCAAGGTGATGTTCGTGAAAATGTCGAGACAAGGGAAGCACTCCGTGCGCCGATGGCTGCTGTTGTGTTCGAGCCTGTCGATGGTGCTGCTGCTCAGCGGCTGCGGTGTCGACGACTGGATTCAGGTGTTCCGGCTGGACACGCTGGTGACGTTTTTCACGGCCGGCCCGGTGGCCGCCTATGAACGCAACGTCATGCTGTTCACCTTCACCGTCATGCTGTTCGTGCTTGTGCCGGTGGTCGGTTTCACGTTGTGGTTCGCCTGGCACTATCGCTCGGGCAACAGGCACAACACCTATACGCCCAACTGGCACCATTCCGGGCTTCTGGAGGGCTTTCTCTGGGGTGGCCCGGTCGTGATCATCGTGGTCCTTGCGGTGATGACCTGGGTGACCACCTTCGATCTGGACCCTTACAAGCCGCTCGAGTCGGAGCACCCGACCGTCCGGGTTCAGGCGATCGCGATGGACTGGAAATGGCTGTTCATCTATCCCGACTACAACGTCGCGGCCGTCAACGAACTGGCCATGCCCGTGGATGCACCGCTGCAGATCGACCTGACCTCGGCAACCGTCATGAACGCGTTCATGATTCCGCGGTTGGGCAGCCAGATTATGGCCATGTCGGGCATGCGTACCCGCCTGCATCTGATGGCCGACAAGAAGGGCACCTTCTTCGGCAAGAACTACCAGTACAGCGGTGACGGATTCGCCGGCATGAACTTCGAGGCTCATTCGATGAGCCAGCAGGACTTCGATCAGTGGGTCGCCAAGGCGCGGGCTGCATCCCGTCCGCTCGATCTGGCGGCCTATCGCCAACTGGTCGAACCCAGCAAGAAAGTCGAACCGATCCTCTATTCCTCGATCCGGGACGGCCTGTTCGACTACGTCATTCAGCGGTTTCAGACCGGCGATGGCAAGGTGCCGCCGCCGGATCGACTGACCGATCGCTGATCTCTAGCGCCGCGAGGACATGATGTTCGGAAAACTCACGCTCGAAGCCTTTTCCCACGATAGCCTGATCATCGTATTCGCCAACGTGGTGATGATCGGTGCCGGGCTCTTGGTGGTTGGTCTGGTCACCTACTACCGTCAATGGGGTTATCTGTACCGCGAATGGTTCACGACCGTGGATCACAAGAAGATCGGCGTGATGTACATCATCATCGCGCTGATTTTCCTGCTGCGCGGATTCATCGATGCCTCCATGGTCCGTGCGCAGCAGGCCACCGCCGGCCCCGGCATGGACGGCTATCTGCATGCCGGTCATTTCGCCGAGCTGTTCACCGGCCACGGCACCATGATGATCTTCTTCATGGCGATGCCGTTTCTGGTCGGCCTGATGAATATCGCGATCCCGCTGCAGATCGGCGCGCGTGATGTGTCCTATCCGCTGCTGAATGCCATCAGCCTCTGGCTGACCGCCGCGGCCGGCGCGCTGGTCATGATCTCGCTGCTGATCGGTCAGTTCTCCGAGGCGGGCTGGTCCGGTTACACGCCGTTCTCCGGACTTGAGGCCAGTCCGAGCAGCGGGGTGGACTACTGGATCTGGGCGTTACAGATATCCGGTATCAGTACAACGCTGACCGGGATCAATTTCCTTGTCACCATTCTGAAAAAACGCGCGCCGGGCATGGGCTTCATGCGCATGCCCATGTTCACCTGGACGGCGCTGTGCACCAATATCCTGATGGTGCTGGCCTTCCCGGCGCTCACCGCCGCGCTCGCCCTGCTCGCACTCGATCGTTCCGTCGGAACCCATTTCTTCACGGGTACGATGGGCGGCGACCAGATGATGTATATCAACATGTTCTGGGTCTGGGGTCACCCGGAAGTCTATATCCTGGTTCTGCCGGCCTTCGGTGTGTTCTCTGAAGTCACCGCCACCTACTGCAACAAGCGCCTGTTCGGTTATACGTCGATGGTCTGGGCGACCATGGCGATTGCGTTCCTGTCATTCACGGTGTGGGTGCATCACTTCTTCACCATGGGTCAGGATCCGCTGCGCAATGCCGCCTTCGGCATCGCCACGATGATCATCGCCATTCCGACCGGCGTGAAGATCTACGACTGGATGTGGACGATGTTCCGTGGACGCATCGAATTCAAGCTGCCGATGCTATGGCTGATCGGGTTTCTGATCACCTTCACCATGGGCGGAATGAGCGGCGTGCTGCTGGCTATTCCCGGCGCCGACTTCAAGATGCACAACAGCCTCTTCCTGGTCGCGCATTTCCATAACGTGCTGATTCCCGGAACCATGTTCGGGCTGCTTGCCGGTTTCTACTACTGGTTTCCCAAGTCATTCGGCTTCACGCTGGACGAAAAATGGGGCCGGCGTTCGTTCTGGGGCTGGTTGATCGGGTTCTATGTGGCTTTCGTGCCGCTGTACATGCTCGGCATCATGGGCATGCCGCGTCGCATGGTCACCTATGACAACCCGGCCTGGCAGATCTGGCTGATCATCGCCGCCATTGGCGCGATCATCGTTGCCTACGGCATCTTTTCGATGTTCATGCAGATATACGTCAGCGTGCGGGATCGAGAGAAGAATCGAGACCTGTCCGGCGATCCGTGGGGCGGGCGTACGCTCGAATGGTCGATCGCCTCGCCGCCGCCGGAATACAACTTCGCCGTGATTCCGGAAGTCCGCGATCGCGATGCCTTCATGGAAATGAAGGTCAACGATACCGCCTACCTGCGTCCGGAACGCTACGAGGACATCCACATGCCTCGCTCCACGCCGATCGCGATCGTCATCGCCGGCCTGGCGTTCTTCTTCGGATTTGCCTTTGTCTGGCATATCTGGTGGCTGGCCGGGCTGTGCCTGGCGGGCATCGTGGGGTCGGTGATCGCGCGAAGCTTCAACACCGACACCGAGTTCGTGATTCCGGCCGAGGAGGTCGAGCGCACCGAGGATGCGTTCCATCGCCAGCTGGAAGCCGACGGCGCGTTCGAACGGGTCAAGGGCCTCAAGCACTATGGCGACGAGCGCTCGCCGCATGCGCATCTGGCCGAGCCGGTCGAGCGAGGTACGCCGGCATGATGTTCCACTGCACGCATCCTCGAGGCATTTGTGATGGCGTCTAGCGATACCAGTTTGAAAACCGTTCTGGCAGCGGCCCGTGCGGATACCGAAGTCAACTTCGGTTTCTGGGTCTATCTCATGAGCGATGTGATCATCTTCTCGATGCTCTTTCTCGTTTATGTGGATCTGTCGCAACGCTACGCGGGCGGGCCCACCGCATCGGAAGTCTTCGAACTCAGAGGCGTCTTTCTGGAGACGATGGCGCTGCTGTTCTCGAGCCTGACGTTCGGCATGGCGATGGTCAGTCTGCATCAGGGGCACAAGAGTCGGGTCATGGCCTGGCTGGGGGCAACGTTCGTGCTGGGCGCGTTCTTCCTGGGCCATGAGCTCAGCGAGTTCATCAAGCTCGTGCACGAAGGGGCCTCCTTCACGCGCAGCGGGTTTCTATCGGCCTATTTCGGCCTGGTGGGCACCCACGGGACGCACGTCTTCTTCGGCCTGATCTGGGTGGTCGTCATGGTCGTCCAGATCCAGCTGCACGGGCTGACCGCGCCGATCGCCTCCCGGCTGGCGCGCCTGAGCCTGTTCTGGCATTTCCTGGATCTCGTCTGGATCTGCGTGTTCTCGACCGTCTATCTTCCCGGAGTGATGCAATGAGCCATTCGACCGACGCTACCCCCGGGCACGCGCCGACCGCTCGCGGCTATCTCATCGGGTTCGTGCTGGCGCTGGTTCTGACCCTCATTCCTTTCGGCGTGGTGGCCTTCGGCCTGTTGTCGCAGGGGATGGCGCTGATCGTGATTGCAATCGCAGCGATTCTTCAGCTGGCCGTGCACCTGCGATTCTTCCTGCACCTGGACATGTCGACCGAGCAGCGTTGGAACACGATTTCCATTCTGTTCTCGCTGCTGATCATGGTGGTGATGGTCGGCGGCACGATGTGGCTGTTCTACAGCCTGTACGTGCGCCACATGATGGTTGGCCACTAGCCATCGAGCGAGTGGGATAAGTCGCCGCGGGCGGGTGCCCGCCGGCACCCGGCCGGACACGGGCCAGGCGTTGCCCCGCCGCGTGGACGTGATCTGCGGCGAGCGCTGTTGAGGCCCGCCGGTAAGCCGGTATAGTCGATAAAGGGGATGAGCCAGACCAAGTCCATGCATGATCGACGTTACGAGGCTGCGCCAGAGCGCTACGATCCGCGTGAACCTCATCCAGAAGGCCAGACGAGTGAGTCGGCGAGCGGCGCCGAATACGCCGAGGACCGGACCATGCCCTTGATCTATTCCATCGTCGCGATTGCCCTCGGCGCGGCCGTGGGTGCCAACATCCGCTGGGCACTTGGTCTCGGGCTTAACACGCTGCTGCCACAGATGCCGCCCGGCACGCTGGTGGCCAACCTGCTCGGAGCATTCCTGATCGGCGTGGCAGTCGCTGCGTTCTCGGCGTTGCCGGAGCTGTCGTCGTTCTGGCGCCTGATGGTCGTCACCGGCTTCCTGGGGGCGCTGACCACTTTCTCTACCTTCTCGGCGGAAGTGTTCACCCAGATCCAGGCCGGACGGCTGGGCTGGGCGTTTGCCGGCATCGCCGTACACGTGATCGGTTCGCTTGCGATGACCGGGCTGGGGCTGGGGGCATTCGCCCTGTGCCGACGCCTGATGGGTGGCCACTGATACGCTGGAGATCGGTTATGGTCGTCTAAACCGTTGCCCGATCGACAGAGAGGCTCTGCATGAAAGGTTTCGAGGTCATCTTCATCGCTCCGAGCGCACGCCGCCATGATGGCAAGCCGGTACTCGACGCGATCGCCGACATGGCACAACGCATGGGCATCAAGCGCATGACTCGGCGAGTCGATGCGATGGGTAAAGGGGCCAGCGGCCATGTCCACTCCGCGCACTTCTTCGAACAGGCGGACCAGCCCGAAGAGCTGATGTTCGTCCTCGACGGTGGCGACGCCGACCGGCTGATCCGTGAGGTCGAAGGCAGCGGCGCCGACACGTTGTGCATCCGTCGTTCGATCGAGTACTGGGCCTTCGGCGAGGATTGATCGCCGCCCGGCGTGGGCTTCAGATCGTCTTCTGGTTGACCCGCTTCGACAACGCTTCGGGTGCCTCCCGGCGCTCGGAGTAGCGATCGGTCAGATAATCGGTATGGTCGCGTAGTAGGCGGGTGAATTTCACCAGTTCTTCCATCACGTCCACCACGCGGTCGTAGTAGGGCGAGGGGTGCATGCGCCCGGCTTCGTCGAACTCGTTGAACGCCTTGGGCACCGACGATTGGTTCGGAATGGTGAACATGCGCATCCAGCGCCCGAGCAGGCGCAGCGTGTTGACTACGTTGAACGACTGCGAGCCGCCGCAGACCTGCATCACCGCCAGCGTGCGGCCCTGGGTCGGGCGCATGCCGCCGAGCGACAGCGGCAACCAGTCGATCTGCGACTTGAATACGCCGGTCACGCTCCCGTGGCGCTCGGGGCTGCACCAGACCTGGCCTTCCGACCAGAGCGACAGCTCGCGCAGTTCGGCGACCTTCGGATGCTCGGCCTCGGTCTCGTCGGGTAGCGGCAGACCGTGCGGGTCGAAGATACGTGGCTCGGCCCCGAACGCCTCAAGCAGCCGCGCGGCCTCTTCAGTAAGCAGCCGACTGTAGGAGCGTTCGCGCAGCGATCCGTAGAGCAGCAGGATACGCGGGGCGTGATCGCGGGCGCTGGGCGTGGCGTCGGCGCGCACGGTCAGGTGTTGCGGCTCGAGATTCGGCAGGTCGTTCATGGGCATGTCGGTATCGGTTCGCGGTCGAGGACAGTCACCGGCCCAGCACCACCAGCCAGCCGGCCAGCGCGGTCAGGGTGACGAGCAGCACGGGCACCGTCAGCACGAGGCCGATCCTGAAATACTGGCCCCAGCCGATGGTCAGGCCCTTGCGGGCGAGCACGTGCAGCCAGAGCAGGGTGGCGAGACTGCCGATCGGCGTGATCTTGGGCCCGAGATCCGAGCCGACCACGTTGGCATAGATCATCGCCTGCTGGGTGAGATCGGAGACCTGGCTGGCATCGATCGACAGGGCCACCACCAGCACCGTGGGCATGTTGTTCATGATCGACGAAAGGAACGCGGCGATAAAGCCGGTGCCGATGGTCGCCACCCATAGCGACTGGTTGGACAGCAGGTCCAGCAGGGCAGCGAGCTGGGTGGTCAGGCCCACGTTCTGCAGGCCGTAGACCACCAGATACATGCCCAGCGAGAAGACCACGATATCCCAGGGCGCGCCGCGGATGACCTTGACGTTGTCGACCACATGCCCGCGGGCGGCGACCGCCAGCAGCACGGCCGCGCCGATGGCCGCGACCGCGCTCACCGGCACGCCCAGCGGCTCGGCGACGAACAGGCCGACCAGCAGCAGGCCCAGTACCCACCAGCCGGCGGCGAACACGGCCGGGTCGCGGATCGCGGACTGCGGCTCGCGTAGGTCGCTCGGGTCGAATCGCGCCGGGATATCGCGCCGGAAATAGGCATAGACCATGCCGATCGAGGCGAGCACCGAGACGATATAGACCGGCGTCATTACCGCGGCATAGCGGCCGAAGCCCAGATCGAAGAAATCCGCCGAGACGATATTGACCAGGTTCGAGATCACCAGCGGCAGGCTGGCGGTATCGGCGATGAAGCCGGCGGCCATCACGAACGCCAGCGTGGCCCCGGCCGAAAACCCGAGCGCGAGCAGCATTTCGAACACGATCGGCGTGAGGATGAGCGCCGCCCCGTCGTTGGCGAATACCGCCGAGACCAGCGCGCCCAGCAGCATGACCAGCACCAGCAGGCGCGGGCCGCGCCCGCCGCCGTAGCGGGCGACATGCAGAGCCGCCCATTCGAAGAACCCGGCTTCATCGAGCGTCAGGCTGATCAGGATGATCGCCACGAAGGTGAAAGTCGCATTCCAGACGATGCCCCAGACCGTGGCGACATCGCCGACGCCCACCACGCCGGTGGCGAGTGCGACGATCGCACCGGCCGCGGCACTCCAGCCGATGCCCAGCCCGCGCGGCTGGGCGATCACCAGCGTCAGCGTGGCGACGAAGATCAGAATGGCGATGACGGTCATGAACGATCCTGGGCAGCGATAGGCCGGGCTAGCGGGACGTAGCCCCTTGCTCGGCGAGCAGGGCGCGAACGTGCTCGCGAATACGATCGCGCGTATCGGCGAATATGGCGGCGATTTCGGCGTCGCTGCCAGTCGCCCCGGCCGGATCGTCGATCGGCCAGTGCTGCTTGTTCGTGCCGCCCGGCAGTAGCGGGCAGTGCGCGTCGGCGTGGCCACAGACCGTGATCACCCGATCGGCCCAGTCGAGATCGGCGTCGGCCAGGATCGCCGACTGCTGGCCAGAGATATCTACGCCGGCCGCAGCCATGGTCGCGACCGCGTTCGGGTTCAGCCCGTGGGCCTCCAGGCCCGCCGAGCGCACGGCGATCGCGTCCCCGCCCAGATGCCGGGTCCAGCCTTCGGCCATTTGCGAGCGGCAGCTGTTGCCGGTGCACAGGTAGAGAATATTCATCGAAAGTCCTTGAACAGCGGGGCGAATCAGTTGCTGCAGCGGCCGTCCGGGCGGTCGGGCATATGCGCCAGTCGGCGGGCGTCGTCGACGAACGGCGGGCGGTTGCCGTGTTCGGCGATCACGGCATCCAGCGTCGTGCGCGCCCATGAAGGCAACGTGTCGGCCAGCCGGTAATACACCCAGATACGTTCGCGCCGATCGGCGACCAGGCCGGCCTCGCGCAGCCGCTTGAGATGGCGCGAAATCTTGGGCTGCGAGAGTTGAAGCGCATGAACCAGCTCGCAGACACACAGCTCGCCGTGGATGACGATCAGTGCCAGACAGCGCAGACGTGTGTCGTCGGCCAGGGCCTGAAAAAGCGTCTCGGTTGACGAGGCAAGCGCCCAACGCGGCGTGGTGGCGGGTGCGCTCATGGCTCAAGGCGGGACAAGTCGTCGGTAGGCTCAGGCACAGGCGCTCCGATGCGCCACGATTCAGGGCTTTGGCGATCGTTCATTGTCGTATATGGGTTTCCATATATACGGACGGCAGAATATACCGCGCACCGCATATTGCAAGCCGGATCGGATGCCGTGGTCCCGTGCGCCGGGCGTCGGCGGCGTCGTAAGTCCTAGCGCGCGGCCGTGATCAGACCCGGCAGGTCGTTGAAATCGGTGAAACGGGTCAGTCTCGCGGCCGGGTGATGGCCGATCGCGCCACCGGGGTCGTAGCCGAACACGCGCATGCCGGCGCGGCGGCCGGCCTCTACGCCGGCATCGCTGTCCTCGATCACCGCACAGGCAGACGGTTCGACATCCATTGCCGCTGCGGCCAGCAGGAACAGATCGGGCTCCGGCTTCCAGGCGCCGATGGTATAGGCGCTGAATACCAGCTCGCCGAAGTAGTCTGCCAGCCCCGTCGAGTTCAGGGCCACGCCGAGTTTCTTCTCCGGGCCGCTGGAGGCGACACATTTCGGCAGGTCGATCGCTTGGATGGCGTCATGCACGCCCGGCATGGCCTTCAGTTCGCGCTCGAACAGGTCATACATGTGCTGGCGATAGCGCTCGGTGAAATCGTTGGCGAGCTGCACGTCGTGACGTTCGGCGAGCGTGCGGGTCATGGTTTCGAAGCGCCCGCCCCGGAACTCGGCCTCGATCGCTCGTGCATCGAGCGTCACGCCGTGATCGGTCGCGAACAGGTCCGCCACGCCGCGCGCGTTCAGGGGCTCGCTATCGACGAGCGTGCCGTCGCAGTCGAAGATCACGCCAGCGATCGGCAGACGTGCGGATGATGCATCGGTTCGGGGCATGGCCGGAGTGGTCGAAGGCTCAGACAGCCGGGTGTGGGGGCGCCTGGGCCCAACACAAGCCGGGCGTGTCCAGCCGACCGGCGGCGAACGCCCGCCCTGTCAATCGTGACCGGGGTCTTCGGCTGCGGTCACGCGACAGCGCCGGCTCTCCTGGACAAAACGCCAGCCGCCGATGAGTACCACCAGAATGCCCAGACCGGCCAGCGCGATACCGGTGTAGACCACCAGTCGATGATCGAACCATTTGGCCATGATCAGACCCAGCCCGATCAGCGATACGCTGGTTCGCAGATAGGCCAGCAGCGTCCGCTCGTTGGCCAGGCGTGTGCGGCTGAGTGCCAGCCAGTCGCGTGTAATGAGCGTATCCGGATCCATGCGGGGATAGTGCGATCGCTTGCGCATGAGAGGTCGCCGGTTGCCGAGCGGGGCCATGCCCCGAGTATAGAGCCCCGGCGGCCAAGCCGGGCGGTTGAGCCACTCTCGATCCGTCGTCGAGTCTGATTCAGAACATTCAGTATTGACTGAAATTTCGGCGCTGGCTAATGTCGCCGCCATGAACGAAACGCCTGCGGCTGTCGCCGACTTTATCGAACGCATGGGCCTGTCGGCGCAAGCCGACGGCCTGCCCCGTATCGCCGGCCGCATGCTCGGCTATTTCATCATTCACGGCGGGCCGGCCAGCCTGAACCGGCTGGCGGTGGATCTACAGGTCTCCAAGGCCAGCATCAGCACCAATGCACGAATTCTGCACGGTTTGGGCGTGCTCGAAGCCACCGCCGTGCCCGGCGATCGGCAGGACTACTACCGACTGGCCGAACGGCACTATTTGCGCATGCTTGAAGGCTATGTCACGCGCATGGGCACGCTCAGCGAATCGCTGGCCGCGACCGAGCGTGACCTGCCCGACAGCTGGCCGGGCGCGCGCGAGCGACTGGCCGACATGCACCGTTTCGTGGATGTCGCCCGCGACCATACCCGCGACCTGATCGAGCGGCTGTCGTCCGATCACGCCGTCAGCGACTCAGACCCAGATCGTGGCTAAGTCGGGCGGTATCCGGCCGATCTGGATCGTTGCGCTGATCGTCGCCGTACTGGCGGGCTGGCTGGCCTCCGGCATGCTCGGCGATCGAACCG
The DNA here is from genome assembly GCF_040361275.1 of Salinisphaera sp. T31B1. NCBI lineage: Bacteria > Pseudomonadati > Pseudomonadota > Gammaproteobacteria > Salinisphaerales > Salinisphaeraceae > Salinisphaera > Salinisphaera sp. T31B1. The sequence continues at coordinate 76,519 of NZ_APNH01000001.1, read as the reverse complement.
GCAGCCCGTCCGAGCCGGCCGAAACGAACGCGCCGCAGGCCGTCGGCGTATCCACGCGTAAGTCCGATGCCGAGACCGTCTGGCGGGAAGCCGAACTCAACGGGGTGACCGCTCCGGACCGGGCCGTGACCCTTCGTGCCCGTACCGCGGGCCGGGTGCAGTCGATCGGCGCCGAGCGCGGCAGCCGCGTAGCCAGCGGCGACCTGCTCGTCCGTATCGCCATCGACGATCGGGCCGCGGCTCGTAGCGAAGCCCGGGCCGTGGTGGAACAGCGTCGTCTGCAGTACGAGGCAGTGCGACGCATGTCGGAAAGGGGCTACCAGACCCGCACCGATCTCGCCCAGGCCAAGTCCGATCTGGAGGCCGCCAGCGCGCGGCTGGCCGAGGTCCAGCAGGATATCGACAATACGGTCGTACGCGCGCCGTTCGCCGGCGTGCTGGAAACACGTCCGGTCGAGGTCGGCGACTATCTGGGCGTCGGCGACGAGGTCGCCCGGGTCATCCAGCAGGATCCATTCGTGGTTGCCGGGGATTTGTCCGAGGCCGATGTCGCCTTCGTCGAGCCGGGCCAGCCCGGGCGGGCCCGGCTGATCGACGGGCGGCTGGTCGAAGGGCGGGTCCGTTATGTCGCTACCGAGGCCGATCCAGAAACCCGGACTTACCCCGTGGAACTGGAGATCGACAACCCCGAGGGGCGATTGGTCGCCGGTGCATCCGCCAAGCTGATGCTGCCGCTTGAACAGGTCCGTGCGCACGCGGTGGCCGCCGACCTGCTCACGCTCGACGAGTCCGGCAATATGGGTATCAAGACGGTCGGCGAGGACGGCACGGTCGTGTTCTACCCCGCCGATATCGTCAAGTCCGACGGTGGGTCGCTCTGGCTGGCCGGGCTGCCGCCGACGGTCGAGTTGATTACCGCCGGCCAGGGCTTCGTGCGTGCCGGCGATGCCGTGCGGGTGGTCGATGCGCCGACTGCCGCGCGAGCCGGCGCGGTAGGCGAGCGCGAAGGCGTGGACGCCGTGCCCGGCGCATGAACGCCCTGATCGCCGCGGCCTTTTCACGGCCGCGAACCGTCGTGCTGGGGCTGGTGGTGATTCTCGTCGCCGGCGCCATGGCTTATCGCGATATCCCCAAGGAATCGTCGCCGGACATCACGATTCCGACGATCTATGTCTCGATGACCCATCAGGGCATCTCGCCGGAGGACGCCGAGCGCCTGCTGGTCAAGCCGATGGAACAGGAGTTGCGTTCGATCGAGGGCCTCAAGGAGTTGAGTGCCACCGCATCCGAGGGGCATGCCAGCGTGATCCTGGAGTTCGAGGCCGGGTTCGATCCCGACGATGCGCTGGACGACGTGCGCAACCAGGTCGATATCGCCAAGGCCGATCTGCCGGACGAGACCGACGAGCCCGTCGTCGAGCAGGTCAACGTCGCGTTGTTTCCGGTCTTGGTGGTCAACCTGTACGGCGATGTCTCCGAGCGTGTGCTGGTGAGTCTGGCCGAGAATGTCCAGGATACGGTCGAGGCGATTCCTGGCGTACTCGAGGCCGATATCGCCGGCGACCGCGATGAACAGATCGAGATCAATATCGATCCGCTCAAGCTCGAAACCTATCGACTGTCGCTGGATCAGGTGTTCAATTCGGTCCAGCAGAACAACCAGCTGGTCCCTGCCGGGTCGCTGAGCTCGGGGGCCGGCGAGTTCTCGATCAAGGTGCCGGGCGTCATCGACAATCTGGATGCGCTGCGCAATACCGCGATCAAGCGGGTCGACGGGCGCGTGGTCACGGTCGCCGATGTGGCGACCGTGCGGCGCGCGTTTGCCGATCGCGAAGGCTTTGCCCGACTCAACGGTCAGCCTACCCTGGCGCTGGAGATCACCAAACGTATCGGCGCGAACATCATCGATACGAACGCGGCGGTGCGCACGGCGGTCGAGCGCATGGCCAGTACCTGGCCGAACGCCGTGCGCGTGAACTTCTCGCAGGACGCCTCCGAGGACGTGGTCGATCTGCTGGGCGATCTGCAGAACAACGTCGTCAGCGGAATCCTGCTGGTGATGATCGTGATCGTGGGCATACTGGGACTGCGGGCCGGCACGCTGGTCGGCGTCTCGATCCCCGGCTCGTTTCTGCTGGGTATCCTGGTACTGGCGATGCTGGGCCTGTCGGTCAACATCGTGGTGCTGTTCTCGTTGATTCTCGCGCTCGGGCTGCTGGTCGACGGCGCGATCGTGGTGGTCGAACTGGCCGATCGGTTTCTGGCCGAGGGCGAATCGCGCAGCTCGGCCTATATGCACGCCGCCCAGCGCATGGCCTGGCCGATCGTGTCGTCCACCGCCACCACGCTGGCCGCCTTCGCGCCGCTGCTTTTCTGGCCGGGCATGGTCGGCGAGTTCATGCGCTATATGCCGATCACCCTGATCGCGGTGCTGACGGCGTCTTTGTTCATGGCCATGATCTTCGTGCCCACGTTGGGTGCTGTGATCGGCGGAGCCGCGCCGGGCGGTGCCGCGGCGATCTGGCAGCCGGGCCAGCCGCTACGAGGGGCGACCGGCGTCTACGTGCGGCTGCTGGAGATGTTCGCCCGTCATGCCGGCAAGACGGTGTTCGGCGCAGTGTTTCTGTTCTTCGCAGCGATCATCGCCTATACCAGTTTCGGTCGCGGCGTGGAGTTCTTTCCGGACATCGCGCCCGACAACGCGGTCATCCAGGTCCATGCACGCGGCCAGCTGTCGGTCGACGAGGCCGATCGACTGGTACGCCAGGTGGAGGCCAGGGCGCTGGCCATGCACGCTTTCGAGTCGGTCTACACGCGGGTCGGCACGAGCGGCAATGCGTTCCGCCAGGGTACGGGCGATGACGTGATCGGCCAGGTGCAGCTGGAGTTCAAGCCCTGGGACGTGCGCCGTCCGGCCGCCGAGGTGCTCTCGGAACTGCGGCGCGCCGTGGCCGACATTCCCGGGGTGCGCACGGATGTGCAGCAACAGAGCCAGGGGCCGACCCAGGCCAAGCCGATCGAGATTCAGATCGCCGGACCGGACATGGCCGCACTCGAGACCGCGACCGCCTTCGTGCGCCGCGGCATGGCCGAGGTCGGGGGCTTCACCGATATTCAGGACAGCCGCTCGACCCAGGGCCTGGAATGGCGCATGAACGTCGACCGGGCCCAGGCGAGCCGGTTCGGGGCCGATGTCGCGACCATCGGCCAGGCCATCCAGCTGGTCACGCAGGGTATCAAGGTCGGTGAATACCGCCCGGACGATGCCGCCGACGAGCTGGATATCCGTGTCCGCTACCCTGAACGCGATCGCAGTCTGGCCGCGCTGGACGCGTTACGGGTCCAGACCGAGCGCGGGCTGGTACCCATGAGCAACTTCGTCGAGCGAGAGCCGGCGCCCAAGGTTGAGAACATCGAGCGTACCGACGGCCAGCGCACGGTCACCGTGGACGCCGGAGTGGCCGCCGACCGCCTGGTCGCCGATCAGCTCGTATCGCTCCGGCACTGGATCGAGGCCAACGTCGAGGCCGCACAGCTGGATCCGCGAGCGAGCCTGACGTTCAAGGGCGAAAGCGAGGACCTAGCCGAGGCAGAGGCGTTTCTTTCGCGCGCGTTCGGGGTGGCCGTGGCGCTGATCGGCGTGATCCTACTGACCCAGTTCAACAGTTTCTACCAGTCGTTTTTGATCCTGTCGGCGGTGATGTTCTCGACCATCGGCGTGTTGCTGGGACTGCTCATCGCCGGCCAGCCCTTTGGCGTGGTGATGAGCGGTATCGGCGTGATCGCACTCGCCGGTATCGTGGTCAACAACAATATCGTGCTCATCGATACCTACAACGTGAACCGCGCCGCCGGCCTGGATGCCTGGAACGCGGTGCGCCAGACCGGCGCCGAACGACTGCGCCCGGTGGTGCTGACCACGGTCACGACTATTCTGGGGCTGTTGCCCATGGTGCTGCAGATGAACGTGGATATCATCGGCCGTTCGATCACCTTCGGGGCCCCGTCCACGCAGTGGTGGACACAGCTGGCGACCGCGATCGTGGGTGGGCTGCTGTTCTCGACACTGCTGACGCTGATTCTCACGCCCTGTCTGCTCATCCTGGGGGCGCGCGCCAGCCAGGCCTGGGCCGGGCGCTCGCGCATGCGGGGCGCAAGGTGAGAGTCATCGGTATCCGGCTCTGGTGGACGCTCGGGCTGTGCCTGACGGTGGCAGCGCTTCCGGCCGGCGCTGGTCAGAACCTGCTGGACACCTATGACCAGGCACTGCGCAACGATACCGACCTGCTGAGCGCGAAAGCCGAGGCGGGCGCCGCAGGGGCGCGTTATCGTCAGGCACGCGGGCAGCTACTGCCATCGCTGTCGGCCAGCGCCGGTTATACCGAGGTGAGGCAGGATCAGACCTTCGAAAGCCCGGACGGCGGCGATGCGCTTGGGGGCGGGCTGTTCGGCGCCGGCGATGGCGGGCCTACCTCCTCGACCCAGAACTCCTATTCGCTGGATCTCAACCAGCCGCTGTTCAACTGGACGGCCTGGCAGAACAAGGACGCCGCAGCTGCGCGTCACCAGGCCGCACGGCTGTCGCTGTCGGTCGCCGAACAGGAGCTGATCGTGCGTGTGAGCCAGGCGTATTTCGATGTGTTGGCCGCGCGCGATGCGCTTGAGGCCGCCCGCGAGCAGCAGGATCAGATCCGCCGCCAGCTCGACCGTGCCAATGCCGCATTCGATGCTGGTCTCGAGCCGATCACCGATCAGCAGGAGGCCCAATCGAGCCTGGACAGCGCCGAGATCGATGCCATAGACGCTGAAAACGAACTCGCCACCGCGCGCGATGCGCTGATCGGCCTGACCGGTCGTGCGCCGTCGCCGCTGTCGGGCATTGCCACCGATACGTCGCTTCCGGCCGCCGACACGGCCACGCGCGATCGTCGGGACTGGCTGGATCTGGCCATGCTGCGCTCGCCCTCGGTGGCCGCCGCGGATGCCGAATGGCGGGCCGCGCGCCAGGAGGTCTCCGCGCAGCGTGGCGGCCATTTCCCGACCGTGGACCTGGTCGGCAGCATTGGTCGCCAGGAACAGCTGTTCCCCTTCGGTGCCAACGGCGGCCAGGCCAACCTCATCGACGAGACCCAGTCGATCGGAGTGCAGCTGCAGATGCCGCTGTTTTCCGGCGGGGCGACCACCGCCGCAGTGGCCGAAGCCCAGTACAACGCGGAGCAGTCGCGCTTGGATCTGATCGATGCCCGTCGACAACTGCTGATCGATATCAACAACGCCTATCGCGATGTTCGGGCCACGCGCCGGCGGGTGGCCGCGCTGGACCGCGCGATCGCATCGGGCGCGACCGCGCTGGACGCTGCCCGGGCGGGCTATCAGCTGGGTAACCGCACGGTGCTGGATGTGATCGCCGCGGAAATCACGCTGGTCGACCGGCGGGCCGATCGCAAGCGCGCCTGGTACGACCACGCGCTGGCCCGGCTCCAGCTCAACCGCGCTGCCGGCGTGCTCGATTTCGACGAGCTGGCGCGTATCAACGCCTATCTGCACGGCGCCGAGACCGCCGACTCGAAAGCCGAGGGGGGCAGCCGGTGAATCGGCTACCATCGCCGTGACGGCACAGCGCTCATGTATAGTGACAACGAGCGATGTCAACATGGCGCGGCGTGTCGCGCGCGTGCGTGATCGGCGTCTGCCTACAACAACAGCGACTCGAGGAGCCCGGCGCCGGACGTCAGACCGCGTGCCCCACTATCGATGGACGGTCATTTTCTCTATCTGAGCGCCGAGGCATGGAAATATCTTTCCATGCCCGTGATCAGCGCGATCGTCGGCTACGTGACCAACGTCGTCGCGATCAAGATGATGTTCCATCCGATCGAGTTCGTCGGCGTCTGGAAGCCCTACCTGGGCTGGCAGGGCATCGTGCCACGCAAGGCGTCCAAGATGACCGGCATCTCGGTGGACACGATCACCGAATCGCTGATCACCGAAGACGAGATCTTCGGCCGGCTGGATCCGGACCGGGTCGCCGCCGAGCTCGAGCGGCCGATGATCGAGATGACCGATGAGATCACCGATCAGGTCATGCATCGTCATCATCCGGCACTTTGGGAAGCCATGCCGCAGATGGTTCGCGCCCAGGTCAAGCGGCGGGTGCGAAACCAGGCGCCGGCGATCGTGCGCGAATTGATGAACGAAGTGCGCACGAACGTGCGCTACATGTTCGATCTCAAGGGCATGATTACCCGCGTGCTTGTCCGCGAAAAGAACCTGCTCAATCGCATATTTCTGGAGACCGGACGCGACGAATTCGTCTTCATCGGCCGGTCGGGCGCCTATTTCGGGTTCGCGTTCGGCCTGTTGCAGATGGCGATCTGGGCTTTCTTCCAGCAATGGTGGCTGTTGCCGCTGTTCGGGCTGCTCGTCGGCTGGGCGACCAACTGGCTCGCTCTGAAGATGATCTTCAACCCCAAAAAACCGATTCGTATCGGCGGGCTGACTTTTCAGGGCCTGTTCTTCAAGCGCCAGCAGCAGGTCGCCGCCGACTACGGCAGCCTGGTCGCCACCCAGATACTCACGCCACAGCACATACTCGAAGAGATCCTGTCCGGCCCTTACGCCGAGAAGCTGTTTGCGATGGTCCAGCGCGAGGTCCAGCAGGCGATCGACGACAGTGCGAGCGTGGCGCGTCCGTTCGTCACCTGGACGCTGGGCAGCGACGACTACGAACAGATCAAGGCCGAAGCGGTACGCGAGGTGCTCGCCCGCATGCCCGAGACCCTGTCGCACATGACCGGCTATGCCCATGATGCAATGGCGATTCAGGACACGCTGGTCAGCCGTCTCCAGAGTCTTACCCCGCGCCAGTTCGAGGGCATGCTGCGCCCGGCGTTCGAAGAGGATGAGTGGATCCTGATCGCAGTGGGCGCAGCACTGGGCCTGGCGGTCGGCTGGTTCCAGTTGATCGTTCTGTTCTCGAGCGTATTCATGGAGCGCTTTGGCGGCTAGGCTGGCCGGCCGGGGAACGGCCGGCCGGACCGGTCGTACGGATTTCGGAGTAGTGCAGATGGCGAGAAAGAAAAGTCTGACGGTGCGCACCCCGCGTGCAGTGCAGTTTCTGCGCAGTGCGGCACGCGCTGCCGAGGACTGGCCGGTGGCCGGCTCGGCTGTCCGTCGTTTCCAGGATGCCGAGAGCTGGGCCATGGCCGAACTCGCACAGCGCTTGGATCAGATCGCTGAAGAGGCCGCCGAAGGCGCCGCTCGCCAGCGCCGATCGCGTGAGGCGCCGCGCGCACCGGCTCAAATATTGGCCGGACTGCTGGCCGAGTCCCGCAGGGTCGACCCGGACGCGGCACGCGATAGGCTCTATCGTCAGACGTTGTCGCGCATGGTGCCCGACCAGGTGGCGATGATGGCGCTGCTGGCGGACAAGGGCATCGCACCGTTATGTCATGTCGCCGCGGGGCGGTTGCCAGCCGGGCCGGTATCGGCCGTGGTGCTGACCAATGCCAGTTCGCTGGGACGCGATGCCGGTGTCCTGTTGCGCGATTACGTGCCGCAGTACATGACCGAGTTGCTGGCTCTCGGCGTATTCGAGGCTGGCCCTGAGGAAGAAAGTCTGGCCGATCAGTACGAACTGTTGCTCGCCGATACCCAGCTGCGTACCACCATGGATCGTATTCGTCGCGAGATGAAGCTCTACCCGCGGCTGCAGCGTTTTTCCGTGCACATGAGCGAATACGGTAAAGCGCTGTGGCATGACTGCCGGCCGGCGCCAGCTTCCGGCGGCGGTGGCCAGGCGCCCGGCGGCGTGCCGCCCGCCTGATTGCGTCTCGAGGCGGGGCTGTTATGCTTTGCCGATCAAATGAAAATTAATATTTTCACCCGCTGCGAGGCGTGATCGCCGCCCGCGGCCGCCGAGGAGACCATCGATGAGCGAACGCACTGCCCGCCGGCCATCCGACGACACGATCAGCGCCTGGCAACTGCTCAGGCCGACGGCGGACAAGCTGTCGGGCGTCGATCGCCTGCTCAAGGGCGTGGGCTTGCTGCTGATGTCGCGCTTTCGCGAGAACATGACCATCGCCACGCTCATCGAGGCGCATGCCGGCAAGCGCCCACAGCAGGATGCGTTGACGTATCTCGACCAGCGCTATACCTATGCCCAGTTCAACGCCGCCGCCAATCGGTTCGCCCGGACTCTGAAGGCCGGCGGCATCGGCCATGGCGATGTGGTTGCGATCCTGCTGGACAACCGGCCCGAGACGCTGCTTCTGGTCGCCGCGCTGGCCAAGCTCGGCGCTGCGGCGGCCATGTGCAATACCAAGCAGCGCGGCGAGGTACTGGCCCACAGCCTGGGCACGGTGGCCCCCAAGGCGATCCTGATCGGCCCGGAGCTGCTGGAGGCCTTCGAGGAAATCCGCGACAGTGACGCAGCCCGCACGCTGGACCCGGTCTGGTTCGTCGGCGCCACGGCGGGGGACCGCGCACCTGAGGGCCTGCACAACTTTCTGGATGCCGCTGCCGGCCAGGCGACCGGCAACCTGGACGATTCGAGCCGCGTATCCAGCAGCGATACCTGCTTCTATATATTCACCTCCGGCACCACGGGCATGCCCAAGGCTTCGCGGATGAGTCACAGCCGCTGGCTGCGCGGCGGCGCCGGCATGGGAATGGCCGGGCTGCGCCTGACCCCGCGCGATCGCTTCTACTGCGCGCTGCCGCTCTATCACAACAACGCGTTGACGGTGTCCTGGGCGTCGGTCCTGTGTGCCGGCGCGACGTTCGCGCTGGCGCCGAAGTTCAGCGTATCCGGCTTCTGGCCGGACATACGCCACCACAAGGCGACCGTGTTCTGCTATATCGGCGAGCTGTGCCGGTATCTACTGGCCGCCGAACCGGATGCCGATGACCGGCGACACGCCGTGCGCGCGGTGATCGGCAACGGTCTGCGTCCGGATATCTGGGACGAATTCAAGGCCCGGTTCGGTATCGAACGCGTCTGCGAATTCTATGGTGCCAGCGAAGGGAACCTGATATTCGTCAACGGTTTCAACATGGATCGCACCGCCGGTTTCTGTCCATTGCCCTATGCCGTGGTTGCCTACGATCCGGAGACCGAAGAGCCGGCCGTTGATGCCGATGGCCGCATGACCCAGGTTGATAAAGGCGAAGTGGGTCTGTTGCTGAACAAGGTCACCGACTTCGCCCCGTTCGAAGGCTATACCGACAGCCAGGCGAGCGAGAAAAAGCTCCATCGCGGCGTGTTCGCCAAGGACGACTGCTATTTCAACACCGGCGATCTGGTGCGCGATCAGGGCATGCGACATATCGCCTTCGTGGACCGGCTCGGCGACACTTTCCGCTGGAAGGGCGAGAACGTGGCCACCACCCAGGTCGAGAACGCGCTCAACGCGTTCGACGCGATCGCCGAGTCGGTGGTCTACGGCGTGGAAGTGCCCCATAACGACGGCCGGGCGGGCATGGCGGCCATCACCCCGCACGACTCGCTCGAGGCGATCGACTGGCGAGGCCTGGTCTCGCACCTGCGCGATACCCTGCCGGCCTACGCGATCCCGGTGTTCATCCGGCTACGCCCGGAGCAGGAGGTCACCGGCACCATGAAATACCGCAAGGTGGATCTGAAGAAGGCCGGCTATGCACCGGAAGGCGACGAGCCGGTCTACATTCTCGAAAACGGCGCTGATACGTATGTCGAGCTCGACGACAGCCGGCGTGCTGCTCTCGACGAGGGACGGCTATCGGTCTGAAGCGCGGCGGTGTGCCGGGTCATTCGCTCGGCATTTCGCCGTCGAGCGGGTCGGCGCTGCCGTCGGTCGGCTGATAGTGCTGGGCGCCGAAGATCATCGCCCGGAACAGGATCTTGGCCTCGCGGGCCATCTCCATGGCCGACAGTCCGGTCTCCTCGGTCAGCCACTCGGCGATCAGTTCGTTGAACATGCCGACCAGCGCGATCGCCGGCAGGTGGTAATCGCGCTCGGGCAGCACGCCGTTATCGGCCATCAGGCTGGCATAGCGTTCGATGATATCGGCCAGATTGTGGGTGGTCTGACGCCGTTTCTTTTCCATGATCTCGGAGACGCCGACCGCTTCGATACACAGGATCCGGCCGCGCCTGGGGTCTTCGAGTAGATAGAACACCGCAGATTCGATGGTATCGGCCACGCGCTGGGTCAGCGGCGTGCGCGACTCGGTCAGCGAGGTGCGCACGATCTGTTCCATGTTGTCGACCAGGGCGGCGTGGACGGCGTGCAGGATCGACTCCCGGCCCTCGAACTGTTCATAGAAATGCCGGGTCGAGACCTTGGCGTGGGTGCACACCGCCTCGATAGGGGTCGCAGCGTAGCCGCGCTCGCCGAACAGCTCGGTCCCCGCGGCGATCAGCCGCTCGTGGCGTTGTTTGCGCAATTCCTCGGCCGAGAGGCCGCGATAACCGCGGCGGCGGCCGCGGCCGCGACCGGGGCTGGTAGTGCTCTGATTGTCTTTCACTGGTTCATGCCTGCTTGACGGCCTACAACGGCTTGGTATTATCTGAAAACAATTCTTTTTCGAAAATGGTACGCCATCTCGTCGCTGTCTGACATGGGGTCGGACAGCCAAACGGCAAGCCATAGGACAACGGATAGACCGCCATGACAGCTTTGATCGCTGCACTCGTCATCATCGGACTCTACTGGGCGCTGCTCTACCGGGGCGTGTCGCTGGCCGTTTTCACCGGCGTCACGGCCGCGGTGGTCGTCGCGCTGGCCGTCACCGGCCTGATCGGCCCGATCGGCTTTCTGGTCGCGGCCATCGTGTTCGGCGTGCCGCTGGTCGTATTCAACATCGTACCGCTGCGCCGGGCGCTGCTGACCCGCCGTCTGTACGGCGTGTTCCGCAAGATTCTTCCCGAGATGGGGGCGACCGAAAAAGAGGCGCTCGAGGCAGGCGATGTCTGGTGGGAGGCCGAGATGTTCCGCGGCCGGCCGGACTGGAGCCAGCTGCTGGATTTCAAGCTCACCCGGCTCACCGACGAAGAACAGTCGTTTCTCGATCACGAGACCGAGCAACTCTGCGCGATGATCGACGACTGGCAGGTTCACTTCGAGCTCAAGGATCTGCCCGAGGACGTCTGGGACTATATCCGCAACAATGGTTTTTTCGCCATGCTCATTCCCAAGGAGCACGGCGGTCTCGGTTTTTCTGCCTACGGCCAGTCCTGCGTAGTGGCCAAGATCGCCACGCGTTCGCTGACCGCGGCGGTCACGGTGATGGTGCCCAACTCGCTCGGCCCGGGCGAACTGCTCACTCATTACGGAACCAAGGAGCAGCAGGACAAATGGCTGCCGGGCCTGGCCTCCGGCAAGGAGCTGCCGTGCTTTGCGCTGACCGGCGTGGAAGTCGGTTCGGATGCCACGAAGATGCCCGACACGGGAGTGGTCTGTCAGCGCACGGTCGACGGCGAACAAGTGCTCGGGTTGAGCCTGAATTTCAACAAGCGCTATATCACCCTCGCACCGGTGGCCACGATGATGGGTCTGGCCTTCAAGCTCAAGGATCCGGACGGGCTGTTGGGCGATCCCGATACCGTGGACTACGGCATTACCTGCGCCCTGCTCAAGACCGACACGCCCGGCGTGAATATCGGCCGCCGACATTATCCGGGCGCCGTGTTCATGAATGGTCCGATCCAGGGCGAAGACGTGTTCGTGCCCCTCGATGCGATCATCGGCGGGCCGGAGCAGGCCGGCAAGGGCTGGCGGATGCTGGTGGAATGCCTGTCGGCCGGGCGCGGTATCTCGCTGCCGGCGCTGTCCACGGCCACCGGCAAGGGTATGTACGGCATCACTTCCGCCTATTCCCGGATTCGACGCCAGTTCGGCACCGAGATCGGCAATTTCGAAGGCGTCCAGGAACAGCTCGGCGTGATCGGCGGCTATGCCTATATTCTGGAGAACGTGCGCAACCTGACCGCCTCCGGGGTGGATCACTGCACGCCCAGCGTGGTCACGGCGATGATCAAGTACCACGCCACCGAGATGATGCGTACGGTCATCAACAACGCCATGGATATCCATTCCGGACGCGGCATCATCATGGGCCCGCGCAACTACCTGGCGGCTGCCTATCAGGCGCTGCCGGTGGCGATCACCGTCGAGGGCGCCAATATCATGACTCGCAGCCTGATGGTCTTCGGCCAGGGCGCGATTCGTTGTCATCCGTACGTCTACAGCGAGATGGAGGCGGCACACAATCCCGACTTCGACGCCGGCCTGGCCGAGTTCGACCGACTGCTGTTCTCGCACATCGGTTTTTCGGTCAATCGCGCGGTACGCGCCTTGACTCTCGGTTTGACCGGCGCACGTATTGCCAAGGCGCCGGTAGATGGCGAGATGGGGGTCTATTATCGCCACATGGAGCGCTTTTCCGCGGCGCTGGCCTTCTGTGCCGACCTGTCAATGGGCACGCTCGGCGGTGCGCTCAAGCTCAAGGAATCCACCTCGGCCCGGCTGGGCGACGTGTTGTCGCACCTGTATATGGCCTCGGCGACGCTCAAGGGTTACGCCGAGCACCAGGACACCGACGAGGATAAGGTTCATGCGACCTGGGCGCTGGAGTACCATCTGCACGAGATCGAAAACGCGTTCCACGACTTCGTGCGCAATTTCCCGGTCAAGGCGGCCCGCCCGATCCTCAAGCTGGTCGCGCTGCCCACAGGCCGACGGTTTGCCGGTCCGACCGACGACATGAATAGCGCACTCTGCGACATGATGCTGAACATGAAACTCGACACGCCGTTCGGCAAGCGCATGAGCTATGACATCTATATCGGTCGCGGCGAGAACGACCCGACCGGCCGCCTGATCAACGCGTTCGAGAAGCTGCAGGCCGTGGATGCCGAGTACAGTGCGTTTCTGCGTGCGATCAAGCACGGGGAGGTCACCGGCGAGACTGTTGCCGAGCAGCTGGCCAGCGCGGTCGATAACGGCACGCTCACGCAGGCCCAGGCGGATGCGATCGCCGAGTATGACAAGCTGCGCTACGATGTCCTGCTGACCGACGACTTCAGCAAGGAGTACCTGCTCAACCCGATGTCCGAGTCCGCCCGCGAGGCCGAGGGCCGGCCCGTCGACCTTCGCAAGGCCTCATGACCCGCTCACTGCTCGGTGCCCGCCTGGTCGACGTCGACGAAGGCGGGCTTGCCCACCTCACTGGCGTGGACGCCGGGGGCGAAGTCGCGCCGCGCTCGGTCGGGTTGTCGGCGTCTGCGCTGGATTCGATCTGGGGCGGCGTCGAGGCGATGTATCGCACTGGCGCCTACCCGGCGATCACCTTCTGTCTGCGCCGGCGTGGCGAGATCGTGCTCAATCGTTCCATCGGTTATGCCCGCGGCGGCGGCCCGGGCGAGCAGCCGGGCGTGTATGCACGCCTGGCCGAGCCCGACACGCCTATCTGTCTGTTCTCCGCGAGCAAGGCAATCACCTCCGTGCTGGTGCACAAGCTCGCCGAGGAAGGCGGGATCGATCTGGATGCGCCGGTATCGCGCTACGTGCCCGAATTCACCGGCGGCGGCAAGTCGCGGACCACCATTGCCCAGGTGCTCTCCCATCGCGGCGGTTTTCCCATGTTCAACGTGGATGCCTCCGAGCAGGGAGCGGAGACGTTGATGGATTGGGATCGCTGTATCGAGCTGATCTGTGCCGCGCCCGCGGAAAAGGCAGGCAAGCGGCTGTCCTACCACGCGATCACCGGCGGGTTCATTCTGGCGGAGGTGATCCGGCGGGTTACCGGCGAGGCGTTCACGCACTATCTGGATAGCCGGCTCCGCCAACCGCTGGGCATGCGGTATTTCACTTTCGGTCTGGACGGACGTTCTCGCGGCCGTGTGGCACGCAATTACACGGCCGGCCAGCCAGTGCGGTTCCCACTATCGGTCATCGCCCGAAACGCGCTGTCGGCGGGCTTCGAAGAGGTCGTCGATGTGTCCAACCGCGATTTCTTCATGGATGCGGTGGTGCCGGCCGGCAACTTGTATGCGACCGCCGAAGAACTCTCCCGGTTCTATCAGATGCTGCTCGATGGCGGCCTATGGAACGATCGGCGGGTGATGGAGCGCGAAACCGTTGCACGCGCGGTGCGTCCGGCCGTGCGCTTGCGCTATGACCATACGCTCAAAATCCCGATGCGCTACAGCGAGGGCATGATGCTCGGCGTCAACCCATTCGGCCTGTACGGGCCGATGACCGGGCAGGCCTTCGGCCACCTCGGGTTCATGAACATTCTCGGCTGGGCCGACCCGGCCCGCGAGATCACCGCCGGCCTGCTGGTCACCGGCAAGGCTATTCTCGGCGGCCATCTCCTGGCGCTCGGCCAGCTGCTCAGCAGTATCTCCTGGCAATGTCGAAACAGCTGAACACCCGACACCTGCCCGATCGTCGTTCTGCGTCGGCGGCGCGCCCGGTCACTCCGAACGATGCCGGCAGCCGACGGGTCTGGGTGCGCGGCGGGATGGCGCTGGCCTCCGATGTGTTCCTGGGCAGTGTGAACATCGTCAACGGCGTACATCAGGCGGTCACGCGCACCGTGGCACGGTTGAATCCCGCAGCCACGCCGATCGGTCGTGGCAGCGACTTCGTATACGACCGGGTGCGCGATATCGGCCGGCTGAGTTTTTTCGGCTTGAGCCAGAGCGTCGGTCTGGTCGAAGCACTCATACCCGCGCGCAAGCGAGAGCTGCCGGAGCGTCTGTCACTCGGGTTTCATAGCGCGCTCAATGGCGCGTTTGGCGATTATCTGGAGCGCAGCGACAATGAACTGGCGCTGTCGATGACACTGGTGGACAGCCAGGGGCGGCCCATCTCGCCGACCGCTAACGGCCTGTCGGTGGCGATGGACGAGCCCTCACCGCGGCTGGTCGTGCTGATTCACGGCCTGGGCCTGAACGATCGCCAGTGGCAACAGGGCGAGCGCGCGGACTTCGGCACGCGCCTAGGCCACGATCTCGGCTACAGCGCGCTGCGCCTGCGCTACAACAGTGGGCGCCATATTTCCGAAAACGGGCGCGAGCTGGCCGATCTGCTGGAACGTCTGGTCGCCGCCTATCCGATACCCATCGAACGACTGACGCTCATCGGCCACAGCATGGGTGGGCTGGTTGCCCGTAGTGCCTGTCATTACGGAGCTCTGGCCAGGCTGCGCTGGGTCGACTGTCTGGCCGATGTCGTGTGCCTGGGTTCGCCGCATCTCGGGGCGCCGCTGGAGCGTCTGGGCCATCGTGTGACGTTCTCGCTGACGCGGCTGTCCTACACGCGGCCATTTGCAGCGCTCGGCGATATCCGCAGCGCCGGTGTGAAGGATCTCAGCCACGGCTACCTGCGCGATGAGGACTGGCAGAAGAACACGGCCAACAGCGCTGAAAGCGTGCCGTCGGCAGCAACCCCGACGCCCGACCATGTGGGCCATTTCCTGGTCGCGGCCACGCTCGGCCGGCGGAGCGATGATCCGGTCGGTCGCTGGCTGGGAGATCTGCTCGTGCCGGTGACCAGCGCCGTGGGCCACTCCGAGATTCCCAGTCGTCGGCTACCCGCCCGCGATCAGGACGGCCGCGTGTTTTATGGCATGAATCACTTTGCTCTGCTGCATCACGACAGTGTCTATGGTGCGATTCTCGACTGGCTCTCGCCGCGGGTGGAACGCGCCGCCGGACGCGGCCCGTCCACGCTCGAATCGCCGCGTGCGTGACCGCCGGCAACGATTGCATCCGACCATTCAACAAGGGAGCCCTAGCCCATGTCCGATCTGGAAGAACGCTTCAAGCAGGCCGTCCACAAGGTCAACAACGCGCCTGAAGACGGCGATTTCAAGCCGTCCAACGAGTACAAGCTCAAGATGTACGCGCTATACCGACAGGCGACCGACGGTGACGTGTCGGGAAAGAAGCCGGGTATGCTGAATCCGATCGCCCGCTACAAATGGCAGGCCTGGCATGACGTCAAGGGGATGGATCGCGAGGAGGCGATGAGCGAGTACGTCGCCGAAGTCGACAAGGTCGAAGCGCAGTACGGTTAGTTCGGGCCCCGAGCCAGTCCGTGCGCTCAGGCTGCGAGTGCACGGGCGAGTGCGCCGGACCCACAGGCGGCACGCGCGCGTGTGCGCGTGTCGTTGTCGAGCGTTCGTGCGGCCTGTTGCAACGGGGCCATTGCGGCATCGTCGCTTTGCAGGCGGACATCCAGTTCGGACAGAAACGGCGCGCGCTCGTGTGCCGCGACGTCGATCATGCGCCGGCAGCGCTCGGCGCCCATGCCCGGCAGCTGATTGCGCAACGCGGCCCACAGATCATTGGTTACCACCGAATCGATCACGCTGCGCACGATCACGGTCTCGTCAAAGGCCGGCTGGTGCGACAGGCTGGCGATCGCATCGTCGGGCAGATCGTCGGCCAGTTGGAGCAGTGCCGGCCATAGATCGTTCTCGGCGGCGGCGCGGATGAGCGAATCCAGCGTGGCCGCATCCTGGGCCAGGGCCAGCTCGGCCAGGGCCCGTCGCGATATCGGTCCAATGCGCAGCAATGTCGAGATGACTTCCGGCCAGAGATCCTGTGCCGCGGCTGCCCGGATCACGGCTTCGCGCCGCTCGATGTCCAGATATTCAATGACCCGGTCGAGCTGTTCGCTGCTTTCCACGAAAAAACTGATCTCGAGTAGATCGGCCTCGTCGGCGATCGCGTCGGTGGCAGCGAACAGGGTTTTCGTCGGCAGCACGTCCACGAATCGACCCATCGTGATGTATTCCCGGCGTTGCAACAGAATACGGGTGATCGCGACGGCTCGGTCCACAGGGAACCCAGCAATGATCGGCCGGGCGCGGACCGGGTCGAGTTGCAGGCAGGTCTCGGCAAGGAACGTATCCGACAGCCGGTCGGCCATCTCGATGGCCCGGTCGGTGGGCATTTCCCCGGCGATGCGTCCGGACAGCGTCGGGCCGAGCACCCGTTCCGATATGCGTGCGCTGATGGCCAGCGGCAAGAACGACGACAGGCGAGCGAAGCCACTGAAGCTTGAGCGGAACTTTTCGAACAGCGCATCGGTGATGCCTTCACGCAGTGCCCGCAGGCGGCCGGCTTCCAGATACGCCAGATATTCGACGTCCTCGACATCCGTATCCAGAATGCGCGCTAGTTTGACCAGTTCGGCGCGGGTCGCGGCGTCCTTCATCCGAGGAACAACTTCTGGACGCGTTTTCGAAACGGCGCGGGCACCATGCGTACCGCATCCTCGAGTGCGGTCTCGAGCATGTGCCGCTGACGGGCCGCGGCATGGCGCATCATGCGTTCTAGCTGCTCGCGCTCGTCCGGCGGCAGGCCGTCGATGATTGCCCGCGTTCGCGAGTCGATCGGTAGGCTGTCCTGATCCTGGCTCATGTACTCGTTCCTCGGCACCGGTGACGCATGCACGGCGCCGGTGCCCCGTGAGACGGAAGCGATGCTACATCAAAGCCGCCGCCATCGCAGCGTCTTATTCGGGCTATTTCCAAATTCGGAAAATAAATCTGTTCTTCAAAAATGCACGTCTGACGAAGTCTTTGACATTCGACCCGCTTTAATTCAATCATGTTGCACTGCACGACGATCGCCCCGACGGCCATCGTCTAATGCCAATTCGAGGAATCAACATGAGTGACTATCTGGTTCGAGCGGCATCCAATCCGACGCTGCGCAACGTGATCAAGACGGTCGGGCTGCCCACGCCGGCCGAGTTGGCGCGTGCGGAAGGCCCTTATCAGGACCGTTTTCTGGATGCCCAGACCGTGCTGGTCGGCGCTGGTGGGCGAGCGAGCGCATTCAACGAAGTCGAAAAGACGCTCAAGACCACGGGCGCGACCGTGGAGCGCTCGGATCGCCCGCGGCCGCGCGACGATGCCAAGTACGATGCGCTGGTCTTCGACGCCACGGGCATGGACGACGTCGCCGAGCTCACCGCTCTCTACGAGTTCTTCCATCCGGTGGCTCGCAAGCTGACCCGCAACGCACGGGTAGTGGTGCTCGCGAGCCTGCCGTCGGCCATGGACAACCTCCAGGCCGCGGTCGCTGCACGTGCGGTCGAAGGGTTCGTCCGATCGTTGGCCAAGGAGATCGGCGGCTTCGGTTCAACGGTCAACATGCTCTATGTCGAGCCGGGTGCAGAGTCGCGCATTGCCGCGCCGCTGCGCTTTTTCCTGTCCGACTACAGTACGTTCGTGGATGGACAGCCACTGACCGTGACGGCCGGGGGCCCCATGCCCGAGGCCGTGCCCACGACTCAGCCGCTTCAGAACAAGGTCGCACTGGTGACCGGCGGCGCGCGCGGTATTGGTGCGGCCACTGCCAACCGCCTGGCCCGCGAAGGCGCTCACGTGGTCTGCCTGGACATCCCGCAGGATGCGGAAACCCTGGAGGCGACGGTCGGCGAGTTCGGCGGTACAGCCCTGGCACTGGATATCACCGACGACAACGCGCCGCGTCAGATCGCCGATTTCCTCACCGAGAAATTCGGTGGCGTGGATATCGTCATTCACAATGCCGGTGTGACCCGCGACAAGACGCTGGCCAACATGCCCGAGCATTACTGGGACATGGTTTTGTCGATCAATCTGGCTGCAATCGTGAAGGTGGATGCGGTGCTCACCGGCGAGCAGGTCATCAACGAGCATGGCCGAGTGGTGTGTCTGTGTTCGATCGGCGGCATCGCCGGCAACCGTGGCCAGACCAACTACGGCGCGACCAAGGCGGGCCTGATCGGCTTCGTCGAGCGGCGTGGGGTCACCGAGCGCGAGCGCGGGGTGACCGTCAACGCCGTTGCGCCGGGCTTCATCGAAACCCGCATGACCGCCGAAATGCCGTTTGGCGTGCGCGAAGGCGGCCGGCGTCTGTCGTCGCTGTCTCAAGGCGGCGAGCCGCGCGATGTGGCCGAAGCGATCACGTTCCTGGTCACTCCGGGGGCCGGCGGCGTGTCGGCAAATGTATTGCGCGTCTGTGGCCAGAGTCTGATCGGGGCCTAGTCGGCGCGTCGTCGGGTGGCGATCCCGTTGCGGCGGGTCGCCTCGAAGAGGCCTTGTCCGGGCCGGTCCTGGTAGACACGACCGGCCTTTTTCATGTGCGCTCGCTCATCCAGCCGGCAATCCGTGGCCAGACCCGCTCTCGCGCCGGCCGGCTCACCACCAGTCCGGGGTGGTCGAAATCCTCCGGATACCCGGTCGCTCGACCGAGCCGTTCGAAGGTCCGGTCGGTGCTGGCGAAATGGTCGACGAACCGTCGACAGCCCTCGCTCGGGTCCACGCGGTCGGCGGCGCCGGACAGCGCAAGAACCGGTATATCGATCGTCGACAACGCTTGTCGGATATCGGGCCTGCGTCGCCCGCTTTCGACCCAGCGGGTGGCGTCGATGATCGCTGCGAGCGGTTCGTTCTCGGGCCCCAGCCCGGCTGCACGCGCCGGGAAATGGCCGCGAAGACGCGCCAGCCCTCGGGTGAGGCGATTCGCCGGCCAGTCGAGCATGCGTTTGCCGACTTCGAACTGGCTGGCCAGTAGCACCAGACCGGCCATCCGTGCCGTGCACAGATAGTCGGCACAGGCCAGCGCGCACATGACGCCGCCGAATGAATGGCCGACCCAGAACGCCGGTACCGGGTGCCGTGTCCATACCCATTGCTGGACCGCCGGCAGATCGTGTTCGACGTGTTCCGAAAGACCTGCACGGCCGCGGCTGGGCGGCGAATCGGACAGCCCGCGCCGCTGCACGATGAATACCGGATGCCCCCGTTCGGCCAGATAGGCGGCCAGGCCGACGCCGCGATCCGACAACCAGAAACGCCGCCCCGTGAACATGCCGGGCACCAGCACGACGGGTGGCCGGCGCGCCATCCCGGGCCCGGCCACCGATGTCAGTGCACAGCCACCACCGTCGCCGGCCGCAATCGTATGTGTCTCGGAGCGCATGGGCCGCTCAGCCGCGAACCACGCGCCAGACGATCGCGATCACACAGGCGCTCACCCCGGCGGTCAGCAGCCGGCGCAGCTGCAAGAACGTGCGCGACTGCCAGCCGCGGCGCGCGCCGTACTCGTCGACCAGCCAGGCCAGCAACAGGGCGCCCAGCAACAGCAGGATGCGCCAAGGGTTGGCGGTCAGCAGCGCGGCCCAGGCGATCAACGCCGGGATCACCGGCCAGATCATGTCTGGCCAGCCGGCCTTGTTGCGCGACAGCAGCCGCCCCCACTGCACGCCGCCGATAAAACCCACGATCGTGGCCAGATAGGGCATGAGCCAGCGTAATGCGGTACCCGCATCGAGCGTGGAACCGGTATAGGCGTATGTGACGCCGGCCAGGAATGGCAGCAGCGCGGCCAGCCCGAGCAGGGCGGCGAGGGTCATCGGAGAACGATTCTGGGCCATGGATGAATTCATTGCAGGTGGGCGGAAGCCGGGCTGGCAAAGTGCGCAAGCAGCGCCCGAACCAGCGGTTTCATGAAATAGTTGTCGGTCGGCATGAGGGTGACGTGAATACCGGCCTCGCGCAGCCGCTCGGCCACGAGCGGCCCAACG
The DNA here is from genome assembly GCF_040361275.1 of Salinisphaera sp. T31B1. NCBI lineage: Bacteria > Pseudomonadati > Pseudomonadota > Gammaproteobacteria > Salinisphaerales > Salinisphaeraceae > Salinisphaera > Salinisphaera sp. T31B1. Next base: position 55,943 of record NZ_APNH01000001.1, on the reverse strand, counting down.
GCCGCTACGCACAGCCGGTTCATGGCAGCCACGAGCGCGTGGTGCCGATCGTGGCGCGATGCCACCTTGAGCAGTCGTTTGACCTGGGGGGAACTGGTGAAGGCCACGGCATCGAGCTCTCCGGCGACCAAGCGCTCGACGAATGCCAGCACCTGAGGCTCCTCGGCCTCGTCGGCATACACATACGGCGCCACCGGCAGCGCGTGCGCGCCGCGCGCGGCGAGAAAATCCATCAGCGGACGATTGGGATCGGTGCCGTAGAGCTGTACGCCCATACGTCGGCCGGCTAGAGTCTCGCCGGCCAGCGCGTCGATCACACCGGCGGTGGTCGGTGTGGTTGCCGACAGATCCGAGCCCAGGCCATAGCCGCGCAACTCACGCCCGGGCTTGGGCCCGCGCGTGATGGCACGAGCGCCATCGAACCGTTCGATCAGCCGGGTGAGCCGTCGCGCGTCTTCACGGCCGGCCAGATCGGTGAGGCGGCGTACCCCTTCGCCGGTCAGCCAGATCATGTCGTCCAGGCCATGCGCAATGACGTCGTCGATCCAGGCGTTCACGCCGTCGGAATCCGGGCTGTCGCGGATATCCACCAACGGGCATCGGTATACGCGGGCACCGCGACGTTCGAGCATGTCGGCAAACAGATCGAGCTGACGGGATTCCGGTATGCCGATACGACGGCCCTGGAAAGACACACCCTGTGACGATTCGGCCATGACGGGACTACCCGGGTCGCGGTATAAAACGGGATACAGGTCAGTGTAACGATCGTCGTGGACGCTGTGTGTTTGCAGCGCATGCTGCACTGCGGCAAACTGTCATCGAACACTGTCAGGATCGACATATCCAAGGAGCGATCATGGCGCTGATACTCATATGCGGACTCTTTGCTGCGATGGCAGCCGTCGCGCTCTATCTGCTGTGGCGGGCCTATCAACGCCTCGAGGCACTGGAGGGCGAAATGGCCACGCTCGCCCATGACCTGGCGAACGCCAACGAAGAACTGGCCGGCGTACTCGCCGAGGTCAGCGGCAGCCGTATCCTCGTCGAGATCATCAACCCGATGACGCTGGCTCGGGCGCGTTCGCGCTGGGGCGGTGCGCTGGTCGGCGTGGCGCCTCGGCTGATTCGCCGACGTGTCTATGAAATCGTCGCCCGCGAGATGAAGCAACAGCTCGGTGATCAAGGCGTGGAAGCCCACCTCGATATTTTCCACCCGACCGGCTCATGATCATCACAGCCGGCGTATTCATCGCACTGCTGGCGGTCATCGTCACCGCACTGCGGCTGACCGCGGCCATCGATGCCGCCCGACGCAGGCTGCGAGTGCTGGTCGGCGGCTATGGCGACGCCGGATTGCTGGTCGAGGCGCGCCAGCGTCTGCGCAAACGCCAGCAGCGGGTCGAGACCGTGGTCGATACCGGGGCCACCGGTGTGCAGGCGGCCCACCGCTCGCTATCCGGTTTGTTCGGAGGCGACCGCAACCAGGGGGCTAAGGTCTACGACAGCATTCGCGGGGTCAATCGAAGCATCGGCCGGACGGTGTCCGGACTGTTCGCCCCGCGGCCGAAGAAGCACAGCGAAACGCTGGAGGAATGGCGGCGCCACCAACAGCCGAGCCCGCCCAGCAATGATCGCCGCGACGAGCGCTCGCGGCAGCCGCCGGATCGGTAGTCGCCGTGGTTCTCATCCGGGTGAGACGATACGTCGGTAGCCGCCAGCGATGAGGGCCGCGATATCGAGCTGGATGCGGGCGAGATTGGCCTGCGGCGGATAGGCCAGGTACATCGACTGCCATTCCGGATTCCATTTGTCCTTGAATGCACGCAGGCCCTTGTAGTTGTAAAGCCGGTTGCCGTGCTCGAAGGCCAGCCGTGCGATCTGTTCGGCCGTGTTCGCCCATGGGGTATCGCCGACGCCGGCCAACGGCGCCATGCCCAGTGAAAACCATTCATAGCCCTCAGCGGCGGCCTTCTGCATCAGACTCACGAATAGAAAATCCATCGTGCCGCCCGGCGCATCGATCGTATGGCGCATCAGATCGATGGAATATTCCTGTCGGTGACCGTAGCTGGGCAGAATCGATGCGAACGCCTTGAGCTCGCCGTGGGTGTCGTGCACGACAGCGACCGGCGCTCGCTGCAGATAGGCGGCGTCAAAACGTCCGAGCGAGAAACGCTTCTCGGCCGGCCGGTCGCCCAGCCAGTCGTCGGATACCCGCTGCAACGCGGTCAGCGTGGCTGTATCGAACGGCGGCTCGAGCAATTCGAACGTCAGGCCCAGCCGTGCGGCGCGATTGATTGCACCCCGCTTGTCCTGGTTGGCTTTGCCGGTCATGGAGAATTGCCGCAGGTCCACGCGCGCGATCTCGCCGAGCTTGAACAGCGAAAACCCACTGTCCAGATACAGCGACAGATGCGCCGGCTCGACCTGATAGAACACGGGCGTGCAGTGTGCGGCTTCGGCGAAGCGGCGGAATTCGGTCACCGCGCGCCGCAGCGCCTCCGGCTCGCCGACCGGGTCGCCCAGTGCCACGAGCCGATCTCGGACCGGCGCATAGCCGATCAGCGCCTGCTCGTCGGCGGTGTGAAACAAGGCCTTGTCGCCGATCATGAGCAGGTGGGAATACCCGTTCGAACCGTGGGCCTCCAGCCACTGGCCCAATCGATCCAGGCGGGCGGAGTCGGGCAGCTCGAACGCCGGGCGCGGCCAGCGCGGCCACGTCCAGACCACGAGCACGATCAGGCTGATCACGGCCACGAGCGCACCACGTGCAAAGCGCGCGTCGTGCTGGCCGAAAGCGAACGACAAGACAGCCCAGCCCTGGCCGCCATAGAGCGCCTGGCCGAGCAGCAGATAGATCAGCAGCGCAACGACCAGCGCAGCGGTCCATTGCCAGGCGCCGAGTTGTCGGCCCAGACTGCCCTGTTGATCGAACGCGCCGCGGGCGGCGAACAGCAACACGGCGATCGCGATGAGCAGCAGGCTCGTGCCCCAGTCCAACCCGCGCAGCAGCCCGGCGGCCGCGCCGGCCAACAGCAGCGCAATAGCCAGCCACAGTGCGCGCCGAAGGCGCAACGACAGCCCGCGCGCCGCGGCGATCAGCGTCAGACCCACCGCCACACTGGCCAGATGACTGGCCTCGACCGCGGCCAGCGGCACCCAGTCGCGCAGCACCCGGGTCCGCTCGATCAGGTTGGGAAAGGCCGCCCCGCCAAGCAGCACGATGCCGGCAAGACCAGTCAGACCGGCCAGCACACGGATGCCGAGCTCGCCGATGCGAGCCAGCGGCCACTGCAGCAGATCGACGACCGGGTGAGCACGGATCGTCGTGGCCAGACGGCTGCTGCGCAGCAGATCGAGGCCGAGCAGAATCGCCAGCAACAGCGGCACCAGATAGTAGCTGCAGCGAAACACCACGATGGCCGCGATGCTCTGGTTGGCGTCCGCGCCCTGGGCCACCAGCAGGCTGGCCAGGGCGATATCGAACACGCCCAGGCCGCCCGGTAGAAAACTCGCCACGCCGACCGCGGCGGCCAGAGCGAAGGCGCCAAGCACGACCGTCGGTGCGAGGCTGATGCCCACGGCCGCCAGGCAGGCCCAGAGCAGCAGCCCGGCCATCAGCCACTCGACCAGCGAGGCGCTCAGAAAGGCGGCGATATAGCGTGGCGACAAGCCTGGCAGCGCGGCCAGGCGGCCCCGCCGCAGGTATTTCGTGCCCGTTAGCAGCGCATACACCGGTAGGTAGCAGGCAACGGCCACGAGCACGAGCGTGATCAGCCATGCTGGCAGCGCGCCGACCTGGGTCAGGTCGGGGCGCACCACCAGTATCGCCAGGCACAGCGTCGCCAGACCGAGCGGGCCCGATAACGTGACCAGGCCGGCATAGCGCACCGCCTCGCGCGTATCCGTGCCGCCGCGAACCAGCATCAATACGCGCAGGCCCGAGCCGGTCACGCCGGACAGGCCTGCGATGTTGCTGATGCCCGACGCCACGAGCGCGGTACGCAGGCTGGCCGTGGCGCGCCGGCGCAGCCCGAGCACGGCCGAAGCCAGCATGTCGTAGCCGCTCATCGCCGCGACTGCGACCATGCCGCCCACGGCCAGACCGAGAAGCTGTACGGGCGGAACCGAAGCAAGCGCGCGCTGGATTTCGCGCAGGTCCACGTGGCGTGCATCGACGATCAGCACCGCGGCGACGATCGCCAGTAGTACCAGCGGCGCGGCACGGCGCAGCAAGCTCAAGGCTGCGTGAGAATCCGGGCGATCGGACGGTAGGGAATCCGAAGACATGGGCAAGTATCCGATGGGTGGGGCTGATGGTCGCGTGTTGAGGCGTGTCTAACCTAGCCGGGGTCGGGCCGCCTGTCACATCGACTATCGATCGCCCATGCTAGGGTTTGAGCGATTGGCGGCCCAACCGGGTCGTGCCCAAGGGCCGTGACCCGCCTGCCGAGCGAGTTTGAATCCATCAGCTAAAAGGCCACTGCGCGTCCATGAACAGAAAGACCAAGATCGTCGCCACTCTAGGCCCGGCGTCCGACTCGCCCGAGGTGCTCGCGCGGTTGTTCGAGGCCGGGGTGAATGTGGTCCGGATCAACTTCTCCCACGGCAGCGCCGACGATCATCGGGCACGGGTTGCACGCGTACGCGAGGCAGCCGCGGATCTGGGTCTGCCGGTGGCCGTGCTGGCCGATCTGCAAGGGCCCAAGATCCGAATCGAATCGTTCGTCGAGGGCAGCGTGGAGCTCGAGAACGGCCAGACCTTTACCCTCGATACCCAGCTGGCGGCCGATGCCGGAACCGTCGACCAGGTCGCGATTCACTATCCCCCGCTGCTCGAGGATGTCCGGGCTGGCAGTCACCTGTTGATCAACGACGGTGCGATTTCCTTGGCCGTGGATTCGGTCGACGACCATCGTATCGTGTGCACGGTAGAGGTCGGCGGCACGCTGTCCGGCCGCAAGGGCGTGAACCTGCGCGGCGGCGGGCTTTCGGCCGGCGGGCTGACCGACAAGGATGCCGAGGACATCCGTGTGGCCGCCGAACTCGAAGCCGACTATCTGGCGGTCTCGTTCGTGCGCGGCGCAGCCGACATGCACGCCGCCCGTCGCATGGTCCGCGAGGCCGGAGGCAAGGCGCGTCTGTGTGCCAAGATCGAACGCGCAGAGGCGATTGCTGCCCTCGACGAGATCATCGCCGCCTCCGATGCGGTCATGGTCGCCCGCGGTGATCTGGGGGTCGAGATCGGTGACCCCGAATTACCTGGGGTGCAAAAGCGCATCATAGCCCAGGCCCGCGAGATGAACCGGTTGGTGATCACGGCCACCCAGATGATGGAATCCATGATCGAGAATCCGACGCCGACCCGCGCCGAGGTACTGGACGTGGCCAATGCCACGCTCGACGGCACGGATGCGGTCATGCTCTCGGCCGAAACTGCGGTCGGACGCTATCCGGTACAGACGGTCGCCGCGATGAGCCGGATCTGTGTGGGCGCCGAGCGCGAGGCCACGGCCGACCGGCCGGCCAGCGGGCTGGCCGCGCATTTCGAGCGCACCGACGAGGCCATCGCCATGGCCACCATGTACACCGCGCGGCACATGCATGCCGACGCCATCATCGCGCTCACCGAATCGGGCACCACCGCGATGCTGATGTCGCGCCAGGACACGCATATCCCGATCTTCGCTCTGACCCAGTATCCGGTGACCGAGCGATATCTGGCATTGTGCCGTAACGTGTTCCCGGTCGCTTTCCGTCCGTCCGAACTCAACGGCGTAGTGCCGGTCGCCGAGGCTGTCGATTGCCTCAAGCGCCGCGGTGAGCTGGCCGCCGGCGACCGTGTACTGCTCACCAAGGGCGACTTCACCGGCCCGGGCGGCACCAACGCCATGAAGATCATCACGGTCGATTGACGCGCCCGGGCCTACCTGACCCCGGCGGGCTATCGTTTCGACCGGCCCGAAGCGGTCTCGAATAGAGCCGGATCGCGTATCGCAAGCGTTTAGGTCATTTAGATTGCCATGTTGTTTCAGGATGTTCTGACAATCCGGGCTGGCAGGAACGCGCGCAGCGCGCTGTCCGAATACGGCCTGTCGCCCGATCGTATCGGGGCGCTGGCCGGTGCCGCCGGCGGGCCGAAATGGCTGATCCTCGGGGCCCTGGATCGCTTTCTGTTCGGTGAGTGGCTGGCAGATGCCCGTCAGCCGATCGAGCTGCTCGGCTCGTCTATCGGGGCTTGGCGGTTCGCCGCTGCCTGCCACCCCAACGATCCGGTCGGCGCGATCGATGCGCTGGAGCGAGCCTATATCGGCCAGTGCTACAGCCGCCGCGCCGATCGAAACGAGATCAGCGGAACGGTCCGGCGCGTGTTCGATCGCTTTTTCAGCGACGATGTCCTGGAGGGCGTTCTCACCCATCCCCGCTATCGGCTGCACGTGGTCACCGTGCGTTCCCGCGCGCTCACGGCCAGCGAACACCGCGGCCTGTTGTCGGTGGGGTCGGCACTGGGCGCGCTGGCCAACGCCGGCTCGCGGCGTACGCTGCGCTGGTTCTTCGAGCGCGTGATCTTCTCGCGCCAGCGGGGCACGATTCGCTGGGCGGACGACGGGCTGGGTGCGCGGACGGTGGCATTGACGCCGGCGAACGGCCGCGACGCGGTCTATGCCAGCGGCAATATTCCGTTGATGATGCGCGGCGTCGTCGATCCAGGGGGCGCGCCGCCCGGCATCTATCGTGATGGCGGTATCACCGACTACCATCTCGATCAGCCGATCGTGAAACCGTCCAGCGCCGCGCCGATCGTGCTCATGCCGCATTTCGACGAACGGCTGGTGCCCGGCTGGTTCGACAAGAGCCTGCCCTGGCGCGGCCCGCGCCATGCCGACAATACCCTGCTGATTGGCCCGGGTCCCAAACTGCGTGAACGTCTGGTCGACGGGCGGGTCCCCGATCGCAAGGATTTCTACCGCTATGCCGAGGACGACGCGGGCCGGCTGGCGGCCTGGCGACAGGCCATCGACGCCGGCCGCTGGATGCGCGATGCGTTCGCCGAGTTCGCCGCCGTCGACGACCCCGTTCGATTCGTCAAGCCGCTATGACCCGTACCCGCGTGATCCTGGCCTCGGCCTCACCGCAACGCACCCGCCTGCTCGACCAACTGGGCGTGGCCCATACCGCCGTGCCGGCCGATATCGATGAAACACCGCGCGTGGATGAGCCCGCCCCGGCGCTGGCCGAACGGCTGGCGCGAACCAAGGCCGAGGCGTTGTCTGCGGCTTACCCGCAAGCGCTGATCATCGGTTCTGACACCGTGGTGGCCCACGGTGGATCGATATTCGGCAAGCCGGGCGATGCCGCCGAAGCCGGGGCGATGCTGACGCGGCTTTCGGCGGCGACACACGAGGTGTACAGCGGCGTGGCGGTGCTTTCCTGTGGCCGGTTGCATAGTCATATCCGGCGCAGTTCGGTGACCCTGCGGGCGCTGACCGATGCCGACATCGCAGCCTATATCGCCAGCGGTGAACCGTTTGGCAAGGCTGGCGCCTATGCCATTCAAGGCCGCGGCGCGTTGTTCGTGCAGCAGTTGGAGGGCAGTTACTCAGCCGTCATGGGGCTGCCGTTGTTCGAACTGGGCGAACTGCTGGCCGCCGTTGGCTTCGACCCGCTGGCCGCGAGCTAAATCGCATCCGACGGGCAGATACACGGCCTGGCGGTGACCGGCGCCGCCGGAGCCCGTGTCTGGCGGCGATGCGGACTCAGTCGGCGTGGCCGCCGGCCGCATCGCCCCAGCGTTTCTCCAGGATCGCGTCACGGCGACAGGATGCGCGATAGAACTTGTAGCGAAGCGGATTCTTCCGATAGTAGTTCTGGTGGTAATCCTCGGCGGCATAGAATGTGGTTGCCGGCACGATTTCGGTGACAATCGGGCTGGGCGCGTCGGGGTCGTTCTCTAGGGCGGTCTTCGATGCCTCGGCCGCTTTGGCCTGAGCGTCGTCGACGACGAATATCTTGCTGCGATAGGAATCGCCGCGGTCGCAGAACTGGCCGCCGTCGTCGGTCGGATCCACGTTGTGCCAGAACACGTCGAGCAGGGTGTCGTAGTCCGTTTCGGCTGTCTTGTAGACGATCTTGACCGCCTCTGAATGGCCGCTGGTCTCGGCGGTGACGTCGCCGTAGCTCGGGTCGTCCACGTGGCCGCCGGTATAGCCCGAGGTGGTCGAAACCACGCCCGGCACCGGGTCGAAGGCCGCCTCCATACACCAGAAACAACCGCCGGCGAAGATCGCGACCGCTTCGCCGTCTCCGGCATCGGATACGAACGGTTGCTGCGGACCGGCCGGTGCGGCCACGGCAGCCATGGCGGTCAGCGCAAGCATCAGCACCGCCAGTAGACGGCGGACCGGCTGTCGGCTGGCAACGGTGTGGGATAGAGCGTTCATGGTTTTCATGGCGTTATCCTAGTTCGGTCGGTACGCACAAACATCACGGATCGGTCACGCCCGCTCGAGTTCCGGCAGGCCGACGGCGAGCCCGGCTGCCAGCAGGCTCGGCAGGGTCAGCGCAGCCACTGCCACCCAGGCGCCGAGCGAGCCCAGTCCTGCGACCGCGCCGCCGCCGGCCAGCAGGATGATGCCGATGGTGGTGTTGGCGACCGCGGTGAGCTGAGCGCGGTTGTCTTCGTCTCCCAGGTCGGTGAGATAGGTCTTGCGGCCCAGGCGAACGCCGGCGTGCAGACCGGCCAGCAGAAAATAGCCGATGGCATAGGGCCAGACGCCGAACGCCGCACCCAGTTCGAACGCCGCGCAGACTGCGACCGCCAGATTCAGGATTGCGGCCAGAACGCCAGTGAGTATCAGTACGCTGCGGGCCGAGCGATCGGAAAAACGGCCCCATACCGGCGCTGAAACCAGCGACGCCAAGCCCGACAGCGCCAGCAGAACGGCGAGATTGCCAATAGCATTGCCGCCGCTGCTGCGTGCCAGTTCGGCGTAGTAGGGCGCGGCCAGCGCGGTGGCCACGAGCAGGCCGCGAACCGCGATGAAACGCGCAAACGCCGGTTCGCGGCGAACGAGTCCCAGACTGCGCCAGGCCGTTTTCAGGGCGTTGCCACCGCCCTCGGTTGCACCGGGCTGTTCGCGCAGGCTCGCGAATACGACCGCGGCGAACAGCCATGCGACGCCTGCAAACCCGAGTAGTAGCAATATCGGAGCAAGCGAACCGGTATCGACCGGCGAAAACCACAGCACCGCGCCGAGTGCCATGGCCACCCCACCGGCCGCACTGGCGGCATATCCGGACAGCGTGCCGCGTCGTGTCTTGGCAATGGTCTTGCCCTGGACATCCTTGTAGGACACCGAGCAGACGCCACGGCCCAGCGAAAACAGCGCGAGCAGAAGCAGGACCGCCGCGCCGGCCGCGACCGCCGGCAGTGCCAGCGCTGCGACGATCATCGCGATCACGCTCGTGCCCTGGATGGCGGCCCCGGCAACCCAGAACCCCTTGCGCCGTGGGCGGGCGCGCATCCAGCCGGCCACGGCCAATTGCGGTAGCAGCGCCAGCGACTCGCGGATCGGCACCAGCAGGCCGGTCATCCACACCGGGGCGCCGATAGCGCCCATCAGCCAGGGCAGCACCAGCTTCGGGCTGGCCACCAGATCGCCTGTCTTGTTGGCCAGCAGGGCGATCAGATGGATGAAGAAGTTTGTCGGCTGTTCGCGGCAGGCCGTAGCCGAGATATCGGTGCAAACGCGCGCATTCTCGTCGCCGGTCACCAGGTCATACAGATCGCGCACCGCGCTCTCGTCGGGGGTGGCGGATGGCCGTGCTGCGCTCATCGGCGCTCCTTGTCGATAGTGTTCGTTCAGCGGTCGGCCGAGCCTTTCCAAGGCATCAGTCGAGTTCTAGCGCCGACACCAGTCGCCGTGTCCGATCGTCGGCCAGCGCGGGTCGCGCCGCGCAATCCACAGATAGATCCAGGCGCTGCCGTGGTCGGTGGCGATATATCGACGCGTGTAGTGGATCGGGTAATCCTCGAGCACGTCGAGCGCGGCGAACGTCTCGTCGTCGACGTCGAACACATCGCCGGTGAGCGCGGTATCGCCTGTATCGAGCGCGGCCGGATAGGGCCCCGTATCCAGCAACGTGTAGGCCGGCGGCGTGATATACGCACCCCGATGCATCGCGGTTGCCAGGTAATGATGATTTCGTTCGCCGGGCCGCAGCGTGCCGTAGACGAAGACCCGGTTCACGGGATCGATCGCGGTCGTTCCATCGGGGTATGCTAGCCGACATGTCCGGCCTGACAACAGCGCGATGAGCACACCGGTGACAATTCGGGAAGCGGCCACGGTCGCGTTGCTGCGCGATCGCTGCGCACAACTGGAAGTTCTGCTGCTGAGACGCCATTCGGCGCATGTATTCGCAGCCAACGCCTATGTGTTCCCGGGCGGCGCCGTGGACCGTGCCGACGGCGATGCCGGCCTGGCGGCCCGTGTGGCCGGTGGGCTGGAGTACGCCGAGGCGTGTCTGGGCGATACCGGGGCGCCGACCGCCTACTGGACGGCCGCGATTCGGGAATGCTTCGAGGAGGCCGGCATGCTGATCGCCTGCGAGGCCGGGCATGTCGAGGCCGATCGTCATCGCCGGCTGCGCGATGCGCTCAACAACGGTGACATGCCCTGGGCGGCCGTCATCGACGCGCTGGATCTGACGTTTCATCTGGAGAGGCTGGTGTATTTCTCGCACTGGACGACCCCGGCGGGCGCGCCCAAGCGCTATTCGACCCGTTTTTTCGCAGCCCATGCGCCGGTTGGCCAACAGGCCTTGTGCGATGGTAGCGAGACCATTCAGGCTTGGTGGGCGCGTCCGGCCGATGCCCTAGCCGCCTGCGAACGCGGCGAGATTCATCTGATGACACCCACGCGCGCCACGCTGCGCCGGCTGGCCGGCTATGCCGATGCCTCGGCCGCACTGGACGGTCTCGCCGAGCGGATCACCGTACAGGCATGAGTGATTTGACCGGCCAACGGTGCGAATTGGCACCCGGCATCGTGCGGGTAACCGCGCCCAACCCCAGTCCCATGACGGGCCCGGGCACCAATAGCTACGTACTCGGCAGCGGGCCTTGTGTGATCGTCGACCCGGGGGTGGACGACGCCGATCATCTGGCCGCCTTGCGGGCGGCAGCGCCCGGCGTGATCGCCGCTATCGTCATCACTCATCGCCATCCCGATCATGTCGGTGGGGCGGCCCGGCTGGCTGAGAGCACCGGCGCGCCGATACGTGCCTTCGGCCATCACAATCACGGTGCCTACGATGCGCCGCTGATTGTGGACGAGCCGCTGAACGACGGCGACGCCATCGCCTTGGGTGGCATGACGCTCGATGTGCTGCATACGCCCGGCCATGCGGCCGATCATCTATGCCTTTATGCGCGTGAAGCCCGCTGGCTGTTCGCTGGCGATACGGTCATGGCCGACGTGACGGTGGTTATCCTGCCGCCCGACGGCTCGATGAGTGCGTATCTGGACAGCCTTGCCCGGCTGCGTGCGATGGACATCGATACCATTGCGCCGGCCCACGGCCATCTGCTGGACGATCCGGCAGCGGTGCTGGCACATATCGTGGGCCATCGACTGGACCGGGAAGACCAGGTCCGTCGCGCGCTCGCCCGCGGCCCCACCACGGCCCGCGCGATTGCCGCCGTTCTCTATCCGGATATCGACCCGCGGCTGGCCGGGATGGCGGCCACGCAGGTCGAAGCGCATCTGATCCGTCTGGCCGAGCACGGAGAGGCCGTGGCCGATGACCACGGCTGGCGTCGGACGGCCTGACTGGACCGGCTAGAACCCGGGCTTTCCGGCCAGGTATTCGTGTTCGGCGTCGGTAGTGCTGCGGCCGAGCGCGACGTTGCGCTGCGGATAGCGGCCAAAGCGTTCGAGCACCGCACGATGGTTACGCTCGTGGCCGAGCGGGATTTCCAGGCCCGGCTGTGAATACAAGCGCAGTGCCTGGTCGTGGATCGTCAGCGACTCACTGTGCATGAACGGCATATAGGCGAAATGGCGGTGGTCGGTGTCCAAGCAACGGTCGTGGCCATCTGCCACCAGCGTCTGAGCCAGAGCCAAGGCCAGTGGATCCTGGGCGAAGGCCTGTGCGGTTGCGCGATGGATATTGCGAGAGAACTGGTCCAGTACCACAATCTCGGCCACACGGCCGGTCGGCGTGTCCCGCCAGCGCCACAGTTCGCAGGCGGATGCCGCGGTCAGGGTAGGGCCGAAGGTTCGAGCGATCCGACGATCCAGCGCGGCATCGGCACGGAACCACTGGCGCCGCTCTAGAGACTCGAACCAGAACTCGAGCACGTCGCCGGGGCGGGCGAGGTCATTCATCGTTGGTCAGTCGGTAGGCGCAGCGCGCAGTGTGTCATCAAGAAAACCCTGGGTGGCCGCCCAGGCACGTCGTGCGGCGGTTTCGTCGTAGGCCACGCCTTCGATCCCATAGGCATCGGCAGCCGGGTTGGTGAATGCGTGCTCGGCATGACCGTACATGGTCAGACGCCAGTCGAGCCCCGGGCGGGCGTTCAGCGCCTGGGCAAAACGGCTGACATCGGCCAGCGGAACCATCGGATCCGCCGCACCGTGGAGTACCAGGATTGCGGCACCGGGCGTGTCGTCGTCGCCGGGCGGCGGCAGGTGGCCATGCAGGCTGACCACCGCGTCCAGGGGCGCGCCGCTATAGGCCAGCTCCAGCACGCTGGTGCCGCCGAAACAGAAACCGATCGCGCCCAGATGATCCGCATCGACCTGCGCACGGGCGGCCAGTACGTCGAGTGCGGCGCGCCCCAGGTTGCGCAGCTGGGGTTTGGCCGCCTGCGACCATCGAGCGGCCTCGTCGGGCTGGTCGGTGGTACGGCGATTGCCATACATGTCGGCAGCGAACGCGACATAGCCGGCCTCGGCGAGCTGGCGTGCACGCTGTTTGGCATAGTCGTTGAGCCCCCACCATTCGGGCACCACCAGCACGCCCGGCCGTGGGTCTTGACTGGCGTCGTCGTAGGCCAGATAGCCGATATGCGGCACGCCGTCGACGCTATAGTCCACCGCTTCGGTATGGATGGCCGCAGAGGCAGGCAGCGCCGAAGTCAGCGCGATAAGCACGAACAGGCAGAAAGCGAAGCGATACATGACATCGACGGTCGGCGCGAGTGATCGTTGGACGGTATCGCAAACGGCGGGGCCGGGCGAGCGCCCGGGCGCGTTTAGTGGCCGGCACCCGGCGGCGCCGAGGCCTCGCGGGTACTGCCGAGCAGCAGTATGACGGGTGTCAGACCGATGAAGATCACCCCCAGCAGCCAGAAGTCGTCCAGGTACGACATCAGCTGAGCCTGCTCGCCGACCAGTTGCGCGATGGCGGCCACCGCCTGATGACGCGCCGCATCCAGCCCGGCACCCATCTCGGTGAAATGCCGGGTCAGTGAATCGACCAGTGAGGCATACTGCGGATCGTAGGGGGTGACATGCTCGACCAGCACGCTCTGGTGATACTGGGCGCGCCGAGCCAGCCAGGTGGTGACCAGCGAGATGCCCACGCTGCCGCCGATATTGCGGGCCAGATTGACGAACGCCGAGATCTGATCGGTCTTGTCGGCGGGCACACCGATATAGGCCACGTTGGTCAGCGGGATGAACAGGAACGCGATCCCGAGCGTCTGGAAAATACGGGCCGTGACCAGCTGGTCGAAGGTCACGTCGGCGTTGAAGCCGGCGATATGGAACATCGACAAACCGACCGTGATCAGCCCGAAGGCCACCATCCAGCGGGCCTCGATCCGCCCCGACAGATAACCGACCACCGGCATCATCACGACAATGGCAAAGCCGCCGGGCGAGATCACCAGTCCGGCCAGGGTCGAGGTATAGCCGAGCACGGCCTGCACGAATTGCGGAATCAGCAGCGTCGAGCCCAGCAGGACGAAGCCGAGCATGAACATCAGCAGATTGGCGACCGCGAAATTGAAGTAGCGGAACAGCCTGAAATCCATGATCGGGTGCCGATGGAACAGTTCCCAGAGCACCAGCGCGCTCAGACAGGACACCGCGATCACGGCCATCGCCAGGATGAACGACGAATCGAACCAATCATTCTGCTGACCCTTGTCGAGCATGATCTGCAGACAGCCCAGGCCGAGTGCGAGCAGGGCGAAGCCGATATAGTCGATGGTGAAGCCATCGGCCATCTTGGCCCGGCGGGCTGCCTCGTAGGCCGCGGTGTCCTTGACCAGCGGGATGGCCAGCGCCAGCAGCACGATGCCCACCGGCACGTTGAGCAGAAAGATCCAATGCCAGGACGCGTGATCGGTGATATAGCCGCCCAGCGTCGGGCCGATGGCCGGAGCAAAGACCACCGCCACGCCGTATATCGCAAAGGCCATGCCGCGCTGGGCCGGCGGGAACGAATCGGCGAGGATCGCTTGCGAGACCGGCTGGAGACCGCCGCCGCCGGCTCCCTGGAGAATACGAAAGACGATCAGCCAGCCCAGCGAGGGCGCCAGCCCGCAGGCCAGCGAGGCGATCGAGAAGATCACGATCGAGATGATGAAAAACCGCTTACGGCCCAATACCTGTGAAAACCAGCCGGAAATCGGCAGGACGATGGCGTTGGAGACCAGATAGGAAGTCAGTACCCAGGTGGCCTCCTCCTGACTGGCCGACAGCGAGCCGGCGATATGTGACAGCGACACGTTGGCGATGGAGATATCGAGCACCTCCATGAACGCGGCCAGGCCGACCACCGCGGCGATCAGCCAGCGGTTGGCCGGATATTGCGGCGACGCGGCCATGTCAGCCGGCTGGGCCGGGCCGGTGGCGCTCACGGCCGGGCGTCGGCCGTCGCCGCAGTCTCGGTCGCCGGATGGGCCGCATGATCGATCGGCCGCGGCTGGGCGGCGACGTTGACGGTCGGCACCACCGACATGCCCGGCGTCAGGCCGATATCGTCGACGGCGGCCGGGTCATCGAACACGATCTTGACCGGCACGCGCTGGACGATCTTGACGAAGTTGCCGGTCGCGTTTTGCGGCGGCAGCAGCGAGAACGTCACCCCCGAGCCGGGCTGGATGGACTCGACGCGCCCGTGAAGTGTGCGGCCGGGGAAGGCGTCGACCTCGATATCAACCGGTTGACCGGGCCTCAGGCGGGCCAGCTGGGTCTCCTTGAAATTGGCCACCACCCACGGGTCGTCGGCAACGATCGCGAGCGCGGCCTGGCCGGCACTCATGTGACTGCCGACCAGCACTGATTTCTGCGCGACCTTGCCGGCCTGCGGGGCCCGTACCTCGGTGTACGACAGATTGAGCCGGGCGCGTTCGAGCTCGGCCTCGGCCTGGGCGACCCGCGCCTTGGCGGTCGAGGCCTGCGACTGCTTGAGCGCGATCTGGTCGGGTGCCGACTGCGCCTGAGCCAGCTGCGCCTGCGCCTGGCTGACGCGCGCCTGCGCCGATGTCGCCGTGGTGTTGGCCTGATCCAGCTGCTGGCGGGAGACCTCGCGCTTGGCATACAGCGACCGATAGCGTTTGGCATCGGCCGCGGCCCGGCTGGCCTCGGCGCGGGCGGTCTGCAGCCCGGCGCGGGCGGATTCGATATCGGCATCGCTGGTCTGGCGGGTCACCGACAGTTCGCGTTGGCTGGCGTTGTAGGACGCGCGCGCAGCCTGCAGGCTGGCTTCCGCGCTGGCCAGCGCGGCCTGATAGTCGGCAGGATCGAGCGTGAACAGCGCATCTCCGGCTTCGACGTGCTGATTGTCGCGCACGAACACGTCGATGGCCGTCCCGGTTACCCGTGGCGCGATCTGGACGATATCGGCTTGTACATAGGCGTCGTCGGTGCTGACCTGATTGCGGGTCAGCCACCAATAGAGGCCGGCGGCGAGCGCACAGACCAGCGCCACGAGGACCGCGATGATCGCGACCTTCCGGCCCTTGCCCGACGACGGCGCCGGCGCGGCCTGTGCGGTGTCCGTGGGTTCGGCGGTGCTGGTTTGGCTCATGGTGCGCTGGACTCGAGTCGGAACTGCTGGGCCGCGCCGAGAGCCGCGGCGAGATTGATACGGGCGCGCGTGTAGTCGGCCAGCGCAGCTACCTGGGTGTTGCGCGCGTCGGCCAGCGAAGCCTGCGCGTCGACCACCTCGATGTTGTCGGTCAGCCCGTTGGCGAACCGGTCGCGTGACAGGTTCAATTCGCGTTCGGCCAGACCGAGCGCCGCCTGGGCGGCATCGACCTGATCGGCCAGCGTGGTCAGCGTACGCCGGGCAAGGCGAACGTCCTGTTCGACCTGCTGGCGGGTATCTCGATACTGGATGCGCTGCTGAGCCAGGCGGCTGGCGGCACTGTCTATCCGGGCACCGATCGCGCCCCCGTCGAAGATGGGAATCTGAATCTGCGCGCCCACGGTGTAGGTGTCTTCGTCGTTTTCGCGATAGGTGTTGCCGGATTCGCCGTAGTCCGCCATGGCCGACAGGGTGGGCAGCCGCTGACCGCGAGCGGCGGCCAACAGCTTTTCGCGCTGGTGGATCTGCCGTGCGGCCAGGCGAATCTCCGGGCGCGCAGCCAGTGCGCGCCCGAGTGCGTCGGAGATATCGCCGTCGGCCACCGCGCGAAAGGCCAGACGGTCGGATAATGCCAGCGGGGCGTTGAGCGGCAGCCCGACCGTTCGCGCCAGCCGGATATCGGCCCGTGTCTGATCGGTTCGGGCCTGCGCCAGCCGTGCCCGCGCCCGCGCCTGACGGGTCTGGGCCCGGGTGACGTCGACTCCCGTGGCAATGCCGACGTTCTCCTGGTCGGTGGCCAGATCGGTCAGTGTCCTGGACAGATCGAGATCGGCCTGTGCGGCGGTGACCGACTCGCGCGCAGCCAGCGCCTGTACATAGTCGAGCGCGGCCTGGGTGGCGACCTGCTCACGGGCAACGGCGAGCTGGTCGTCCGCGATCTCCTCGCCGATCTTTGCGCCCTGGTACTGCTGCCACGCACTGTAGTCGAACAGGCTCTGGCGCAGCGTCGCGCGGGCATCGAAGCTGTTGTAGGTGACCACGCTGGGAAAGGCCAGCCCGCCGGCGGCGGCTGCGTTGCCGCTGCCCGACAACGCCGAACCGAAGTCGATGCCCTGGGCGGCAAGATTGGTCTGACGACGGGACTGGCTGACATCGGCCGACACATGCGGTAGGAACGCCGAGCGGGCTTCGGCCCGGCTGCCGGCGGCTTCGTCGCGCCGGGCATCGGCCAGCAATGTCTGTACATTGGTTGCCAACGCGCCGTCGATGGCCTGTTGCAACGACAGCGAATAGGCGCTGTCGGCGGTGACCGGCTGCGCCCGGCCCGGGCCCGCCGCGAAGACAAGCACTGCGCCGCATAACAGCGCGACGATCGGATGGCGGGGATGGATCATGATTCGATCACTCGCGTCAGCAGGTCCTTGAGCAGGACGCGTTCAGACTCGTTCAGCGCGGTCAGCAATTCTTCGGTCGAGGCCCGGGCCGCGGGACGGATGACCTCCAGCGCCGAGAGCCCGTCCGCAGTCAACACCACACGGTGGGCGCGTCGATCCGCCGGGTCGCGTTCGCGGGTCAGCCAGCCGCGCTGTTCCATGGCGTCGATGAGATAGGTCGTGGTGGTGCGGTCGACGCCGAGTAGTTCGGCGATATCGCTCTGGCGCAGGCCTGCATTGGCTTCCAGCGCCAGCAGCGCCGCGTACTCGCGGCCCGAGACCGACAGCTCGGCGGTATGTTTGTCGAACAGCGCCAGTTGACGCTGGTGCGACTTGGCCAATAGATAACCCAATCGGCAGCGTATCGACTCCGGCAGAAAAACCGCCATGCGCAGGACCCTCCATGGCCTGTATGGCGATTATTGTAATTAACAATAATCAGCAGTCAATACTATTTTTTTGACTGATCATGTTTGACAGATCCGCGGTCGGCCGATGGCCGCCCGCGAGTCCGACGCTGGCCCGTGGACTTCGAGCCAGCCTCCAGGACGCGCGTGCCTAATCGCGTGACGGCAGAGACGGTCACCCATCAGCCGGGAAGGCACGCTCGATCAGCGCCGGGTAATCCAGAGGCGCGGCGACCGTGCCATAGGCCAGGCCCCGGTCGCCGGTCAGGCGTGCGCTACAGAACGCTTCGCCGACCCAGGGCGTCTGGCCGGTGAGCAGAATGGCCGCCTGCAGCCCGCGCGCTATGGCTTCGGCAAGCCGCCGCGCAGCGACCGGATCGGTCGGCCGGTCGCGCAGCCGGGCGTCGAGCTCATCGCAGTGGCGATCGTAGGCCGGGTGCCGGCCGCGTGCGCGTTCAAGTTCGCTGGCCAGCGCATCCAGACTGTCTGGACTGCGCGCCAGCGCACGCAGCATGTCCAGGCACTGCACGTTGCCCGAGCCTTCCCAGATCGAATTGAGCGGCGACTGGCGGAACAGTCGGGCCAGCATCGATTCTTCCACATAGCCGGCGCCGCCCAGGCATTCCTGGGCCTCGTTCACCAGCGGTGGGGCCGCCTTGCAGATGAGGTACTTGCCCACTGGGGTGGCGACACGCGCCAGACGACGCTCATGATCTTGTGTCGACTCGAACGCATGAGCCAGGCGCATCGACAGCGCCATGGCCGCTTCGGATTCGAGCGCCATGTCGGCCAATACGTGCTGCATCAGCGGCGCATCGATCAGGTGCGTGCCGAAGGCCTTTCGATAACGGCAGTGATGAATCGCCTGGATCAATGCCTGGCGCATCAGCCCGGCCGAGCCGAGCATGCAGTCCAGGCGCGTCTGCGAGACCATTTCGATGATCGTGGCCACGCCGCGGCCGGGCTCGCCTACGCGGTAGGCCTCGGCTTCCACGAACTCGACCTCGGACGACGCGTTCGAGCGGTCTCCGAGCTTGTCCTTGAGCCGCTGAATGGCCAGCGTATTGCGCTGGCCGTCGCGCCGCCAGCGAGGCAGCAGGAAACAGGACAGCCCAAAATCGGCCTCCTGTGCAAGCACCAGAAACGCATCGCACATCGGGGCGGAGAAGAACCATTTGTGCCCGGTGACGTGGTGGACGCCGTCGCCGGCGGCGATCGCCTGCGTGGTGTTGCTGCGGACGTCCGAGCCGCCTTGTTTCTCGGTCATGCCCATGCCGATGGTCAGACCGCGTTTGTCTGCGGCCGGCCGGCTGCTCGGATCGTATTCGTTGGCGAGAATACCGGGCAGCCAGCGCGCGGCCAGATCCGGGGCATGACGCAGGGCCGGCACGGCTGCGTGCGTCATGGTGATCGGGCACATGGTGCCCGCTTCCATCTGGTTGTGTTGGTAGACCAGCGCCGAGCGCACCACCTGGGCGCCGGCGCGATCGGCGGTCCAGGTCAGCCCGTGCAGGCCGTGTTCCTTGGCCAGCTGCATGCTGCGGTGATAGGCCGGATGGAACTCGACCTCGTCGATCCGATGTCCATAGCGATCGAACGGCTTGAATTGCGGCGGGTTCTCGTTGGCCTCGAAGCCGATCTCGATCAGTTCATCACCGGCAATCGCGCCGTAGGCTCGCAGCCGATCGCTGCCCCATTCGCCGCCCTCGCGGGCCACGGCTTCGATCAGCGCAGGGTCGGTGGTGTAAGCGTTGTAACCGACCAGCGGCGGCGGCTGGTTGGTGACGTCGTGGGTGACGAGCCGGGTACGCGGGCGATAGGGGCTGGCAGTCATGGCGATCACGCGATCGGGGATCGATCGCCGCATTGTGCCGCAGCTCCGCGCACGAGCTAAAGGAAAAGCGCGATTACCGGAATCGCCGATGCCGCGCAAAAAAAAGCCGACCCTCGGGCCGGCCGTGACACGGGGCATACCCCCGAAGCCACTCGATACTGGTGCAGACGGTGCTCATGTCGACTGCCTGGGCAGCAGTCTAATCGCGCGCGTGGGCGCTTTCGAGTGAATCTTTTGTGACGGGTCTGCGTTGCTGCCATTGGTCGCGCATGGCAGCGAGCTGGTCGGCCGGCAAGGGAATCAGTCCGAGCGTCTTGAGCCAGCCGCGCGGGCTGGCCATGGGATCGGACAAGAACAGCTGCACGTATTCGTCCATGCCCGGCACCTTGCCGACGTGCGCGTTCTTGACATAGAAGAAAAGCGACCGTGAGATCGGATACCGCCCGGACGAGATCAGTTCACGCTCCGGCTCAACGCCATCGATACTCGCGGTCTGGATCTTGTCCCGATTCTCCTCGAGAAAGGAAAAGCCGAAAATACCCAGCGCCGTCGGATTCTGAGCCAGCTTCTGTACGATCAGATTGTCGTTCTCGCCGGAAGGCACGAACTTGCCATCCTGCCGGATGGTGGGCACCGCCTCCCCATAGCCGTCGATATGGGCCGCGCCGTAGCCGACGACCAGTTCGTCGAACGCGTCACGCGTTCCCGAGGAGGTCGGCGGGCCGTAGATGAGGATCTCGCGGTCGGGCAGCGAAGGGTCGATCTGGTTCCAGCGTTGGTAAGGATTGGCCACGAGTTTGCCGTCGACCGGTACCCTGGCCGCCACGGCCCGGGTCAGCTGTTCGCGCGTCAGTGCAAGCGGCGGGTTGCCGCGTTTTTCCCCGATCACGATGCCGTCGTAGCCGAACATGATCTGGGTGATGTCGGTCACGCCGTTGGCCTGGCACATGGCCAGTTCTGAGGGCTTCATCGTACGCGAGGCGTTAGTGATGTCCGGGCTGTTTTCAGCGACGCCTGCACAGAACAGCTTGAAGCCGCCTCCCGACCCCGTGGCCTCGACGACCGGCGTACGCAGGTCCGTGGTGGCGCCCAGCTCCTCGGCCACGTAGGCGGAAAACGGATACACGGTCGAGGAACCGACGATGCGCATCTGTTCGCGGGAATACGCCTGGGCGCTCGATCCGGCGTCGCGCGCCTCGCAGCCGGCCAAGCCGATTCCGACCAGGGCGATCAGGCTCAAAAGCGCGACATGCACCGTGCCGACGGACCGGCTCATGGGCGGCTCCGTGTCGACGCGTCGCTGCGAAGGCCGTTCATCGGACCGGCGCCGAGGCGGTCGGTGCCGCGGTATCGGTCGGCAGTCGGGTCACGGGGGCGAACTCGCCCACGAACGATATCTCCGGGGTCAACCAGTACCCGGTCTCGCGCTGCACCCGCTGCTGGACATGCATGATGAGTGCGCAGACATCGGCCGCACGGGCTGCGCCGTGGTTGACGATGATGTTCGCATGCCGGGGTGATATCTGGGCATCGCCACAGGCCAGGCCCTTGAGACCACATTCGTCAATCAAGCGGCCGGCACCGATGCCCTCGATCTTGCGGAAGATCGAGCCCGCGGAAGGCTCGCTATCCAGCGGCGGATGGCGTTCGGCCCGCCAGCGCAGATTTTCCTCCATGATTCGGGTCAGCGTCGCCGCCGGCGCGGGTTCCAGTTCGAACGTGGCGCTCAGCACGACATCGTCGCGAGCGTGCAGGACCGACTGGTCGTAGCCGAATTCGAAGTAGTCCACGTCCACGCGCCGGCGCTGGTTGTCTGCGGTCAGCAGCTCCGCGGACTCGAGCACTTCGCCGATGAACATGGTCCGTTCGCGTGCCGGGGCCGGGGACAGGAAATGCAGGTTCTGCCAGAGTGCGCCGCCGACGGTCGACGGAATGCCCACATAATGTTCCAGCCCCGACAGCCCCCGCGCCACCGCCGCGTCGATCAGGTCGGGATAGACCAGCACGCCGCTGTCAGCGGTGATACAGGTGCCGCGCGCGGTGATCGTCCGGGCCTGGTTGGCGATCACCAGCCCGGCAAAGCCGCGATCGCCGATCAGGATGTTGGCACCGCGGCCGAGCAGGAAATAATCGATATCGAGTTCGCGTGCGGCGCGCACGGCCGTGGCCAGCGCTTCGGCCGTGCGCGCCTCCACATATAATGCGGCCGGGCCGCCGATACGAAAACTCGTGCGCGCGGCCAAGGGCACGTCACGCTGCAGCGCTGCGCCCAGGCGGCGGGCCAGCGCACGCTGCTGGGCGAGGGTGGGCGTACGGGGTTTGCGCATCGGCGGTCGAGCTACTGCGTGGGCGATCGATTCGGGCGTAATACTCGGGGTGTGCGCGGGCGATTACAAGCATGCGGCATGGTGTCGAGCCACCGGCGATCGCTGCCGCGTTGTGACGGTTTGGCGTAAGCTGCGATCAGCCATGTTCGTCCGAGAGACCCGTTTTGCCTGAACCGCAGCGCATCGTCGTATTCGATCTCGACGTCACGCTCACCCGCTACGACACGTTCCTGCCGTTTGTGATCGGCTATCTGCGTTACCAGCGCAAGCGACGCAGCCTGTCGCTCTGGCGGCTGGCCTCGCTGCTCAAGTTCTGGCGCTGGGGCGATCGCACCTGGGTCAAGACGCAGGTGCTGCGTGCCTTCGTCGGCGGCCAGCCCAGAGCCCGGCTGGAGGCCTGGGCGGATCGATTCGTCGAGGAACTCATGGAAGATGCCATGCGCGAACAGGGCCTCGAGCAGTTGCGTCGGCATCAGAGCGACGGCGCACGCGTGATCCTGGCCTCGGCCAGCTTCGATATTTATGTCAAACGCCTCGGCGCGCGTCTGGGTATCGATGAGGTTCTGGCCACCCGCACCGCGTGGAGCGCGCGTGACCGGCTGGTGGGCATGGACGGCGAGAATTGCCGGGACGATGAAAAGCTGCGCCGTATCCAGGCCCTGGATGACGTGCCCGACAACGGCGTCGGGGTCACGGCCTATTCGGATTCGCATGCGGATCTGCCGCTGCTGTCGTGGGCGGAGAACGGGGTTGCGGTCTGTCCTTCCAAGCGGCTGTTTCATCAGGTCGGCGGGTTGGGAATCGAGGTCGCGCGCTGGTGAGTGCCTCGGCCGTGCTGCTGGCGGTGTCCGTGGTACTGGCCAGCGTGGCGCAGATCCTGCTCAAGCACGGCATGACCGCCGCCGCCGAACGTCCCGGCCACCCCTGGCTGCGACCCTTGCGCGAGCCGCTGGTGCTGCTCGGCATGAGCGTGCAGGTGGTTCTGACCTGTTTCTGGCTGGTCGTGCTGTCGCATATCGATGTCAGCCTGGCTTTTCCCGTGCTGGCGCTGAGCTATGTCGCAGTGCTCGTGTATTCCGGGCTGTTTCTGGGCGACGCGGTCGGGCTGCGCCGTTGGTGCGGGGTGTTGTTGATCGTGCTGGGCGTCGGCGTACTGGCTTATGGCGCTTGAACGCCGCTCGCTGATCAGCGTCGCGCTGCTGCTGGTGTCGGTGACGCTGATCGCCGCCGGCCAGTTGCTCATGCGCCGCGGCATGCTCGAATTCGGGCAGATCGACTCTTTCGCAGCGTTCGTCAATCTGGTGTGGAGCGGGCTGGCCGCGCCCTCGACCATCGCCTACGTCTGGGCCGGCATGATCGTCTACGCCGCCGCCGTGATGGTCTGGCTACAGGTGCTCTCGCGCATGGCACTGAGCCTGGCGTTCCCCATGATGAGCCTGAGCTATATCGCCGTGTATATCGGCGCTGCCTTCTGGCCGGCGCTGGACGAGCCGATTGGCCCGTATCGCCTCGCGGGCACCGGGCTGATCATGCTCGGTGTAGCGCTGGTGGCGCAGTCGCGTCAAGGATAGAAACGACGCCCGACGTCGCTCGGTAGAGTGCCGATCGGACAAATTCAGATCGGATCATCACCTTGCCGGTGGCGACGCTCAGCGGCGCTCATGCAGGTCGCGGCTGGCTTGCCGCGATGTTGCTGGAGCCATGGAAAACGTCAGCTGGTCGGCGCCGGGTTGTCGAAGCCGCAATCCTCGCGTGAGGTGCACACCAGTTCCGGCCTCGCCGCATCGATAGCCAACAGTTGCACATCGGCGTTCCCGAGGGACACACCGAGCGCATTGAGTACCGGGTCGAGCACCGGAGCGAGCGCGGCGGCAAGCGGACCTGAAAGCAGAGCATTTACCGGATCCAGAATTCTGCCGACAGGCAGGAGGTTGATGCCGACGATATCGACATCGAGATCGACATCGGAGAGCAAACCCTGGAGCAGAGACTGGGTATCGAGCACCGAACCCACCGCGAGCGGCGGTGTCGGCAAGTCGTTCTCGAGATCGCGGACTTCGAAAGTGCGGCGCCCTCCGTCGCGCAGTACCTGGGTATCCGCTCTGACGCCGACCAGTGCATTGGCGGGTATGGGCAGGAAAAGCAGGCTGAGGTCGTCGATCAAGCCAATCTGGGTCGCGCGAACATCCTGGTCGCCGTCGTTGTCGATATCGTCGAATTCGCCCGCGGTGGCTCTCAATGCCGAAGTGTCGGTGGAAATCTCGACGCGGTAGCTACGCCGGTCGGGTGTCGGGCATTCGATGGATTCGAGATGCGCGATCCCCGGTGCCGCCTGGACGATCAGCGGAAGATTGAGAAGCCGCAGGCTTAGGATGCCGATATTTATATCGAGTAACTTTATCTTCACGGCGACAGCCACCTGGGCGGATTTGGCCTCGGTGCGATAACCGCCGTCCGCGCGCCGCCCAGCCGGACCTTCGGCGATCTTGCCGGACTCGAGCAGCCGGACTTGAGCGCTCACGCTGGCAATGCCGGGCACGTTCAAAGCCAGCGGCAGATTGACGGCCGAGTCGCGCTGGGAGGCCGCCAGCTGTGCGGCCGCGTTGACGATCTGTCCGGCATTCAGCCTGAGATCTGTACCGACGTCGTCCGCGATATCGAGAATGCTCAGCAGGGATGCCGCATTTGCATCGGACGGAAACAGATCCGCCAGGCTGTCAACCAGTCCGGACACCTGATTGCTGACGGTGCCGCCGAGATTTTTCAGTGCCTCGTTCAGGCTGGTCTCTAGCAACTGCTGATGGGTCGCTACACCGGCATCTATGTCGAGCAGATCGGCGAGGCTGACGAAGACGTTCGCCAGATCGCCCTTCTGCGCGGCACCGATATCGATCGGCAGAAGCTGTGCCAGTAAAGGCGGATCGATGCCTGCCAGCGTCGTGCCGATACCGATCTGGGCTCTGGCATGGGCCGCTGCACCGGCCGTTGCGGCCAACTCGGTGGTGCCCGAGAAAAGCGAGAACAACGGTGTAAAGTTCTGAGTCAGCGTCAGCCGCACGGCGTCGGCTTTGGTGTTCGCGTTCTGAATCGGCTGGATGGTCCGCAGGCCGGTCGCTGAATCGCTGATCAGGCTGGCCTGTTCAAAGCGCGCTATGTCAGGGGCCGCGGACGGATCGAGCGCGTTGTAATTGTTGGCAACGCTGGCTTGGGCCGCGGCGCGCCCACTGTCGACATTCAGGTCCGTTCGGCAGCCGCTGACCTGTCGCGCCGCATCCAGCGCCGCAAGATTGGCGGCCGACTGCAGTTTCGCCTGGGCGGCATAGAGCCGGCCCGTGTCCACCACCAGCGCCAGCAACGCCACGGCCGCCACGATGAACGCGGCGGTCATGATCAGGATCGCGCCGCGTTGGCGCGAAGGTCGGGATGGCGAGCGGGCAGTCACGTCGAGCGGGCTTCGCAGTCGCTGGCCGGCGGGCGCGGCATGTGTCGGGGCTACTCGTAAGCTATCGGCGTTCATCGCCGGTTCTGAATACGGCGTATGTGCACGAGCGATTCCAGCGCGTAGACTTGCGCGGCTTCGTACAGACTTTGACGGCATGGCAACAGTCGAATACACCGTGACGCCCGTGAACGCGGCGGCGCATCGGTTCCGGGTCGAGATGCGCGCAGAGGTGCGCGCTGGCCGGCCGTTGCGTCTGAATCTCGCGACCTGGATTCCCGGCAGCTACGTGATCCGCGATTTCGCCCGCCACCTGCTGTCTATCGAGGCGTACTGCGACGGGGGGGCGGTAGCCGTTGACCCGGTGTCGCGTCAGGCCTGGACGTGCACGCCGTCGGGGACACGGCTGACCGTGATCTGCGAGTTCCATGCCCGCGACGAATCGGTCCGGGCGGCGTTCCTTGACGACCGGCGTGGATTTTTCAATTTCACATCGCTGGCGCTTAGGGCGGAGGCCATGGGCAATGCCCCCTGTGCGGTCACGATCGAGCCGCCGACGGGCATCGACGACTGGCAACTGGTGACCACGCTGGCCGCCGAGTCGGTCGATGCGCGCGGTTTCGGACGCTACGTGGCCGCCAGCTACTGGGATCTGATCGATCATCCCGTAGCCATGGGGCGTGCGATCGAGCGGGTCGATTTCGAGGTGCGCGGGGTGCCCCACGCGTTCGTGCTTCTGGGTCACCACGATGCCGACACCCGTCGTCTGGCTGTCGATCTGGCCGCGGTCTGCGAAGCACAGGCAGCCGTATTCGATGCGTTGCCGGCCGGTCAATACCTGTTCTTCGCGCAGGTCACGCCGAAGGGGTTCGGTGGGCTCGAGCATCGCGAATCGAGCGTGCTTCAGGTCCCGCGCGATGCGCTGCCCAGTGCCGTGGCCGATGCGGCCACGCGCCGCGAGGCCTATGAGACGCTGCTCGGGCTGTGCAGCCACGAATACTTCCATCTCTGGAACGTCAAGCGGATACGTCCGGCCGCGGTCGCGGCAAGCGATCTGGCCGAAGAGGCCTATTTCGACGATCTCTGGGCCTATGAAGGGGTGACGTCCTACTACGACGATCTGGGGCTGGTGCGTGCCGGGCTGCTCAGCGAGCAGGGGTACCTCGACCGGTTGGCCAAACTCGCCACCCGGATCGATCGAACTCCAGGCCGTCACCGTCAGAGTCTGGCGCAATCCAGCTTCGATGCCTGGCTGAAGTTCTATCGTCCCGACGAGAACACGCCCAACGCGGTGGTCAGCTATTACGGCAAGGGTGCCCAGTTGGCGCTGGCGCTGGATCACAAGCTGCGTGTCGAGACCGGCGAGCGCATCACCCTCGACGACGTGATGCGACAGATCTGGCTCGATTACGGTCAGTACGACCGGCCCGTGCCCGAGCACGGCCTGGCGGCGATCGCCGGTCAGCTGAGTGGACTGGCACTGGATGATTTCTTCGAACGTCATCTGCATACCACTGCCGAAGCGCCCTGGGCCGACTGGCTCGCCGACTTCGGCCTCGTCGCCTCGTGCGCGCCCGCCGGCGACGACGCGGCCGTGCTGCTGGGGCGGCTGGGCGTCCGGCTGGGCTCGGAGTTGCTGCCGCGGGTGCAGAACGTGCTGGACGACACGCCCGCCCGGGCCGCGGGCTTGGCGGCAGGCGATCGCCTGGTCGCCTTCGACGAACTGGAAGTCGGGACCGGCCTGGCTGGCCGACTCGCCCGGTATCCGGCCGGGGCGGCGGTTCGCGTGCATCTGTTCCGCGGCGACGAGCTGCTGGTGCGCACTCTCACGCTGGGCGACGCGGCGGCTCCGGTCTGGCAGCTGAGCATCGACGAATCCGCCGACCCGGCGGCCCATGCGCGGCGAGCGCGCTGGTTGCACCATGACGTTTCACAGCCCTGATCACTGGGTCGCACCGGACGCGGCCGATACGCTGTGCGCGCTGTTCGCCGCGCGGGTAGCGGCCAGCCCGGATGCTCCGGCCTATCGATTCTATTCGCCGCGGCGGCACGAGTGGATCGAACTGAGCTGGCGTCAGGCCGGCGACCGCGTAGCGGCCTGGCGCGCGGTGCTGATCGCCCAAGGTATCCGCCACGGCGATCGCGTGGCCATCATGCTGCGCAACAGTCCGGAGTGGCTGTGCGTCGATCAGGCGGTGATGTCGCTGGGAGCGATCACCGTCGGTTTGTTCTGTGCCGATACCCCCGCCGCCAACGCGCGCCTCATCCACCACAGCGGCGCGCGACTGCTGATCGCGGTCAAGGCGCACTGGGTACATCGGATCGTGGCCGCCGACCGTTGTCCCGAGCTGGAGGGCGCTTTGGTGTTCACCGGCGAGCCCGGCGACGAAGCGCGTATCCGCAGTGCGGATACGGCCCTGGCCGCCGCACAGGGGCGGATTGACCACGGCTGCGATGTCGGCGCCGGGGATCTGGCGAGCCTGGTCTATACCTCCGGCTCGTCTGGGCGCGCCAAGGGTGCGATGCTCACCCATGCCAACCTGTTGTCCAACGCGCATGCCTGTGCGGCGGCGCTGCCGATCATCGAAGACGAGCATGCGTTGTCGTATGTGCCGCTTCCGCACAGCTACGAGCGGGTGGTCAACGCCTATCGGGCGATGATCACTGGCGGCACGATCACGTTCTGCCGGCATCCTCGGTTTCTGGGGTTGACGCTGGCGCGTACGCCGGTGACGACACTGGTCGGCGTACCGCGGGTCTATGAACGGTTCTATGTTGAGCTCGGCCGATGGCTGGCGCGTCGACCTCGATGGCTGCAGCGTCTGGTGCGGTTCACCATCGACCTGGGCGAATCGGTGCACGAGCGGCGCCAGGGCCGCACGCGCCGGCATCTGCGGCATCTGCTGTGGCCGATCCTGGAGCGCCTGGTTGCGCGGCGGTGTCTGAGCCTGTTCGGGGCCGATATGCAGGTCGCGATCTCGGGAGCGGCGGCGCTGCCTTACCCGGTGGCACGCACGCTGGTCGGTCTGGGGGTGCCGGTGCTGCAGGGCTACGGGCTGACCGAAGCCGGGCCGGTGGTCAGCGTCAATCGAATCCACGACAACGAACTCGACAGTGTCGGTATCGTGCTCGACGGTGTCGAGACCAAGATCGGACCGGACAATGAGCTGCTGGTGCGCGGGCCGGGCGTGATGCGCGGCTACTGGCGCGACGAACAGGCCACCGACAAGACGATCTCGGCCGGGGGGTGGCTGCATACCGGCGACAAGGTCAGCCGGCTGGACAAGAAGCGGCTGTATCTGACCGGCCGTATGAAGGAGGTCATCGTGATGACCACGGGCGAGAAAGCGTCGCCCGAGCCGATCGAGCAGGCGTTATGCCTGGACGAGCTGGTCGAACGGGCGGTGGTCGTCGGCGAGGCGCGCCCGGTGCTGGCGGCGATCGTGAGCTGTCCGGCCGATGTGCTTGTGCCGGTGATGCGGCGACTGTCACTGGACCCGGCCGCGCCGGCGAGTCTGGCCAGCAGCCGGCTGGAGAACTTCTTCATCGAGCGTTTTGCCCGCCTGCTGGCCGCCTACCCGGCCCATGCACAGATTCGGCGGGTCGCAATCACCACCGACCGCTGGAGCCAGGACAACGGCCTGGTCACGGCCACCGACAAGACCCGGCGCCGGCGCGTGGCGCGCTGTTATGCTCGCGATATCAACCGCCTGTACGGGCGGCGTGCGCCGGGGGAGAAGACCGACGTGTCGCAGAACACGAATCTGGGGTAGGACGAGACACACCGGACGCCTCGGGCCGGGGGTGACCGGCGCCCGGCGTCGGGTCGAAGTTTGCAGGAGAACGGCATGCATACGCTGCTCGTCGCGTTCGTGATTGCGGGCGCTTATCTGATCGGCTCCCTGTCGGGAAGCCTGCTGCTGGCGCGCGCCTTCGGTCAGGCCGATCCGCGTACGCTGGGCAGCGGCAACGCCGGCGCGACCAACGCGTTGCGGACCGGCGGCCGCGGCTTCGGTGGGGCCGTACTGGTGTTCGATCTGGTCAAGGGCATGGTTGCCGGCGGGCTGCTCCCGTTGATTGCGGGTGTTTCCCCGGCGGTGGCACTGGCCTGCGGGGCGGCGGCGGTGATCGGCCATGTCTACCCGGTGTTTTTCGGCTTTCGTGGCGGTAAGGGCGCCGCTACGCTGATCGGTGTCCTGCTCGTGCTCCTGCCCGGCGCACTGCTGGTCGGGTTCGCGGTATGGGTGACTACGCTCGTGGCCAGCGGGTTCGTCGGCCTGGCGACGATGCTCGGCATGCTGGCCGTGGCCTTGGCCGTGCTGGTCGCGCCGGCGGCTACGGTGGCGGCGAAGTGGTTCGTCGTGGCAATGACGGTCGTGATCGTCTACACCCACCGCGAGAACATACGGCGTATGCGGGCGGGCAACGAGAATCGGTTCGCTCGGGCCATGCTGCGGCGGCGTCGATGACCGTCGCGAGCCTGGTGAGGCTGCTGGCCGACGGACAATGGCATGCCGGGCCGGCGCTGGCAGCGCACCTGGGCGTCAGCCGGGCCGCCGTATCGGCGCGGGTCGCCGATCTGCGCGCCATGGGTCTGGATATCTATTCGGTGGCCGGGCGGGGCTATCGGCTGCGGATGCCGATCGAACTGCTCGATGCCACGCGTATCCGGCGTGGGTTGAGCGGCGCCTGCGCTGCCGCACTCGATGAGCTGGTGGTCGCCGAACGGCTGGACTCGACCAACGCGGAACTGGCCCGGCGGCCGGGCGGGGTCACGCGGGCGTGTCTGGCCGAGTACCAGTCGGCTGGACGGGGGCGCGCTCAGCGTGCCTGGGCCTCGCCGTTCGCGGCGAATCTCTATCTGTCGGTGGCGCGTGAGATGCACGCCGCGCCGGCCGCGCTCGGCGCGTTGAGCCTGGCGGTAGGCGCCCGCGTCGCCGAGGCGCTGGAAGCCCTGGGCGCGACCGACATCGCGCTCAAGTGGCCGAACGATCTGTGGGCCGGCGAGCGCAAGCTCGGCGGCATTCTCATAGAACACCGCGGCGAGGTGGGCGGCGGCGCGCGGCTGATCGTCGGTCTGGGCTTGAACGTGGCCATGGAGCCGGCCCAGGCGAGCGCTATCGATCAACCCTGGACGCGGCTGGCCGATCACTGCGAGGTTCTGCCCGAGCGCAATCGCCTGGCCGCGGCGATGCTCGAGGCCGTGCTGACCGCGATGATCGAATTCGAAGCAGATGGCTTTGCGGTGTTCCGTGAGCGCTGGGCGACATACGATCGTGTACGTGACCGGCCGGTGCGCGTCATCGAGGCGCGTGGCGAACGGCAGGGGGTGGCCCGCGGCATCGCCGACGACGGCGCGCTACGGGTCGAGATCGACGGCCAAATGGTTGCGGTCTATTCGGGCGATGTGAGCCTGCGGGTGGCCTCGTGAATCTGCTGGTCGATATCGGCAACACACGGGTGAAATGGGGCCTGGCGCGGGATGGTGTGCTGGCCGATACCGGCGCGATCTGGCGTGAAGGCTCACCGGACTGGACGTCCGCGTTGCCCCAGGCCGATATTCGCGCGATCTATGTCGCCACGGTGGCTCACGACAGCGCGCTCGAAGCGCTGACCGGGTTCGCCCGGCGCTCGGGGCTGGCGCTCCATCGGGTCACCAGCCAGGCCCGCTCGGGTGATCTGGTCAACGGCTATGCCGAGCCCGAGCGTTTGGGCGTCGACCGCTGGATGGCCTGCATCGCCGCACAGGCGCGCGGCCAGGGCACGGTGCTGGTCGCCGATGTCGGCACGGCACTCACCCTCGACTGGGTGGACGCCGACGGCGCGCATGGCGGGGGCCTGATCGCGCCGGGCGTGAACAGCATGCGGGTGGCGCTGCGCCGGGCGACCCAGCTGCGTCCGACGCATACGCCCGACGAGCATGCCTGGTTGGCTCGCGATACCGACAGCGCGATCGCCGCGGGCACGCTGCGCTGCGCGATCGCGTTGCTGGACGCGGCTGCAGCCGAACTCCTCCCCGAGCGGCTGCTGTTGACAGGCGGCGAGGCGACCCTGGTCGCGCCGCGACTGGCTCGGCCCTGGCAAGTCGCCCCCCATCTGGTGCTCGAAGGTCTGGCCGTGCACGCCGAGCGGGCATCGCGGGCTGGCCATGTCGTCGCCGAGCGTTCAGAATAACGCCTCGCGTGCTTCATCTTCATTGCTAGCACGCGCTCCTCAAATGCCGGCGTAGCTCAGTTGGTAGAGCAACTGATTTGTAATCAGTAGGTCGCGGGTTCGACTCCTGTCGCCGGCTCCACTCTTGTTTTTTCGTAGACGGTGCTCCGGTGCCCCGACGGCTGTCGCGTGACGATGGTCGGGCGATGCGGCGCGTTCTCATCCGCCGGCAGCGTACGCCGAGACCCGGCGTGTCTGCAGGATCGCCGGGCGTTGCGATGTGCAGCCACGGTGCACACATTGCCCCGTCAGCATCGTTGCGGTGCACCATAGCCAGCGCCGATCACGTCATCGACGGCGGCGATTTGACAGGGTTTCGACGAAGTGTATTGCTGTGATTCACGGCGTGTTGTCGCGACATGCCCGATTACCGTGCATAACACCGATAAAAGGTCGAAACGATGGCGAGGAGTAACGGCAAGGTCGATCCGCAGGTCGCGGCGATCTGTGCGATCCATGCGGCCAGCAATGGTCCGCTGCTGCCGATTCTGCACGACGTGCAGGCGCATTACGGCCATGTGCCCGATGACGCGATCCAGCAGATTGCCGACGAGCTGAATCTGTCGCGCGCCGAGGTCTATGGCGTGGTGACGTTCTATCACGATTTCCATCGCAAGCCACAGGCGACGCATACCCTCAAGGTCTGTCGTGCCGAGGCATGTCAGTCGGTCGGCGGGCGCGAGGTCTGGTCGGCGGCCAGTACGGCCTCGCAGGCCAACGCCGACGTGGCGCTGGAGGCTGTCTACTGTCTGGGCAACTGTGCCTGCGCGCCGTCTGTCCAGCTGGACGGTCGCACCATCGGGCGCATGAGCCCCGAGCGAGTTGCTGGCTTGTTCAGCGGTCAGCGCGCGGGGGCCCCGTCATGAAATACTTCGTGTCCAAGGACAGTGCGGCGGTTTCCATCGGCGCCGAGGAAACGGCGGCGGCCATCGCACGTGCCGACGGCGCTGAAGTGGTGCGTACCGGCTCACGCGGGTTCTATTGGCTCGAGCCGCTCGTCGAGATCGAGCACGAAGGCCGTCGTGTCGGCTTCGGCCCGGTCCAGGCCGACGAGGCAGGTGCAGTGCTTACTGCCGTCGAAGCCGGCGACTTCGAGTCGCATACGGCCTATGTGGGCGACATCGATACGCTGTTGCGCGAGCAGGGTCAGCGCCGTTTGACGTTCGCCCGCTGCGGCGTGATCGACCCGCTGGACTGGCCGGCGTTCGTGGCGCATGGCGGATCGGCGGGGCTGCGTGCCGCGCTGGCCAACAGCGGTCAGGCGATCGTGGATTCGGTCAAGGAGTCCAGCCTGCGCGGACGCGGTGGCGCCGGCTTCCCCACCGGTATCAAGTGGCAGACGGTGCACGATGCGCCGGGCTCGCCCAAATATGTCGTATGCAACGCCGACGAGGGTGACTCGGGCACCTATGCCGATCGCATGATCATGGAAGGCGACCCATTCACCCTGTTCGAGGGTATGGCGATAGCGGGTATCGCGGTGGGCGCCGAGCACGGCTATATCTATCTGCGCTCGGAGTATCCCGACGCCGAACGCACGCTCAGGGCTGCGCTCGAAGTCGCGCGTGCCGAGGGCATGCTCGGCGACGATGTGTTCGGCTCCGGCAAGGCGTTCGATATACAGGTGCGTATCGGCGCCGGCGCATATATCTGCGGGGAGGAGACCTCGCTGCTGGAATCGCTGGAGGGCAAGCGTGGGTTGGTGCGCTTCAAACCGCCGTTGCCGGCCATTCAGGGATTCATGGGCCAGCCCACGGTCATCAACAACGTCATCACGCTGTCCAGCGTCCCGGCCATCATGGCTCAGGGCGCGGCCAATTATCAGGATCTGGGCATCAACAAGTCGCGCGGGACGCTGACCATTCAGCTCTGCGGCAATGTAGCCAGGCCCGGGCTCTACGAAATGCCGTTCGGCGTGACGCTCGATCATCTGATCAACGCGATCGGCGGCGGCACGGCCAGTGGTCGTCCGGTGCGTGCAGTTCAGGTCGGCGGGCCGTTGGGCGCCTATGTGCCCGTGGCCCATCTGGATACGGAGCTGGGCTATGAAGAGATGGCCGAGGTCAAGGCGATGATCGGCCATGGCGGCGTTGTGGTCTTCGACGATACGGTCGATATGGCCCAGCAGGCGCGTTTCGCCATGGAGTTCTGCGATATCGAATCCTGTGGTAAGTGCACGCCCTGTCGCGTGGGTTCGGTGCGCGCACAGGAAGTCATCGATCGCATCATCGAAGCCCGTGATACCGATGCCGATATCGCGCTGTTGCGCGAGCTGTGCGACACCATGATCAACGGTTCGCTGTGCGCGCACGGCGGCATGGCGCCGTTCCCCGTGCTCTCGGCGCTCAACCATTTCCCGCAGGATTTCGGCGTGGCCGAGCCCGCCGTCACCGCCTAGCGTCAACCGCTCGGCCATAACGACACGAACAGGAGGTCGCCATGGCATCTGTGAATCCGATCAACTACGGCACGCCCGAGCGCGCGTCCGATACCCAGATCACGCTTGAGATCGACGGCCAGTCGGTGACCGTGCCCGAGGGCACTTCGGTCATGCGGGCCGCCATCGAGTCCGGGATCGATGTGCCCAAGCTCTGTGCTTCGGACATGCTTGAACCGTTTGGCTCATGTCGGTTGTGTCTGGTGGAGATCGACGGCCGCAAGGGCTACCCGGCATCGTGCACCACCCAGGTCGCCGAGGGCATGAAGGTCGCCACTCAGACCGACAAGCTCAACCAGATTCGCCGCGGCGTGATCGAGCTCTACATGTCGGATCATGCTGGGTCGACCAAGACGCCGGATGACGGCGTGGGTGACGACGAATTGCTGGGGCTTGCCCGCGATCTCGGGGTCACCGAGAACCGCTACGGCAAGAACGGTCGAAACCATCAGGGCGCGGTCGTCGACGATTCCAATCCCTACTTCGATTTCGACGCCAGCCGCTGCATTGTGTGCTCGCGCTGTGTGCGGGCCTGCAACGAAACCCAGGGCACCTTCGCGCTCACCGTGGACGGCCGCGGCTTCGCTTCGATGATCAGCGCAGGTACCGACAGCGACAACTTCCTGGATTCGGAATGCGTGTCCTGCGGCGCGTGTGTGCAGGCCTGTCCGACCGAGGCGCTGGTCGAGAAGGATGTCATCGAGAAAGGCGTGCCCGATCGGTCGGTCACTACGACCTGTGCCTACTGCGGCGTAGGCTGTTCGTTCAACGCCGAGCTCAAGGGCGATGATGTCGTTCGCATGGTCCCGGCCAAGGAAGGCAAGGCAAACCAGGGCCATTCCTGTGTCAAGGGTCGTTTCGCCTGGGGCTATACCAACCATCCGGATCGCATCACCAAGCCCATGATCCGAGAACGGATCACCGATCCCTGGCGGGAGGTCAGCTGGGATGAGGCGATCGGTTTCTCGGTCGACAAGATCAATGCGATCCGCGACGAGTACGGGCGCGGGGCACTGGGCGCCATCACCTCGTCGCGGTGCACGAACGAAGAGACATATCTGGTCCAGAAGCTGGCACGGGCCGTGTTCCGGACCAACAACGTCGACACCTGCGCCCGGGTCTGTCACTCGCCGACCGGCTACGGGTTGAATTCCACCTTCGGCACGTCGGCCGGCACCCAGGATTTCGTGTCTGTCGAGCAATGCGACGTGATCCTGGTGATTGGCGCCAACCCCACCGATGCGCATCCGGTGTTCGGCTCGCAGATGAAACGCCGTCTGCGGGAAGGCGCACGCCTGATCGTCGTCGATCCACGTGCGATCGATCTGGTGCGGTCACCGCATGTCCAGGCCGACTATCACCTGCAGCTCAAGCCCGGCACGAACGTCGCGCTGGTCAATGCCATGGCGCATACCATTCTCAGTGAAGGGTTGGAGAACCGCGTATTCGTCGAGCAGCGCTGCGATATCGACGAGTACGAGGGCTGGCGCGAGTTCATCCTGCGCGAAGAGAACAGCCCAGAGAACACCGAGCAGTATACGGGCGTGCCCGCATCGATTCTGCGCGAAGCCGCTCGGCTTTACGCCACCGGCGGCAACGGTGCGATCTACTACGGCTTGGGCGTGACCGAGCACAGCCAGGGTTCGACCATGGTGATGGGCATGGCCAATCTGGCGATGGCCACCGGCAACATCGGCCGTCCCGGCATGGGTGTGAACCCGCTGCGCGGTCAGAACAACGTGCAGGGCTCCTGCGACATGGGCTCGTTCCCGCACGAACTGCCCGGCTATCGGCATGTCTCCGACCAGAGCGTTCGAGATATCTACGAGGCGGAGTGGGGCGTGGCCATCGATGCGGAGCCGGGGCTGCGCATCCCCAACATGATCGACGCCGCCACCGACGGCACGTTCAAGGCGCTGTATGTACAGGGCGAGGATATTCTCCAGTCCGATCCCAACATCAAGCATATCGCCGCGGGCCTGGCGGCCATGGAATGCGTGATCATTCAGGATATTTTTCTGAACGAAACCGCCAGCTACGCTCATGTGTTCCTGCCGGGCTCAACGTTCCTTGAAAAGGACGGCACGTTCACCAACGCCGAGCGGCGTATCAATCGGGTGCGCAAGATCAAGACCGCACCCGCCGGCTATGCCGACTGGGAGATCACCCAGTTGCTGGCCCAGGGGCTGGGTTATCCCATGAATTACAGCCATCCGTCCGAGATCATGGATGAGATCGCACGCACCACCCCGACCTTCAAGGGTGTGAACTTCGACAAGATCGACGCACTGGGCAGCGTGCAATGGCCGTGCAACGACGACAACCCGGAAGGTACGCCGGTGATGCACGTGGACAATTTTGTGCGCGGGAAGGGCAAATTCATGCTCACGCCGTTCCAGCCGACCGAGGAGCGCGCGAACCGCCGTTTCCCGCTGCTGTTGACCACGGGTCGCATCCTGTCTCAGTACAACGTGGGTGCCCAGACCCGACGGACCGCCAATCGTTTGTGGCATGCCGAAGACTGGCTTGAGATCCATCCATCCGACGCCGAACTGCGAGGGATCAAGGACGCCACCCTCGTGGCGGTCGCCTCGCGTATGGGTGAAACCACTCTGCGTGCCAAGGTCAGCGAGCGCATGACGCCGGGCGTGGTCTATACCACCTTCCATTTTCCGGAGACCGCGGCCAACGTCGTGACCACCGAATTCTCCGACTGGGCCACCGAATGCCCGGAGTACAAGGTCACGGCCGTTGAAGTGCGCCCGTGCAACACGTTGTCCGAGTGGCAGCAGCGTTATCTGGACACGCGTGAACGCCAGCAGCAGATCGAGGGCGATCAGCCGGTACGCGACCCGGACAGCGTCGCGGCCGGCGTGGGCGCAGGCGACTCGGATTGGGAGCCAGCCGAGTAGCGCCAGCGCGCCCTCGGCGCGCGGCGCGGCGTCGCGTTCGGTGGCGTCGCGCCGGCGGCGGGCTTTGGTGGATTTTTCCGGGGCCGACGCAGGGTCTTTCGCAGTACACGAGGAGCTTATCGATGGATGACGACAAAATGGTGCGTCAGGCCAACCAGATCGCCGACTATTTCAAGGTTTATCCGCAGCAGCGGGCTGAGGAGGGCGTGGAAGGCCATATCCGCAAATTCTGGGAGCCGCGCATGAAGGCTCAGTTGCTGGCCTACGCAGCGGCCGGCGGCGAAGGCTTGCATCCACTGGTCCTTGCGGCGATCGACTCGATCCGGTCGAGCCAGACGGGCGAACCGGCCTGACGGCAGAGATCACTCGCGCGCGCCGCAACGCGGGGTCAATGGAAACGGCTCGCTATCGCGACACAACTCGAATAGCGCCGATACCAGCGGCGACAGCGGCTCGCGTGCCAGGGTAACCAGCCCGACGCGATACGACGGCTCGGTGTTTTCGAGGTCCACCGCGCGGATCGAGGCGTCGGGGCCCAGCAGTTCGCTGAAGTAGGCGGGCAGGATGCTGCACAGGCCGGCGAACTTGATATGGGCCCAGACATTGATGATCGAATCCGTTTCCACCGGCACCACGGGCAGGCGTTGCGCCAGTTCGAACGCATGGTCGATGATCCGGCGGTTCTGCATGTTTGGGGTGAGCAGGCATAGCGGCTCGCCAGCCGCCTCATGCCAGCCGATCGTCTCGCGTGCGCGCCAGGGGTGTGTGTCGGGCACGAACAGGCAATAGCGCTCGATATACAGCTCGGCGGTGTGCATGTGCCGTACGGGCTCGTTGTCGAGATAGGTGATGCCGGCATCCAGCTGGAACTCCTGGATCTCGCGCAGGATCTCGTCCGACGTGCGGGAGTAAACCGAAAACGTCACATCCGGATAGCGCTCGCGCATCTGGCTGGTCAGGCTGACCGCCATGGGCAGCGCCGAAGGCACGACCCCGAGTGCCAGGCGGCCGGCCAGGCCGCCTTTCAATGCGGTGAGCTCTTCTTCCATGGCCGAGCAGTCGCGCAGGATCGCCTGTGCCCACTGCAGCACGCGATGCCCTTCGCGGGTTAGATCGTGATAGCGCTGGCCACGCTCGACGATCGGAACGCCGAGCTCCTGTTCGAGCTGGCGTATGCGCCCGGACAGCGTGGGCTGCGTGACATGACAGCGCTCGGCGGCGCGGGTGAAGTGGCGTTCCTCGGCGAGCGCCACAAGATACTGTAATTGCTTGATGTCCATGGCGCCTTCTCTTGGGCGTTCGTGACGGGCGGGTCGGTTGTAGTCATGATACGGGCATCCGCAACCTTGCGGTTGTCGATTAGCGGTTGACATTCGGCCCGTGATTCCCAACAATGCGCGGCTCGATTGTGGAGGGATACCCAAGCGGTCAAAGGGAACAGACTGTAAATCTGTCGGCTCAGCCTTCGGAGGTTCGAATCCTCCTCCCTCCACCATTTGATACATCGCAGCAGGAAGATAAGGACTGGTGGTCGCGGCGAGTGAAAAGCCGGACCGAGGAGGGTTCGAACCGATAGAGGTTCGACGAGGGCGCGAAGCGACCGAGAAGGGTCGCGGTACGCGACCGGCCCGCAGGGTGAGACGCGAAGCGTCGAATAATCCTCCTCCCTCCACCATAAAATCTGAAACTCGCAAGATTCGAGCGGCTTCATCAGGCGGTTTTGAGTACGTGAGGGTTGTAGGAGGTGTCCGAGCCGACAGGGGTTCGACGAGGCGGCAGCGCCGAATGATCCTCCTCCCTGGAGCGTTCTCGTGAGCGGCTTTGCATAGGCACGGTTTTGCGGGTGCATCGCCACCCCAGGCAGCGCTCTTCGAGGCAGCGCCGGGTGTGGCGAGAATTAAGCGGTTGACAGCGCGGGCGTAGTTCAATGGTAGAACCTCAGCCTTCCAAGCTGATGATGCCGGTTCGATCCCGGTCGCCCGCTCCAGTTTGCGCATCGCGATGCGCTTGACGATTTAGGCCCATGTAGCTCAGCGGTAGAGCACTTCCTTGGTAAGGAAGAGGTCACCGGTTCAAGTCCGGTCATGGGCTCCACTATTCGCCGATCGAAAGGTCGGCGTCGCGGTCGAACATGCCGAGGCCGCGGGCGAAGAGGCGTAGCGTGCGATGCGCGCGGCTCGATAATCCACGGCAACCAAGACGAAAGGCGAGCAATGTCCAAATCCAAATTCGAGCGTAACAAGCCGCACGTAAACGTCGGCACGATTGGTCACGTCGACCATGGCAAGACGACTTTGACGGCCGCGTTGACGGTGGTCTCGAACCGTTTGTTCGGTTCGGAGCTGTCGGCGTTCGACATGATCGACAAGGCGCCGGAAGAGAAGGCGCGTGGTATCACGATTTCGACGTCGCACGTCGAATACGAAAGTGAAGCGCGTCACTACGCGCACGTGGACTGCCCGGGTCACGCCGACTACGTCAAGAACATGATCACGGGTGCCGCCCAGATGGACGGCGCGATCCTGGTGGTGAGTGCCGCCGACGGCCCGATGCCCCAGACCCGAGAGCACATCCTGCTTTCGCGTCAGGTCGGTGTTCCGCATATCGTCGTGTTCCTGAACAAGGCCGACATGGTCGATGACGAAGAGCTGCTCGAGCTGGTGGAAATGGAAGTGCGCGAGCTGCTCGACGCCTACGAGTTCCCCGGCGACGACACGCCGGTGATCATCGGCAGCGCGCTCAAGGCACTGGAAGGCGACGAAGGCGAATTCGGCACGGAAGCCATCGCCAAGCTCGTGCGCGCCATGGACGAATTCATTCCGGAGCCCGAGCGTGCCGTGGACGGCGCGTTCCTGATGCCGGTCGAAGACGTGTTCTCGATCTCCGGTCGTGGCACGGTGGCCACCGGCCGTGTGGAGCGCGGCATCGTCAACGTCGGCGACGAGATCGAGATCGTGGGCATCAACCCCACGACCAAGACCACCGTCACGGGCGTCGAAATGTTCCGTCGTCTGCTCGACCAGGGTCAGGCCGGCGACAACATCGGCGTGCTGCTGCGCGGCACCAAGCGCGAAGACATCGAGCGCGGTCAGGTGCTGGCCAAGCCGGGCAGCATCACCCCGCACACCAAGTTCGAGTGCGAAGTGTACGTGCTGAAGAAAGAAGAAGGCGGCCGTCACACGCCGTTCTTCAAGGGCTACCGCCCGCAGTTCTACTTCCGCACCACGGACGTCACGGGCGCCTGTGAGCTGCCGGCGGACACCGAGATGGTGATGCCGGGTGACAACGTCACGATGAATGTGGAGCTGATCCACCCGATCGCGATGGAAGAAGGCCTGCGCTTCGCCATTCGTGAAGGCGGCCGCACCGTCGGTGCCGGCGTCGTTACCAAGATCACGGCATAGAATCGTAGCGGGTCCGATCGGGCCGCAGGCGTCATCGGCACAGCCGATGACGCCTGCGGCCTTGTCGTCTGCGACACATGGGTGTCGCACGCAGTTGTCAAACGGCAAATCTGTGATAACATCCGCCGTCCTTTTTCGCGGGCGATAAAGTTTCGCGCTTAGGCCAGTAGCTCAATTGGCAGAGCAGCGGTCTCCAAAACCGCAGGTTGGGGGTTCGAGTCCCTCCTGGCCTGCCACGCGAAGCGAAATCGTTCCTTTTTTCGGTCGAATCGTCGATGGCAACCCAAGAACAACGTACGAGTTCAGTGCTCGATACGGCGCTGCTATGGCTCGCCATTGCCGTGCTGCTGGCAAGCATGGTCGGCTACTACTACTTCACCGCGCACACCGACGTGGTGCGCGTGCTGGGTCTGCTGGGCGGCGTCGTGGTGGCGGTGCTCATCGCGTTGCAGACCGCTGTCGGCAAATCGGCGTGGTCCTACTGTCTGGGCGCGCGCACCGAGATGCGTCGCATGGTCTGGCCGACGCGGCGCGAAACCGTGCAGACAACGCTCATGGTCGTGGTGGTCGTGCTGATTCTGGCGATCTTCATCTGGGCGCTTGATATCGTGCTGGCATGGGCTGTCACTTTGCTTACCGGTCGCGTCTAGGCGCGCAAGGCAGAAACTTATGGCCAAGCATTGGTATGTGGTTCACGCCTTCTCGCAGTACGAGAAGAAGGTGCGCGACTCTCTCAAGGAGCACGCTGCCCGCCACGGCATGGAAGACTACTTCGGCGACATTCTCGTGCCGACCGAAGAGGTCGTCGAGATCAAGGACGGCCAGCGCCGGACGACTGAACGCAAGTTCTTCCCCGGATATGTGCTCGTGCACATGGAGATGAACGACGACACCTGGCATCTGGTCAAGGGCGTGCCGCGCGTGCTCGGCTTCATCGGCGGAACGGCTGACCGGCCGGCGCCGATCTCCGATGCCGAGGCCGACCAGATTCTCAATCGGGTCGAGGAATCTGTCGAAAAGCCGCGGCCCAAGACCGTGTTCGAGCCCGGCCAGGAAGTGCGCGTCATCGACGGCCCGTTCGCCGATTTCAACGGCGTGGTCGAGGAAGTCAACTACGAGAAGAACCGTCTGCGCGTGGCGGTCACGATCTTCGGGCGTTCGACGCCCGTCGACCTGGAGTTCGATCAGGTCGAGAAAAGCTAGCGTCGCGTCAGCGCGTTGCATGTGTGCCGTTGTCCGTCGTGCGGCGGGTAGCGATTTCAATCATCACAGGGAGCCCGGGTCAGGCCCGCGGCGTCAGAACCTGAAGGAGTAGTCATGGCTAAGAAGATTGCAGGCTATATCAAGCTGCAGATCCCGGCCGGCAAGGCCAATCCGAGCCCGCCCGTGGGTCCGGCCCTGGGTCAGCACGGCGTCAACATCATGGAGTTCTGCAAGGCGTTCAACGCCGAGACGCAGGACATGGAGCCGGGTCTGCCGACGCCGGTGGTGATCACCGTGTTCTCAGACCGCAGCTTCTCGTTCATCAAGAAGACCCCGCCGGCGGCGATCCTTCTCAAGAAGGCCGCGAACATCAAGTCCGGCGCGGCCGATCCGCTGCGAGACAAGGTCGGTACCGTGACCCGTGCGCAGGTCGAAGAGATCGCCGAGACCAAATGGCCGGATCTCAATGCGGCCGATATGGACGCAGCGGTCCGCATCATTTCCGGCAGTGCCCGTTCCATGGGCATCAAGGTGGAGGGCTAAGTCATGGCGAAAATGTCCAAGCGCAAGGCGGCCATCCGCGAGCAGATCGACCCGGTCAAGGTATATCCGGTCGAGGAGGCGCTCGAACTGCTGAAGAAGCTGGCCAGCGCGAAGTTCCAGGAGTCGGTCGAAGTTGCCGTCAACCTGGGCGTGAACGCGCGCAAATCGGATCAGAACGTTCGCGGTTCGACCGTCATGCCCAATGGCACCGGCAAGAGCGTGCGTGTCGCCGTGTTCACCCAGGGTGAAAACGCCGACAAGGCAACCGCCGCCGGTGCCGACGTCGTGGGTCTGAACGACCTGGCCGAGCAGGTCCAGGCTGGTGAGATCAATTTCGACGTGGTCGTGGCCACGCCGGATGCTATGCCCGTCGTGGGCCGTCTGGGTCAGATTCTGGGTCCGAAAGGCCTGATGCCGAACCCGAAGACAGGCACGGTCACAGCCGATGTCGAAACCGCAGTGCGCAATGCCAAGGCGGGTCAGGTGCAGTACCGTACCGACAAGGCCGGCATCATTCATTGTGCGATCGGCAAGACGAGCTTCGACAACCAGGCGTTGATCGAGAATCTGAATGCGCTGATCGCAGATCTGAAAAAGGCCAAGCCGGCCAACGCCAAGGGTGTGTATTTCAAGAAAGTGTCGCTGTCGACCACCATGGGTCCGGGCCTTGCCGTGGATCCGGGTGCGACTACTGCGGCATAAGCCACATTTGCCGGCGCGTCGTAGGCGTGCCGGCGTGGCAACCGAGTTCTTTGCAGCGCAGTCAGCTCCATTAGGTGGCTGCGTCGTCAAAGACCGTTAGGCGGGCCGAAGGTTTCGGCCCTTAAAGGCGACGACGCCAGCCTACGCAGATGACGTAAGCCGTTCGATCCGGTTCGCCGGCGAGAGCGGCAGTCGTCGAGAAAGGGTTCGTTCCGGCGAGCCCGATCAATCCTCCGGCAGATTGTCTGTCGGTATGTCTAGGAGTGATGACTATGGCCATGAGTTTTCAAGCCAAGCAGGCCATGGTGGCAGAAGTCAGTGACGTGGCGACGCGCGCGCATTCCGCAGTGCTTGCGGAATACCGCGGTCTCACGGCCGGTCAGATGGATGCCCTTCGCGTGAACGCCCGCCAGGGCGGAGCGTATTTGAAGGTCATCAAGAACAATCTGGCCAAGCTGGCATTGAAGGGCACGGACTACGAATGCATGAGCGATGCGTTCGTCGGGCCGGTGATTCTGGGGTTCTCTCTGGAAGATCCGGGTTCGGCGGCACGTGTGGTCAGCGAATTTCGCAAGTCCAACGACGCCCTTAAGGTTACGGCGATTTCGTTCAACGGGCAGCTGCTGCCCGGCGAGCAGCTCGATCGCCTGGCCAAGCTGCCGACTCGTGACGAGGCGCTGGCTCAGCTGATGCGTGCCATGAAGGCACCCATCGAGAAGCTGACCCGCACCACCCGCGAGCCGGTCGCCAAACTCAGCCGTACCGTGGCCGCAGTCCGCGACGAAAAGCAGGCTGCTTGAAGTATTTGAATCGGGCCTGTCGGCCCCAAACGTATT
Source organism: Salinisphaera sp. T31B1 (assembly GCF_040361275.1). Lineage (NCBI taxonomy): Bacteria > Pseudomonadati > Pseudomonadota > Gammaproteobacteria > Salinisphaerales > Salinisphaeraceae > Salinisphaera > Salinisphaera sp. T31B1. The sequence goes on along the minus strand of NZ_APNH01000001.1, from coordinate 12,203 downwards.
AGGAGTCTATGATGGCTGCAACCAAGGAAGAAGTACTCGAAGCGATCTCCGAGATGTCCGTGATGGACGTCGTCGAGCTCGTCGAGATGATGGAAGAGAAGTTCGGCGTGTCCGCCGCTGCGCCGGTGGCCGTGGCCGCTGGTGGCGCTGCCGGCGGCGAAGCCGCCGCTGCCGAAGAGCAGACCGAGTTCGATGTCGTGCTGGCCAGCTTCGGGGACAACAAGGTCTCCGCGATTAAGGCGGTCCGTGCGATCACCGGTCTGGGCCTCAAGGAAGCCAAGGAAATGGTCGAGTCCGCGCCTGCCACTCTGAAGGAAGGCGTCGACAAGGCCGAAGCCGAAGAGATGAAGACCAAGCTTGAAGAAGCCGGCGCCAAGGTCGAGCTCAAGTAAGGCAGGTAGCGAAAAGATATTGCATTACGCAATAACTTGACGCATCTGGGAGAATGGCTGGTAGCGGCAACGCTGCCGGCCTTTTCCCGTTGCCGCTGCTCGCCGCGCGCGCTATCCGGCCACGAAAACTTGAAGCCGTTTCGTGGTAAGTCCAACCAGAGGGTTGAGTGACATGGCCTACTCGTTTACCGAGAAAAAACGCATCCGCAAGGACTTTGCAAAACAGCCGTCCGTTCTGGAGATGCCGTTCCTGCTGGCAACCCAGATCGATTCGTACCGGCAGTTCCTGCAGAAGGATCTCAATCCCGAAAAGCGCGCGCTCGCCGGCCTTCATGCGGCGTTCTCGTCGGTGTTCCCGATGGCCAGCCATTCGGGTAGTGCTGCCCTGGAGTATGTCAGCTACCGTCTGGGCGAGCCTGTCTTCGATGAGAAGGAATGCCGTGTTCGCGGCATGATCTACTCGGCGCCGCTGCGGGTCACCGTGCGTCTGATCATCTACGATAAGGACAGCAAGGCCAACCCCAAGCCGGTCAAGGATATCAAGGAGCAGGAAGTCTACATGGGCGAAATGCCGCTCATGACCGACACCGGCACCTTCATCATCAACGGCACCGAGCGTGTCATCGTCAATCAGCTGCATCGCAGCCCCGGCGTGTTCTTCGATCACGACCGCGGCAAGACGCACAGCTCGGGCAAGTATCTTTATTCCGCGCGCGTGATTCCCTATCGCGGGTCGTGGCTGGACTTCGAGTTCGACCCGAAGGACAACGTCTACGTGCGTATCGACCGTCGCCGCAAGCTGCCGGCGACGATCCTCCTGCGCGCGCTCGGTTATGACACCGAGCAGATGCTCGAGATCTTTCACGAGACCAACATGTTCCATCTGTCCGACAAGGGCGTGGAAATGGAACTCGTGCCCGAGCGGCTGCGCGGCGAGACCGCTACTTTCGACATCAAGGCGGGCAACGATGTGGTGGTCGAGGAAGGCCGTCGTATCACCGTGCGCCATATCAAGAAGCTCGAGGAGGCCGGCGTCGACAAGCTGGAAGTTCCCGAGAACTATCTTGTGGGCAAGATCCTGGCGCGCGCGATCATCGACACCGATACCGGTGAGGAACTGGCCGCCGCCAATACCGAACTGACCGAGGAGCTGGTCGATGCGCTGCGCATGGCCGGCATCAAGGACGTGCCCACGCTGTACGTCAACGATCTGGATCACGGTCCGTATATTTCGAGCACGCTGATGGTCGACCCATCGACCACGCCGCTTGAAGCACTGGTCGAGATCTACCGCATGATGCGTCCGGGCGAGCCGCCCACGAAGGATTCGGCCGAGAACCTGTTCGAAAACCTGTTCTTCAATCCGGATCGCTACGACCTGTCGGCCGTGGGTCGCATGAAGTTCAATCGCCGTCTGGGCCGCGAGGAGGCCACCGGTGAATCGGTGCTTTCCAAGGAAGACATCATTGCGGTGCTTCGCGAGCTGGTGTCGATCCGCAACGGCGTGGGCACGACCGACGATATCGATCATCTGGGCAACCGTCGAGTGCGCTCGGTGGGTGAGATGGCAGAAAACGCTTTCCGTACCGGTCTGGTGCGTGTCGAGCGTGCAGTGCGCGAGCGCTTGTCGATCGCCGAATCCGAAGGCCTGATGCCCCAGGACCTGATCAACGCCAAGCCAGTTGCGGCCGCGGTCAAGGAATTCTTCGGTTCGTCGCAGCTGTCGCAGTTCATGGATCAGAACAATCCGCTGTCCGAGGTCACGCACAAACGCCGCGTGTCCGCGCTCGGGCCGGGTGGTCTGACCCGTGAGCGTGCCGGCTTCGAAGTGCGCGACGTACATCCGACCCACTATGGCCGTATCTGCCCGATCGAGACACCGGAAGGCCCGAACATCGGTCTGATCAACTCCCTTTCGGTCTACTCGCGGACTAACGAATACGGGTTTTTGGAAACGCCCTATCGCAAGGTCGTGGACGGCAAGGCGATCGACGAGGTGGAGTACCTGTCGGCGATCGAGGAAGGCCGGTATGTCATCGCCCAGGCCAACGCTCGCGTCGACGAGTCCGGCGCGCTGGTCGACGAGCTGGTCTCCTGCCGTCATCTCAACGAGTTCACGATGGCCTCTCCGGACCGCGTCCAGTACATGGACGTCAGCCCGAAGCAGATTCTGTCGGTGGCCGCTTCGCTGGTGCCCTTCATCGAGCACGACGACGCCAACCGTGCGCTGATGGGTTCGAACATGCAGCGCCAGGCCGTACCGTGCCTGCGTGCCGATAAGCCGTTGGTGGGTACCGGTATCGAGCGCAAGCTGGCGATCGACTCCGGCAACGCGGTCACCGCGCGCCGCGGCGGCGTGGTCGACAAGGTCGACGCTTCGCGTGTCGTGGTGCGTGTCTATGACGAAGAGACGTCCGCCGACGAGGCCGGTGTCGATATCTACAACATGGTCAAGTACACGCGTTCGAACCAGAACACGTGTCTCAACCAGAAGCCGTTGGTCAAGCCGGGCGATCGGATCCAGCGCGGCGACGTGCTCGCCGACGGGCCGTCGACCGATATGGGCGAGCTCGCGCTGGGTCAGAACCTGCTGGTCGCCTTCATGCCCTGGCATGGCTACAACTTCGAGGATTCGATCCTGATTTCGGAGCGCGTGGTCGAGGAAGACCGCTTCACCTCGGTGCACATCGAGGAGCTGACCTGCGTCGCGCGCGAGACCAAGCTCGGGCCGGAAGAGATCACGTCGGACATCCCGAACGTGAACGAGTCCGCGCTGGGCAAACTGGACGAGTCGGGCATCGCCTACATCGGCGCCGAGGTCAAGGCCGGAGATATTCTCGTGGGCAAGGTCACGCCGAAGGGCGAGACCCAGCTCACCCCGGAGGAAAAGCTCCTACGGGCCATCTTCGGCGAGAAGGCATCCGACGTGAAGGACTCTTCGCAGCGGGTGCCGCCGGGCATGGATGGTACGGTCATCGATGTGCGTGTGTTCACGCGCGACGGCGTCGAGAAGGACGCACGTGCCCTGTCTATCGAGGAAGACGAGCTCAGCGAGGTACGCCAGGATCTGGCCGATCAACAGCGTATCTTCGAAGACGATCTGTTCGATCGTCTGCGCTCCATGCTGCTGGGTCAGGTCGCCGACGGCGGCCCGAACAAGCTCAAGGCTGATGCGAAGATCACGGCCGACTATCTGGACGGTCTGGATCGCGGCAAGTGGTTCGATATCCGTCTGGCCGATGAGTCGGCCCAGTCCCAGCTGGAAGCCATCGCACAACGGCTCAAGGATCAGAAGGCCGACTTCGAGCGTCGTTTCACCTCGAAGAAGGAGAAGATCACCCAGGGCGACGAGCTCGCGCCGGGCGTGCTGAAGATGGTCAAGGTCTATCTGGCAGTCAAGCGTCGGGTCCAGCCCGGCGACAAGATGGCCGGCCGCCATGGCAACAAGGGCGTGATTTCGCAGATCGTGCCGGTCGAGGATATGCCGTATCTGGAAGACGGCACCCCCGCCGATATCGTGCTCAACCCGCTGGGTGTGCCGTCGCGCATGAACATCGGTCAGGTGCTGGAGACGCATCTGGGCTGGGCGGCACGCGGTATCGGGCTGCGTGTGGGCGAAATGCTCGAGCAGCAGAAGGCCGTCGGCGAGATTCGCGAGTTCCTGAAGAAGGCGTATTACACCGAAGGTGGCGCCCAGGAAGACATCGACAGCCTCAACGACGACGAGATGCTCACCCTGGCCGGCAATCTGGTGGGCGGCATGCCCACGGCCACCCCGGTGTTCGACGGGGCCAACGAGGACGAGATCCGGGCCCTGCTTAAGCTGGCGGGCCTGCCCGAATCCGGCCAGGCGACGTTGATCGACGGGCGGACCGGCGAGCAGTTCCAGCGTCCGGTCACGGTCGGCTATATGTACATGCTCAAGCTCAACCATCTGGTCGACGACAAGATGCATGCCCGCTCGACCGGCCCGTACTCCCTGGTCACCCAGCAGCCGCTGGGCGGCAAGGCGCAGTTCGGCGGCCAGCGCTTCGGCGAGATGGAGGTCTGGGCACTGCAGGCTTATGGCGCGGCGTACACGCTCCAGGAAATGCTCACGGTGAAGTCGGACGATGTGACGGGTCGTACCCGCATGTACAAGAACATCGTCGACGGCGATCACCAGATGCATGCCGGCATGCCGGAGTCGTTCAACGTGCTGACCAAGGAAATCCGTTCGCTCGGCCTGAATATCGAACTCGAGGAAGACGATTAGTGACGGGTGCGACGGCCCGGCCTGGCCGGGCCGTTCGCGACGGTGCCCATCGTCGTGTGACCTGCGTAGCCCCTCACGATCCGGAGTAGGACATGAAAGATCTGCTGAATCTGTTCAAGAGCGCCGAAGACGTCGAAGAGTTCGACGCCATCAAGATTGGCCTGGCCTCGCCCGAGACGATCCGTTCGTGGTCGTTCGGTGAGGTCAAGAAGCCCGAGACCATCAATTACCGTACGTTCAAGCCCGAACGCGACGGTCTGTTCTGTGCCCGGATCTTCGGCCCGGTCAAGGACTACGAGTGCCTGTGCGGCAAGTACAAGCGCATGAAGCACCGCGGCGTGATCTGCGAGAAATGCGGCGTCGAGGTCACCCAGACCAAGGTTCGTCGCGAGCGCATGGGTCATATCGACCTGGCGTCGCCGGTCGCCCATATCTGGTTCCTCAAAAGCCTGCCGTCCCGTATCGGTCTGCTGCTGGACATGCCGCTGCGAGCGATCGAGCGCGTGCTGTATTTCGAGGCCTACGTGGTCACCGACCCCGGGATGACGCCGCTCGAGCCGAATTCGCTGCTCTCGGAAGAAGAGTATCTGGATACGGTCGAGCAGTACGGCGATGAATTCGACGCCAAGATGGGCGCCGAGGCCGTGCTCGATATCCTCAAGAACATGGACATGGCCGCCGAAGCTCAGCGCATGCGCGAAGAGTTGTCGGCCACCGGTTCGGCGACCAAGATCAAGCGTCTTGGCAAGCGCCTGAAGCTGCTGGAGTACTTCCAGCAGTCGGGCAACAAGGCCGAATGGATGATCATGCGCGTGCTGCCGGTGCTGCCGCCGGACCTGCGTCCGCTGGTGCCGCTGGATGGCGGGCGGTTCGCGACCTCGGATCTCAACGATCTGTATCGTCGCGTGATCAACCGCAACAACCGTCTGCGGCGTCTGCTGGAGCTCAACGCGCCGGACATCATCGTGCGCAACGAAAAGCGCATGCTGCAGGAATCGGTGGATGCGCTGATCGACAACGGCCGTCGCGGCCGTGCGATCACCGGGTCCAACCGCCGCCCGCTCAAGTCGCTGGCCGACATGATCAAGGGCAAGCAGGGCCGTTTCCGTCAGAACCTGCTCGGCAAGCGTGTCGACTACTCGGGCCGTTCGGTCATCGTGGTCGGCCCGACGCTCAAGCTGCACCAGTGCGGTCTGCCCAAGAAGATGGCGCTGGAGCTGTTCAAGCCGTTCATCTATTCGCGCCTGCAGCGTCTGGAGCTCGCCTCCACGATCAAGGCCGCCAAGAAGATGGTCGAGCGTGAAGAGCCGGAAGTCTGGGACATGCTCGAGGAAGTCATCCGCGAGCATCCGGTCATGCTCAACCGTGCGCCGACCCTGCATCGTCTGGGTATCCAGGCGTTCGAGCCGGTGCTGATTGAAGGCAAGGCGATCCAGCTGCATCCGCTGGTCTGTACTGCCTTCAACGCCGACTTCGACGGCGATCAGATGGCCGTGCACGTCCCGCTGTCCATCGAGGCGCAGCTGGAAGCGCGCGTGCTGATGATGGCGTCGAACAACATCCTGTCGCCCGCCTCCGGTGCGCCGATCATCGTGCCCACCCAGGACGTCGTGCTGGGCCTGTACTGGATGACTCGCTCGCGCGTCAACGCGCTCGGCGAGGGGATGACTTTTGCCGATGTCTCCGAGGTCTATCGGGCCTATGACGCCCAGCAGGTTGATCTGCAGGCGCATGTGAAGGTGCGGATCCAGGACACGGAAGTCGACGAGGACGGCCATCAGACGCCGATCACGCATATCGTGGACACCACGGTGGGCCGTGCGCTGCTGTCGGAAATCTTGCCGAAGGGTCTGCCGTTTGAGTTGATCAACCGGGAACTGGGCAAAAAGACGGTTGCCGAGGTGATCAACTCCAGCTACCGGAACGTCGGCTTGAAGGACACGGTGGTGTTCGCAGACCAGCTGATGTACACGGGTTTCCGTATGTCGACCAAGGCCGGCATTTCGATTGCCGTCGGCGACATGGTGATCCCGGAAGAAAAGGGCACCGTGCTCGCGCGCGCCGAAGACGAAGTCAAGGAGATCGAAGATCAGTACACCTCCGGTCTCGTGACCCAGGGCGAGCGGTATAACAAGGTCATCGATATCTGGTCCCGTGCCAACGAGCAGATCGCCAACGCGATGATGGAAAAGCTTGGCACCGACGAAGTCACCGACGCCGAAGGCGTGGCGGTCGATCAGACATCCTTCAATTCGATTTTCATGATGGCCGATTCGGGCGCGCGAGGTAGTGCCGCCCAGATCCGTCAGCTGGCCGGCATGCGCGGCCTGATGGCCAAGCCGGATGGCTCGATTATCGAAACGCCGATTACCGCGAACTTCCGCGAGGGTCTGAACGTACTCCAGTACTTCATCTCCACGCACGGTGCGCGTAAAGGCCTGGCCGATACTGCCTTGAAGACGGCCAACTCGGGTTACCTGACGCGCCGCCTGGTCGACGTGTCGCAGGACGTCGTGATCACCGATCACGATTGCGGCACCGACAAGGGCATCATGATGTACCCGATCGTCGAAGGCGGCGATGTGGTCGAGCCGTTGCGCGAGCGCGTGCTCGGCCGCGTGCTGGCCTCGGATGTAGTGGACCCGGCCACCAACCATACCCTGCTCGATGCCGGCACTCTGCTGGCCGAAAAGGAAGTCGAGCTGCTGGAGACCAACTCCATCGACGAGGTCCATGTACGCAGTCCCATTACCTGTGAGGCTGACTTCGGCGTCTGTGCCCAGTGTTACGGGCGTGATCTGGCTCGCGGCGAGCAGGTTTCGATCGGCGAATCGGTGGGCGTCATCGCCGCCCAGTCGATCGGCGAGCCAGGCACGCAGCTGACCATGCGCACCTTCCACGTGGGTGGTGCGGCCTCCCGTGCGGTCTCGGCCGATGGTGTGGAGGTCAAGACCGCCGGTACGGTCAAGCTCCATAACATCAAAACCGTCGAGCACGCCGAGGGCGGCCATCTCGTGGCCGTGTCGCGCTCCGGCGAGATCGGTGTCATGGACGAGAACTACCGTGAGAAGGAGCGCTACAAGATCCCTTACGGGGCCCGTCTGCACGTCGCCGAAGGCGACCAGGTGGATGCTGGCGCCCGTCTGGCCGACTGGGACCCGCATACCCATCCGATCATCTCGGAAGTCGCCGGTAAGGTGAAGTTCGAGGAGTTCATCGAGGGTGTAACGGTTCAGCGCGAGATTGACGAGATCACCGGCGTGTCGACGCTGGTGGTCACCGAACCCAAGTCGCGTGGTTCGGCGAACAAGGATCTGCGTCCGGTCATCAAGCTGATCGACAATGACGGCAACGAGCTGAACTTCCCGGGCACGGAAATCCCGGCCGCCTACAGTCTGCCGCCCAAGGCGATCGTCGTGGTCGAGGACGGGCAGGAAGTCGTGGTCGGTGACGTCACGGCCCGTATTCCGCAGGAGTCGTCCAAGACGCGCGACATCACGGGTGGTCTGCCGCGCGTGGCGGACCTGTTCGAGGCTCGCAAGCCCAAGGTTCCGGCAATCCTTGCCGAGGCCGCCGGTACCATTCGCTTCGGCGAGGCGACCAAGGGCAAGCAGCGTCTCAAGATCGTCGATTCGGACGGGTATGAGAACGAGATCCTGATTCCGAAGTGGCGCCAGATCAACGTGTTCGAGGGTGAGCACGTCGAGAAGGGCGAAATCATCTCCGACGGCGAGCCCATGCCGCACGATATCCTGCGCCTGCAGGGCATCGCCAAGCTGGCTGACTATCTGGTCAAGGAAATTCAGGACGTCTACCGTCTGCAGGGCGTACGCATCAACGACAAGCACATCGAGGTGATCGTGCGTCAGATGCTGCGCCGGGTGGAAATCACCGATGCCGGTGACACCTCCTTTCTGCAGGGCGAGCAGACCGAGTACCAGACACTGCTGGCCGAGAATCGTCGTGTGGAAGCCAAGGGCGAGATCCCGGCGACCTACGAGCGGTTGTTGCTGGGCATCACCAAGGCGAGTCTGTCGACGGAGTCGTTCATCTCGGCGGCGTCGTTCCAGGAAACCACGCGCGTGCTGACAGAAGCCGCCGTACGGGGCGCACGGGACGACCTTCGCGGCCTGAAAGAGAACGTCATCGTGGGCCGCCTGATCCCGGCTGGTACGGGGCTGGCATACCATGAGCAGCGTCGTCGCGAACGGATGGGTCCGCTGGATCTGCATGGGCCGCTCACGCCCAAGCCCGCCGAGCCGGCGCCGGTCGAACCGGACGTCTCCGAGGCGGAGTCGACCAACGAAGATTCGGCGTGATACTGCGGTGGCGGGCTCGGCCTTGACAGCCGGGTCTGCCACCATTAGTATCCGCCGTCCTCTATCGGCAGTCCGGCTTGTGTCGGACTGCCTTGTTTTTTTCATCGATCGAGCAGGGTGACGACGTGTCTACGGTCAACCAATTGGTCCGCAAGGGCCGCAAAGACAAGCGCCAGAAGAATGACGTCCCCGCGCTGCAGGGCTGTCCTCAGCGTCGCGGCGTGTGCACGCGCGTGTACACCACGACGCCGAAAAAGCCGAACTCCGCGCTGCGTAAGGTCGCGCGCGTGCGGCTGACCAATGGCTACGAGGTCGCCAGCTATATCGGCGGCGAAGGCCACAATCTTCAGGAGCACTCGGTCGTGCTCATCCGTGGCGGTCGTGTCAAGGATTTGCCCGGTGTGCGCTATCACACGGTGCGTGGTGCGCTGGACGCCTCGGGCGTCGAAGCGCGTCGCCAGGGTCGTTCCAAGTACGGCGCCAAAAAGCCGAAGTCCTAGACCTCGCGCACCCGTCCAAACGAATACGGAAATCTAGCTTATGTCCCGTCGTGCATCCGCGCCGCGTCGCGAAATCCTTCCCGATCCGCGTTATCACAGCGAGCTCCTGGCCAAGTTCATGAACATGATCATGGAAGATGGCAAGAAGTCGAAAGCCGAGGCGATCGTCTACGGCGCGCTGACCCAGATCGGTACCAAAAAGGGTACGGACGAGCCGCTGGAAGTACTCGAGGAGGCGCTGGACAACGTGCGCCCGGCTGTCGAGGTCAAGTCGCGTCGTGTCGGTGGTGCGACCTATCAGGTGCCGATCGAGGTGCGCGCGGTACGTCGTACCACGCTGGCCATGCGCTGGGTGATCGATGCGGCGCGCAAGCGCGGCGAACATTCCATGGCGCAGCGCCTGGCCGGCGAGCTCATCGATGCGTCCGAGCATCGGGGTGCGGCCGTCAAGAAGCGTGAGGACACGCATCGCATGGCCGACGCCAATAAGGCCTTCTCGCACTTTCGCTGGTAGCCGCGCGACCTTTTCGCGCGACCCATTTCGCAAGAAGCCAAAGAGACAGCATTCACATGGCCCGCAAACACCCCCTCGAGCGTTATCGCAACATCGGCATCATGGCGCATATCGATGCCGGCAAGACGACCACGACCGAACGCGTCCTGTACTACACGGGCATTTCCCACAAGATGGGCGAAGTGCACGACGGCGCCGCCGTGATGGATTGGATGGCCCAGGAGCAGGAGCGCGGCATCACCATCACGTCTGCCGCGACCACCTGTTTCTGGCAGGGTATGGAGCAACAGTATCCGGAGCAATACCGGATCAACATCATCGATACTCCCGGCCACGTCGACTTCACCATCGAGGTCGAACGTAGTCTGCGCGTGCTCGACGGTGCGGTGTGCGTGCTTGACGCCAACGCTGGCGTCGAGCCGCAGACTGAAACGGTGTGGCGCCAGGCGAACAAGTACCACGTGCCGCGGATCGTGTTCGTCAACAAGATGGACAAGCTGGGTGCCGACTACTGGCGCTGTCTGGAAATGATGCGTACGCGTCTGGCGTCCACGCCCATCACGATCCAGCTGCCGATCGGCGCCGAAGACGAATTCGAAGGCGTGGTCGACCTGATTCGCATGCAGGCGATCTACTGGAATGAAGAGGATGCGGGCCGGACGTTCGAGGCGCGTGACATCCCCGAGCATCTTCAGGCCGACGCGGAGAAGTACCGCGAAGAAATGATCGAAGCCGCGGCGGAAGCCGACGAAGAGCTCATGGAGAAGTACCTCGAGAACGGTGAGCTGACCACCGACGAGATCAAGGCGGGTCTGCGCAAGCGTACGATCAACAACGAGATCACGCTGACTATCTGTGGCACGGCCTTCAAGAACAAAGGCGTGCAGGCGATGCTCGACGCGGTCATCGATTATCTGCCCGCGCCGACCGAAGTGCCGGCGATCAAGGGCGTTGATGCCAACGATCCGGACAAGGCGATCGAGCGCGGCGCGAGTGACGAAGAGCCTTTTGCGGCTCTGGTGTTCAAGATCGCCACGGACCCGTTCGTCGGTTCGCTGTCGTTCATTCGTGTCTACTCCGGCGTGCTGTCGTCGGGTGACGCGGTGTACAACCCGATCGAGAACAAGAAGGAGCGCGTCGGCCGTCTGTTGCAGATGCACTCCAACACCCGTGAAGAGATCAAGGAAATCCGCGCTGGCGATATCGCCGCGGTCGTGGGACTCAAGAACGTTACGACCGGCTATACGCTGTGCGCCCCGGATTCGCAGGTCATTCTCGAGCGTATGGAGTTCCCGGAGCCGGTGATCGCCGTCGCCGTGGAGCCCAAGACGAAATCCGACCAGGAGAAGATGGGCGTGGCGCTGTCGAAGCTCGCGCAGGAGGATCCGTCCTTCCGTGTGCGTACCGACGAAGAGACCTCGCAGACGATCATCTCCGGTATGGGTGAGCTCCATCTCGAGATCATCGTCGACCGCATGAAGCGTGAGTTCGGCGTCGAAGCCAATGTCGGTGCGCCTCAGGTGGCCTACCGCGAAACCATCCGCAAGGAAGTCGAACAGGAAGGCAAGTTCGTTCGTCAGTCCGGCGGTCGCGGTCAGTACGGTCATGTCTATCTGCGCATCGCGCCGCAGGAAGAGGCCGGCGCGGGCTACGAGTTCGTCAACGCCATTACGGGCGGCGTCGTGCCGAAGGAATACATTGGCGCGGTCGATAAGGGCATTCAGGAGGCCATGCAGAACGGCGTGGTCGCCGGGTATCCGATGGTCGATATCAAGGTCACTCTCTACGACGGCTCCTATCATGACGTCGACTCCAACGAGTCCGCGTTCAAGATCGCCGGCTCGATGGCATTTAAGGACGGCGCCCGCAAGGCGTCGGCTGTTCTGCTTGAGCCGATGATGGATGTCGAGGTGGTGACGCCCGAAGACTACATGGGCGACGTGATGGGCGATCTGAATCGCCGTCGCGGCAACCTGAAGGGCATGGAAGACATTCCGACCGGCAAGCAGTTGTCTGCGTCCGTGCCGCTGTCGGAGATGTTCGGTTACGCGACCGATCTGCGCTCGATGAGCCAGGGGCGTGCAACCTACACCATGCAGTTCGACAGCTATGCACAAGCGCCATCGCACATTGTCGAAGCGCTCACACGAAATCAACAGGCCTAAGAGGAACGCATCGTGTCCAAATCCAAATTCGAGCGTAACAAGCCGCACGTAAACGTCG